>NZ_JBFTPM010000002.1:0-569466 GCF_056398505.1 Rhizobium sp. 01T437
TCAAAGCCTGAAACCAAAACCAAATCATGCCCGCGCAGAGATCAAAACGAAAAAGCCCTCCATCTCGGAGGGCTTTCGTATGTCTACAGAGGGACTTGCATCGCCCAGCTCTGATTGTCGGAGCTAGCTTAAATCAAACTATTGAACAGGGCCGCTCCTGGCGCGGCGTGAGCCGCAGAACGTCTAACAGGACACGCCTCGCGATAATCCAACAATGCCGATCGGTCATTAAAGGCCTAACACCAGTTTAAGCTGAGAGGCTGCGGAGCAATCACTTTTGTGGCGCTCGTCTGCGGTTCTCGTCATGCGACGAACTCGCCACCAGTTTCATTGCGGCAGCGAGCAGGACGATAGCGCCGGGCAGCACGAGAGTATTCCATTCCAGCTCTCCCTCGGTTTCTGCGATGAGCGTCGCAAAATGAACCACCAAATACAAAATGATGACCTGGAAGAAGAGGATCTTCAGTTCATTAATTGTGGACAGTAGCATCCACCTCGGCACTTTTCGACGCTCATCATCCGACACATCGAAAACGAATCCGAACGTAATCGCATATGCAAAGATGATCAGAATAATGCCGAAAATGAACTTATCGGTAGAACGCAGCACTGCCGCGATAACGGACGAACTTGGATCCATGCGAACGGCCGCGAACGCATTGCCGAGCGTCAGCGTGCCCTCCCAGAACGTAAGTGCAGCACCGCTTAAAAGGCCTAAAGGCGCGACGATGATGACATAGCGCAGCGATAGAAACAGCGAGAGCATAGAATGTACTCCGTCGGCGAAACTGACGGTGGTCAAACCACCGTGCTATGTCGGGGCCAACACCCCCATCCGGGCATGCCCAGCACCCTGCGTCAGCAAAAGCTAATCAATGACTCCTGAACCAGAACATCGGAGGAAAGGAACTCTGGCCAATCGTTCAGGCTATTCAGATATTTGCGCGTACTGTTGGCAAAGCATAGCCCGGACCGCTCCGCCCCGCCATTGCCGTCGGGACATTCCAGGTCGAAATGGACTTGAAGCATAGTCTTGGGATTCCATGCCGATTACCGGGACTCCAGGGCAAGGCTAAAGTGGCAATTCGAGGAACACGGCAAGTCCGCCAGGAGCGCGTGACAATGACTTCAGATTCAAATCGGCATTTTTCCGTTTGGACATTGATGGCGATGGTCGTGGGCTCAATGGTCGGGGCCGGAATTTTTTCTCTGCCACAGGCCTTCGGACGCGCGACCGGACCGTTCGGCGCGCTGATCGCATGGTCGATCGCCGGTATCGGCATGCTGATGCTCGCCTTCGTATTTCAGACACTGTCTCGACGAAAGCCGGAGCTGGACGCAGGGATCTACGCCTATGCAAAAGCCGGGTTCGGCAACTATCTCGGGTTTCTCTCTGCGCTTGGATATTGGTCGGCTGCCTGCCTCGGCAATGTTTCGTATTTCGTACTGATAAAGTCGACACTTGGCTTGTTTTTCCCCGTCTTCGGGGACGGCAACACAATTATCGCGATCTTCTGCTCGTCCATCCTGCTGTGGCTCTTTCACACGCTCATCCTGCGCGGTGTCAAAGGCGCAGCCGCGATCAACACCATCGTGACTTTCGCCAAGATCATTCCAATTATCCTTTTCATTGCCTTTGTTGCCTGGGGATTCCACGCGGATATTTTCGCTGCCAATTTCTGGGGCGGCGAGGACGTCAGTGTGAGCAACGTCGCCAGCCAGGTTCGCGCCACGATGCTTGTGACCGTCTTCGTCTTTGTCGGAATCGAAGGCGCCAGTGTGTATTCCCGCTATGCGCGGAATCGCAACGATGTTGGAGTGGCAACGCTTGTGGGCTTCCTCGGCGTATTGTGCCTGCTTGCTCTTGTCACGATCCTTTCCTATGGCGCCATGTTGCGCGCCGATCTTGCAGGGCTGCGCAATCCGTCCATGGCCGGCGTTCTGCAAAGCGTCGTTGGGCCTTGGGGCGCCGTATTTGTCAGTTTGGGATTGTTGATTTCCGTTCTGGGCGCCTACCTGTCGTGGGTGCTTCTCGCCGCAGAAATACTTTTTTCGGCCTCGAAACACGAAACCATGCCGCAGTTTTTGTCGCACGAAAACCGAAACGGAGTGCCGTCGAACGCATTGTGGCTTACCAATATCGTCGTCCAAACATTTTTGATTCTGACGCTATTTACACAATATGCGTTCAGACTTGCGCTCGAGCTGACGAGCTCGATGATCCTCGTTCCCTATCTCCTCGTTGCTGCGTACGGGCTTAAACTTGCCTGGTCAGGCGAAACATACGACCGGGATCCGGCTGGCCACCGGACGGATCTGATGCGTGCCGGGATCGCCCTGATATACACTGCGGGCTTGATCTATGCGGCCGGAGCAAAACACCTGCTGCTGTCGGCGGTGATCTATGGGCCCGGTTCAATTCTCTTTATTGTTGCGCGCCGTGAAAGGGGCAAAGCCGTCTTCACCCCAAGCGAATTGATTGTGTTCGCAGTTGCAACTCTTGGCGCGGCAATAGCGATCTATTCCATCACAACAGGTCTCATTTCCGTCTGACCGAGCGCCGTAACGGCGTGCGGCGAAAGAAACGCTTTGGCGCCATTGCTGGCTCGGCCGGTCGCAGCGTTTCATTTCGGCCTAAAAGGTCGTTGTTTTCGTAGGTTGCCGCGAAAATCGGGACGCGAAGAATGGTCGTGGGATTCTATGCTGATCCACTGGAGGACCGAACAACACTATAATTCAAATCGGCACTCGTTACGGTCAGCGCACTCGGACATTTGATAGAGTTTTGTGGAGGACACCATGACTTCAGACTCTACTCAGAAATTCTCGTTGTTTGCGCTAACGGCCATGGTCGTCGGATCGATGGTCGGCGCCGGTATCTTTTCTCTTCCCCGCACGTTTGGCAACGCCACTGGGCCATTCGGCGCGATCATAGCGTGGTGTATCGCCGGCGGCGGGATGTATATGCTGGCCCGGGTCTTTCAGGCGCTCGCCGAACGGAAGCCCGATCTCGACGCGGGTGTCTATGCCTATGCCAAGGCGGGCTTCGGTGACTATCCGGGCTTTCTGTCGGCATTCGGGTATTGGATCGGCAGTTGCATCGGCAACGTTTCCTACTGGGTGCTGATCAAGTCGACGCTCGGCGGGTTCTTTCCTGTCTTCGGCGATGGCAATACCGTGACCGCCATCGTCGTCGCCTCTATTGGTATCTGGCTATTCCACTTCATGATCCTGAGAGGCGTCCAGCAGGCTGCCTTCATCAACACGGTGGTCACGATTGCCAAGATTGTGCCGATCCTGGCTTTCATCCTGATCCTTATCGTCGCCTTTAAGACGGATATGTTCAGCGCCAATTTCTGGGGCGGCACGGGGATGCCCGATTCCACGCTGTTCCAGCAGGTCCGGGCAACGATGCTGGCGACGGTCTTCGTCTTCATCGGTATCGAGGGCGCCAGCAACTATTCGCGCTACGCCAAGACCCGATCCGATGTCGGCACGGCCACCATCATAGGCTTCATCGGTGTCAGCGCCCTGATGGTGCTGGTAACGCTGCTGCCCTACGCGGTAATGCCGCGCGCCGACATCGCTATGATGGGACAGCCCTCCATGGCGGGCGTTCTGGAAGCGGTCGTTGGCCACTGGGGCGCAGTCTTCATCAGCGTCGGCGTGATCGTCTCGGTGCTTGGCGCCTACCTCGCATGGTCGTTGGTCTGCGCTGAGGTGCTCTTCGTCGCCGCCAGAACGGACGACATGCCCAGGCTCTTCGGCACCGAAAACGCAAACAAGGTGCCTGCCGCGGCCCTCTGGCTCACGAATATTGTGGTCCAAGTCTTTGTCATCAGCACTTACTGGTCACGCGACGCCTTCGCACTGATGCTGAACCTGACGAGCGCGATGTCGTTGATACCCTATCTGTTCGTTGCGGCTTTTGGCCTGCTGCTTGCGAGGCGGGCGGAGACCTACGACGTTCGGCCGCAGGAAAGGTCCCGCGATCTGGCCATCGCCGCCATCGCCTGCATATATACCCTCTTCATGATCGCAGCCGGCGGTCTGAAGTTTGTGCTGCTGTCTGCGCTTCTCTATGCGCCGGGCACACTCTTATACTTCTGGGCTCGTCGGGAGCAGAACAAGCAAGTGTTCAACACTTCGGTAGACTGGGCGATTTTCGCCGCTGCGGTCGTCGGCTGTATTGCTGCCATCGTCGGGCTATCGACCGGCTACATCACGATTTAATGGAGCAAATAGAGGAGGCTAAACATGTCCGCTGCCGCCGATTCCGCCACCTTTGGCGTTCACTCCGAGGTCGGCCAATTGCGCAAGGTGATGGTTTGCGCGCCTGGTCGTGCCCATCAGCGCCTGACGCCGACCAACTGCGACGCCTTGCTCTTCGACGACGTTCTCTGGGTCGACAACGCCAAGCGCGATCATTTCGATTTCATGACCAAAATGCGTGACCGCGGCGTCGAAGTGGTGGAGATGCACAATCTGCTCGCTGAAACCGCTGCGGTCCCTGAAGGCAAGAAGTGGATCCTCGACAACCAGGTGGTGCCAAACCAGGTCGGTCTAGGCCTCGTCGATGAGATCCGCAGCTATCTTGAAGGATTGTCCAACCGCGAGTTGGCGGAAACCCTGATTGGTGGCCTGTCGACGCAGGAATTCCCTGAAACGCACGGCGGCGAGATGCTGAAGCTGGTACGTGAGGCGGCTGGCGTCACCGAATATCTGCTGCCGCCGCTGCCCAACACGCTGTACACCCGCGACACGACCTGCTGGATCTATGGCGGCGTGACGCTGAACTCACTCTATTGGCCGGCACGCCACGAAGAGACCATACTCACCACCGCCATCTATAAATTCCATCCCGATTTCGCCGGCAAGGTCAAGGTATGGTGGGGAGATCCGACCAAGGACTGGGGTCTTGCCACACTCGAGGGCGGAGACGTCATGCCGATCGGCAAAGGCAATGTGCTCATTGGCATGAGCGAACGCACCTCGCGTCAGGCGATCAGCCAGGTTGCCGCCAATCTCTTCGCGCAAGGCGCAGCCGAACGGGTCATTGTCGCGGCGATGCCGAAGCTGCGTGCCGCGATGCACCTCGACACAGTGTTCACCTTTGCCGATCGCGACTGCGTGCTGCTCTATCCCGATATCGTCAATGGCATCTCCGCCTTTTCGTATCGGCCCGGTGCAACGCCGGGAACGGTCGAACTGCACAAGGATAGGGGAACATTTGTCGAGACTGTCCGTGATGCTCTAGGCCTCAAGGAGCTACGCATCGTTGAAACGGGTGGTAACGATTATATGCGCGAACGCACGCAGTGGGACAGCGGTGCCAATCTCGTTTGCGCTGCCCCAGGTGTTGTCTTCGCGTATGACCGCAACACTTATACCAACACGCTTTTGCGCAAGCAGGGCATCGAGGTCATTACCATCATAGGCGCCGAGCTTGGCCGCGGTCGTGGTGGCGGTCATTGCATGACGTGCCCGATCATCCGCGACGCGGTGGATTACTAATTCTGGGATGCTTTGATCGCTGTGGCAAATACTGCGCACGCTTTATAGTAGCAGAGTTTAACGCCTACTGTGCGGAGGGTTAGTTGCAGGCGAAAATCATTGCATTGGCGAGATCATTCTCAATTTTCGGTTTGGTTGTCGGCACTGTCTTCTTCGCTGCATCCCTAAGCCCGAGCCTGATGCCACGAACGTACCTGGTTCAAGGCATTGTTGCAGGTTTCTGCGCAGCGCTGGGTTATGGGATCGGCGTCTTGATGCGTTGGCTTTGGCTCTATCTGGAGCTGCCGCTGCCGCGTACTCGAACAACTGCGAAGATCGCGTCTATTGCCATCTGCGTCGCAATTGCGGCTATCGTTCTTTGGAGAGCCACCGAGTGGCAGAACTCCATCCGGAAACTGATGGGGCTCGATCCAGTGCAAAGCGCGGAGCCTTTTGAGCTTGTTGTCATTGCGCTGGCGGTGTTCGGCTTGCTGGTATTGTTCGCGCGGATTTTCAGGCTGACCTGCGTGGTTCTCGCGGCTTTGTTCGAACGATTTCTTCCAAGACGAGTGTCCATTCTCGTCGGCGGTTTGATTGCGGTCGGATTGTTTTGGTCGATCGCAGAGGGCCTTCTTTTCAGAACAGCGTTGCGGATTGCGGATACCTCATTCCAGCAGCTCGACGCCATGATTGACGATGATCTGGCGATGCCGGGTGATCCTCTAAAAACAGGCAGTGCGGCTTCTCTTATCGATTGGAAAGAACTGGGTCGGCGGGGCCGCGAGTTCATTATTTCCGGGCCTACGGGCGCTGAAATTGGCAATTTCTTCCACGAAAACGCTCTCGACCCTATCCGGGTTTATGTCGGACTTAACAGCGCGGATACCGCTGAGGAGAGAGCTCGGTTGGCTTTGGCGGAGCTCAAGCGAAACGGGGCTTTTAAGAGATCTATTCTGATCGTCATTGTTCCAACGGGGACGGGTTGGGTCGACCCTGCGGCAGTGGACACAGTCGAATTCCTTCACAAGGGCGATGTTGCGAGCGTAGCCCTACAGTATTCATACCTGAGCAGTTGGCTGTCGTTGTTAGTCGAGCCAGCATACGGCGCAGAAGCGGGGCGCGCGCTGTTTCGTGAAGTCTATCGCTATTGGATCACACTCCCTCGTGATCAGCGCCCGAAACTGTATCTGCATGGCCTCAGCCTCGGCGCAATGAATTCAGAGCTTTCGGCCGATCTCTTCGATATCGTTGCCGACCCATTTCAGGGCGCGTTGTGGAGCGGGCCTCCCTTCCAGAGCCGCACGTGGAAGTCGGTGACTGCCAATCGCAATCCCGGTTCGCCCGCCTGGTTGCCGCGTTTTCGCGACGGCTCCATCATTCGATTTACCAATCAGCATAATGCGCTAAACACCCCTGGTTCCGTCTGGGGGCCGATCCGGATCGTTTATTTGCAGTATGCCAGCGATCCAGTGACGTTTTTCGATTTTCATTCGCTCTACCGGGAACCTGATTGGATGAAGATGCCACGCGGTCCGGATGTGTCCCCTGAGTTGCGCTGGTTTCCTCTGGTCACAATGACCCAGCTTTTACTGGACATGGCAACAGCCACCACATCTCCGATCGGGTATGGCCATGTTTACGCGCCGGAACACTATATCGATGCTTGGATTGCCGTCACTGATCCGCAGGGTCTTTCTCCCAATGATGTTATGCGCCTCAAGACATTTTTCGAGAACAAGTTTCGAAGTGGCGCTGAGGTGGCAGTGCACGGATAGGATTTTAGTCAATTGCGGCGCTGGTCTACCGTAGTGTCGTATGCATTGCCGACGGCACACTCAAAAAGAGACGCAACGCATCACTCTGGGATTCTGTGCCAATTTCCTCGCTGCGTTCGCGCGATATGTTTTCGGTGTGGCCTCGTGGTCAAGGTCTAAAGGTTCGGTTCACAACTTGGAGGGTGTCATGTCTAGTCTCATCGCCATCGTCTATCCAACGGAAGCAAAGGCTGAGGAAGTGCGCCGACGCCTTATCGAACTGCAGAAGGAGTATTTGATCAAACTTGGTGACGCTGTCATCGCAACCAAGACACAGGGCGGCAAAGTCAGGCTGAACCAGCTTGTAAGTATGACGACGTCTGGAGCTGTATCGGGCAGTTTTTGGGGCCTTCTCGTAGGTGTCCTGTTTCTGAACCCGCTCATCGGCGCGGCGGTGGGGGCGGCATCGGGAGCCATCGCAGGCGCACTAACCGATGTCGGCATAGACGATGCATTCATGAAAGACCTTGCGAGCAGTCTGCAGCCCGGGAATGCGGCGTTGTTTGTGCTGGTGCAGGAAATGACGGCCGATAAGCTGCTGAAGGAACTATCCGGTTTTGGCGGTGTGGTGCTTAAAACCTCCTTGGATGAGACCAAGGAGCAGACTTTACGCGATGCTCTGCAGAAAGATGCAGCAGCGTAATTGTAGATAGTCATCGTCATCCCTGGCTGGACCACAGGTGGAAATACCGTCCACGCATGGGCACCCATTGGATAAACGGCCGATGTTCACGCCTGAAGCGTAACCCATTGTGATCGCCGGCATTGAGCCGGCGAGAAGGAGGTATGCGAAATCGAAATTTTCGAAGTCGCCAGGCAATCCAGGCGACGCCCAATCGGCGCATGAGCATCCTGATATTCCGTTTGGCGAGCCGATAGGGAGTGAAACATGACAGGACAAAGGCAATTCGGACCTATTGCGACTGGCATTCTGATTCTTGCCCTTCTTCATTTCGCTCAGGCGATCTTCGTTCCGCTTGCATTCTCGCTGTTCCTCATCGCGTTGGTTTGTCCAATCCAATCCACACTGCAGCGGTGGTTGCCGCAGCTGATAGCGCTGCTTCTCACCCTTATTCTAACGATGGCAATCATTGCCGCCATCAGTTCGTCGGTCACTTGGGGGTTCGGCAAACTCGGTCAATGGCTTTTCACCAATGCAGGCCGTTTCCAGCTCATCTACGCGAGCTGGACCGATTGGCTGGAAGGACATGGCATTGCAATCGCCGGCGTGCTCGCCGACCGTTTCGATGTACGGTGGTTGGTCGGCTTCACGCAGGGAATGGCTGGGCGAGTCAATAGTTTCGCCGGCTTCGCACTGCTGGTTCTTGTCTTCACCATGCTTGGTCTGCTCGAGGTTGACGATTTCAACGAAAGACTGAAGACCCCTGCTGCACAGCCTTATGGTGCGCACATTCTCCTTGCAAACCGCGAGATTGGCATGAAATTGCGCCGCTTCATGATCGTGCGCACATTCGCCAGTTTGTTGACGGGTCTCGTCGTCTGGATGTTCGCGCTCGCGGCAGGGCTGGAACTCGCAGCCGCTTGGGGCGCGATCGCCTTTACGCTCAACTATATTCCGTTCCTGGGTCCGTTTGTCGCAACGGTATTGCCGACACTGTTTGCCATTGCCCAATTCGAGTCATGGCCGATGGCGGTCGGGGTCTTCGTGGGGCTCAACCTGATCCAATTTGTTATCGGGAGCTATCTTGAGCCGCTGCTGATTGGCACTTCTCTTTCGATTTCGCCGTTTGCGGTAATTTTCGCAGTGTTTTTCTGGAGCTTCATGTGGGGTGTTCCTGGCGCCTTCATCGGTGTGCCAATTTTAATTGCCTTCATTGTCTATTGCTCAGGCGAGAAATCCACGAGATGGATCGCGACACTAGCCTCGCGAGGGTCGTCGAGATGACCGGTCTGTGAATCTGGGCCGGTCAGCGTGACGACTGTCGCTGTTCTGGCCCCTCTGCTTCCCGAGCACCTTTGAGCGGGCGGGTGAACCGGCCGGAAAACCATTCTGCAAATCGTTCCACAACGACAAACAATCCGGGGATCAACAATATTCCCACGGTCGTTGCCGCCACCATGCCTCCGAGGATAGTGACACCAAGTGCCTGGCGGGCGTTGGCACCGGCGCCCGTTGCGACCACCAGCGGGATCATCCCCAAGATAAACGAAACGGCAGTCATCATCACCGCCCTAAAACGCTGAGCCGCTGCGGAAACCGCTGAATCAACGATCGAGAGCCCGCGCTCCCGCTCAACTCGCGCAAATTCGACGATCAGGATGGCATTTTTCGAAGCGAGGCCAATCAGTAGAACGATACCAATCTGGGCATATAGTGAGTTTTCCAGTCCTGATACCACGAGCGCCGTGATTGCGCCTAAAGCGGCAAAGGAGAGCGAGAGGATGATGGAGACCGGCAGAGTCCAGCTTTCGTACTGGGCAACAAGAAACAAGAACGCAAAGATGAGAGCCAGCGCCAAAATCATAGGGGTCTGCGCCGCAGATTGCCGTTCCTGCAGGGACAGCCCTGACCATTCGTAGCCGTAGCCTTCAGGCAGCACTTCTGAGGCCGCGCTCTCGAAAGCCGCCATCGCCCGGGCCGAACTGGTTCCCACAGCCGGAATTCCGTTTATAGGAGCGGCGGGAAAAAGATTATACCGCGACAGCGAAAACGGTCCGAGATCTGGTTCCAGGGTTACCAGAGTGCGCAAGGGTACCATCGTGCCATCGCGGCTTCTGACATGCAGATTGAGAACATCATCCGGAATTGTTCTGAACTGGCTGTCCGCCTGCAGGTTGACCTTGAATGATCTGCCGTCATGCGTGAAATCGTTGACATATCTTCCGCCGAACTGCGCACCGAGCGTTGAATAAATTTGATCGACGCTCACGCCCAGGCTTTCGGCACGCACGCGATTGACATTCACGAAAACCCGCGGGACATCCGCCGAGAATGAACTGGATGCAATCGCAATCTCCGGCGTCTGGCTGGCTGCGGCTATCAGCGCCCGCGCCACCTGACTGATGTCTTCCGGTGACTGACCCAAGCGTGCTTGTAGCCTGAAGTCCAATCCCCCCACCTGCCCGATGCCGGGGATGGGTGGAGGAGCGAAAACAGCGACGTTGGCCTGCGGAAGGGTCGAGAAGCGCGCATTGAGCGATGCCAATAAGGCTGTTGTTGACAGGTTTGGCGCGTCTCTTTTTTCCCAAGGATCCAGCATGACAATGGCGAAGCCGCCATTCGGCACAGAGCCGCCCTGCAAAAGGCTGAAACCGGATATCGTCACGACTTTCGCCACGCCCTCCGTTTCTCGCAGCGCCGCTTCAACCTGTTGCATCGTTTTTTCCGTGGTCGAAAGTGTGGATGCATTGGGCAGTTGAAGATCCACAAAGAGGAAGCCCTGATCCTCATCCGGCAGGAATGACGATGGCACCTTCAGGAAAAGCAACATTGCTACGACGATCGTGGCAGCAAGGATGCCAAGAACAATGACGATACGCCGAGCGAGACCGCTGACAACGCGGGTATAGCCATTGCGCGTCCTTTCGAGCACGGACTCGAATCTTGCCAGCGGTCCGCTGAGTTCTGCCGGCTTGCCGAGAAGGGTCGCGCAAAGGGCCGGGCTCAAGGTTAAACCGATAAAAGATGAAAAGACGAGCGATGCGGAGATTGTGATCGCAAACTGCCGGTAAAGCTGGCCGTTAATACCTTGCAGAAATGCCGTCGGAACAAACACGCCCAGTAGCACCATCGTCGTGGAGATGATCGGGCCGGTGACCTGTAGCATGGCCCTTTCGCTGGCAGTTTTTGCGTCCAATCCCTCATCTTTCATGAGCCGCTGCACATTTTCCACGACGAGAATGGCGTCATCAACAACAAGTCCCGTCGCCAGTATGAGCGCAAGCAGCGTGATGAGATTGATTGAAAACCCCGCGACATAAAGAACGGCGAATGTGGCGATCAGCGATGCCGGAATGGCGAGCGCAGGAATAATGGTGGCGCGCCATTCGCCAAGAAACAAGAAGGTGACCGCCACCACAATTATGAAGGTGATTGCGAGCGTTATGATGATTTCGCGAATGGACGCGCGCACGAACTGCGTCGAGTCATAAACCGGCTCATAGGTCAGACCGCGCGGAAACTGTTGCGAGAGAGTTTCAAGTTCCTTGGTCACCGCATCTGCTGTACCCAGCGCATTGGCGCGCGGCGCCTGATTTACGACGAGCATTGCACCAGGAGCTCCGTTCACTCTCACGCTGGACGCGTAGCTTTGCGCCCCGAGTTCGACCCGGCCGATATCGCGAATGCGAACGAGAGCGCCCGCCTGGCCGGTCTTTACGATAATGTCGCCGAAGGCTTCGGTCTCCTCAAGTCGGCCTTGGGCGACCAGCGTGTACTGAACCTTCGCATTATCTTGCGAAGGTGGACCGCCGACCTGGCCGATTGACGCCTGAATATTCTGGGCTTGAATTGCCGATGCGACATCATCCGGTGTTATCTCGAGCGCTGCCATGCGCACGGGATCCATCCAGATGCGCATACTATATTGGGACGATCCCATCACCGACGCTTCGCCGACACCCGGGACGCGCGATAGGGCGTCTGTCACATTCATGGAGAGGTAATTGGCAATGTCGAGTTCGCTGAGCGTGTGATCCGGGGAATAGAAGCCGAAGGCCACCAGGAAATCAGGGGAGCGGGCCCGCACGGTGATCCCCTGCTGGGAGACCGCGGCCGGCAACTGTGCGGTCGCAAGCTGAGCACGATTCTGGACGTTGATCTGGGCGAGGTTGGGATCGGTGCCGACCGCGAAGGTCACCGTTAGGGTATAGGTACCGGCATCGGAGCTGTTTGATGACATATAAATCATGTCATCGACGCCATTGATCGCCGTCTCCAGCGGGTCCCCGACCACCTTTGCGATAACCTCGGCATTGGCGCCGGGATAGAAAGCCGAAACCGTGATGCTTGGCGGCGTTATGTTGGGATATTGGGCAATGGGAAGCCCGAAAATTGATAGGCCGCCGGCAAGGCACAAGATAATGGCGACGACAATTGCGAACCGTGGACGGGAGATGAAGAAACCCGAAATCATGGCTGCTTCCCAGCATCTTGCTCGACGGGCTGGACAGCGATGCCATCGGAGAGCCGTTGGGTCCCTTGTACAACGATCTTCTCTCCCGATTTCACACCCTGTCGGACAGCCCACAGATCACCGACCTTCGCCCCGGTGTCGATACGGCGTTGCCGAACAATATTGTTCTCGCCCATCACGTATAAGAAGCGACCGTCGCGGTCCTGCAGGACGGCGGTTTGGGGCACGGATGGCCCCGTAGCCTGCTGGGCGCTACCGACGATGAGCTTGACGAACTGGCCAGGCATCAACAGTCCCTCGGGATTTGGAAATATCGTTCCGACGGTTGCTGTTCCTGTTCTAGAATCGACTTCTGGCGATAGGAACTCCAGAATACCATCCTGATTGTAAACGCTGCCGTTCGGTAACCTTAGGCTCAACTTTATGGCCTTGGCTGTCGATTTCATCTCCGCCGCGTCTTTTTGACGAAAGGTAGTGATGTCTCCTTCGGTGACAGAAAAGGCAACGCGCACCGGATCGACCTGCACCAATCGGACAAGTGTTCCGACATCCGGACCAACGAAATTGCCCTYGGTAAAAAGCGCCTGACCGATGCGGCCCGAGATCGGCGCTGTTATGCGCGTGTAGGAAAGATCGAGTTCAGCCTTCGTGAGGCCTGCCTGAGCTGCGGCAAGGTCGGCGGTCGCAATCTCAAAGGCTGTCTGGGACTCTTCATAGGCGGCGCGCGCCACGGTGCTGCGTCGGACAAGTTCCGCATTCCTGTTTCGATTATCCGTGGCCTGCTGAAGGGTTGCCTCGGCACGTGCGACCTGCGCCTTGGCAGTGGCGACGGCAGCTTCATAACGCGCAGGCTCAATGACGAACAGAATGTCGCCCTCGCTTACGGCTGCGCCCGGACTGAATGCGACTTCCTCGATGAAACCCGAAACGCGAGCGCGAACGTCCACCGCCTCCAGAGCCTCTACGCGGCCGATATTCTCACTCGGGGATTCAACCGGTCCATCGACAACCGATTGCACCACGACAACGGGGGCCGGCCGGCCCACAGGAGGGGTGTCCTGCGCTGAAATGCGGCTCGGCAATGCTGAAAAAATGACGAGCCAAGGAGAGATGGCAAGGATAGTCCAGGAGATATTTTTCATCTGGATCTCCAAGGCGATAGCATCGTCGCACGGAGAAAACATATATTGCAGACCACTGTGCGAACAAGAAATTCCCTACCACTCCACATAGAAATGGACTGATTGCCAAGATTTGGGACGTAGAGCGAATAGAGATCAGTTTGACCTGTTGCGCACGCCCAAGAGATGTGCCGGCCATTTTCTGCTGACGTGCAGGGATGGTCCAAGCTATTCCGAGCACCACCCAGAAGTGGCATGCGAGCGTTCGCATGTTGTTAACCACGTCGGCGTTGCAGTTGTGCCAGGCGATCCCTGAGCAGCTTTGGATGTAAGCAACATCTAAACAATACGGATTAATTGTGTTATGCACTATTGCTACGCAGGGGTGAGTACCTGGTCGCCGGGGTGGAGCGATGTCGGAGCAGCATCTTCGGAAAAGGGTGATTTGCTTGATTCCAGTTGACGTAGCCGCGGTAGGCGACCGGTTGCGTGCTCTCCTAGTTATTGGGAGTGTGAAGCTATGAGAGCCGAAGGCGCGATTGGACGAGATATATTGCCCAACGGCACAATCTCAGATGCAAAGCCCGCGGCGTCGAAGCAAACAACAGTTGAGCCCGAACAAGGAGCATGTGGCCCCAAGCACCTGCCCACATATGAGTTCACGACACACGATCTTCCCCCAGGGTACCAGTTTGAAGCTTGGCGCAACAACTTTGCACCTATGCTCGAGTTCGACGAACCGGACGACGTGACAGTCGGCTTTGGCGGCAAGCAAGTGACCTGGGACCTCGGTTGCCTTGCCTTCTCTCGCATCGAGACCGACGCTTTGGGATTCGTCAGCCTGCCCGGACACACACGACGGGATCCACTGGATCACTGGACGCTGACAACGTTACTTTACGGTTGCGTGAATACCATTGCACCGGCCAGGACATTTGAAGGCGGTGCGGGTGTGGTTCAGGTCCATCCTCTTGGCCGACCCTTCGAAGGGAATATCACCAATAGCGAAATGCTGATGTTGTTCGTTCCGCGTGATTTTTGCACCGAAGTAACGGGCGCCCTGAATGCCGCGGAATTCTCCAATCTCAGCACCGGAATGGGTCGGCTGTTCACGGACTACATGATTGGCCTTGCCAAGCGGTTGCCGGTGATTGACGAAGCTGAACTTCCAGCACTGGTGGCTGCCACGCGGGCAATGATACTCGCCTGTGCGTCGCCGTCTCGAGACCGAATAGAGGAAGCGCGGGAGCCGATTGCGTCGGTGCTGATCGAAAGGGCGCATCGAATTATCCAGGCCAGATTATTCGATCCGAAGTTTGGGGCAGAGTCCCTGCGTCGGGAACTTGGCGTCTCACGCTCGCGGCTCTATCGCCTGTTTGAACCGTTCGGTGGCGTCATGCATTATATTCAGCATCGGCGCCTGCTCGATGCACATTCGGCGCTGAGTGACCCGACCGATCAACGCCGTATCATCGAGATCGCTGAGCAACACTGTTTCAACGATGGGACGGAATTCAGCCGTGCTTTCCGGCGCGAATTCGGTTGTAGTCCCACTGACGTAAGGAGCGGGCAAAAGGCCAATCTGCCGTACAAGCCGGCGACCGATCTAAAGGCATACGCGCCTGAAGAACGGTTTGGCGTGCTGTTACGCCGGCTTCACGGCTAAGGTGGACCGACGATCGCTTTAAACGAGAAAGGAGCGGGACCGCATCCGGTCTGGGAGCGCTGAAACCAGCGCTCTGTTCTCGCTTCGACAGGACATCAGCGGTGGAGATAGGCGCAGGTGTTGTCTTCGCCCATGCGCAGTGGTAGTATTCAGTAGTAGCGTTGCAGCTTTGGCGCGCGCTTTGTATGTTTCGTCTGTGAGTTGCTTCTAATCAGCAGAAAATCTCGCGCACATGAGGAACATACTCAGAAGCTTGTTTTCGACCGCCGCCACTCAACGGTGCCTCCGCCTGTTTGTCTTAAACGTGAACGGATATACTGGAGGAAAAAATGACCAAGTGCACGATAGGTCTTGCTCTCTTAGGCTGCCTTGCCTTGTCTGGCTGCCAATCTGCTTCGACGTCCCAAGCAGGACGCAGTAACGAGTTCGGCTGCATCGCCGGTACGGTCGGCGGCGCGGTCGTTGGCGGATTGCTTGGTGCGACCATTGGCGCGGGGACCGGGCAGCTCTGGGCTGTTGGCGGCGGCGCCACGCTGGGCGCTGCGGGCGGCAGTGCCTTGACATGTCATTGACGCGAAAGGTCGGAATTATGAAAAGAGTAGTCCTGCTGACGGGATTCGTTTTTTTTACCGCCATTGTGGCCACCGCGCAGAATCAACCGGTAGCTATGAACCAGGGCCAAATGGACCGGCTCGATCGTGACAAGAATGGAGCGGTCGACCGATCCGAATATCAAGCCTTCATGACATCGGCCTTCACGAGCCTGGACAAGAACAAGGACGGCAGCCTGAACTCTGACGAAGTTGTCGGAGTTCTGACTGTCCAGCAATTCTCCGCCACCGACGCCAACGGTGACGGCAAGGTCAGCCAGAACGAGTTCCTGAATAGGGTGATGGCGGACTTCAAGGCCGCCGACCGCGGCGGCGACGGGAGCCTGCAGTAACGCACAAGCGATCCAAGCGCCAAGGCAAGCGTGTTCCGCTCGCCTCTACGGCGGCAGCGACGGCCAAGTGTCTGCGTCCGGCAGACTTCACTCAGGCGACCCTCACATAATTCATCATGCCGGTCTCGTGGGCTCGAGGATGTGGGACCAGGTTCGCCTACTCGTCGCGTCGCAAGTTGCGAATTCGGTCGAAAAGAACGGCAAGGACAATTGCACCGCCGATAAAGCAGCCTTGCCAGAAGGCGTTGATGCCGAGCAGGCCAAGACTGTTGCGAATAACCTCGATGAGCGCGGCGCCGATCAATGCTCCAAAGGCGGTGCCGACGCCGCCGGCCAGATTGGCGCCTCCAATAACCGCGGCGGCAATGACCTGAAGTTCCATCCCGGCGCCGATATTTGTGGTGACGGCGCCGAGCCAACCGGTTTGGATGATGCCGGCAACCCCCGCCGACAGGGCGGAAATCATATAGACGATGACCTTGATCCTCTGCACGGGAACGCCCGTCAGTGTCGCGGCGTGCTCATTGCCACCGATGGCAAAAACATAGCGGCCGAACTTGGTCCAGCGCAGCACAAAACCGGTAATGAGTGCCAGCACGACCATGTAAAGCACTGGATTGGCGATCCCGAAAAGCCAGGCGCCGCCACCCAGCGCCAGCAGCTTGTCGTGATCAGGCCCGAACTGGAAAACGACGGTGTTGTTGGACGCGACCATCGCAAGGCTGCGCGCAATCGACAACATGCCGAGCGTGACGACGAAAGGCGGGAAGCCGAGATAGGCAATCAGCAGGCCGTTGAAAGCTCCGACCAAAAGAGCGGTACCGATCGAGGCGGCGATGCCGACTTCAATGCTGTATCCCGCGTGCATGACGACCGCCAGCACCATGCTGCACAGGCAAAGCACAGAGCCAACGGACAAATCGATGCCGCCGGTGATGATGACCAGCGTCATGCCCAGCGCGATAATTGCGACGAACGTGACGTTGCGGGTGATGTTGTAGATGTTCTTTGCCGTCGCAAAGGAGTCTGTCGCCATAGACAGAAAAATGCAGGCGAGAATGACCGCAATCAGAACCCAGAATGTCTGGCCGCCCAAGATCGCCGCAAGCCAACTCCGTTGCTTCTGTCCGATCGTCTGGTCAAGTGTAATCGCCATCGTCGACCTTCTTTCTTGCTGCTGCAACGGATAGCATCGATCACACCTGTTCGATGGCGCCGGTGATCAGTCCCGTCACTTCCTCCGGCGAACTTGCCGCAATTGGCTTGTCGGCTACTTTTCTGCCCCGCCGCATCACGATCACGCGGTCTGCGACCGAAAAGACGTCGGGCATGCGGTGGCTGATCAGGACAACGACAATGCCTCGGTCACGCAATTGGCGGATCAGATTCAGAACCTCGGCCACCTGGCGCACGGAAATGGCTGCTGTCGGCTCGTCCATCAGCACGATTTTCGCTTCCGACAGCATCGTGCGAGCAATCGCGACCGCTTGCCGCTGTCCACCCGACATTTGCTTGACGAGATCGCGCGGCCGCGTCTCGGATTTGAGTTCGCGAAATATCTCGCCGGCGCGCTTGTACATGGTCTTGTAGTCGAGGATGCGAAGAGGCCATACGCCGCGGCGCAATTCTCGTCCAAGGAATACGTTCGCTGCCGCCGTAAGATTGTTGCAGAGCGCCAGATCCTGATGAACGATCTCGATGCCATGCAGCCGTGCCTCCTTCGGCCGATGAAGCACGAGATCGGCGCCATCGAGGCGCATGGTTCCGTGGCTCGGCCGAAAGTTGCCGGCGATCATCTTAACCAATGTGGACTTACCGGCGCCGTTATCACCCATGAGGCCGACCACTTGCCCCGCTTCAAGCGAAAACGAAACATCGTTGACGGCCTGGATGGCACCGAAATGTTTGGAAATATTGGTGAGCTCGAGAACCGCCACCAGCCTCCTGGCCTCCCAAAAACTTGTAGCTATCCGTTCGCCCCGAACCCGGCTTGGTTCGACGCGAGGCTCAAGCGAATTCGCCTTTCCAATATCCTCCCAGGAWAAGCGATTATTAGCATTTACGCAAAACCCCGCGACAGCGTCAACTCATTGTCCGAGGTGTTGGCCCCATTTGTAACAAAAATCTGTTTTGTCGGACAAATATCATTTGACGGATGTGGCGTCCGAATATTAGCTATCACTGGGAGAGAGAGCATGCTGATCCTTGTTACCGGTGCGACGGGCAAGGTCGGGCGGCGCTTCATTGCTGGGCTGCTTGACGATCCGAGATTTTCCAAAGCCCGTATTCGCGCGCTTTGTCATAACCGTTTGTGCGAGGCGACCGACCGTGTCGCAGTCATCCGCGGCTCGATCGCCGATCGCGATGTTGTGGCCGCAGCGCTCTCTGATGTTACCCATGTCGTGCATCTCGCCACATGCAAGGAAACGCCTGAAGACATCATGGATGTCACGGTCAAAGGTCTCTTTTGGCTGCTTGAGGAGTTCCGTGCGAGCGTCACGGCACGCCAGTTCATCCTGATCGGCGGCGATGCGGGCATCGGGCACTTCCACTATCGCCACAATGGGCCGATCACCGAGAGCGCACCCCATTGCGCCTATCCGGGAAGCTACGCGCTCTCCAAGGTTCTGGAAGAGGTCATGCTGGAGCAGTTTGGCATTCAGTACGGCCTCAATGGCTGTTGCCTGCGTGCGCCCTGGATCATGGAAAAGGACGATTTCAAGTATTCGCTGTCCTTTGGAGATGACGTCTTCGGCGGTCCGGACTGGAAGACACTCGTTCCGGAAGAAGCCGCGCGGGGCTATGCGGCTACGGGTACGGTGCCGCTGCTGCTCGATGCTGACGGCCGCCCGCTGAAACGCAACTTCGTGCATGTCGATGACCTCGTATCCGCAATATTGGCAGCGATCGACAACCCTCGGGCGGAGCGGCAACTCTTTAATATCTGCATGGATCGACCTGTCGACTATGCCGAAGTCGCCGCCTACCTGTCGCGCACGCGAAATCTCGGCTCCGTCGAGATACCGAGCCGCTTTCATTCCAATTGGATGGACAACAGCAAGGCGAAATACCTGCTGGATTGGCGGCCAAACTACGATCTCGAAATGCTTATCGACTCGGCGTGGCAATACGAGCGTTCGAAGGAGGAGCCTCGTATCGTCTGGTATCCGGGTTGATTTGGTGTGGCGGGCATGCCGTGCCCGTCTGTTTCAAGGGAGGAAACCATGAGGAAGGCATTACTACTTACAGCCGCAGTTTTAGCATTGACCGCCGGGCAGGCCCTGGCCAAGAAGCAACTCGTCATCGTCGTCAAGGGCCTCGACAATCCGTTCTTCGAAGCGATCAATCAAGGTTGCCAGAAATGGAACAAGGAAAACCCGACTGCGGAATATGAGTGCTTCTACACCGGTCCGGCATCGACATCGGATGAAGCCGGCGAAGCGCAGATCGTTCAGGATATGTTGGGCAAGGCAGACACGGCTGCAATCGCGATTTCGCCGTCAAATGCAAAGCTCATCGCCCAGACCCTGAAGACCGCCAATCCGACGGTTCCGGTGATGACGCTTGATGCCGATCTTGCAGCCGAGGATGCAGCCCTGCGCAAAACCTATCTCGGCACCGACAACTATCTGATGGGCGCACGCATCGGCGAATACATCAAGAAGGCCAAGCCAAAGGGCGGCAAGATCTGCACAATCGAAGGCAATCCGGGAGCAGACAATATTCTACGCCGCGCCCAGGGCATGCGCGACACGCTCACTGGCCAGAAAGGCCTGACCGCATTGAAAGGCGAGGGCGGTTGGACGGAGGTCGCAGGCTGCCCGGTCTTCACCAATGACGACGGTGCCAAGGGCGTGCAGGCAATGACCGATATTCTCGCGGCCAATTCCGACCTCGACGCATTCGGCATCATGGGCGGTTGGCCATTGTTCGGTGCGCCGCAACCCTATCGTGACCTGTTCAAGCCGATGGCCGACAAGATCGCCAGCAACGATTTCGTCATCGGTGCTGCCGACACGATCGGTGACGAGGTTGCTATTGCGAGAGAAGGCCTGGTGACTGCACTCGTCGGCCAACGGCCGTTCGAGATGGGTTATAAGGCACCTACGGTGATGATGGATCTGATTGCCGGTAAGGCAGTTGAAGATCCGGTATTCACCGGGCTCGATGAGTGCACGAAGGACACAGTCGATACCTGCATTCAAAAGTAGGCTCGCGGTTTGGCGCACCCGGTACAAGGGTGCGCCGACTGCCTCCACGTGACGGATCGAAAGATCTGCAGGGCTTGACGCGCCCTGAATTCCGAGCTTTGTGCCGGATCCAATCGCAGGCGACTTCCTCGTTATTACGATTGTTTTGATAATACGTGCAGACAGTCGAAAGAATGCTGAGGCAGTAGAAATAGATGCCTGACAAGAAATCGGGAAAGCCGACGACTCTGGTCGAGGTGGTGACGGTTGACCGCTCAGCCACCACAAGGCGCCCAATTGCTCCCCGCATGACTGGGGCGAGTGTTCACGTGTCTTTGGCGGGCGAGATCGGCCTCCGAATCGTGCGCGGTGACTATCCGCCCGGCACGATCCTGCCAAACGAGGCAAAATGGTCGCAAGTTTTTGAAGTCAGCCGATCGGCGGTGCGCGAAGCGATCAAGATGCTGATGGCCAAGGGCCTGCTTTCTTCCCGCCCGAAAATCGGCAGTTGGGTCGAACCCAAGGAACGTTGGAACCTGTTGGATCGGGATGTATTGGGCTGGTATGCCGCATCACCCGATCGCGAATCGTTTCTGAGGACCGTGCAAGAGCTGAGGCATATCATCGAGCCGGAAGCGACTGCGCTTGCTGCTGAGCGCCGAACTGAAGAGCAAATGAACGCGATCAGTCAGGCCTTGCATGACATGGGTCACGCGACATCACTCCAGCAGCGAACAGAATCTGATACGCGATTTCACATCGCGATCTTGCGTGCCTCTGGCAACGATCTGCTGGTGCCGCTCGGCGTATTGATTGAATCGGCGCTGAACCACCTCTTCACTCATGTCACGCGTGAGGAAGACGACTTGGTATACGTGTTGAAACTTCATGAAAATATTGAGAAAAGCATCCGATTGCAGCGACCGAACATGGCGCGTAACGCAGTCCGCAAGGTGCTGGCAAATACAGACCAAATCATAGCACGGTGGTCACGATAGAAGTCTGTATCCTGTCTGGCCGAGGAAGCGGTTGCCAGTCCCGCGTGCGTATCTTGAATAGGCCGATCCACCGACGGAAAAGCCCGCTCTCACGCGGGCTTTTGTTGGCCAAGAGCTGAAATTTAAAACCCTTAGGAGGCCAGCGCTGTGGCCCCGCGCGGCGACCTCGCCATCAGCCGCGCATAAGCGATGGCTGACAGCATGTTGACGTGGTTGGCGCGGCCGGTTCCGGCGATGTCGAAGGCGGTGCCGTGATCGACCGAGACGCGGTCGATCGGCAGACCGAGGGAGACGTTCACGGCGGTCTCAAAAGCGACGAGCTTGATCGGAATGTGGCCCTGGTCGTGATATTGGGCGATCACCAGATCGAAGGCGCCGTTATAGGCGCGGGCGAAGACTGTGTCGGCGGAGATCGGGCCGACCACGTCGATACCCTTGGCCTGTGCGAGTTCCACGGCAGGCGCCAGGAATTCTGTGTCTTCAGTTCCGAAGAGGCCGTTTTCGCCACAATGCGGGTTGAGACCGGCAACGGCGATGCGAGCTTTCTTGCCGAGGCGCATGAAGTGATTGTGGCCGGCTTCGATCGTTGCCAGCACGCGCTCGGTCTTGGCCCGCTCGATCGCACCCTTCAGCGAGATATGGGTGGAGACGTGAATGGTGTTCAGCCGCTCGGAGGCGAGCAACATGAAGGAGCTCTTGGAACCGGTCAGATGCGCCAGCAGGCCGGTATGGCCATCGAAATGATGGCCAGCGAGGTTCATGGCTTCCTTGTTGATCGGCGCCGTGACGATGACGTCGGCCTCCTTCGACATTGCGAGATCGACGGCGCGGGCGATGTAGCGAACGGACGCGTCGCCTGCGACCGGGCTGACCTTGCCGATTTCGGGGAGGGGGGCGCCAAGCGGCACCTCATCGACGGCGATGGTATTTCCATCTCCGGAGGCGGAGGGGCCAAAATTGAGGCTGACGTCGGTGGCGCGCGCAGCGCGTTCCAACGCTTCGGTATTACCAACGATGACGAAATCGCGCCGTTCTGCGGCCGGCAGTGCGGCCAGCGCCTTGACGATCACTTCAGGGCCTACGCCGGCAGGGTCGCCGAGGGTTACTGCGACTTTTGCATTTCTGTCCATCAGTCTAATTCCTCTTGAAAGCCCTGCCTCAATAGGCCGCTTCGTAGATCGAACGTATGTCAGTGCGCGTCAAGTCGCGCGGATTGTTATCCAGGAGCCTGCGGATCGCGAAAGCATCGTCGGCCATGGCGTCGAGATCGTTTTCCGGCACGCCGAGGCCGGAGAGCGTCATTTCGATACCGAGTTCGGCGCAGAAGGCATAGGCCGCATCGAAGACCGATTTGACGGTATCGGATGTGTCGCGGCCAAGCGCTTCCATGACCGCCTTCGTCTTTTCCGGCACCGCCGGCGTGTTGAAGGCGAGAACATGCGGGAAGATCAGCGCATTGGCCGCGCCATGGGCGACATGCCAGCGGGTGCCAAGCGGATAAGCGAGTGCATGGCCGCCGGCAGTATTGACCGGACCAAGGCAGAAGCCGCCATAGAGGGAGGCCAACGAAAGCCCGGCACGGGCTTCGGCATCCGAACCGTCGCGGACGGCTCTTGCAAGATACTTGCCGACGAGCCGCGTTCCCTCGATCGCATACATGTCGATCATCGGATGCGCCTTGCGATTGGTGAAGGCCTCGACGCAATGCGCCATGGCATCGACACCGGTTGCTGCAGTGGTTCGGGCGGGAACGGAGAAGGTCAGCGACGGGTCGATGACGGCGATATCGGCGAGCATGTGAAGGCTCTCGACCGCGAGTTTAGCCTTGGTCTCGGGATCGGTGACGAGCGCGCGGATCCCGGCCTCGCTGCCCGTGCCCGATGTGGTCGGCACCTGCGCGAGCGCTGCCTTGCGCGCCTTCTGCACCTTGTTCGGGCCGACAACTTCGCGAAGCGTCTGCTGCGAGCCGGCAAGTACGGCAGCGAGCTTGGCAAGATCCATGGCGCTTCCGCCGCCGAAGCCGACGATGAGCTCAGCCTGTGTCGCTTCTGCCGCGGCGAGCACTTTGTCGAGATTGGCAATATCCGGCTCCGGCGTCACATCGGAGAAGACCGAAACCTCGCCCTTCAGCTGCAACATATCGATGCGTGCGGCGTTGAAAGCATCCGAGACAACCAGTGTTCGGAAATAGCCCTTGCCGGCCGCCCAGGCGCCCAACTTCCCCGCAGTTCCGACACCGAACTCGATCAGGTGTGGCCGGACAACGGTAATAGGTGAATCCAAACTGACCATATACGGTCCTCCCGATGCGCGACGGACTTGACCGCCAATGATGTAAATTTGTTATCCTGTCCCATCGTTTTTGGCAAGAATGAATAAGGTTTTTTCTCGTCTGTCGATCAATTCTCGGCAAATTGGAGGTGTTCTTCATGGTCTTTTTATTTATTAAATAATTGATATATAACGATTATTATTGCAATGCGACAATGGGTTCGTCTAGTCGAGCCAGCTTGCCAATCGCTTGTCGTGTATTTGTAAAAATAAGGACGTGCATGGGGGAGGCCGAAGTGTTTCATACATTCGGCCTCCCCCATGCGCTGTCGGCACTTGCGATTGCTTCTAAGCAATTGATTCCAATGGAAGACGCACATATTTGATGGCGCGCCGGTAATAGGTGTAGGCTACATGAAGCGCGCCATCTGGTCCCTGTGTGATGGAGGGATAGGAGAACTCGCGATTGAGCATATCCTTCGAATTGTTGCTCAGGCAGTAACCGTCGCCGGTATCGAGATCGAACTTGCGTTCGAAATGACCACCTCTATCGGCAGAAACTGCAAGGCTGAGCGGCGCGCGCGGAACACCCCAGATGGCCTTTCTGGTCGGCATGCTCGAAATTTCCGCGACAGGCGCCTTATCGCTTTCGATTTCGTCATAGAGCGAGTGGCGTCGCGCATCGGAGGACGCGGCGTTGCTGTGGTTGTAAACCATCGCGATTCTCCGGTCCGTCAGCCCCACGGCCTGGATCGAGGAATTATTGTTGGGCAGATTGGTCGGCTCCGGCGCGCTCCAGGTCTCGCCTTGGTCTAATGACAGCGAGGCGCGAATATTCTCCGAATAACGATCGCGGAAGAAGGCGCTCATCCTGTCGCCTTCGAGCGGCACGACATTCATGTGCACGGCGCCCAGACTGCCTTCTATCTCCTTCATCTGCCAACTCTTTCCGGCATCGCGGGAGATCAGAACGCCTGCGGTGTCGGCATCGCCGCTCCAGCGCTGACCGAGCAGGCTGATGCAGCGGAAGATGGGAAGCAACCAGTCGCCTTTGCCATTAACGACAATCTGCTGGCGCACGAAGGTGCCGGGCAGGTCGCAGAGAATGATGGGCGGAGCAAAACTCTTGCCACCATCTTCGGAAATCCGGCATTTGACAACTGCGCCGTCCTGATCGCCAGATGTCTGCGAGGTGTAAAGCAACCAGACCCGACCATCTGGCGCATTGAAAATCAAGGGATTTTGCTCGGATTTCGCCGAGTCATCAGACATTTTCTCCGGTTCGGACCAGCGATCTGCGCCGGGTGCCAGCCGCGACATGTAAATCGAGATGTCGGCCATGCCTTCCATCGTGCCGCCAAACCAGACACAGGTCAGCGTGCCATCGGCCAGAAAAGCGAGATTGGCGGCATGGTTCTGGATGCAGGGAGAGGGCAGGTAGGCATCAAAGCGGCCAGTCTGGGCGGTATTTGCTCTGAGGACACCGTCCATCAACGCCGGAATGTTCTCGGGCTTCAAACCTGTCGTTTGCATGGCATCCTCCTTTACGGCAGCTTTGCGTAGCCTTCGGCGAGTGCCGCATATTCGGCATCATTGAGCGGCACCAGCGGCGCGCGCGTGCGCCGCCAGCCGGCATTGCCGGTCTTCAGGCCGACCATGGCCTTGATCGTCGGGATCTGGACATAGGAGTTCGACAGGGTGCGGAAGGCATTGATGCGCGCCTGCGCAGCCTCGACCTCTGCACTCTTCGTCTCGTCGTGGACATGGTCGTAGACCGTGCGCAGCGAATTTGCGACGAGGTTCGAGGTCGCGGTAATGCAACCGGCGCCGCCGGCCTTGAGGAGCGGCAACAGCAGCGGGTCGGCACCACAGAGTACCGAGAAGCCAGGGCAGGCTATGATGATCGCCTGCATGTTGTTGAAATCGCCCGCAGATTCCTTAATGCCGACGACCGTTTCCGGGAAGGCTTCAACCAGGCGGCTGATCAGCGGAATGGGGAGCGGAACGCCTGAGACCTGTGGGATATGATAGAGGATCACCTGCAGTCTGGTATCGCCGATCTTCTCCAGGATCTGCGCATAGGCAGCGAATAGCCCCTCATCGGAGGCGCCCTTGTAATAGAAGGGCGGCAGCATGACCACCTTGGTAACGCCAAGCGAAAGCGCATGCTTCGTCAGTTCGACCGTCTCGGGAATGGCGACGACGCCGGTGCCTGGCAGCAGCTTGTCGGCTGGAATGCCAGCCTTCAGAGCCGCTTCGAGGATCATGTGGCGTTCGGGAGAAGAGAAGGAGTTGGCCTCGCCCGTCGTCCCGAGCAGTGCCACGCCGTGGCAGCCTTCTTCGATCAGCCGCTGGCAATGTTCGGTGAAAAGGCCGAGATCCGGGCTGCCATCGGTATTGAGAGGGGTGGTGGCGGCGCTATAGACGCCTGTAATCTTGTGATTGCTCAAAGTATCCTCCTCGTCAGACCGGGCCTTCCCGGCACGTTCCTACGCTGTCGTATTCATCTCAATGCGGCGTAGTTGTCAATCTTACAAATTTGAAAACTTCGTATGCGCATTTTCAAGATATTGATTTTTATCATTAAATAATTGAGATCCTCGTTTTTAATCTTTCGTTCCTTATTTTACATTGACAGATTTACATTATCGCGCAAATGTCAGCGCCATATCGCGCAGCTTCGGGGAGGTCTTTCGAAAGGCGCGCTATTTGCCACGGAGGAGCAAATGACAATTGGTAGTGACCAAAACTTTTCGCAGATTTCCCGTCGTGAAGCGCTGAAGCTCGGGCTTGCGGCCGGTGTCGGCTTCTCGCTCTTCGGTGCGAGCGCGCGCATCGTCATGGCGCAGGACGGACAGGTCTTGAAGGCCATCAATCCGGCCTTCGACCAGGACTGGTCGCCGCTGCGCGGCGGCGGCAGAACCTTCCGCTGGAATTCCTTCTGGTGGGCGTCGCCGATGTATTTCGACGCCGAGGGCAAGATCCAGCCTTACGTCTTCACCAGCTGGGACTCGCCGGACAAGAAGGTCTGGACGTTCAAGATCGACCCGAAGGCAGTCTTCTCTGATGGCAGCAAGATCACCGCGGCCGATATCAAGGGCTCCTGGGAAGTTTCTTCCATGCCCAATACCAAGAACCAGCGCGTTGATCAGGTTCTGAGCAAGGTGCAGGGCTACAAGGAAATCTCTGCCGGCTCGGCCAAGGAGCTGACCGGCGTAACAACGCCCGATGAATCGACGGTTGTCTGCACGCTGACGGAAGCCGATGCGATCTTCTTCATGCGCCTCGCTAACCACATCGTCCCGATCACCAAGGCCGCCCAGTCGCGCGGCAGCGATGGTGAGGAAGTGGCCGATTGGTACAAGCCTGATAGCAGCGCCGTCTATTCCGGTCCCTTCAAGCTGACGGCCCTTGATATCGACGCCGGCACGCTGACCTTCGAGCCGAACGAAAAGTTCTTCGGACCGAAGCCGAAGCTCGCCCGCATCGAGATCAGCTCGATCGAAGACAACGTGACTGCGACCTCGCTGATCAAGTCCGGCGAATACAATGCTCACACCGAGCTCGTCACCTCGACGATCATCCAGGATCTCGGTCCGGAATTCTCTGCTGGTCCGCTCATCCCGACCAGCCAGCACTTCTGGTTCAACACGTCGCGCGCGCCGATGGATGACCCGAAGGTGCGTCAGGCGCTGATCATGGCGGTCGATCGCGACGGCCTGTTCAAGGCGTCCTATCCGGATGGTCCGCACAAGAAGGCCGACCAGATCCTGAACTCGGTTCCGGGTGCAGACAATTCCGGCTTCGAGCCCTATCCGTACGATCCGGCAGCGGCCAAGAAGCTGCTCGCTGAATCGAGCTATGGCGGTCCGGAGCGTCTTCCGAAGCTGATGTTCGTCGGCATTTCCGGCCCGGCGATCCAGGCGGCTGCGCAGTTCATCGCCGAGCAGTGGCGCCAGAACCTCGGCATCACCGCCGTCGATATGAAGCCGCAGCAGGACGCCTATGCCGGTCCGGACCAGAACGCGGTGCAGATTTTCCGCGATGACGTCGGCACGCGTGTTCCCGATGCCGTCTCCTATCTCGCCGGCTCGATCGCCTCCGCCTCGTCCAACGCCCAGAACAAGCTCGGCGGATACAAGAACGACAAGGTGGATAGCCTGCTGGCAGAGGCTGCAACCAAGGCTGCCGACGATCCGGATCGCGTGAAGCTCGCGCAGGAGGCCCAGAAGGCCTTCCGCGACGACTGGGCCTTCCTTCCGTGGTACTCTCAGGCGATGTCGCGCTGGGCCACCAAGGACGTCAAGGCCATGGAAAAGAACCTCGACTGGCAGGTCGTGGCTCCCTGGGACGTTTCGATCGGCTGAAGCCGATAGCAGGGCCGCATGATGCGGCCGAAGCAGCGGCGCGAGGGCCGAAAGGCCTTCGCGCTATATTTCAAGAAGAACCGGCGGCTGCGGCCTCCCGCGGGAATGCGCCGGGCAAGAATGGGAGGTGGCGTTGCTACGCTATGTGTTCACGCGGTTTGCCATCTGGATTCCGTCCGTCCTGGTCGTGATGATGGCCGTTTACGCGATGGCTTTCTACGGTGCCGGCGATCCGATCAAGCTGATCTTCCTTCGTGCGCCCGGCGACGTCGCCTATAATCCCCAGCGTATCGAGGCGATCCGCGAAAGCGCTGGTCTCAACAAGCCCTTCATCGAGCAGTTCGGCCTTTACGTCTGGAACCTGCTGCACGGTCAGTTCGGCAATTCGCTGACGTCGGGCCGCTCCGTCTGGGCCATGGTCTCGGCGGCAGCCCCCGTTTCCTTCCAGCTCGCGCTCTGTTCCATCATCCTGACGGCCGTTGTCGCGATCCCGCTCGGAATGATCGCCGCGCTGAACCAGAACAACCGCGTCGATTACACGATCCTCGGCACGGCGCTGTTCCTCTGGGCGATCCCGGCCTATGTCGCCGGCCCACTCTTGATGGTGGCGCTGATCGTGCTCCTGCCGATGATCAAGGTGCCCTATGGCTGGGGCGGCATCTTCGACGTGCGCATCATCCTGCCGCTCATCGTGCTCTCCTTCCAGCCGATCGCGCTGATCGTGCGTCAGACGCGCGCCGCCGTCATCGAGGTGCTGTCAGAAGATTTCGTCCGCACAGCGCGTGCCAAGGGCGTGCCGGAAATCGTGGTTGCGCTGAAGCATATCCTGCGTCCGGTCCTGACGCCTGTCGTGACACAGCTCGGCCTGATCATGATCACCATCGTCAACGGCGCCATCTTCGTCGAGCTCGTCTTCGGCCTGCCGGGCCTTGGCCGGTTGACCGTGCAGGCGCTCACCAATTCCGACTATCCCGTCATTCTAGCGATTACCCTGATCGGATCCTTCCTGGTCATGGTGTCGAACCTGCTGGTCGATGTGCTCTATCCGCTGCTCGATCCGCGAGCCAACGATTCCAGAAGGAGCCGCTGATCATGTCCGCTATTCCTCTTTCGACAATCGACACGGCCGAAGAGCCGCCGGTCAACCTGTGGCGCGACGCCTGGCATCGCCTGAAGCGCAACAAGCTTGCGATCTTCGGCCTGATCGTGATTGTGATCCTTGCCTTCACGGCAATCTTCGGGCCGTATCTGACACCCTACGACTATCTCAGCCAGGATCTGGCCTCGCGCAATGCGGCGCCGTCGCTGGCGCACTTCTTCGGAACTGATGATCTCGGCCGAGATGTCTTCAGCCGCATCGTATTCGGTACGCGCACGGCCTTCCTCGTTTCCGTCATCGTCACGGTCATTGCGGTGATGATCGGGCTTCTGCTCGGCGCCGTCGCTGGCTTCTTCGGCAATCCCTACGACCGGGCCATCATGTGGCTGACCGATGTGACGATGTCGGTGCCGAACCTGCTGCTCGTCGTCGTCATCAATGCATCGCTGAAGACGCCGATTACCAAATGGATGGAGGCGCAGTATCTCGCGACCCTCAATCCCTTCTATCGCCAGACTGTCTGGGTGGATTTTCTTCTCGTCTTCGGCTCGATGGCGCTGATCTCCTGGCCGCCCTATGCGCGCCTTGTCCGCGCCCAGGTTCTGTCGATCCGCAATCGTCCCTATGTCATGGCGGCACAGGCGCTCGGCCTTTCCAACTGGATCGTCATCACGCGCTATATCGTGCCGAATGCGCTTGGTCCGCTGATCGTTTCCGTCAGCGCCGGTCTCGGCACCGCGATGGTGCTGGAAAGCGCCTTCAGCTTCCTCGGCGTCGGTGTCAATCCGCCGACCCCCAGCTGGGGCAACATGATCTCGGACGGTCTGCGCGTCTGGCAGCATTATCCGCATCTCCTCGCCGCTCCGGCGGCCGTGCTCGGTCTTGCCTCGGTAGCCTTCAGCTTCCTCGGCGACGGCCTCAACGACGCACTCAATCCGCGGGGCAGCAAGTGATGAACGCAACCACCGGTGAACGCCTGCTGGACGTGAAGGATCTCACCATCGAGATCGATACGCGCCGGGGCCCCGCCGTCGTCGTCGATGGCATCGACCTCTACGTCAACAAGGGCGAGACGCTCGGCGTCGTCGGTGAATCCGGCTGCGGCAAGAGCCTGACGATGCTGAGCCTGATGCGGCTCCTGCCAAACAAGATCAAGGTGACGAAGGGCACGGCGACGTTTGACGGCCGCGACCTGCAGAAGATGTCGAACGGCGAGCTGCGCAAGGTGCGCGGCGGCGATGTCGGCTTTGTCTTCCAGGATCCGATGACCTCGCTCAATCCGGTCATGCGCATCGGCGACCAGATCTGCGAGCCGCTGATCTATCACCGCAGGATGTCGAAGAAAGAAGCACGGGCTCGCGCCGTCGAGCTTTTGCGCCTCGTCGGCATCCCGGGACCGGAAGAGCGGCTGATGGCCTATCCGCACGAGCTGTCCGGCGGCATGCGCCAGCGCGTGATGATCGCGATCGGCCTTGCATGCAATCCGAAGCTTTTGATTGCCGACGAGCCGACGACCGCGCTCGACGTGACGATCCAGGCCCAGATCGTCGATCTGGTGAAGGATCTGCGCGCCAAGCTCGGCATGTCTGTTGTCTGGATCACCCACGACCTCGCGCTGATTGCGGGTCTCGTCGATCGCGTCGCCGTGCTCTATGCCGGCACGGTCGTGGAAGATGCGCCAGTGGACGAGCTCTATGCTCGTCCCAGCCATCCCTACACGCGTGGCCTCTTGTCCTCGATCCCGAAGCTTTCGGATGCGCCGGCAAGCCGCCTGTCCTCGATCGGCGGCACGCCGCCGGAGCCCGGTCGCCGGCCGAAGGGCTGCCCCTTTGCGCCACGCTGCCCGCTGGCCGAAGCCGTCTGCCACGAGCGAGTGCCGCGGCTCGAGCCTATTTCCGGCAATAGCGCGCATCGCGCCGCTTGTTTCGTCGTCCAGAGAATGCAGGAGGCTGCGTGATGGGTGCTCAACCGCTGCTAAAGGTCGAAAACCTCGTCAAGCATTTCCATGTTAAGCTAGGCGCTTTCGGGGAACGCTCGGCGACTGTCTATGCGCTCGACAATATCAATCTCGAGATCATGGAAGGCGAGACGTTGAGCCTCGTCGGTGAATCCGGCTGCGGCAAGTCGACGACCGGCTTCACCATCCTCAATCTCTACAAGGCGACCAGCGGCAAGGTGGTCTACAAGGGCCAGGATCTTGCGACGCTCGATGAAAAGCAGATGCGGCCCTTCCGCCGCGACCTGCAGATCGTCTTCCAGGATCCCTATTCGACGCTGAACCCGCGCATGACGGTCGGCGAGGCGATCGGCGAGCCGATCCTCTTCCACAAGCTTGCGACCAAGGCGCAGCTCAAGGAGAAGGTTGCGGCACTGCTCACCGATGTCGGCCTACCGACGCGTTTTGCACAGCGTTACCCGCACGAGCTTTCCGGCGGCCAGCGCCAGCGCGTCGTCATTGCGCGTGCGCTTGCCTGCCAGCCGAAGTTCATCGTCTGCGACGAGGCGATCTCGGCGCTCGACGTGTCGATCCAGGCGCAGATCATCAACCTGCTGCTTGACCTGCAGGAAAAATACGGTCTGACCTATCTTTTCATCGCCCATGACCTGGCCGTCGTGCGCCATATCAGCACGCGCGTCGGCGTCATGTATCTCGGTCGTCTGGCCGAGCTTGCAACGCGCGAAGAGCTCTTCGACAATCCGCTGCACCCCTATACGAAGGCGCTGCTTTCAGCTGTTCCCGAGACCGATCCGGAGCTTGAGCGCACGCGCAAGCGCCAGATCCTGCAGGGCGACGTGCCGAGCCCGCTGAACCCGCCGACAGGCTGTCGTTTCCATACGCGCTGCCCGATCGCTATGGAGGTTTGCAGCAAGGTCATTCCGGAATGGAAGGAAGCAAAGCCCGGCCATCTCGTTGCCTGCCATGCCGTCAATCCGGGGCAGACTTCATGACGCTGAAAGTCGCCATCATTGCCGACGACCTGACCGGCTCTCTCGATACGGGGACACCCTTCGTGGAGGCCGGGTTGTCAGTCGCTGTGGCGATCGATGTGGAGGCGGCTGGCAAGGCGCTGGAAACCGGCGCCGAAGTCGTTGTCGTCAATACTGCTTCGCGCGGGCTGCCGGAAGTGGAAGCGGCCGCGCGCGTGCGGGTTGTTGCTGAGACCTTGCGCGCTGCCGGGTCGGCCATCTTCATGAAGAAGATCGACTCGCGGCTGAAGGGCAATGTCGCAGCCGAAAGCATTGCGCTCGCCGATGTGCTGGGTCTCAAGACTATCCTTATGGCGCCCGCCATTCCCGATCAGGAGCGGATCACCTATCGTGGTTGCGTGGTCGGGCGCGGTGTGGAGCATCCCTTGCCGATAGCCGCCCTCTTTGCCGGATTTGGCCGCGACGTGATGGTTGCCGATGCCGAAGACGATGCCGATCTCGATATTGTCGTCGCGGAGAACGACTGGCTTTCCACCCTTGCCGTCGGTGCACGTGGTCTGGGTTCCGCGCTGGCGCGCCGGCTCGGCGGAGCCGCGCGGCTGATGCCGGAATTTCTTGCGACGCGAAAAACACTCTTTGCCTTCGGCTCGCGGGATCCGATCACTTCCGGGCAGATGGATCGTCTGGAAGCTTCCGGTGCGCTGCGCATCGTTGTCGATGCGCCGATGGGCGCGATTGAAAGTGGCGAGGGTCTGGCGCTGCCGGCGCTGGTGCGCTGCACGGGCGAGATGAAGAGCGATGCCACACTCGTTGCCACTCGCTTTGCGCAGGGCGTGAAATCGGTGATAGATGATACTCATCCCGACATGATCATGGTGGGCGGCGGCGATACCGCGCTTGCCGTTTTCCGTGAACTGGGCGTTTCGGTTCTGTTGCCGAAGGGGGAAATCGAGGCCGGCATTCCGTGGTTTGACGTTACCGGTGTCAATGGGCGGCAATTCCGATGTGCCGTCAAGTCGGGGGGCTTCGGCAATTCCGATAGTTTGCTAAGACTGATCGTTCGGAATCAGGCGGCTTAACGGATGCCATCGGGGAGAATGAGAGTGGATGAAGCGAATGGCGGATCGGTGAAGCCGGAGGCAGCGCCTGCAGCTCGACCGGAGCGCGGCAAGGCTATGAAGCTGGTCGACCGTGTCTTCGATCAGTTGATGGAGCGTATCCGCGCCGGCAACTATCCGCCGGATTCACGCCTTCCGGGTGAACATGAACTTGCCTCTCTGCTCGGCGTCTCGCGCCCCATCGTGCGCGATGCGCTGGCGCGTCTCAGAGAGCAGGGGATTGTCTATGCAAGGCAGGGGGCTGGCACCTTCGTCAGCGCGCATGGCTCGCCGACGGCGCAGCTTGCCTATTCGCCGGTCAAGACGATTGCCGATATCCAGCGCTGCTACGAATTCCGCCTGACGATCGAGCCGGCTGCCGCCTATTTCGCCGCCAAGCGCCGCGACGATGCCGCGATCCAGAAGATTGCCGCAGCCCTTGCGGATCTGCGTGAAGCGACAAGTCATCAGCTACACCGGGTGGATGCCGACTTCGTCTTCCACCGTGCCGTCACCGAGGCGGCCAACAATCACTATTACACCGCCTCCATGGATGCGCTGAAAGCGCATATCGCCGTCGGCATGCATCTGCACGGGCTTTCACTGCTCGGCCCACGGCCGGGCCTGGAGCAGGTGTACCAGGAGCACAACGAAATCTACAAGGCGATCGCCGAGGGCAGGGCGGAGAATGCCCGTGACCTGATGCGCGCTCACCTGGAGGGTTCACGCGATCGTCTGTTCGAAGGACGCGTGCTCGACCTGTCCTTCTGAGGAAGCTCGGCTCCGGGATGCGGACTCGAGGCCTCATTCCTCGAATAAAGCTCGTTCCGTCGCGAAGATCTTGGTGATGTATTCGGCGACGGTCCGGATCGGCAGATCCTTGCGCTGCTGGCGTCGGGTGAGAAGCCAGGCTTCCCGCGGCGGCGGGACGAGTTCGAGCGAGCAAGCATAGAGGCTTTTTTCCGTGCGACCGATGTAATGCGGCAGGAGCGCCAGACCTGCGCCTGACTTGGCAGCCATCGCCTGGGAAACCTGATTGTTGGCGCGGAAAGACACACGCGCGTGCGAGAAGTGGCGGGCCAGCCAGATCGCCTCGGGCACATAGCCGTTCACCTCGTCAAATCCGACGAAGACGGGTTCCGCGCCGTTTTCGACCTGCCGGCAAACCTCCTGCGTCCCGTAAAATCCGTATCCGATCGTCGCGAGCTGCTTGGCAATGAGATCGCCGTCCTGCGGTTTTGCCAGGCGTATGGCGATGTCGGCCTCGTGGCGTTCAAGGCTTATGGTGCGCAGGTCAGTCGCAAGGTCGATGTCGAGGCCCGGATATTGTTTGGTGATTTCCGCCAGACGGGGGATCAGGAAGCCCTGCGAGAGTGCGGGCGAAGCGTTGATGCGCACCAGGCCTTTCGGCGTGTCATCCTTCCAGCCCCGTCCGAGCGTCTGGACGGAGGCTTCCATATCGCTTGCTGCGGTGAGTGCGCGGGTTCCGGCGGGCGTGAGCACATAGCCGTCGGGGCGGCGCTCGACCAGCTTTTCGCCGAGCGTTTCCTCCAGTGAATGAAGCCGGCGGGCAATCGTTGCGTGGTTGACGCGCAATGTGCGGGCCGCGGCTGAAAGGCTGCCGTGCCGTCCGAGTGCGAGAAAAACCCTGATGTCCTGCCAATCTGGCTCTGTGCGTTTTTTATCAGCCATTGGCAAAGAATAGCGAATTTTTCGCAGAGGGCAACGCGACTATATGAAACGTGACCTCGAAACAGAAAGGTTGCCGACATGACCTCTTCCAATCTCAATCTCACGCTTATCGGCGGGCCAACCGTGCTGATCGAATACGGCACGCTCCGGCTTCTCACCGATCCGACCTTCGACCCGCCGGGCCTCTACAAGGAAACGCCAGTCCGTTTCGAAAAGACCTCCGGCCCTGCCTTGTCGGTCGAAGAGATTGGTCGGCTGGATGCGGTTCTTTTGAGCCACGATCAGCACTTCGACAATCTCGACAATGCCGGCCGGGCAATGCTCCCTGACGTCGGCACCACCTTCACGACGAAGGCTGGAGCGGAGCGGCTGGGCGGCAATGCGCTGGGCCTTGCACCGTTCGAAACCGTCACGCTGGAAGGCGCAGGCGGCGAGACGCTGCTGGTCACCGCAACACCCGCCCGCCACGGCCCCGTCGGCATCGAGCCGATTTCCGGTGATGTCGTCGGTTTTGCTCTCGGCCGCGAAAAGCCAGGTGACCTTCTCTACGTGACCGGTGACACGGTCTGGTACGAGGGTACGGCCGAGGTTGCGCGGCTGTTTTCTCCCAAGGTCGTGCTGTTGTTTACGGGCGCTGCTGAGCCCCGTGGCCGCTTCCACGTGACGATGGGCAGCGAAGACGCTCTGGAGGCGGCGCACGCCTTCCCGAACGCCCTCCTCGTATCCGCGCATAACGAAGGCTGGGTGCACTTCCGCGAAACTCAGGACCAGCTCGCACACACGTTCTCGGTCTTCAACCTCAAAGATCGCCTGAAACTCTTCGAAAAAGGCAAGCCGCTCGCCGTCGACCTGACGGTCTGATCACCTCTCAAACATGGCGCAAAGCGCCATCTTCCAAGGAGACATACCATGAGCAATGAACAGAAAGTCGCTATCGTTACCGGTGCCTCGCAGGGTATCGGCGCAGGCATCGTCGAAGCCTATCGCAAGGAAGGCTATGTCGTCGTTGCCAACTCCCGCAACATCCAGCCGTCGTCCGATGCAGGCATTGTCGCAGTACCCGGCGGCATCGGCGAGCGTGGCGTGGCCGAACAGGTGGTCAAGACGGCCATCGAGCGTTTCGGTCGCGTCGATACGCTGATCAACAATGCCGGTATCTTCATCGGCAAGCCGTTTACCGATTACACGGTGGAAGACTTCAACAACGTCATCAACGTCAACGTCGCCGGCTTCTTCCACATCACGCAGTTTGCCATTGCCCAGATGCTGAAGCAGGGCCATGGTCACATCGTTCAGATCACGACGGCCCTTGTGGATCAGCCCATCGCCGATGTTCCCTCGGGTCTGGCAACGCTGACCAAGGGCGGTCTCGATGCCGTCACCCGTGGGCTTGCCATCGAATATGCCAAGAGCGGCATTCGCGTGAATGCGGTGGCGCCTGGTATCATCAGGACGCCGATGCATGCGCCGGAAACGCACGCTTTCCTCAGCGCCCTGCATCCGGTCGGCCGCTTGGGTGAGGTGAGCGAAGTCGTCGACGCCGTGCTCTATCTGGAGCGTGCCGGCTTCGTCACCGGCGAGACGCTGAATGTCGATGGCGGCCAGCACGCCGGTCGCTGGTAAGCCGAGAGAATAGGCAACGGACGGAGCGCTCCATAGCGCCCGTCCTTCAAGGAGAACGATAATGCCTTATGTGAATATCAAAGTGACGCGTGAAGGCACGGCTCCGGGTGCGACCAGCACCACGCCGGAGCAGAAAGCAGCCCTGATCAAAGGCGTTAGCGATCTGCTCTTCGATATCCTCGGCAAGCCGCACGACAGCACCTTTGTCGTCATCGACGAAATCGAGATGGAAAACTGGGGTGTCGGTGGTCTGCTCGTTCCTGAATATCGCAAACAGCTTGCGGAAAAGGCAGCAAAGCAGAAATAGTGTCGTGGCGCCCCGCAAGGCCGCCATTCGCTTTATGATCACGCGCAATGCATGGAGTATCGTGTAATGGGCAGCTGGCAGGACAATCGCATCATCGACCTCTTCGGGGTCGAGCTCCCCATCATTCAGGCGCCAATGGCAGGCGCGACCACACCCGAGATGGTGATTGCGACAAGCGAAGCCGGCGGCCTCGGCTCGCTTCCCGCAGCCCTGTTGACAATCGAGCAGACGAGAGCGGCCCTCGACCAGATACGCTCGGCGACATCAAAGCCGATCAATGTGAATTTCTTCGCGCACACTAATCCTGCCGCCGATCCCATTGCACAGATGGCGTGGCGTACCGCTCTCGCACCCTATTATGTTGAGCTGGGGCTGGATCCCGCCGCGCCGGTTCCGGCGGCAGGAAGAGCGCCCTTCGATGACAATTATTGCGCCCTTGTCGAAAGCTACCGGCCTGAGGTCGTGAGCTTCCATTTCGGCTTGCCAGGCCCGGATCTCCTGGAGCGTGTGCGTCGCACCGGCGCGAAGATCATCGCCTCGGCAACAACGGTTGCGGAAGCGCGCTGGCTCGCTAAGCATCGCGTCGATGCTGTCATTGCGATGGGGTTCGAAGCCGGTGGGCATCGCGGCAATTTCCTGAGCGATGACATGGCAACGCAGGTCGGCACAATGGCGCTGGTACCGCAGGTTGCCGATGCCGTTTCGGTGCCCGTCATTGCAGCAGGCGGCATCAGCGATCGGCGGGGCGTTCGGGCAGCCTTCGCGCTCGGCGCATCGGCCGTTCAGGTCGGCACGGCTTATCTTTTAACGCCGGAGGCAAAGATTACCGCGTTTCATCGCGAGGCGCTCAAATCGGCGCGGGACGACAATACGGCCGTCACCAATGTCTTCACCGGCCGTCCGGCACGGGGGATCGTCAATCGTATCATGCGGGAGATCGGACCGCTTGCGAAGGCTGCACCGGCCTTCCCGACCGCCGGCGGAGCGCTTGCGCCGCTGAGAGCGGTGACCGAGAAGGATGGTAGGTCGGATTTCAGCAATATGTGGGCCGGTCAGGCCGCGAGCCTTGCGCGCGAAATGTCGGCGGCGGCGCTGACGCGTTACCTCGTCGGGGCCGATTAAGACGGTCGCTGCCGCTACGATAATATGTCAGCCCTCCGCGCCGGCCGCCTTCGCCTGCTGGGCAGCGCGGAGCGTGGCTGTTGCGGCGGCGGCCGCGCCGTTCTTGTCGTCGCCGCCGACCTGAACCATGGGCTGGGCGAATTCGATGCCGTTGCTCTGGAAGGCTTCCCGGATCATGGCGTAGGCCTTGCGGCGAATATAGGTCTGCATGCCGGGCACGGTCGTCATGGCGAAACTCAGGACGATGCCGTAGTCGCCGAATTCCTCGACGCCCTTCATCTTGAGCGGCTCGATGAAGAGGGGACCAACCTCTTCGTCGGCCTTCAGTTCCGCACCGATCGTCTTGGTGATCTTGCGGGCCTTGTTGATGTCGGTGTTGTAGGCGACCGAGATGCGGAACTTGTCGATCACCCAGTCGCGGCTCATGTTCTCCACCGCGCCGAGCTCTCCGAAGGGCACGGTGAAGACTGGGCCGCGGTGATGGCGCAGCCGCACCGAGCGCAGGCTGAAGCCTTCCACCGTTCCCTTGTAGTTTTTCGCCTGAATATATTCGCCGACGCGGAAGGCATCGTCGAGCATGTAGAAAACGCCGCTGATGACGTCCTTGACGAGAGTCTGCGAGCCGAATCCGATCGCCACGCCGAAGATGCCCGCGCCGGCGATCAGCGGTCCGATCTCAACGCCGAGCTGGGAGAGAATGATCAGGCCGGCCATGACTGCCACCATGACGGCAAGCGCATTGCGGAAGATCGGCAAAAGCGTGCGGAATCTCGCGCGTTTTGCCACTTCGGCAGGGGCGAGGCCGGTCGCGTCCGTAGAGGTTGTAATGGTGCGATCGATCCAGCCCTTGGCAAGTTGCCAGAGAAGATCGGCAATCAGCAGCACGATGACGCCTTTCAGCAATCCATAGAGCACGGCGGCTATCGTCGCGTTCTGGTTTGCGAGGGAATCCGGGCTGAAGCGCCAGACGAGGGCAAGCCATCCAGCAGCGAGCGCGATGACGATTGCCCGACTGCCGCGCACGAGCAATATACTTTTAGGACTCTCAGGCGGCGCAGAAGTGAGTGTTGCCGCTGCCCTGCCCGTGGCGCGCAACAGATCCGGCAGGACAAGGACATAGACGCCGATCCAGAAAAGACCTTGCAGATCCAGACACCAGAGTGCCCATAGGAGGGTAAGAAAGGCGGTCAGCCCAGCCTTTATGACGAGGGGATGGATGAGAGCCGACCAGACCGTTTCAATCGCCAGCGCCAGTAGAAGAATCGAGAAGCAGTAGGAGATCGCTTCGGTGACGGCGGGATCAACGCCAAGTGGTGCTCCGAGTGTTGAGGTTGCTACCGCAAACAGTGTGATGCCGAGAAAGATTCGGGCGCGGATAACAAGTCCGGGGCGATTGCTTTCCACGAGGCCAATCAGGACAGCGCCGATGCGGTAGACGATGAAGGCGACCAGATAGGCGAGGAGGACCAGCCGGGCGAGCGGCGGCCATTCGACGGCGAAGAATATGATCGCCACAACCACGCTAAAGACCGCGACTGGAAGAAGACGGGCGACCGGGCCGATCGATGCGGGGCGCGCGCGCCTGAAGAGCCATTCGGCGGCCGCGCCTATTGCGACCAAGCCGGCAAAAATCAGGAAGATCGGCGCATAGCCGTGTGAGACGGCGTCCTGGCGAGCACGAGCGGCGCCTTCGGACATTTCAGAGGGGATGCGCGGAACGGCCGCAAGAATACCATCGATGCGTGCGCGCACCCGCGCTTCCCAGGTCGCAAAGCCTGATGGCTGGGCGGCTGCGGCTGTTGTGTCCTGCTCCTTCTTCCGACTTTCCAGCCAGGTTTGGATCTCGGGGTCCTGCAGCAGGCCTATCAGTTGGTCGATCTTCTGCTGAGGCGGTGGTGGCGCGGATTGCGCCGCCGCCGAGGTCGCGACGAGGAAAGCCAGAAGAAATACCGCCAGCCTGGTCATCTTAGATGTCTCCCGGCAAAGCTGCCGGCTGCAGCAGAGGCCGTCACCGATCTGTCCATGTGCTCATCCTTCCACAATAGAAGGATGAGCACAGCCGATGCGCTTATGGGAGTACGTTACAGTAAACTCCGGGGTAAAGGCGAGGGAAGAAGCGTAAACGGTGGCGGATTTACGGTAACGTACTTCCATCTTCCGCCCGCCACTTCATAGTCGGCGGGATGAGCAGGAGGCTGAAGTTCCAATGGGCGGGAAAGGAGGCATTAATCGCAACAGTACCGAAACCGCACAGCGCGGGCTGTGGCGGCTCATGCTGAAATTGCCTGCCATGCGCGGCAGACTGCAGCTTCTCGCATCGAAATCCCATTCGCTCGACGATCTCTTCGAGGCTTATGAAGAAGCAAGCCTCGCTCTGGGGCGGCTGATGCGGCAGCCTGGAGACGAGCATTGTCCGATGGTGACAGAATACGAAACCATCTGTTCCGAAATCGAATCCGACATCATCCAATATGTCCTGGAACACCGCCCGAGCGCGCCGGATTGAGGCGCAGGCTCGCGTTAAAATCGATCGTCTACTGGTTTTGTTAGCATTTTCGGTTGCAACCTGCTGCTGTCTCGGCGATAAACATCTCTGTTATACTTTAGCCTAATCAGCGCGTACGGGGCGATCATGGGTGCTGAAGTACACGATACCAGGGCATGCGAAGTATCGTTGCCGGAGGCCAGGGCGGAACTCGAACGAATTCTGTCCGATCCCAGATTCCACGCCACGGAACGGCAACGGGCCATTCTCAGATATCTTGCGGAAAGGCGTTTCGCCGGCTGCGAGGAGGGGGTTAAGGCCTATTCCATCGCACTTGACGTTCTCGGCCGAGCGAGCAATTTCGATGCGTCGAACGATCCGATCGTGCGCATCGAGGTGAGCCGGCTGCGTTCGTCGGTCGAGAACTATTACGAAGCCTTCGGTGCCGAGCGCGATGTGACAATCCACATCCCCAAGGGAACGTATGTGACGCTTTTCCCTCGTTCGCACGTGCCTTACGAACAAGACGAGGAAGAGCTGGCGTTGGAAAGCTATCTGGCCGCGACGCCGGATGATGTTCCGGTTTCTCAAGTTGTCGAGAGCCCTGTTGCCGTGTCACCCTTAGGTCGGCCTCTGGCGATACATGCGAGCGTGGCGCTGCTGCTGTGCGTCGCGATTGCCGCCGGCGTTATCGCCTATGCATCGAAGCCGTCCCTGACGGTCCGTCCGTCGGTTGCTCTTTCCATGGATGCCGTCGACACCAGATTGCAGGGCGAGGCTAGCCAGACGCGCGATATGCTGMTGACGGCGCTGACGCAATTCCAGACGCTGACAGTGGCGAAGGCGGGTCATGCTGGTAAGCGAACCCAGAAGGTCGCGGGGCGGGCCTATGAAATAGACATGAAATATTACGGCGACGGCGATATCAGGAGCGTCTGGTGGCAGATCGTCGACAGCCAGTCCGGCGACCTCCTGAAATCGGGGCTCGAAAAGATCGCCATCGATGGCAGGAGTCCGGCAGCGACCCGGCAGGAGATCGTCGATGTTCTTGCTCGCCGCTTTGCAGCGACGCGGGGGGCGATCAATAATATCGAAACGCATGCCAGCAGTATGGAGTCGATCGGAAACGCCTGCGTCCTGCGTGCCGAATATCAGCTCGATGACGGCAGCTCGGACAATATGGCCGCGGTGCGCTCCTGTCTCGAACGGACGCTTGCCGCCGATCCGAGCAATTCCGATGCCAAGGCGCTGCTCGCGCGTGTCCTCATCGCTCCGGAGGCTGCGGCCGGGGATGCCGTGGTGCGCGCCCGTGCTCTCGATTTGGCAAACCGCGCGGTTTCGATCGCTCCCATGTCGGACCGCGCCTATGTGGCGCTGATGATGACGCAGTTCGCCGACGGGCGCATCGATGCGGCGCTGCAGGCCGGGAACCGGGCGATCTCGCTCAATCCGAGCAATCCGGATGCGGTGGCGAAACTTGCTTCCGTACTGTTTTCGGCCGGTTACTTCGACGCCGGTGTCGCCATGGCGCAGGATGCGGGGCGGGCCGTCGATATCGTGCCGCGTGATGCCATGCTCGTGCTTGCCCTGGATGCCTATCGCCGCGGCGACTGGTCGGAGGCCTCATTGCTTGCCGAACAGGTGAACTGCACCGATTTCGTCGTGCGAGCCTTACAGGTGGCCGCACTCGGCCAGCTCGGTTCCGACCAGGCGAAGGAGCGGCTTGCCGATGTGCGGGGCAGGGATCCGGATTTCGAGCGCACCTTGCGATGGAAGCTCGAGGCAAGGCGCTTCCAGCCATTACTTTCGGCAGAGATCGTAGCAGGACTGACAAAGGCGGGGGCCGTATTCGCGCTCAACGACGTCACCGGAGCCGTGAACCGGTAAATGGGATTAGCTGCTCGCTCCCGCTCTCTGCAAAGCCCTCCTGCAACCTGGTCGGCCGCTGCGACGAGAACATTCGAAGCGTTTTTCCTTTCAGCTTCCGAGGCAGAAGCGGCTTAATATCCCGAAAACGACAGGCCCGTTTACGGCGGCATTTACGGCGCGGTTTACCGTAACGTACTTCCGCCTGGAGGCGGAGATGTATCCTATCGTTACAGGGGCAAGTTTGAATTCGCGGGTCAGCAGAGGGATATTGGATGCGAACCACCATGCTATTGCTTTCCGCGGCGATTCTGGCCGCTCCCGTAGTCGTGAAGGCTGCGGATATTGCTCCCGTTCTCGCTCCGCAGCCGCGGCCGGATGATCCCGACAAATGGACCTTTTCGATATCGCCCTATTTCTGGGCCGCCGGGATCACGGGCGACACCGGCGTTTTCGGCCTTCCGGAGGTTCATGTCGACGAGAGTTTCGGTGACATTCTCTCGGATATCGATTTCGGCTTCATGGCAGCGGGCGAAGCCCGTTATGACCGTTTCAGCATCATGACTGATATTATCTATGCCCGCATAACGACGGACTCGGCCACGCCGCGCGGCGTGTTCGCCGACGAGGTCGACCTGAAAACGGAAACCTTCACGGCGATGATCGGTGCGGGTTACTCGGTGATTGACGAGCCTCAGGGCCGCCTCGATGTGATCGGCGGCGTGAAGATCTGGTATACCGAAACGACGATCTCCTTTTCCGGCGGCCCGCTGGGCGGCGTGTCAGGCACTGACGATGCCACCTGGGTCGACGCCATGGCCGGCGTCAGGGGGATGTATTCGATCACGCCTTCGGTCTATTTTACCGGGTGGGGTCTGATCGGCGCCGGCGGTGCCGATCTCGACTGGGATGTCTTGGCGGCTATCGGCTACAAATGGAACGACGCCATTTCTGCCGTTGCCGGCTATCGTGCTCTCGGCGTGAACTATAGTAACGATACCCTGACCAACGATATCGTCGAGCATGGCCCGATCCTGGGCGTCGTCTTTCATTTCTGAGATTGCGCGAGGGCGCTCGCGGCAATCACGCGAGCGCTTTTCACTGCTCGAAAGCGAAGATCTTTTTCCAGTCGTTCTTCATGTCGACCACCAGCCAGTTGCGGCGCTCGGCCTCGTTGAGCGCCTTATCCAGCTTTCCGAAGGCAGAATCCCGATCATAGGCGTATTCTCGCGCGGCGTCGGTATGGTGGATCAGCATGGCGAAGCCCGGGCTCTTGGCTGCCGTCGTCCAGCGCATCATCTCGTAGTCGCCATCCGAATTGCCGGCGACGAAGATCGGCTTGAGGCCAATGAACTTGTTGATGCCCACCGGCTTGCCTGGACCATCATCGACGAAGTCGATCTTCGGCAGGCGTCTGAGAACCGGAACGTCGCCGACCAGATCATATTCGGTGGCAATCGTACTGCCGACGACCTGTTCGGGCGGGATACCGTAGATCTGTTCCGTCACCGGACGCATGAATTCCACGCCGCCGCCCGAGACGATATAGGTGCGGAAGCCGTTGGCGCGCAGATAGTCCAGCAGTTCGCGCATCGGCAGGTAGGTCATCTCGGTATAGGGCTTGCCGGTCTTCGGATGTTTCGATGCCGCAAACCAGTTGGTGACGATCGTGTTGAATTCGTCTGTGGTCGTGTTGGCATGCGTCACCATCACGAGGTCCACTATGCCCTTTTCACCACCTCTTGCGACGCCTTTCAGGTCGCCGCCGAGAACGCTCTTGAAGGGTTCTCTGGTCTTCCATTCGGGATGCTGTGGCGCGAGCGTCTTGACCCGGTCGAGCACAAAGCCGAGCTGCACGTAGTAGGGCTGCTCGGACCAGAGCGTGCCGTCATTGTCGAAGACGGCGATACGGTTCAAAGGCGCGACATAGCCCTCACCACCCTCCGTGACGGTTGCCTTGACGAAATCCATGATGCGGCTCTTGGCGGACGTATCATTCCACGAAGGCAGCGGCTCCTGCGCGAGGACCGGGTTCCACGCCGCCGCGATCAGAAGGACGAGAGCGACGGCGAGGGAGGCAAGGCTTGCGTCAATGGTTTGAGTGGATCGTCTCATGGACGTCCTCCGGTGGCGCTGAAACGCGTTTGATGCAGCGGAAGCCGAGATGGCTTGTCGATGTATCCTCCGGCTCGGGATGGCGGGCGGCCGGGCGATAGCGGCGGCAGTAATTCGGTGCACAAAGATGCGAGCCGCCCTTCAGCACACGGCGCGGAATGCGGATGCTGGGTTGGCGGGGATCGTAACTCGCCTCCACGCCGCCGCCGCGCGGATTGCTTGGAATGCAGCAGGCTTTTGCAACGGGTTCCGTGTGGCGGTCGGACCAGTAGTCGGTGGTCCATTCCCAGACATTGCCGATCATGTCGTAGAGGCCGTAGCCGTTCGGTGGAAAGTCGCGAACGGGCGAGGTCCGCTCATGGCCTTTCGGTTTTGTGGATGTCACAGGGAAGGTTCCCTGCCAGGTGTTGGCCATGAGGGTGCCGCCGGGCATCAGCTCGTCGCCCCAGGCGAATTCGGTATCCTCAAGGCTGCCGCGAGCTGCAAGCTCCCATTCCGCTTCAGTCGGCAGGTCAAGGCCCGCCCAGTCAGCATAGGCCTTGGCATCGCACAGGGCGACGTGGACGACAGGGTGATCGAGCTTGCCCCGCAGGTCGCTCAGGCCGCCGAGCGGCCTGCGCCAGTTCGCGCCGAACTTGAAGTTCCACCATTGGGTGATATCAGGTCCGCTGACCGTCTTCGGCTGGAAAAAGACAAGCGATCCGGCGCGCAGCATCTCTGGCTTGGCGCCGGGATAATCCTTTGCTTCAGGCGCCTTTTCAGCAAAGGTGACATAGCCGGTCGCCTTGACGAATTCCGTGAACCTGCGGTTCGTGACCGGGATCTCGTCGATCCAGAAGCCATTGACCTTGACCGGATGTGCCGGCGCTTCCTCCGGATAGTGGCTATTCGAACCCATTGTGAAGGTCCGTCCGGGAATCCAGATCATGCCTTCGGGTGCAGTGCCTGACGCTTGCCCATCGTCGAATGCCAATGCCATCACCACCTCCGGACTATGAACCGGCAGCTTCGCGCGTCACGACAGTGGGCGGAAGTACGTTACGGTAAACGCGCCCGCTCATGGCGTAACAGCCTGCGTAAATTTACCGTAACGTACTTGTTTGCCGGCAGGCCCCTGTGTCTTGTCGTCCTTCATGGCTATCGGAGGGATATGATGAGCCGGAACAGGTTCGCGTGTTGCCTGCTGGCGCTTTTGCCTGGGCTCTTCGGCATGATCGATGCGGCTGCCGCGCAAGAGTCCAACAGCGATCTTGCCAAGAAGCTCAGCAATCCCGTCGCTTCTCTGATCAGTGTTCCCTTCCAGTTCAACTATGACCGCGGTTTCGGCCCCGAGGATGGTAATCGCGAGACGCTGAATATCCAACCTGTGATCCCGTTCTCCATCAATGAGGACTGGAACATCATATCACGCACCATTCTGCCTGTCATATGGCAGGACGATATTGCTGGCTCCTCCGGGCATCAGTTCGGCATCGGCGATATCACGCAGAGCTTCTTCTTCTCTCCCAAGCAGCCTGGACCGGGTGGACTCATCTGGGGTGTTGGCCCAGTCTTTCTCATTCCGACAGCTACGGATGAATTGCTGGGGACCGGGAAATGGGGCGCGGGTCCAACCGCGGTGCTGTTGAAACAGGATGGTCCCTGGACTTATGGCATTCTTGCCAACCATATCTGGTCCTTCGCAGGACAGAGTGACAGGGCGGATGTCAGCTCGACCTTCCTGCAGCCCTTCCTCTCCTACACGACGAAGGATGCCTGGACCTTCACGCTCAACACCGAGAGCACCTATGACTGGGAGGTCAACCAGTGGTCGGTGCCGATCAATCTACAGGCTTCGAAGCTTTTGAAGTTCGGCCAGCAGCCGGTCAGCCTGTCCGCCGGCGTCCGCTACTGGGCAGACTCGCCCGATAATGGGGCCGAAGGCTGGGCCTTTCGCGTCGGCATGACGTTCCTGTTTCCGAAATAGAAACCGGGTCCGCCGTTAGGCAGGCGATCTTCCATCGACTGCGACCGGATTGAGCGGCGGCAGCGCCGATCGCTTTTTCTCATCGATCACAGCACCGTGGCGGACAAGGGCTCTGGCGATTGCGCATCTATCAATATTGGTACCCACTTGGGCCGCAAAAAGTTTGCGTTCCAGAAGATCGATCTGCTGCTTGAGGTCGGCAGAGCCCTCTCTTGCCAGCCAATCGGCGATGGTTCGGTACCCGAGTTCCGATGCCCAGGACTGAAGGGCTGCATAGATCGCGGTTTCGCTGCCGGTCCTGATGATCTGCGTTATTTGGCGAAGGTGATGGGAGCGGGAACTATCTCCGATATCCCGATGTTTCGAGCGCCATGCGGCGAAACGGGGTGCGAACCGGCGGACGATGAGGACGGCAGCCGCCAATGCGACGGCGATTGCGACAATGAGCCAGATGCTGCGCGGGCGCGACGAGGGGTTCTCTTCCTGTGAAAGCTGTGGAGCGATCGCCTCTTTGGCCGCTGCGGCGCCGACCGTGACTTTCACATCGGGAAGTGTCGCGGTTTTCTGCGTTTTGCTGTCGACATCGAACCACGGGTAGGAGACCGCGGGTATGTCGAATGTTCCGGCAGTGGCGGCGGTATAGATGATGGTTTCGGTGTGTCTGCTGGCCGTTTCCCTGTTGATATCTATGCCGTCTTCTATCCTCGGCGGCTTCACATATTGCTGCAGCCCGGATGCGCTGCCGATGTTTACCGGCGGCATCATCATTGCCTGTGTGTCCAGAGCCGTGACGGTGACGGTCCGCGAAAGCGCATCGCCTGCCTTCAGCTTGGCCGGATCACGATCGAAGGATTGTTCGATTGTCAAACCATGGGCCGCAAATACCGGCTGGTTCGGGAGGGAGCCGCCGCCGACCGTGAAAGAAATACCCGGCATGGTGACGGTTGCCTTTGTCGGCTTTCCTTCCACGGCATAGCCAAGCTCGATCGGGATATCCGGCAGGGTAAAGGGGCCGGATACTTCCGGCACGATCGCATAACTGCGGCGAATGCCGGAATATTGCACGCCGTCGATGGTCTGCATCAGGTTGAAACTGCGCTCCTCCGGTAGGGTCACCATGGCGTTCGGAACATCGAATAGGGGAAACTGCGGCGACGAGGTGAAGAAGTCGGGTACGAAGACATCGACCGTCAGGCGCACCTGCTGCCCCGGCACTATCTCTCCGCTGCCTTCGATGGCAGCGCGCGCAAATGGCTCGGCAGCCAGCGCGCTTCCCGATATCACCAGCCAAAACAGCAGAGCAAAGCGCGTCATTGCTTTTGCTCCTGCGCTTCCATTGCGAACTTGCGTGCCATCAGGTCGGCCGGGCTCACCTGAATGTTCTTCATCCACATCTCCGACGTCTGTTCGGCGATGCTGATCTGCCCTTCCTTGCCCTGCTTTCCCTCGTCGTCGAACTGGACGCTGTCGGGCTTTTCGTTCAGCTCCTGCGGTTGCTCCTGTTCCTTCTCCTGCTGCTCTTTCAACAGCCTTTCGGCGATGACGAGGTCGGCCTCAGCGTCCGGCCAGTCCTTCCGTTCTTCGATCGCCTTCTGGTAAGCCGCGACGGCCTCTTCGAATTTGCCGAGATGCAGGAGTGTATTTCCCTGATTGTACCAGCTTTCGGCCGTATCGACGGCTGCGAAGGTGTCGAGCGCATCCTGAAAATGGCCAGCCCGGTAAAGCGCGACGCCCTTCCACATGGGATCCCGGAAATGGCCGGCAGCCCTCTCGAAATCGTCCTGTTCGAAAGCCAGTCGCCCCTGCTGGTCCGGCGTCAGCCATAGATCCATGAAGTCAGCCGCTTCCGCCGGAGACGGCGTCAGCAGGCGGATCGCGAGAAGCAGGGTGCCGACCCTGACCACCCAGCCGCGCCGGAAGGAGAAAGCAAGCAGAAGGGCAACAGGCGCGACAAGCCACCAGCCGACATCCCGCCAGCGGGTGCCCTCGGAAGTCTGCGCATCCGAAAAATTCGTGCTGATGCGCTGGCCGATCCAGCGCACGTCCGTATCGTCGTCCGTGATCGTAGCGACGTCTGCCCCCGTCGCCGACTGTACCTGTTTCAGGGCCTCGACATCGAGTTTGGGCAGGATACGCCCGCCGCCCGCACCGGTCAGAAAGTTGCCGTCGGCCGTCTTGACCGGTCCACCTTCGGCTGTCCCTATGCCGAGAATGACGACGCCATTGGCATTTGCGGCCTTCAGCGCATTCAGTGCCGCCGGTTCGATTCCATCCGTCAGGAAGAGGATCGTGCCGGCCATGCCCTCAGTCTTGAAAAGGTCGTTCGACAGCGAAAGCGCAGCTGACGTGTCCTTGCCGGGCTTGGGCATGATGCGTGTCGCCAGCGCATCCGAGTAGCTCTCGATCAAGGACGCATCCTCCGTCAGCGGTACCACGAGATGGGCGCTGCCGGCATAGGCGACGATTGCGGTTTTTGCTCCGGGTCGCGCGGCAAGAATATCGCGGATCTTGAGCTTTGCGCGTTCGATGCGGCTGGGGCTGATATCGATCGCATCCATGGTCTGCGAAAGATCGACGGCGATGACAAGAGGCGCTGTATCCTCGACAAAGGGCGGGGCCTCGCGCTGCCATGTCGGACCTGCTGCTGCGATCGTGCCCAAGGCCATCAGACCGGCGAGCAGCCACGACGGATTGATCCGGCCACGACCGATGGGCTCGACGATCAGCTTGTCGAGCAGGTGCGGCGCGATCATGCTCTTCCAACGGTCGCGAATATCGTCTGAGCGTGCTGCCAGCCAGAGGATGAGAGGCGGAACGAATAGCGCCAGCAACCACCATGGCCGCAGGAAATGCAGATCCGTGATCATGCCACTGCCCTCCTGCGGATCAGGCCGAGAGTGCCTGCGAAGAGGTGATAGAGTGCGAGAATGACGATCGCGGCGCCAAGCGGCCAATGGAACAGTTCGATACGCGGCCGCCAGGACAGCACCTTCTGTTCATCAGGCGTGATCTGATCGAGAATGTCGTAAATGGTTGCGAGCTGGTTCTGGTCGCCGCCGAAGAAATAACGGCCGCCGGTATCTGCGGCTATCTTCTGCAATGTGCCCGTGTCCAGCTTGTCCTCCCCTGTCGCGGCGGGATCGCCGATGCCGATCGCATGGATGGTGATGTTATTCCTGCCGGCGATCTCTGCCGCCTTCAGCGGCGGCATCTTGCTCGCCGTATCATTGCCGTCGGTCAGCAGGATCAGGACTTTTTCGGGGACAGTGGTCTTTTCGAACATTCTGAGCGCGAGACCGATCGAATCCCCGAGCGATGTGCGCGGGCCGGCGATACCGGGCAGCAATCCGTTGATCATCATCCGCACGAGATCGTGGTCCATGGTGAAGGGGGCAAGCGGGTAGGGCGCATCGCCGAAAGCGATAAGACCCAGCCGGTCGTTGGGTCGTTTCGTGACGAAATCGGCAACCACGGTTCGCACGGCGTCGACGCGCGCTCCCAGACTGCCGTCGGGTACCGGGAAATCACGTGTCTCCATCGATTGCGAGAGGTCGAGCGCCAACAGGATATCGCGCTGCGGCTCTACCTTTTCGAGAGGTGGCTCGACGAATTGCGGCCGGGCGAGCGCCAGCACGACAAGGCACCAGGCGAGGCCCTCGGCGATTGTCTGCAGCCAGGCTCGCTTAGGGACGACGGAACCCTCGGTCGGCTGAACGCCGGCGGCGCGTGTTACCTGATCGAAGAAGGGCAACCGGATCGATGCCGATGTTTCCCGGTGCGGCGGCAGCAACCACCAGATCAGCAGGGGAAGCGGAAGCAGCAGAAGCAGCCATGGATGCTCAAGCTGATACATGGTGCCTCCTGATCCACCGTCTCGAATGGACGATGAGCTCATTGGCGCTATCGGGAGGAAGGGCGGCGATGGCCGTACCGTCGTGATATTCGAGATCATCGAGCAGGCGGGGCAGCGCCTTGTCCGCTCCGTGGCTGTCCATGCGTTGTAGCCACGCCTGACCGGTGAGGGCGGCGACATCACTCCTTGGCCATGCCGCGAGCGCCGTGCGCTTCAACAGCTCCGACAGTTCGTGGACACCCTTTTCGCGGTTCGCCGGACTGCGAATGTCGGCTTCGATGCCATCAAGCAATCGCAGGGCTTCCCGCCGGTAGGCATTGCGGCGATATCGCCTGAGCCAGACAAGGAAGACCGCCAGAACTGCAATGGCGAGCAAGACAGCAAGTGCAGCCCAACCCCAGGTCTGAGGCAGCCAGGAGACCGGCGGCGGAACCGCAATGTCGTGCAAAGAGCGGAAGGCTGTCTCGGTCATCGGATCGAGCTGGATTTTCGGCTCCATCAGCGCCTCCGCTGCCGCCAGGCGGATTGCTCGAGCAGGCGGCGAAGCTGCGGCGCCGTCTCCTCGGCAGTGGAGACGGGCAGCATGGGCAAGCCAAGTTCTCGTTGCCATGCCCGCAATTCGCGGCCGCGATTGCGGGCGAATGTGTCGATGGATTTGCGCACGCCGGCCTGGCTGAGCGACAGTTCCGCCTGCAACCCTCCGCCGCTGACGACGATATCGGCGGATTTAGGAAGCTTCAGAAGAAAGGGGTCGTAGATCAGCAAAGAGATCACGTCGTTGCGAGCCGAGAGCGCCAGCAGCAGATCGCGCGTCGTCACGCCGTGCCCGCCGAAATCGCTGATGATGACGATGAGATGATCGTGATGGGCGACACCCGCAACGCGTTGCAGCACTTCGTCCAGCGAGGCCGGAGAGGGCGCGCCCGCAAAGCCGGCGTTCAGCGCCGCGTTCTTGGCGGCAATCTTATCGGCAAGCGCGATGACGGCGTTGCGGCTGCGATGCGGCTTCACCTCCTCTATGTCGCCATCGCCAAAGATGAAGCCGCCCACCCGGTCGCCCGACCCCAGAATGCGCCAGGCGCAGAGCATGGCGGCCTCGGCAGCGGTCACGGATTTCATGGCGCGGCGGCTGCCGAAGAACATGTTGATCCGCTGGTCGACCACCAGGATGGCAGGCCGCTCCTTCTCCTCGCCGTAGATTCGGACGACCGGTCTGCTGGTGCGGGCCGTCACCCGCCAGTCGATGGAACGGATATCGTCGCCCGGCAGGTAATCCCGCAATTCCTCGAAGATCAGGCCGCGGCCCCGCAGCGCCGATTGCATGCGGCCGGCGAGCTGCTGGTGGCTTTTCGCTTTCTGGACAAAGGTCAGGTTGCGGGCGCGGCCCTCGAGAGCGACGAGCTGTTCCGTCGTAACGTAGACGCCATCGCTGCTGAAGGCCGCGCTACTCATGAGACCGCGACCAGTTCGGTAATGCGGGCAATGACCTGATCGGCGGTGGTATTGGCGGCATGTGCCTCGTAGGACAGGATGAGGCGATGGCGAAAGACATCGTTGACGATGGCCTTCACATCGTCGGGGGTCACGTAATCGCGGCCTTTCAGCCATGCGTAGGCGCGCGAAACCTTGTCGAGGCCGATGACGCCGCGCGGGCTGACGCCGACCTGCAGGAGCTTTGCCAAGTCCTTGTCGTAACGATCCGGATAGCGCGTGGCGAAGACGAGGGCGACCATGTATTTCTCGACCGGTTCGGAGACCGTCACCGCGCCGATTTCCTTGCGGGCATCGAAGACCGCCTGCGGATTCAGGCGTTCCGCGGCTGGAGCGATGCCTTTGTTATGGGCGGCGTTCTCCTCGTCGCGGTTGAGCCGCATGATCGCGGCTTCCGATTGCTCATCGGGATAGTCGACCTCGACATGCATGAGGAAGCGGTCGAGCTGGGCCTCGGGCAGCGGATAGGTGCCTTCCTGTTCGATTGGGTTCTGCGTCGCCATGACCATGAAGAGATCAGGCAGCGTATAGCTTTTGCCGCCAACGGTGATCTGCCGTTCTTCCATCGCTTCGAGCAGGGCCGATTGCACCTTGGCGGGCGCGCGGTTGATTTCGTCGGCGAGGATGAGATTGGCGAAGATCGGTCCCTGCTGGAACTTGAACTCGCCCTTGCCGCCCTCGGAGAAATAGACTTCCGATCCCGTGATATCAGCAGGCAGCAGGTCCGGCGTGAACTGGACGCGCGAAAGCTCTGAATCGAGGTTTTTTGCCAGGCTCTTGATCGCCCTCGTCTTGGCAAGGCCTGGCAGGCCCTCGACCAGCAGATGGCCATTGGCGAGCAGCCCGAGCAGCAGCCGTTCGACCATCGTCTCCTGTCCGATGATCGATTGGCCGATACGCTTGCCGAGATCGAGGATGTCGTCACGTGCCGTCATATGCGCTCCGCGGGAGTTCGAATTGCAGGCGCGACAGAATTCGCCGCGCCTGCGGTCTTTCGCCAGGCGATGCTATTGGGCGCCAGCTGGGCTCTGCTCGAGCGATCGCATCAGCGCCTCAACCATCTGGTCGACGCTGAAGCTCGCCGAACGTTGGCTTGGCGGGAATTCGCGGAAGGTCTGGAGGAATGGCGCAACACGCCAGACGCCGTACTGGATGAGATAGGCATTCTTCGCCAGCCAGTCGTAATACTGGTCGGAGACGACATCGGCTCGCTCGTACGGGTCCATCCTGAGATTGAAGACCTTCGGTGCGCGCAGGCAGACGAAAGGATTGGCCCATACCACGAAGCCACCCGGCTCCCGCTGTTCGCAGAAGACGATCTTCCAGTTGTTGTAGCGATAGGCGACGAGCTGTCCGTCGTCGTTGAAGTAGTAGAAGTCCTGACGGTTCGATTTCTCTTGCTGGTCCGTGAGATAGGGAAGCTGGTTATAGCCGTCGAGATGGACCTTGAATTGGTTGCCACCGATCGTCGTGCCTTTTACCAGCTCGTCCTTGATGCCTGGGTCGCCGGCCGCGGCAAGCAGCGTCGGGAACCAGTCGAGGCCGGACATCATCTGGTTGGAGACCTCGCCGGCCTTGATATGGCCCGGCCAGCGCACCAGGGCGGGAACGCGGAACGCGCCTTCCCAGTTGGTATCCTTCTCGCTGCGGAACGCCGTGGTAGCGGCATCCGGCCAGGACCATTGGTTGGGCCCGTTGTCGGTCGTGTAGACGACGATCGTATTGTCGGCGACGCCGAGATCGTCGAGGGCTTTCAAGAGCTTGCCGACGTCGCCGTCATGCTCGATCATGCCATCTGCATATTCGTTGCCGGGCATGCCGCTCTGGCCCTGCATCGACGCCCGCACATGCGTGAAGGCATGCATGCGGGTCGTGTTCATCCAGGTGAAGAAGGGTTTGCCCGCCTTGACCTGCCGGTCCATGAAATCGATCGCCGCGGCGGTCGTCTCATCGTCGATGGTTTCCATGCGCTTGGTGTTAAGTGCACCGGTATCCTCGATCTTTCCGTCTGCCGTTGCCTTCAGCACGCCGCGCGGTGAGCTGGTGCGGACGAACTCCTCATCGTCTTTCGGATAATAGGGACGTTCCGGCTCCTCTTCGGCATTCAGGTGATAGAGGTTGCCGTAGAATTCATCGAAACCATGCTTGGTCGGCAGGAATTCGTCGCGATCGCCAAGGTGGTTCTTGCCAAACTGGCCCGTCGAATAACCGAGCGGTTTGAGGGCCTGGGCAATGGTGATGTCACGCGCCTGCAGGCCAACGGTTGCGCCGGGAATGCCGACCTTGCAGAGACCGGTGCGCAGGCAGACCTGGCCGGTTATGAAGGTGGAGCGGCCCGCCGTGCAGCTGTTCTCGGCATAATAATCCGTGAACATCAAGCCTTCCTTGGCGATGCGATCGATGTTGGGCGTGCGATAGCCCATGACGCCGAAGGAATAAGCGCTGATATTCGTCTGGCCGACGTCATCACCGAAGATGACGAGGATATTCGGTTTGTCGGGCGTTGCTGGCGCTGCCGTTGCGGCAGGAGCCGCCTCCTGAGCGTAGGCAATCGAAATGAAGGGGGCAGCGGCGAGGCTCGTTGCGATTGCTGCCGTTGCCGAAAGAAGTCTCCCGGAGAGTGTCGTGGCCATCACGTCCTCCCCTTCGCAAGGTCGTTCAACATTACGCTCTCCCTGGTGTCGGGCAGGGAGGACCCCGCCGGAACTGGATCGTCGCCATTCGACCGCGAGAGACTTCTACTTTGAGGTCGTTTGCGGAAGTACGTTACCGTAAATGCCGGTGTTGCGAGACGTAACCGCCCACGTAAATCGCGCTCGTTACTGCGTCAGCGGCTTCGATTGCGGATCGGCGCGAAGTGTATCTTCGACTTCTACTGGTTTTGCGGCGGCTGGCAGAGGCCGTTCGACGATCGTCAGCGGTGCTGCGACCGCCGTGCCGGCGACCTTACCCACTGTTTGCACCGTGCCTCCTACGACGGCGGCAACGCCCTCGCCGAAGGTGATGTTGGAGTCCGTCAGGGGCTGGCCTGTCATCAGCCGCTGGCCGATCAGCTGAACGATTTCGGGGCTTTCGGCAAATTTGCCGTGATTGAGCTTGTCACCGGTGTCGACCTTCGTCAGATCGATGGCCGTAATGCCGGCCTCTTCCAGCCGGCTGCGATAGGGTTCCTTGGACGGGTCGATGGCGCCCAGCCGGGATACTTTTCCGGTGATGAAGCTTGAAACTGCTAAAGCGCGATCATCCTGCGAAACGAAGATCGTGAATTTCGGATGGGGTGTGCCCATTTCCACGAACTGCTTGGCGAAAACCTGTATGTCGATATCGGGCGAGGCAAGAATGACGTCGCGGATCTTGGTGTTCACATGCCCGTCACGGATGCCCATCTGGCGCAGAGATTCCATGGCGAGCCAGGTTCCCATGGAATGGGCAAGAATAGTGATATCCTTGACGCTCGGATCCTGAGCGAGAATCCGCAGCGCTTGTTCGAGTGCCGTGCGCGAATAGTTCGTGCTTTCCTTGTCGTATTCATAGGCTGTCAGCTGTGCACGCGAAGGCCAGGTGAAAAGGACCGGCGTCGCCTTCATGCCGCTGTCGTGGACGATCTGGGCGAGGCGGAAGACGGAATCCTCATAGGTATTGTTGAAGCCGTGTATGAAAACGAGTGCGTGGCCATCAACGAGATGCTGTTGGAACCAGGCACGCCCTTCCGCCCGCGTCTCGAGCTGCTCGACCCGCGTGACCGCGAAATCGGTCGCTGGGTTCGGCGGCAGCTTTTCGGGCCATTGTACGGTGCCAGCCGCACGCTTCGGCGGAATGGAAATTGCGATATCCGTCAGGTAGGGTTTCGGACTGCGCTCCCCATTGAAAAGCGTCGCAGGATTTGCGGAAGGCTGACGGGTGGTCGCCACCAGCATCTCGACCTGTGATGTTTTTGGAGTATTGGCGGTGAGGGCGACAGGGGTCATCACCCCGGTCGGATGGCCGCAGCCTGCCAGCACGGAAAGTGCGGCGAGGAGAGTGCGTCGCAGCATGATCACTTCCTGGTTCAACAGTCCGGCACTCTAGGCAGCGCTACAGCGCGGATGGAAGTAAGTTACCGTAAATGCGGATGTTAATACGGATGTTTAAGGTAGCCTCGGCAGCAGCGACCCGGAGTCAAGGGCCGGCCGAGGCGCTATCCTAATGTACGAATTCAACGGGAAGCTTGCGCTTCGCCCACGATGACTGTGTCTCCCTGTGCCGGGGCACCTGCTTTTTCCTGTGAAAGCAGACTCTGCTGCCGCAGGTCGCTGTCGGACGCGCTGCGCCAGAGTTGCCAACCCTCGCCCTGTATAAGACCGCTGTCGGAGAGATCCTTCCAGTGGTGATAGGTGCTGGTGCCCGTGTAGACGAAGTTGCGAGCGTCTTCGGGGGAAGAGTACATCGTGTACTCGGCAGTATGCTCCGAGCGGTTGGCGGGATCAGCGACCTTGTTGAGGAAGCTCGACAGGAACTTGAAGTGCAGGAGGGCGCTTGTGATTCCGACGGCGCCGCGCATTTCGCCAAGGTTCAGGGCGAGCGGCCAGACCTGGTGCGAGGATTTGAGATAGAGGCGTTCACCGGATACGTAGATCAGTGGGATCTTGTTGAGCGCGGGGCCATCCCAGATGCGGCCGCGAAAATAGACACGACCGCGTACACCGCCCTTGATCCAGATGGTGCGGCTGTTCTTGTCGAAATGCGATTCATAGCCTGAGCGGTCGAAGAGGCTGCAGACCTCGAGCGGATTGCGGCCGGGCTCGCAGATGTTTTCGCTGACGGGATCGCGGCTGTACATGTCGATCATGACCGAGCGCAGCGAGCGGGCACCGACGGATTCCATATAGGCGGTCAACTGGCTGATCGAACGCGTATCGCAATGCGGATAGACGAGAAACTCATCCGCATCGACATAGAGAACCCATTTTTCCTGGCAATGGCGGTTCATGACCGCGTTGATCCAGTCATTGCCGAAGCGCGCTGCCTTGTAGGAACCGGTGGCTGACAACAGCGAAACATCCTGCATGCCGGACAGGAGTTCGGCCGTGCCGTCACTCGAACCATTGTCGATGCAGATGAAGTGCTCGACACCGAGATCGCGATAATATTGCAGGAAGAACTCCATCCGGTGTCCTTCGTCGCGGATCACGCAGATCAGCACGTGGCGTGCCTGCTTCAGGCTGTCGCGCAGCCCGGCATAGCCGACCTGGCCGGCCTTCAGYGAACGGCGCAGCCGCGCCTTGGCGTAGTGCGAGATGCTGGTCGTCAAAGCACTCATTTCTGCTCCTGAACACTGGTGCCGGCTTTAAAGACCGGCTCTGCCTGCAGGGGATCGGGCCGACTTTTCGTCAGACGACATAGTCGCCCGCGAGCAGGGTCTGGACGCGCGGATTGGGCATCTCATTCTGAAGGGCATGCCTCACGCGCTCGCGCATCGAACGATATTTGTAGACCACCTTGCGGTCGAAGCTGATGCCCCGGTAGAGCGCGTTATAGGCTGGGTGTGTCTTGCGCAGATCGATATAGACTTGGCTTTCGGTATCGCTCCACGGGAAGAACGTGCCGTGCCAGGGCTTGGGGTGCGCCATATAGTGGACGATGGCGAGCGAGGACATGTCCACCAGATGCAGGAACTGCTTGGGGAAGTTCCAGCGGTTCGACACCAGGATGAGCGAGGAGCCGCAAACATAGTTCAACGCGCCCTGATCATGCTTGCCGTCGCATGCTTCCGGGTTCGTGGCAAAGAGTTGCAGCGCTTCCGGCCCGATCCAGCCGTCGCGGTGGAATTTCAGAACGCCGGCATTGAAATAACTGCTGTCCTTGCCGTTTTGCAGCAAGCCATTGATAGATGTGTAATCGCGGGCCGCGAAGAACTTTCCAGGCGGCGCGAACGCATTTTCGAGATCGGCAAGGCTGCTGACGATCTGCGTGTCGCCATCCAGGTAGATGATCTGGGTATAATTGTCAGGCAGGATCTGGGCGAGTACGAGCTTGGCCATGGTGCTGACGCTGATACGGCCCATGAAATGCGAACCATCGAGCTTGCCGAGGGATTGGTGCAGTGCTTCTGTCGCATCCATCAGCTTGACACCGCTCAACGCCAGCAGGCTCTTCAGCTCCTCAAAATTGTCCAGATGTTCCGACATAAGAACACAGACATCCGTCTCAGGATTTGCAAATTTTCGGGCCTGCAGCGCCGAGAGAATAGTCGGAAAAGAATATTCGACATCCGTAACGTAGGCCACGCACTGATTACTCATGGTACAATCCTTCTCGTAGTTCTTTGTCGGCAGGTGTCTTTATTGAGTCTGTAAAAAATTTCTCTTTGTCGAGTTGCTGTCCTGTACTTGTTACAAGCGGGTAATTTCTCGTCCGGTCGGGAGCCAATCGTGCCTCGTCGGCGTTTTGATCACGGCGGATTGTGAGAAAATTAACCATTGCTATCGCTCCACTACCAAAAGCCGGGTGTTGTGGATTTAGCCCTGTAATGTGAAGATCGGCACGGGGCGCATGTGGGACGATAGAAAGGAATAAGGCATCGCAATGCTGAACGGCACGATCATTGTGATACTGATTTCGCTCGCAGCCGGAGCGGCCATTCGCGCCTGGGCCTTCGCTATTTTCGCGATCGTTGTAGCCCTCGGTTTCGGCATCGTGGCTCATCAAAACGCGTCGCTGCTTGAAGCCGCGCTTTACGGTCTCGCTATCCTCGTGCTGATGCAGGCCTGCTATGTAACGGGTGTCTTCCTGGCAGGGCTTTGGCGCCGCAGCCGCAAGCCGTCCAAGGAGAGTGCGATCGTCGACCCGGCGCCCGTGCCGAGCAAGCAGCAGCAGGGCTGACATCACCGACATGTTTTCTGCCCCGCACATCATCGTGATGGAAATACCGGCGTACTCATCAGAGATGCCGGCGTCCTCTGCAGACGGGCCATGCGGTTCTGCTGCCCGTAGGGGGCGGTCAGGCAACCGCTTGCAAGCCCGGCCGTGATGCTGAAAAGCAGGCCGAGGTCGGTGCTGCTTCCGGAAATCGTCGCCGAGGCAATCTGCGCGACGGAAGCGAAAACGGCAGCCATCCCAATCGCCCGGTTTTCACGGCTCGCCAGTTTGCTGCGAGCAGCAGCCGTCAGGAGGCTGTAAAGGAAGAGCACGAATAGAACCGTCCCGGTGAGCCCGACGTTCGACAGAAGTGCGGCGGCGAAGCTCGATGCGCGCACGGTGCCGAGGCCTGCCCCGAAAGTGGCCGTCTCCACGAAAGAGACTAGCGCCAATGTGTTCCAGGCGGTGCGCTCCTCGCCGGATTGCGATTCTAGCTTGTTAGCTAGGGTGACGTTCGCCAAATCGCCGACGGCGTTCCACGCGCTCGGGACCAGGGCCACAGCCATGATCACGCAGGGCACCATGAGCAGAGTGATAAGAAGGAAGGTCGCATAGGGACGTGTGGCCTGGCCGCTCAAAAGCCGCTTGAGGCTAAACAGGATCGCAACACCGATCATGAAGAGGCCGGCGACATAGGCCGTCGTCGAGGTGCAAAGGATCAGGGTCAGGCCGACCGATACCGTTGCAAAGCCGGTGAAGCGGCTCGGGAAGCGCTCAAGCCAGAGGATGAGGGTGAAGCTGAAAAACACCAGAGCCGCGGCACCATAGGCACTTGCTTCTGGGAAGGAACCGACGATGCGCTTGAAGCCGCCGATGACCTCGGCTGTGTGCATCGTATAGTTGGCGTTGCGCATGAAATCGAGCAGGTCGGGCTGACCTATCGTGAACGTCGCAATATCGAGCAGGGCGAAACCCAGGCAGACGAGCGCCGTGACGATGAGCTGGCGGGCGATGAAGCGCCCGTGCCCGAGCCGGGCAAAACCGCAGACGACAGCGAAGCAGATGAGGTCGCCGAGCAGGTAGACGGACTGCGTGAGATTGGAAGAACCCGGCGCCAGCGGCGATGCCATGATCGACATCAAGCCAGAACTGCTGCGTGCGGATGAATAAACCAGTGTCGCGCCGGCGAAAATGCGGGGCAGGAAGAAGGCCGATACGGCGGAAAACAGAACATAGGCCGCAAACCAGAAGCCGGGGCCGGGATAGGCCAGGCTTGTCAGGGCCGCCTGTTTCTGGCGCGGACGCAGCAACACACCGATCGTGACGAAGAGCAGCAGCAGATGGCTCGGCTGAATGCTGCTGCCGCCGAGTGCGGGAAGCTGGAAGGCTGCGGCTGCGCCGAGCAGCGTGGAGATGCAGAGCGCCGTGATCGCAAAGCGGGATCCATAGTAGACGAGCGCCAGGCCGAGCAGGAAGACGAGGAAGCCGATCGGTTCAATTGTCATGCCGCTACCTCCGAACAGGGTCGAAGATTCTCTGCCGTCACGCCACGCAGACCCTGCGTGCGGCGCAAAAAGACGGCAAATGCAGACATGAACTGAACTCCGACGCTAACAGGCATAATCCTACAGTGGTCTCCTAGTTCGATCCCGTCTGCGATACCCAGTTCGGACGGGGCGCATCGCTTCGGGCTACATTAGGGATGAGGGCGGCGGCGGGCTGCTGCGGCTGCGATGCAGCAGATGAGGCATCGGCAGCTGCCTCGACGCCGATCTCGATGATGTCATGCGGCAACAGGGCGGTGTTTTCATCTGCCACGATATTGGTGTAGCTGCCGTCCTCGTTGCGGCGAATGATCTTGAAGTTCTTCTTCGTCGTGCCGAGGAGCGTCGATTCTGCACCCATGCGGGCGAGTTCGGCGCTGTATCCGGCCTGATCGCCGAGGAGTTGCGCGACCTGCATGTCGATGCCCGCCTTGTTGATGGCGAGGCTGAGCGTGTTCAGCTCCTGCTGGTTTTCGGCGTTCCGCTTGTTGATAATAGTTGCCTTTTCGCGCTGGCTCTCGTTCAGCCCCTGGCGGGACTTGGTCAGCGCGATCTCAAGGTCCAGCAGTTCGCTCTGGGTTTCAGCCAGGCCGCGGTCCACCGAATATTGGCGGGTATTGCTGGTCAGGCCCTTGCTGACGAGGCTGTTGACGTTGTTCAGCTCCTGCTGTGCAAGGTCGATCTGCCGCTTCTGGGAGACGATCTTGGCCTCCAGCGACTGGATTTCCTGCGTATAGAGGCGGCTCAGATCGTCTGCCGCCTCAATCTGGCTGTTGGACTCGACAGCCCGCAGGCGCATCAGGTTCAGTTCCTCCGCCTTGAGCTTGTCGATATCCGGGACGCCTGCGATCTCGGCAGGAATGTCGAAATCCGACTGACCGGCGATCTCGGCGCGCAGGCGGGCTGCGCGCATCAAGAGATCGCGACGATTCAGGAGGGCTGAGCGATAGTCGCCGGCCGACTGGATGCGGTCTCGCTGATAGTAGCTGCTGTCGTCACGCGACCGCATGTAGCCGCCTGCAATGCTGACGGCCTTGATGACGGTCATATTGGCCTCGAAGGGATAGCGTCCCGGCCGCTCGATGCTGCCGTTGACGAAGATCGGCGCGTGCTGGTCGATTTCGACAGCAATGAAGGGCCTTCCAGGAAGGTCGGCCTTGTCGGCCAGTGCGTCTGAAATGGCATCCGACAACTGCTCGGTCGTCTGGCCGGAGGCTCTGATTTGACCGGCGATCGGGATCGAAAGATTGCCCGCATCATCGACGCTGTAGGTTCCATCGAGAGCTTCCCAGCTCGCATATTTGGAATCGGTGGAACGCCATTCCACGACCCGCAGCTTTATCTTGTCCTCGGGGACGAGCGTGTAGCTGTCGGCGTGGGCAGCACTCCACCCCATCGCGCAGGTAAAGACGGCGGCAAGGCCAACGAATGGAAGACGATCAAGGAAAGACATGGGCCACATGGCGTCTGTTACCTCCGTTTTGCCGCGATGGATGGCGAAGGCATCTCGCGATTTGAGGACTGGCTGAGTTCGAGGATGCGCATGGGAGATGCACGTCCCATCAGCAGATCGGACAAAGCCAGGAAATTGCCGTTCAGCCGACCACGACGGTCGACCGCGCGATCATTGAGCAGGGTGCCTCGGGCGTTCGCCAGGATATTGCGGCCGATCTGCGCTAGCGCGCGGGTCAAGGACATGGTGCCCTTGCGCATCAGATGCACGGGATTTGCGACTTGCGAATAGCCGAGCCTCTTACCGGGCTGGCGTCCGGACTTGACGCCGAGATGGACGCCGCAGGCGCCCGAAATACGTACCGATCGTCCGTAACGGGCGATGGACCGGCTGAAATCGACATCTTCGAGCCAGCCGTAGAGCGGCAACTCCTCGTCGAAGGCGAGCCCGTGGCTGACAATTGGCGCTAGCCGAACCGCCATGTTGCATCCATAGGCGTTATAGATTTCGGTCACCTGCTCGCCTCTTTCGCCTGCGGTCTTGATGACATGCATGGCTTCCGACTGGGTCAGCCCCTTGCCGAGAATGCCGTCGGCGAGGACGTCTCCGGTCGCGATGACCACATCCGGATTGTCGGCGAAAACGGCTGCCATGCGCGGAATAAAGCCGGGCGCGGGAATGAAGTCGTCGTCGAGGAAGATCAGCACGTCCATATCCGCGTTTGCGGCCTCAATAATCCGGTTGCGCTGGCAGGTCAGGCCGCGGGGGCCGACCACCAATTCCACGCCCTTTCGGTCGGCGAGCCCGGCAGCGTCGTCCAGGTTGGAGATGCAGATGATGATGCGCTCCGGGTGAGGCTTAAGGCTGTCGATATAGGTTACCGTCTCCAGAAGCGTCGCTGGCCGGCCCGCCGAGGCAATGCCGACGGCGATCTTCAGCTTCGGTGCTTGTGGGATCGGAGCCATCATGTCTGAACACTCGCTGGCGTGTTGTTGATGATCGCGCCGAGGATTTCCGCGCCGACATTGCGCATGCTGTCGACGACGCGAACGGTCTCGTCAATCGAAGTGCGGCCGTAAGAGGTTACGACGAGAACGCCGTCCAATTCCGGAGCGATCGCATTGGCGTCCGGTGACGAGGTGAAGGCGGAGATATCGACGAATATGGCGTCGAATTCCTTCTTCAGGTCGCTGAAGTTGAGCTGGGTGCGGCGCGAGCTCAGACGGACGGCGGGCGTCACGGCGCGGACCTTGCCAAGAGGCAGGAACTTCAGCGTCGGTGTCAGTGACAGGGTGGCGGTGCGGATTGCCTCGATATTGTCGAGCACGTCGATCAGGCCGGCTGAACTATTCGGCGCAATGGACTTGCTCAGGGAAGATTTTGTCGCCGCGGCATCGATCAGCAAGGTACGCGAACCTGATATTGCCGAGAGCACGGCAAGCTCGCAGGCGATGGTGGATGCTCCTCCGCCCGGGTTAACGGCCACGATGCCGATCACCACGCGCCGTCTGCGGCGAAAGCCGGTGACAGTCGCACCAAGTTCGGCCATTCCGGGGATCATTGGATAGGCGACGGTGCCGCTATCATTGGCAGTAGGCAACGCCGCCGCGCGGCCAGCCCTTTTTGCGCGTCCAAGAGGTGTGACGAAAGACAGGCCGGCCGCCTGCGAGAGCTGGTTGGTGCGCATGATGCGCCGGTCGCTGACATGGCGGATCATGGCCAGGCCAAGGCCGGAACCGGCGCCTACGATCAGCGCGAAGGCGAGGATCAGCGAATTGTTCGGCTGCGCCTTGGAGAGCGGTGAGGTGGCCCGCGAAACTATGGTGGCGTCGGAGACAGGATAGGAAATGCGCTGCTTTGCCTCGGTGTACTGCGTAAGGGTGTTTTCGAAGAGGGTGCGGCGCGCGTCGGTCGCGCTCTGCAACTCGGCAAGCTTGAATTGGTCGCGTGGATTCGCCTTGAAGGTCGCAAGCGCACTTGCGGCATCGGCAAGCCCGCGCTGCTGCTCATTGACGAACTGTTCCAGCCATTCGCTGTACTGCTGGGCCGCAGCGGCCTTCATCTGGACATTCTTGCGGATGTATTGCTGGGCAACTGCATCGGCGATCTCGACCGCCCCCTGCGGGTTGGATGCGGATGCGGATATTTCGAGGATTGTCGACTGGCCGATGCGGCGCATCGCGACAATATTGCGCAGCCGTGCGATCGCCCGGTCGGTCCGCTGCGCTTCTTGGCTCGCCGCTGCGGGCTGGGCATTGCCCGAGGTTGCATCCCCCTGTGCCGTCTCCGGCGGGGCGGTGCTGGCAGGGTTGCCCGTCAGCCAGTCCTTGACCTTGTCCTGCAGGGAAAGGGACTGATTGGAGAAGGCCGGATCGTTGGCGAGGTTCAGCGCGCTAGCGGCGCCACCAAGCACGTCGCTGGACTTCGCTATTTCAAGCTGTGCATCGATGAAGGCGTCTTCGGCGAACGCGCGTTGAGCGTCCGAGCCGTTCACCTGCGGGAAGACCATAAGCTGGGTACTGGCCACGTAGGTCGGCTTGGCGATGAGGAGATAGGCAGCGGCAAGTGCCAGGAAGACCAGGATGGTAGACACGATCCAAGGCCAACGCATCCTGACAAAAAAGGACATGTCCCGCAGCGTCAGCGACGAACTACCGCTGGCAGTGGCCGGCAAAGATATCGGGGAGACGCTGCTGAAGACGTGATTTGAGTTCATAGTGTCCTGATCCAAAGGGCGAGAGTGTCTTCTTTGTTGATATCCAGCAGGTGCGCATGGCCCCGGTCGGGCCATGCGCGTTCTTGGATTAGTAGCAGCCGCGCTGCGAGAACAGGGCCGGAACGGTCTTTGCGATGATGATGAAATCGCGCGCGAGCGACCAGTCACGGACATATTGGACATCAAGCGCGACGCGATATTCGTAGCTGACATCGTTGCGGCCGCTGGTCTGCCACTGTCCGGTCAGGCCTGGTCTTGCGGCCATATAGCTTGTGACATGCTCGCCGTAGCGGGCGAGTTCTTCAGCCGTCACCGGCCGCGGGCCTACAACGCTCATTTCGCCGCGCAAGATATTGATGAGCTGCGGAAGCTCATCGATGCTGGACTTCCTCAGGATCTCACCGACAGTGGTGATGCGCGGATCGTTCTTCAGCTTCCGCGTCGTTTCCCACTCGGCCCGCGCTGAGGGATTGGCGCGCAGCAACTCGGCGAGCTGTGCGGCGGCATCGGTCTTCATGGTGCGGAACTTGAGACAGCCGAAGGCGGCGCCCCCATATCCAATACGCGTATGCGAATAGAAGACCGGCCCGGGATCGCTCAACTTTACGATGAGTGCTGCGATCAGCATCAGAGGTGACAGCAGAACCAAAGCGGTGGTTGCCACCACGATATCAACCGCGCGCTTGGATGCCCTTCCGACCACATGAGGCCGTGATACTATGCGACGATCGTTATTCGGCCCGGACTGGTCAACGTTCGGCCAGGATTCACGAACTTCAATACTCTGTGTTTCCCAAGTCATCGACCGACTCCAAAAGTTTCCGGTTAGAACCTTATGAAGTTTGGTGCAGCGCAATGTGCTTGTCTGTGACCGCGGTCATAATGATTAGCAAATTCTTTATGCTAATACTGTAATGCTACGGAGTTCTCTACGAATTCGGCGGCAGGGGATTTCTACATCCTAATTTTATTCGAAAATTTAACTTACATAGCGTCTGAGGCGCACGGCTTGAATAGATGAAGCCGGGCGTTGTAGCTATTTTTTGAACAATTTTGATATGGACCGCCCCAAAAATAGGCAGTTTGGCTTAATACCTCTCCTGAATTCGACGGATACTAGAAAAAATATAATCTATATAACTGGTGGTATTGTCACTATTATTTGAGATGCTCTTGTCATCTTCGATTGTTATTTGACTCTCAAGTTAGGACAATATAAATGATGCAGTGCAGCATCAGCTACGACCAATCTGTTTTGTTGGGGAGTTATGCGCATGGACGGAGCTACACAAACGAGAGACTATAGGGTCGCTGTGGGCAATGCGGCTATTAGCGTTGTTCCGGATACATCTTTGAACAATCGCATCTCAAGTGACGACGACTTCCCGTTCTGCCGCGCGACTATACGAAATTTTCGTCGCGGCGAACTTATTGCAGGCGCTGGAGTCTTTGTAGATATGTTTGCTCGCGTGCAGCGCGGGCTAGTCAGCGCCAGTACGATGCTGCCAGACGGCAGGGAGTTCATTGTCGAGATCATTCCGAGGGGCGGTTTGATCGGTGAGCTCGAAGTATTACGTAAGCAAATACTGAATCTGGAGTATAGAGCCAGTTCGGATTGCGAGCTATACTTTTTCGAAGGCCGGCTGCTGCGGGAGAGGTACGCAACCGATCCGCAGTTCCAGGAGAAGGTTTTTTCGAGAACGCTTGCGCGTGTTTCCGAGTTGGAACGCCGCATCATTTCGAACGCCGGATCCAGCCTTCAGTCGCGGCTGGCGGCAATGCTTCTGCGGCTATCCTCGGTCTACGGAAAGGATACGCCGGCGAACCGGGACGTGCTGATAATTTCCCAGAACGATCTGGCGGCGACGCTTCCGGCTTCTCGTGAAAAAGTCAACCAGTGCTTGCGGCGCCTGCGTGAATGCAAGGTGATCGACGGAGCCCAGGGCAGGATCCGTATCCTCAACCGCAAGGCGCTGGAAGCCTATGCCGACGGTGCGGCGTTGGTAAAATAATGCACTTCGTCACGATCCGGCTGCCGTCCGCAGCCGGTCCGTGACCACTTCACCCTCATGGACGGCTTAGGGGCCTGGCCGTCAAAAAGCATCCATTGTGTCTGTCGTCGGAGAGCTTCTATGAACGACATCGGCCAACTGCGTCCTGATGAGAATGGGCCTGCCGTTTCGACGTTGCGGTGGCCGGCTTCCGGACGCTATGCAAAAATATGGAGGGACGGCATCGCGGCGCGCCCGGTGCTCGACCGTGTGGTCGTCATTGACGACTATTCGACGGCGAGGGGTGGGGCGACCGCCCTAGCGGTCCTGTCGGCGAAGCTCTTCTGCGGACTCGGCATTGCCGTGACCTATATCTGCGGCGACGATGGAGCGAACGAGGAGCTTGCGGCCCTCGGCGTTTCAATCGTCAAGCTGAATAGCCGTGACCTCCTGAGTTCCAATCGAGCCAAGGCCTTCGCGACCGGCATTCATAATCCGGCAGCCGGCAACATGATTTCCGCCTGGGTGCGGGCCAACGATACACCCAAGACAGCCTACCATGTTCATGGCTGGCATCAGATCCTGTCGCCTGCGGTCTTCGACGCGCTTACGCCCGTTGCCGATCGATGCGTCGTTCACGCACATGATTTCTTTACCGGTTGTCCCAATGGGGCCTTTTTCGACTATCAGGCGCAGGAGATCTGCCAGCGGCGTCCGCTCGGGGCAGGCTGCATTACCACCTCCTGCGACAAGCGCAGCTATGCGCAAAAGCTATGGCGTACGGCCCGCGGCGCCAATCTCTTGCGCGCGCTGAGAAGCCGCCCCGCCTTCAGCAGGATCATCCTGCTCCACGAAAAGATGGCCGAGTTCCTGGTAGGCTCCGGCTACCGGCCGGAACGGCTCGTCACCATCCGCAATCCGATCGCGCCACTGACCGCCGAGCGTGTCACGGCCGAGGACAATGATGAGTTCGTCTTCATCGGCCGGCTGGACGAAGAAAAGGGCATCGAAGACGCGCTTGCTGCGGCGCGCAGGGCTGGTGCAAGGCTTTGCGTGATCGGCGACGGGCCGCTGATGCCGAACGTCGTGGCGGCCGGCGATCATGTTAGGGCGATGGGCTGGCAGTCGCATGCGGAGATCGGCCGGATCATTCGCACCGCTAGCGCGCTTGTCATGCCGTCCCGCTATCCGGAGCCGTTCGGCCTTGTGGCGATCGAGGCGGCGCGCAGCGGCCTTCCCGTCATCATGACCAAGGGCGCTTTCCTCACCGAGGAAATGGAGAGGGCCGGAATGGCGATCTCCTGCAACACGATGGACGAGGAAGCCTTCGCCACAACGCTGACGGCTTTCCGCAACATGCCGAAGGAGGATGTTCGCCTCATGAGCGAACGTGCCTTCCGGCTATCGCCCAATCTGGCAACGACACACGAAGAATGGCGCGATGCCCTTCTCGCGCAATACCGCAGTCTGATTCCGACGAATGTAGTGCCCGAGCCGAGGGGCGGGGCGATCGTACAAGGAGCGTTCAGGTGACTGTCAAAGCAGCAAGCTCTCTCCCCGAAGCAATGGCATTCCGCGGTGACGCGCCCGTCGTGGCAAGAAGCCGGGTCGTCGAAGCCGGCAGCCGGGTCGATGCGAAGCAGCCTCGCGTTGCTATCGTCCACTACTGGCTGGTATCGATGCGCGGTGGCGAAAAGGTAGTGGAAGAACTCTGCCGTATGTTCCCTCAGGCAGACATCTTCACGCTGGTGCAYAATCCCGATCGTACCAGCGATTTCCTGAACAGCCGCAACATCCAAACGTCCTTCCTGCAGAAGATCCCGCGTTCTACGCGCCATTACACGAAGATGCTGCCGCTCATGCCCTTCGCGCTCGAGCACTTTGACCTGCAGGATTATGATCTTGTCATTTCAAGTGAATCCGGCCCCGCCAAGGGTGTCATCACCCGGGCGGATGCACTTCACATCTGCTACTGCCATTCGCCGATGCGCTACATCTGGGATCAGTTCCATGTGTACCGGCGCGGTGTTTCATGGATCGGCAAGGCAATGATGTCACTCACGGCTCCGATGCTGCGTGCCTGGGACGTGACGACCGCCTCGCGCGTCGATACCTTCGTTGCGAATTCCAGCTATGTCGCGGGCCGTATCCGCCGCTTCTATGACCGCGACGCCGTTGTTATCTATCCGCCGGTCGCGACCGACGATTTCACCATCGGGCAGGGCAAGGGCGAGTTCTATCTCTATGCGGGCCAGCTCACCGCCTATAAGCGGCCGGATATTGCCGTGAAGGCCTGCACGGAAATGGGCCGCAATCTGGTCGTGATCGGTGAGGGCGAGCAGGAAGCCTATCTGAGGTCAATCGCCGGACCGACGGTGCAGTTTCTCGGCCATCAGCCGTTCCCGGTTCTGCGCGATCATCTGTCGCGCTGCCGCGCGCTGCTGTTCCCCGGCATCGAAGACTTCGGCATTCTGCCGGTGGAGGCGATGGCGTCCGGCCGGCCGGTTCTGGCCTTTGATGCTGGCGGCGCACGCGAGACTGTCTGCGCACCGCATGTCGGCTTCCGCTTCGCCGAGCAGAGTACGGAAGCGCTGATGGAAACGATGGCAGCCTTCGAAGCGGTCGAGGACACGCTCGATCCGGTGGCGATCCATAACCACGCCCTGAAATTCTCCGCAGCGGTGTTCCGCGACCGCCTCGGCTCGCTCATCGATGAGCAACTCGCCAAGCATGGCCATCAGGCCGTAAGCCCTGTCAGGAGGAAAGTAAGCTGACACGCACAAAAACCCCGGAGCGGCGGCACCCGGCGCTCCCCAGAAGAGGTTCGTTGCTCATGGCCAAGGAATAGATCGTGTCAAGCGTATCGCATAGAACGGCGACAGCAAGCATCTGGACAATCAGCGGAAAATTCCTGGCACGACTGCTCGATTTTGTGAGCCTGCTCATTCTTGCAAGACTTTTGAGCACGGCCGATTTCGGGATCGTTGCCATTGCCACGTCGGTTCTTGTCATCGTCGAGGCGATCCTCGATCTGCCGCTCACCCAGGCGTTAGTGCGTGTTCCCTCACCATCCGAGCGGATGTTTGCAACAGCCTTTACATTGAGCCTCATCAGAGGAACGGCGATCAGCCTGTTGATGATCATCATCGCCTGGCCGATGGCTCTCATCTACAACGATCCGCGGCTTTTTCAGCTGGTCGCCGTGGTTTCGATCGCGCCTGCGATGCGTAGCGTCATCAGCCCGCGCATGGTGCTTTTCATGCAGCGCTTCGACTTCCGGCGGGAATTTGCCCTCGACCTCATCGCCAAGGGATCGACCCTGATCTTCGGCGTCGGTGTCGCGCTTGCTACCAACAGTTACTGGGGGCTGGCGATTGGCGCCGTTGCTGGTCCGACGGCGTCGACCATCGTCTCCTATATCTTCGCACCGATGCGGCCGAGGCTCAGCCTTTCGGAATGGAAGCACTTCCAGGACATGATCGGCTGGAACACGATTTCGCAGGTTCTCAACTCACTCAACTGGCAGATGGACCGGCTGCTGCTGCCGCGCTTTACGAGCCTTTCCACTTACGGCGCTTTCAGCGTCGCGGATAATCTTGCCGGTATTCCCTATCAGACATTCGTTGGTCCGCTGATGCGTCCGCTGATGGCCGCCTTTTCCAATGTCAGCGATCGGGGAAAGCAGATTACCGCCTATCTGAAGGCCACCAATGCAATCATGGTCGTGGCGGCTCCCATCCTGTTCGTCATTATTTTCCTGGCCGAACCGATCCTGCGCATCGTCGTCGGCGAGAAGTGGGCCTTTGCGGCGCCGATCTTGCAGTGGCTCTGCGCCGTCAGCCTGATCGGCCTGCCGACGACCATCATGCCGCCGCTCGTCATGGTTCTCGACAAGACCCGCTATGTGGCGCTCAGGATGTTTGCTGAATTCGCAGTGAGGGCACCGGTTACAGTGCTCGGCGTCGTGATGTTCGGGCTTGACGGTGCGCTGGCAGCGCGCGTCATCGCCGCTGTCGTTGCCTATGTCGTCTGCCTTGTCATCACGCAACGGCTGATCGGTGCCTCGATTGGCGCGCAGCTCTACGCGTTTGTCCGGCCGCTTGCGGCCTGCCTGCCGATGATCGGTTTCCTGCTCTGGGTTCAGCCTGTTCTCATTGCCATGCCGCTCGGTATCGAGCTCGTCGTTGGGGTCGGCCTATGCAGCGGTGCTGCGCTTGCGATCTTCTGGGTTTTCTCCCTGCTCCTGTGGCAGGCCGTAGGGCGGCCGGACGGGCTGGAGGCCATTATCGTCAGGAAGATCATGCCCTGGCGAAACGGAGTCGTCGTTTCATGATCGGCTCGCAAAACCCCGCAACAGGGTCAAAATCTCCGGGAGGGAGAAACATGCGTCACGCGAAATTTGCCGGAAGATTTGCGCTTCTGATCGTTATCGGCCTTTTCGGCCCGCCAGGTCCGCGGCCGAGCGAAGCGGAAGAGCCGCTCAATCTCGACGATTTCCAGCTGACCTTTGCCGAAGATTTCAACACTCTCGATGCTTCGGCCTGGGGCGAGAACGGATCGCGCTGGATCGCACATACACCGTGGAATGGCGATTTCGGCGATGCCCAGTTTACCGACCCGATGGACGGTTTCCCTTTTACGGTCAATGACGGCATCTTGCGGATCGAGGCTCGGAAGGATGCGGATGGTAAGTGGCGCTCCGGCCTGCTCGCCTCCACCAATCCGAAGGGCGAAGGCTTCTCCCAGACGTTCGGTTATTTTGAAGCGCGTATGAAGCTGCCGCCCGGCAAGGGCGTCTGGCCGGCTTTCTGGCTGATTGGCCTCGATCGGTCCAAATTCACCTCGGAAATCGACGTAATCGAATATTACGGTCGTGCGCCCGGGGAGTTCAGCATGGGCTATCATGTCTGGCGCCCGAGCAACCAGCACACGACGGACGGCCATCTGACCAATGTGCCCGAAGGGTCGCTCAGCAGCGACTATCACACTTTTGGCGTCGATATCGGCCCGCAGAAATCGACCTACTATCTGGATCGAAACCCTCTCTGGAGCTTCGATACGCCGCCGGAATTCCACATGCCCTTCTATCCGCTGGTCAATCTTGCGCTCGGCTCAGGCTGGCCGATCGATGAAACGCCGAACCCGTCCTATCTGCTGGTCGATTACATCCATGTCTATCAGCGCAAGAACCTGATTTCGGCCAAAAACAATTAGGGCCAGATGGCGGTCTGCGAGCGTTTGAGCGCGTCGAGTACGATGCCGGTCAACCGGCGCGATGGGGAGCTGCGCGGCCAGAGCATCCCGACCTCTCGCGGTGGAAAGGGCACAGGCAGTTCGAGGACAGCGAGGTTGAGGCCTTCTGGCCAGGGTCTTGCCCAGTCCGGCACCAGAGAGACGCCGAGCCCATTGGCGACCATGACCGAGATCGCTTCGAGGGAATCGAGTTCCAGACGTTCAGCCGGCTTCAAACCCTGTCTTTGAAGATACTCGTCGGCAAGGCGGCCGCCCCAGTTGTTCCGGTCGTAGCGGATGAAGGGGCGGTTCTTCAGGAGCGCGTGCGGGTTCTCGCCCCGGCAATCGGCAGGCGCTACGAGAACCAGACGTTCGGCCCGCAGCAGTTCCCATTCCAATGTTTTCGGTATCGAAAAAGGTGGCTTTACGATGATCGCCGCGTCGATATCCCGGTCTATCAGCCGCTGGTAGAGATCGGTCGACGGGCCTGGCAGCAGGAAGACCTCGACCAGCGGCATGCTGGCGAAGACTTCATGCAGGGCTGAGGGCAGCAGCCCGGTCAGCGCAGTCGTGATGGCGCCGAGACGAAGCTCGCCGGAAGGCAGATCGGCATTGGCAAGGCTGCGCAGATCGCGGACCTCTGCGAGGATCCTGCGGCTCTTTTCGATGATGGCGTGGCCGGTATCGGTCGGGCGGACACGGCGGCCAACCCGGGTCAGCAGCGGCACGCCGACATCGTCTTCCAGCGCCTGCATGCGCTGGGCGACCGCGGCCGGCGTGATGCCGAGGCGGCGGGAGGCTTCGGCCAGCGATCCGAGTTCGGCAACCAGCAGGAAGGTATCGAGAAAGCGCGTTTCCATAAGAAAAGTTTTTCTATCTTCTGAAACCAGAAAAAGCGAGATTTTTCTTCTTTTCGTGATCGCCATAATGCTGGCGAAACCGGAGTATCTGCCTTGGATATGCAATTGAATGGAAAGACCGCGCTTGTGTTCGGCGCGGGTGGTGGACTGGGCGGCGCGATTGCCCGCTCACTGGCCTCGGAAGGCGTTCGCGTCGTCGTTGCCGATATCGATGACGCCGCGGCCGGGAAGACGGCGGAAGGCATCGTTTCCGTTGGGGGGAAGGCACTGGCGATCGGCTGGGATATTGCCGATCTCTCTGTCATCGAGGCAAGACTGGCTGTGATCGCCGATACTTTTGGGGCCGTCGATATCCTCGTCAACAATACGGGCGGACCGCCACCGACACCGGCCTCCGGTCAATCGGCGGAAACCTGGTCGAAATATTTCGACATGATGGTGCGTTCGGTGATTGCCGTGACGGATGCCGTATTGCCCGGCATGAAGGCGAGCGGTTGGGGCCGTGTCATCACCTCCACGTCATCAGGCGTCGTGGCGCCGATCCCCAATCTGGGTATCTCCAACAGCCTGCGCCTGGCATTGGTCGGCTGGTCGAAGACGCTCGCCCGTGAGATCGGCCGCGATGGGATTACCGCCAATATCGTGCTGCCGGGTCGCATCGCGACCGGCCGCATTACTTTCCTCGACGAGCAGAAGGCGAAGCGCGAAAACCGGCCGGTGGAAGAGGTGACGGCGGAGAGCACAGCCGCCATTCCTGTCGGGCGTTACGGCCGGCCGGAGGAATATGGCGACACGGTTGCTTTTCTCGCCAGCCCGCGCGCATCCTATATTACCGGCTCCGTCATACGCATCGACGGCGGCCTCATCCAGAGCATATGAGGTACAATCCATGTCTCTAGATCCAGCCGTTATCGAAACTCTGAAGGGCGTCTCCACGGCGACTCTGACAACCGTGCTTCTGAAAAAGGGGCTCAGGAATGTCTGGATGCGCGGCACAAAGCCGGTAAGGCCGGGCCAAGAGCGGGTAGTCGGCCCAGCCTTCACGCTGCGTTTCGTACCGGCGCGGGAGGATCTGGCGACGCCCGAAAGCTGGGCTTCGCCGATCTCCACGCGGGCGGCGATCGAGGATATGCCCGAGGGATGCATCGCCGTGGTCGATGCGATGGGGGTGCAGGATGCCGGTATCTTCGGCGATATTCTCTGCGCCCGGATGATGAAGCGTAAGGTCGCGGCCTTGGTCAGCGATGGTGTGGTGCGCGATCTGGAAGGCGTGCTTGCGAGCGAGTTGCCCGTCTGGTGCGATGGCATGGCTGCGCCGCCCTCCGTCGCCGGGCTGACCTTCGTCGGCTGGCAACAGCCGATCGCCTGCGGTGGTGTTGCGGTTTTCCCCGGTGATATCGTCGTTGCCGACAAGGACGGCGCCGTGCTCATCCCAGCCGCCCTGCTCGATGTGGTGCTTGCCGAAGCACCAGAGCAGGAGCGCATGGAAGGCTGGATCATGACCGAAATCGACCGGGGCGTACCGCTGCCTGGTCTCTATCCCATGAACGCGGAAACCAAGGCACGCTATCAGGCGTGGAAGGATGCACAATGAGCTTCGGAATTGACGCTAAGGGTGTTTATGCGATCGCAACCACGCCATTCCTGCCTGATGGTACTCTCGATGCGCCGTCAATCGACCGGCTGACCGATTTCTATCAGGACAGCGGCGTTACAGGCATGACCATCCTCGGGATTATGGGCGAAGCGCCGAAGCTGGAGCCGGCGGAATCGCGGGCAATCATTCGCCAGGTGGTCGGCCGTTCAAGAGTGCCGGTCGTTGTCGGCGTCTCTGCACCCGGCTTTGCGGCGATGCGTTCGCTCGCCCGTGATGCGATGGACATGGGGGCTGCCGGCGTGATGATCGCGCCGACGCCGGCGCTTCGCACCGATGAGCAGATCGTCCAGTATTTTGCGCAGGCTGTTGAGGCTGTCGGCACGGACGTTCCGTGGGTGCTACAGGATTATCCGCTGACGCTGACGGTCGTCATGTCGGCCAGCGTGGTCGCCAAGATCATCTCCGATCATCCCTCCTGCGTCATGCTCAAGCACGAGGACTGGCCGGGGCTGGAGAAGATCTCAAAGCTGCGCGCCATGCAGAAGGCCGGCGAGCTTCGGCCCTTCTCGATCCTCTGCGGCAATGGCGGCATGTTTCTCGATTTCGAGCCGGAGCGTGGTGCTGACGGCGCCATGACCGGCTACGGTTTCCCGGACATGCTGGTGGAACTGGTCAATCTGTTTGCCGCGGGAAAACGCGATGAGGCGCATGATCTCTTTGATGCGCATCTGCCGCTGATCCGCTACGAGCAGCAGCTCGGCGTCGGCCTTGCCGTCCGCAAGCATGTTCTCATGCGCCGGGGCGTCATCACCTCGGATGCGCAGCGCAAGCCAGGAAGCGCGCTCAGCGCCACGGCGCGGGCTGAGGTTGACTATCTGCTGCGCCGCCTTGCGCGGCACGATCCTCGCGCACCCGTCTGACGAACAAAGGCTCCCCGCGGCAAAGCGGGGAGCCTTTGTTCAAAATGCACTGCCGTTCGCTCGATCGCGGCGCTCGCCTGCGAGGCGATGTGTAAGCAGTCATTCCCACTCTACTTCGGAGAATTCAGAACCCGGATCGGCTTTCCGTCGATCCAGGCGGCGATATCCTCCACGGCGTCGCGATAGAAGATGCGATAGGTTTCCTCCGTCACATAGCCGAGATGCGGGGTCGCCACGACATTAGTGAGTCGCCGGAACGCGTGGTTTACGGGCAGGGGCTCCTCGTCGAAGACATCAAGGCCGGCGCTGCCGAGATGGCCGCTTTCCAGTGCTGTGACCAGTGCCTCCTCGTCGACGAGTGGTCCCCGGGACGTGTTGAGAAGGACGGCGCCCGGTTTCATGCGGTCGAGTTCGCGCTTGCCGATGATGCCCTTTGTTTCAGCATTCAGGGTGAGATGCAGCGTGACGATATCGGCGGCGGACAGCAGTTCATCGAGGGAGGCGGCGTAGCCGATGCCGAGATCGGCACTTTTCTGCGGCGTGTTGGAGCGCGACCAGCCGACGACGTTCATGCCGAAGGCGCGGCCGTAAGTGGCGATCTGCTGGCCGAGCTTGCCGAGACCGACAACGCCGAGTGTCAGCCCCCTGAGGTCGCGCCCGACGGAGAGCTGCCACGGATTTTGCGCTGCGCGGAAATTGGCGACTTCCGAAGGGATATGGCGAACCAGCGCCATCAGCAGCGCCCAGGTGAGTTCAGCGGCCGAGCCGACAAAACCGCGCGTGCCTGCAACCGTGATGCCAAGGCGGGTGGCAGCGGCCATGTCGATCGAGGCATTGGCCATGCCGGTCGTGATCAGCAGTTTCAGCTTCGGCAGCCGGCCGAGGCGTTCGGCGTCGAAAGGGGTGCGTTCCCGCATGGCGATGATGATGTCGTAGTCCGCCAGCCGGCCGGCCAGCGCGTCGGTATCGGCGATATTGTCGTCGAAACGGTTGATCTCGACCTTCGCCTCGATGCCGCTCCAGTCGGCCATGGAGAGGGCGACGTGCTGGTAATCATCGAGAATGGCGCAGCGTAAAGGCATTCGAAGAACTCCATGAAATATCGGTGTTTGGCGCCCCGGTCAGAGAACCATTATCGCATATTCCGAGGATATGGTGGCCGCTCGCGCAATCGTGAGAGAGGCATAGGCTAGTCGAGTTCTGCCGAATGCTCCCTGAGCAAAGCCAGAAACTCCGCCTGAAGGGCTGTCGGCAGCCAGTGGCGGCGCAGCGTGACACCGACGGGGCGGCGCGAAGCCGGCAGCGGATAGTCCATCGCGGCGAGAAAGCCGGCTTCCAGCTCATAGCGGATCTGATGGCGGGAGAGCAGCGCGAGGTGATCGGATTTCAGGAGCACGCCTCTGATGGCATTGAGCGAGCCGGTCTCGACGCTCTGGCGGGCAGGCTTGTCCTTCGGAAAGGTTGCTGCCATGGCGTTGAAGGTTTCGCGCGAGGGCGTGTCTCGGCGGGCGACGACCCAGGGGTAGTCTGCGAGATCGTCAGGGGTGATCTGCCGACGCTGTGTCAGCGGATGGTTGGCCCGTCCGACGATGCTGAGTTCGAAATCGAAGAGCGGTTCCTGATGCAGCGTTTTCGAGACGAGGCTTCTGCGCAGCGCGCCGACGAGGATATCGATGCGGCCGCGCTCGAGATCGTCGATCAGCACCCCGTAGCTGCCCTCCACGATTTCGAAGCGTGCGAGCGGATAGCGGCTGGCGAGAAGGGCGACTACGTCGGGCACCAGGAAGGTTCGGGTCAGTGGCAGGGTGCCGATCGAGATATGGCCGGCATAGTGATTGCGGGCCTCCAGGAGCTCGTCGCGAAGGCTTTCGAATTCAGAAATCGCCAGGCTGAACCAGCGGGCGGCGGAAAGGCCTGCGGCCGTCAGGCGGACATTGCGACCGGAATTTTCGAAAAGGGAAATGCCCGTGACGGCTTCGGCCTCGCGAGCGGCGCGTTGTACGGCCGGTTCCGATTGCTCCAGCATGCGGGCAGCGGCGCTGAAGCTGTTATGTTCGGCAAATGTCGTAATGGCGCGCAGGTGCGGCCATGGGAGGCGCATCTCGATAGTGCCGATTGCCGCTTTTACAACCGGTCCACAGGCCTGATGGATAAGACCAAGAAGGCGATGGAACCGGTGTTGGGTGATCTCGCCTTCCGCCGTCAGCATCATGGCGTCGCGTTCGACCAGGGTCGCGTCCAGAAGCTCTTCCAGCCGCCGCAAGGCTTGGGATGCCGCAGGCTGGGTGATGCCGAGAATGGCTGCGGCTGATGTCAGCGAGCCGGTCTCGGCGCAGGCGACGAACAGCCTGATATGTCTGATATTTGGATGGTTGGGCGTCGGCATGGCTCTTCCTGAGGGCCCTCGAAGGGGCTTCTCAGGGTAGCGCGACCGGTGTTTCGACGGAACGGTGTTTGTTCATCCACTCTGCCGCCACCTGGATGCCGCCGAGCGGGAAGATATGCAGTTGGCTGATAAGGCTTTCAGGTTTTTCTGCTTTGTAGTCGGCAAAGGCAGCTACCAGATCGGTCGGCTCGTAGGGCAAGAGCAGCTTGCTCATGTCCATGGCGCGCTTCTGCAGCACCTTGATCGAGGGGCCAATGCCGCAAGAGATTGCGTATTTGATCAATGTCTGCAGCTTGGCAGGGCCGGCAATGCCGACATGGATGGGCATGGTGACGCCAGCTGACTGGATGCGTTCCGCCCAGTCGATGACAGGCTGAGGGTCGAAGGTGAATTGAGTGGTGAGGGCAAGCTGCGCATCAGTGCGTGAGGCGAAATCCTGCTTCCAGAGCAGTGCCCGGTCGGCCAGGGCAGTTGATCCGTCCGGATCGACGTCACGGCTGCCTTCCGGATGACCGGCAAAATGCAGATGCGTGAAGCCATGATGGTCGAAAAGCCCGGTCTCGATCAATTGTGTGGAACTGTGAAAATCGCCTACAGGCGTGGTCCTGCCGCCCCCGAGCAGGAGGGCCTGGCGGACATCGGCTTCGCCGCGATATCGTTCCAGCCAGTCCGCCAATGTGCTGATATCAGGAATACTGCGGGCCGGGAGATGCGGCATGACTGCAAACCCTTGTCCGCTTAGCCGCCTTGCCGTCGCCACCATATCCTCGATCGGGGTACCGTCGAGGTGAGCAATATAGACGCGGGTCCCGGTCGGCAGGAATGCGCGAAAGTCATCGATCTTAGCGGCCGTGCGTGGCATGACCTCGATCGACCAACCCTCGATCATGTCTGCGAATTCCGGCTCAGGAGTGCGTTCCCTGGATTTGCCGGTAAAATTCAACAACGCCATTTCATCGCTCCCTTCGACACTCCTCCACGCTTCAAAAATGTATACATAATGAAATCTATTTCAATCCAGATGAGTCAATTTCAAGTGAAATTGCGATAAATATGTAAATACCTCGATCTTGGAGTATGCATTTTGCTCGAAAAGAACAGGGGCGTGCCTATCGCCTAGGGCGGCGCATTCGCTCCAGCGGCCTGACGATCAATGGTAATATTGTCGATCAGACCATGCCCTTCGGCGGCCGTCCTTTCAGCCCGCTCCTGCCTCGATCTGTAACCTCAGCTTATGACCCGTCAGCAGAACGAAGTTGCCTGCTTCCTCCAACCTTCCTAGTATTTTCAATGGCAGGCGGACGTGGAGGCGTGCGCCTGCGAGGAGGATTATCATGAGATTTTTGAAAGCCGGTGAGGCCATCGCCTGGGAGCCTGCCGCATGACCGAGCCCTGTTTTGACGTCGCCCATCTCGGTCATGTGGAACTCTACAGCGACCGTTTCGATGAGAGCCTGGATTTCTTCACGCGGGTCTATGGGCTCACACCCAGCCTGATCGAAGATGGCGTCGCCTATCTGCGCGCCTTCGACGATTATGAATTCCATACGCTGAAGCTGGTGCGTCATCACACGACCGGCGTCGGCCATGTCGGCTACCGCACGTCGTCTCCGGAAGCCTTGGAGCGGCGTGTGAAGGTGATCGAGGAAATGGGCTGTGGCCTCGGCTGGGTGGACGGCGATGCGGGACATGGCCGCGCCTATCGCTTCACCGATCCGGACGGTCATATTTTCGAGCTCTATTACGACACGCGTGTCTATGAGGCGCCCGAAGGTGAGCGTCCGGCGCTGAAGAATATCGCCCAGCGCTATCACGGGCGCGGCGCCAGTCCGCGCCGGCTCGACCACCTGAACCTGCTCGCAAGCGATATCAGGGCAATCCGCGACTTCATGACGAAAGCGCTTGGCAGCCGGGTGACGGAGCAGATCCAGCTCGACAATGGCCGGCTTGGAGGCTGCTGGTTCACGGTCAACAACAAGACCTATGACATCGCCTATTCCGAGGATCATACCGGTGCGAAGGGCCGCTTCCATCACGTGACCTATGCCGTCGACCAGCGCGAGGACATTCTGCGCGCGGCCGATATCTTTCTGGAGAATGGCGTCCATATCGAAACCGGGCCGCACAAGCATGCGATCCAGGGCACCTTTTTCCTCTACGTCTGGGAGCCGGCGGGCAACCGTGTCGAGCTCGCCAATGCCGGTGCTCGGCTGATCCTCAGGCCCGATTGGCCGACCGTTACCTGGACGGAGACGGAGCGCAAGAAAGGCCAAGCCTGGGGCCTGAAGACGATCGAGACATTTCACACACATGGAACGCCCCCCGTGGCAAGGAAGGACTAGTTCATGGCAAAGACGGCCTTGGTCATCAGCGCCCATTCGGCGGATTTCGTCTGGCGCTGCGGCGGTGCGATCGCGCTGCATCAGGAAAAGGGCTACGAGGTGACGGTCGTGTGCCTCTCCTACGGCGAGCGTGGCGAGAGCGCCAAGCTCTGGAAGAATGCCGGGATGACCCTGGAAAAGGTGAAGGCAGGGCGGCGTATCGAAGCGGAAAATGCCGCCAAGGCGCTTGGCGTACACGACATCCAGTTCTTCGATCTCGGCGACTATCCGCTGGTCGTCGATCAGGAGGCAAAGTATCGGCTGGTTGATGTGATCCGCGCCGTGCAGCCGGAGTTCATGCTCAGCCACTCCAAATGGGATCCTTACAATACCGACCATATGTACGCGACGCAGGTGGCGCTCGAAGCGCGGATGATCGCGCAGGCCTGGGGACATAATCCCGGCGAAAAGGTCCTCGGTGCGCCGCAGCTCTATCTCTTCGAGCCGCATCAGACCGAGCAGATGGAATGGAAGCCCGACGTCTTCCTCGATATTTCACCGGTCTGGGAGAAGAAATGGGCGGCGATCCAGTGCATGGAGGGGCAGGAGCACCTCTGGCATTACTACAAGAATGTTGCCGAGAACCGCGGCAATCATTTCATGCGCAATTCCGGCGGGCAGTCGAGTGGGCGCAAGGCAACGCACGCCGAGGGCTTCCAGTCGGTGTTCCCGCGAACGGTGGATGAACTCTGATGGGCGTCGTCGTTCAGAACATCGAGAGGGCGGAACAATCCGTCATCGATCGTCTCGCTGCCTGCGGGGTGGCGACCGTGCATGAGGCGCAGGGCCGCAAGGGCCTGCTCGCAAGCTACATGCGACCGATCTATCCGGGTGCGAGGATTGCGGCGAGCGCGGTGACTATTTCCGCCCCTCCGGGTGACAACTGGATGCTCCATGTGGCAATCGAGCAGATCAGAGCGGGTGATATCCTGCTGCTTGCGCCAACCAGCCCCTGCGAGGACGGTTATTTCGGCGATCTTCTGGCGACGTCTGCCATGGCGCGTGGCTGTCGCGGGCTGGTGATCGATGCCGGCGTACGCGATGTTGCCGATCTCAAGACGATGAACTTTCCCGTTTGGTCGAAGGCCATCTCTGCACAGGGGACGGTCAAGGAGACGCTAGGTTCGGTCAATATTCCCGTCGTCTGTGCCGGTGCACTGGTTAATCCAGGTGACGTGATCGTTGCCGACGATGATGGCGTCTGTGTCGTGCGGTGGGAGGAGGCTGCTGACGTTGCCGGCAAGGCCGAGCAGCGGGTCGCGGCGGAAGAGGAGAAGCGCCGGCGGCTTGCCGCAGGTGATCTCGGGCTCGATATCTACAAGATGCGCGAACGGCTGGCGGAGAAGGGGCTGAAATATGTCTAGGGCCGCCGCGCAAGACGGCGTTCGCTGCATGTGGATGCGCGGTGGCACGTCCAAGGGCGGTTATTTCCTGGCTGAGGATCTGCCCGAGGATCGCGATGGATTTCTGCTGCGTGTCATGGGCTCGCCCGATCCGCGACAGATCGATGGCATGGGAGGCGCCGATCCACTGACGTCGAAGGTTGCCGTCGTAAAGCGGTCCGAGCGGTCCGGCGTCGATATCGACTATCTTTTCCTGCAGGTCTTTGTTGATGAGCCCATTGTCACCGATGCGCAGAACTGCGGAAACATCCTTGCCGGTGTCGGGCCCTTCGCCATCGAGCGCGGCCTGATCGAGGCCGGGGACGGGCAGACGGAAGTGCGTATCTTCATGGAAAATACCGGGCAGATCGCCACCGCGAAGATTGCCACGCCGGATCGGCGGGTGACTTATGCGGGGGAGGCCCGCATCGACGGTGTGCCTGGCGCGGCGGCGGCGGTGCCGATCACCTTTGCCGATACGGCGGGTTCGAGTTGTGGAGCACTGCTGCCGAGCGGCCATGCCGTCGATATCATCGAAGGTATCGCATGCACGCTGATCGATAATGGAATGCCCTGTGTCGTCATGCTGGCCAGCGATCTCGGTATCGAGGGGACGGAAACGCCTGACGCGCTCGAAGCCAATGAAGACCTCAAAGCGAAACTGGAGGCGATCCGGCTGAAGGCCGGGCCGATGATGAATCTCGGTGATGTCGCGAAGAAATCCGTGCCGAAGATGACGACGGTTTCGCCGGCAAGAGGTGGCGGGGCGATTTCGACGCGGACCTTCATTCCGCATCGCTGCCATGATGCGATCGGCGTGCTCGGCGCCGTCAGTGTGGCGACGGCTTGCTTGCTGCCGGAAGGGCCGGCGGCAAAACTGGCTGTCGTACCCGATGGCAACGAGAAACTGATCTCGGTCGAGCATCCGACCGGGGAGATGAGTGTGGTCGCGACCGTCAGGGACGGTGTCGTGACCGATGCGGCGGTGCTGCGGACCACCCGTAAGCTTTTCGACGGATATGTCTTTGCGTGAATGCTGCTGCACTTTGTTGCTGATCAACAAGGACGGGCCGTCATATCCGCAAAACAGGAGGCTGAGATGAGGATCGGGTTTCTAGGCTACGGCGAAGCGGCGCGAGCTTTTCACGAGGGCTTGCGCCGGCCGGGCCTGAGCTTCATCGCCTATGATATCCTGCTTGCCTCGGGCGGCGAGGCCGTGCGCGAAGCGATGCGGACCCGCGGCGCCGATATTTCCGAGACCATTGCGGGGCTCTCGGAAGCGGACTGGGTGTTCAGCGCCGTGACTGCCGACCAGAGCCTGCTTGCGGTCGAACCGTTGCTGCCGCATCTGCGTCAGGGGCAGGTGGTGATCGATATCAATTCCGTGTCTCCCGGCCGAAAGCGGGAGACCGCTCTCGCTGTAGAGGCGGCGGGCGGCGATTATCTCGACATGGCGGTCATGGCGCCGGTTCACCCGCGCAAGCACCAGACTCCCGTACTGCTCGCCGGTGCTCCGGCTGAGCGACTGTTGCCGGAGCTTCTGGGTTTCGGCTTTTCGGCAGAGATTGCGGGGCCGGCAGCCGGCGCCGCGACAGCGATCAAGATGGTACGTTCGCTATTTGTGAAAGGGCTGGAGGCGATCACCGTCGAGGCCTTGCTCGCAGCAAAGGCATCCGGCTGTTACGAGGAAATCCTCTCTTCGCTTTCAGGGTCTTTTCCTGGTCTCAACTGGCCACAATTTGCCGAATACCAGATGGAGCGCACGACGCGGCACGGGCGGCGGCGGGCGGCGGAGATGCGCGAAAGCGCTGCGACGCTCGATGCGCTTGGGCTTCGCGGCGGCTTGGCGATGGAGATTGCCGAGGTGCAGGAGCGCATGGGTGCTTGCGGCTTCGGCCAGATTGGCGGGCTGGAAGAAACTGTCGGACGTGTGCTGGAATTGCGGTTGAAGCCTCAGAAGGGATGAGCATCCGAGGTCGGGACCGTACGGCCCGGATGAGGGGGCCGTAGCTCACAAGCGACCGTCCCTCTCGGTTCGATCGTTCCCTCTCTTGCTTTGCCAGCCCCCTCATCTGCCCCTCTCCGGGGCACCCCTCCCGCTCGTGGCGGAACTAAAACTCTATGTCCTCGGTGTCATCGGATCACTGATGCGTCCGGCCTGGAACGTCGCAGGCAATGGCGTGAGTTCGATCTTTGCCACAATGCATGCCCTGTTGAAAGGGTCGCCTTCGGCAAAGGCTCTTGCCTCGGCCATACCAGCCGTTTCCAATATGCCGAAATTGCCGATCGAGGTCCCGCCGTCATCGAGCAGGGCAGAGCCGATCAGCACCGTAGCGAGGCCTTCACCGCCGGATTGCACCCAGGCGCGATGGGCCGGGCGGTGCAGGTCGCGGGCGCTATCCTGCCCGGAATGGTGCAAGCAGCGCATGAGGAAGAAGGCGGGCATCAGGCGGCGTTTTCCAGAACGACCATGCCGGCACCAGTCATGGAGGCCGGGGCATGATAGTGCTTATGGATGAGGTTTACCTGCTCGTTCATGGCGGCACGCATGACCAGCCACATGATGAGCTCGGCGCCTTCCGAACCGAACTGCTCGACATAATCCTCGCGGCTCATAGCGCGATAAGGTTCCGGATTGGCAGCAATGCCGTCCAGCCAGGCGCGATCGGCCGTCTGGTTGATGAAGCCGGCGCGGGCGCCTTGAAGCTGATGCGACAGACCGCCGGTGCCGAGGATGACGACACGTTCGTCGCCCGGCCAGCTTTCGATCGCCTCGCGCAATACCTTGCCCATTTCCCAGCAGCGCTGCGGGGTGGGGATTGGATACTGGATCGTGTTGACCCAGATCGGCAGAACCTTGACCGGCCAACGCTCCGGCCGGCCGAAGAAGAGTTCCATCGGCACCTGCAGGCCGTGATCGACCTCGATCTCGCGGCAGACCAGCGGATCGAAATGGCGCTGGACCAGTCTGTCGACGAAGTGCCAGGAAAAATCGACGGCACCTTCGAAGGCGGGAATGGACCGTGGTCCCCAGCCTTCATCGACCGGCTGATAGGTTTCCGCCACGCCGACGGCAAAGGTCGGCACGCGGTCGAGGAAGAAGCTATTGCCGTGATCGTTGAAGACGACGACGGCGATATCGGGCTTCGCCTCGCGCATCCATTGCTTGCCTGCCTCGTAGCCATCGAAGAAAGGCTTCCAGTCCGGCGTGTCGCGCAGGCCCTTGTCGAGTGCCGCACCGATCGAGGGAACGTGGCTCGTTCCGAGGCCGCCGATGATCTTAGCCATTTCTTTTCTTTCCCAGTCTTTCGTAGAGAAAATCCTCATGCGACATGCCGGCCTGTGCAGCGCCGATCTGAGTGATCGGCGTCGGGTCGACAGCGGCGATCTTCAGGATGAAGAACAGGTTGCCGCCGAGGCGCACCATCTCGTGCCAGTCACGTCTTTTGACGGCGGATTTTTTCTCATCGTCCAGGCCGAAGCGGGCGAGATAGGCATCCTCATCCGCCTTGAAGGCGTCGCGGTTAGCAGGCTGACCAAGCGCCATCGCCATCTTGTTGAGCTGGTAACCACGGATCGATCCGGCCCGATCGAAGAGCGGTGTATCGGGAATGGTCGCGGTATTTTCAGGCATAAATTCCTCCAAATCTGCGCGTCAGCCAGCTGGCGATTGCGGCCGTAACTTCGACTGGCCGCTCTAGGGGTGCGAAGTGGCCGGCATCTTCGATGATGACGAGTTCTGTATCGGATGCCGCGTCCGCGATCTCCTGATGCTGGACGATCGGGCTCCAACTATCGTCGCGCGCTGCAACAAGCAGAATGGGACAGCCGAGTTCGGCTATATAGGCGCTGGCGTTCGGTCGGTTGATCAGCGCGCGGATCTGCCGCTCATGCATATCGGGATCGGCTCGCAGCACCATGGCGCGCAGACTGGCGATGAGTTCCGCATCCGTCAGCCGAGCTGGGCTCAGCATGGGCGGCAGCCACTCGTCCGCCAGTTCTTCCATGCTGCGGTGGCCAAGGTCGATCATCTGCCGGCGTCTGATTTCCTCGCCGTCGCGTTTCGGGTGATGGCCGGTGTTGGCGAGCACCAGGCCGCTGACGCGCTCCGGTGCGATGCGTGCCATTTCCATGGCGACGCGCCCGCCCATGGAGTGGCCAACCACGATCAGATCGCCGTCGGTGGCCGCGAGAATGCTTTCCGCCATGGTTGATATCGAGGAGGTGCGAGAGACGTCGGCTGCATGCACAGCCATGTGCTGCGCGACAGCCTCGGCAAGTGGCGCCCATACAATGCTGTCGGACACGAGCCCTGGAATGAGCGCGAGCGTTGCCATCGATTTTCCTCCCACAAAGCAGACATCATAAATGTATACATTTTGTCAAGTGATCGGTTGATATGGCTATGATGATTGCCGTACTTCGCGGGCAGCGCCTCTCAGTATGCATACAAGTATGTGCTAGAGTGATAGCTTGAGGTGGGGTTTTGTATGCGTTCGCGCTGTTATATACATTTAGCCGGGATTGGAGGCGCCGATGAAGCAGAGTGAAGCCGCAACGCATGGCCGTCGCGCCGTTATCGAGTTGCGGGAAAAGATTTTGAGCGGCGAACTGCAGGGCGGCACGCGCCTCTTCGAAGTACCGTTAGCGGAGGCGCTCGATATTTCACGCACACCAGTGCGTGAGGCGATGTCGCGGTTGACGGAGGAGGGGCTGCTCGATCGTCTGCCAAATGGCGGTTTTGTGGTTCGTCGCTTCGGCTTTGCCGATGTGGTCGATTCCATCGAGGTGCGCGGCGTCATGGAAGGCATGGCGGCAAGGCTCGCTGCCGAACGAGGTGCCACACCTGATGCGCTTGAGGATATCCGGCAGACGGTGCTCAAGCTCGACGCCTGTTTCGGTGAGCAGCTCGACGATGTCGATTTCGACGCCTATTCCGACCTGAACGAAAAATTCCACCATCAGCTTGCAGCGCTTGCCGGTAGCGAGATCATTCGGCGTGAGGTGGAGCGGGCAAGTTCGCTGCCCTTTGCCTCGCCGTCGGCCTTCCTGCCCGACAAGGCTGATATCACCGCCTTCCGCCGTTCGCTGCGCTCCGCACAGGACCAGCACAAGGCGCTCGTCAGTGCGATCGAAGCGCGCGAAGGCAGCCGCGCGGAAGCGATCGCCAGGGAGCACGCACGGACGGCGCGGCGTAATCTTGAATACATTCTGGCGGAGGACCCAACCCTGATCGAGCAGATCAGGGGGCTTGCGCTGATTCACCGGTAATTTCAGATAATTCGCGCTTAACAGGGCGGCCTATGGCCGCCCTTTTTCATTTTTGGAGCATTGAACTGGGTGCTGCCGGGAGAAAATAGGCTTGCAATCTGATCGCATTGGGCATTTCATGTATACATTATCGCATGCCAATGGGAGGATATCAGGTGGCGAGATCGAACCTATCCGAAGTTTTGAAGTCGGCCGGCAATACGGTGGAGTTGCTGCGCAATTCCAAGGTCGGCATGTATGTATACCCGGTCGTGGCGGCCGAGTTTTCCAACTGGCGTTCGGAGCAGGCCGCGTGGCGCAACTCCGCCGTCCTCTTCGATCAGTCGCACCATATGGACGAGCTGACCGTCGAAGGCCCGGATGCGGAGAAGTTCCTCGCCTATCACGGCGTCAACTCCTTCTCGAATTTCGATACGAACCGCGCCAAGCATTTCGTGCCGGTCACGCCTGCCGGTCATGTCATCGGCGACCAGATCATCTTCCGTGAGCGCGAAGACAAGTTCATCCTCGTCGGCCGTTCGCCGACTTCCAACTGGCTGATGTTCTGTGCTGCCTACGGCAAATGGAATGTGCGCCTGAAATATGATCCGCGTTCGCCCTCTCGCCCTGAAGGCGAACGGGTGCTGCGCACGCACTACCGCTACCAGATCCAGGGACCGGATGCCCCGAAGATCTTCGAGAAGATGAATGGCGGGCCGATCCCTGACATCAAGTTCTTCCATGTCGACAAGATCAAGGTCGGCTCGAAGACCGTGAATGCGTTGCGCCACGGCATGTCCGGCGCGCCGGGCCTGGAAATCTGGGGACCTTACGAAGACAAGGCCTATGTCCACTCGGTCATCATGGAATCGGCAAAGGCGGCCGGCGTCGATCTTGTTCGCTGCGGCAGCCGCGCCTATTCCACCAACACGCTGGAGTCCGGCTGGATCCCGTCGCCGCTGCCRGGCATCTATACGGGTGATGGCATGCTGGCGGCCTATCGCGACTGGTTGGGCGCCGACAGCTACGAGGCGACGGGTGCGATCGGCGGCAGCTTTGTTTCCAGCAATATCGAAGACTATTACGTCACGCCGTTCGAACTCGGCTACGACTTCTACATCGGCTGGAAGAAGGACGATTTCGTCGGCAAGTCCGCACTTGAAAAAATGAAGGGCCAGACGAGCCGCAAGAAGGTAACCTTCGAGTGGAACGCCGAAGATGTCGTCAACGTCATCGCCTCGGCCTTCCGTCCGGGCGAGGATCACTTCAAGTGGATCGATTTCCCGCAGCCGAATTACGCCTCGACCAGCGCCGACAAGATCGTGCGGGACGGTAAGATGGTCGGCATGTCGATGTTCAATGGCTATAGCTACAACGAACGCTGCATGCTTTCGCTCGGCATCGTCGATGCGGATGTCGAGATCGGCGACGTACTGACCCTCGTCTGGGGCGAGCCTGACGGTGGCTCCGGCAAGACCTCGGTCGAGCCGCACAAGCAGGCGGAAATCCGTGTGCGCGTTTCGCCCACGCCCTATGCCAGCGAAGCCCGCGAGAATTACGCCGACAGCTGGCGTAGCAAGAAGGGCTGAAATCCGACACCCATCCACGGTGTTAACGACGGCGCCTGGGAGGGCGCCGTTTTTTATGGATTCGTCTTGTCGCCTTGCCTCTAGCCGTCCGCGTACGGCGGCGTTAAAAACAGCCACACTTCCCGATGGGTGATCACTCCGATGTCACAATGACAACGCAGATATGCCCCCTGAAAAATCGAATCGAACAAGGATGACAGCAGTGGCACAGGCCCAGCCGCATGAGCGAATTCAATATATCGTCGAGGGCGGCCATCGCCTTGCCGGCGAGATCCAACCGAGCGGCAACAAGAATGCCGCCCTGCCGATCATTGCCGCCTCGCTGCTGACCGACAAGCTCGTGCATCTGACCAACGTGCCGCGCATCCGCGATGTCGAAGCACTGGTCGAGCTGATCCAATCCGTCGGTGCCAAGGCGCGCTGGCTTGGCCGCAACGAACTCGAGATTGAGGCAAGTGACCTCAAGCCGGCTGATCTCGATCCCGGCCTCTGCGCTCGTATCCGCGCGTCGATCCTGCTTGCCGGTCCGATGCTAGCGCGCTGCGGCGAGATCACGCTGCCGCCGCCGGGCGGCGATGTCATCGGCCGCCGCCGCGTTGACACACACTTTCTCGCACTGGAGCAACTCGGTGCGGAGATCAGCGTCAACGGCTCCTATAGTTTCCGCGCCAGGCACCTGCGCGGTGCGGACGTTTTTCTGGATGAACCCTCCGTCACGGCGACGGAAAATGCGCTCTGCGCGGCAGTCGCTGCAGAAGGCAAGACGATCCTGCGCAATTGCGCCTCCGAGCCGCATGTCCAGGATCTCGCACATTTCCTCATTGCCATGGGTGCGAGGATCGAGGGCATTGGAACCAATACGATGACTATTCACGGCGGCGAGCCGCTCGGCGGCGCGTCGCACCGTATCGGCCCTGACCATAACGAGATCGGCTCGCTGATCGGCCTTGCTGCCGTCACCGGTTCTGAAATCACCATCCGCCGGGCGGGCGTGGAACATCTGCGCTCAACGCTGATGACCTTCGAGCGTCTTGGCATCCGCTGCCGCATCGAAGGCGACGATCTCGTGGTGCCGGCGGGACAGGAGATGAAGATCCAGCCGGATTTCGGCGGGCACATTCCGAAGATCGAGGATCAGCCCTGGCCGGCATTTCCGGCAGACACCATGTCGATTGCCATTGTTACCGCCTCGCAGTGCGATGGCGTGGTGCTGATGTTCGAGAAGATGTTCGAAAGCCGGATGTTCTTCGTCGACAAGCTGATTACCATGGGTGCCCGCATCGTGCTCTGCGATCCGCATCGCGCGATCGTCGCCGGCCCTTCCAAGCTGCGTGCCGCACAGGTGGAGAGCCCGGATATCCGCGCCGGTATGGCGATGCTGATCGCCGCCATGTGCGCCGAAGGAACCAGCGTCATCAACAATGCCCAGCAAATCGAGCGCGGCTATGAGCGGATCGAGGAGCGGCTGAACGCGCTCGGTGCGCGCATCACCCGTGTACCGCCGCGCGAGGCATAACCTCAGACGCTGAGATGTGCGTCGAGGGTCTCGGGTGAGGCGAGAAGTGCCTCGGATGTGTTGCGGTAGGTGACTGCGCCACGTTCAAGCACGATCACCTCATCCGTCAGCGGCAGCACCTTGCGGGCCTTCTGCTCGACGATGATCGCCGACATGCCCTCACCGGTGACGATGCGGCGCAGTGCGGCCAGAAGTTCATCGACGATAATAGGCGCGAGGCCTTCCAGCGGCTCGTCGAGCAGCAGGATCTTCGGATTGAGCATGAGGGCGCGGGCGATCGCGAGCATCTGCTGCTCGCCGCCTGAAAGCTGGTTGCCGAGGTTGCGACGGCGTTCCTGCAGGCGCGGAAACATCTGATAGACGCGGCCGACATTCCATGCGCCGGGGCGGGCGCTCGCCGTCAGGTTTTCCTCCACCGTCAGCGAACGGAAGATATTGCGTTCCTGCGGCACCCAGCCGATGCCGAGTGGCGCGCGCTTTTCCGCCCTGAGCCGGGTGATGTCGCGCTGCTGCAGGTGGATGGAGCCGGCGTGGTGGGTGGTCACGCCGATGATGGTGTTGAGCAGGGTCGTCTTGCCGGCACCGTTGCGGCCGAGCAATGCCAGCGAACGGCCTTCCTCCAGCGAGACATCGACCTTGGCAAGCACCCGCGCTTCGCCATAACCGGCGACGAGGCGTTCGATCCGCAGCAATTCGGCCATCAGGCATCCTCCCCGAGATAGATGGCCTTCACCTGCGGGTCTTTCGAGATCTCGGCGACGGTTCCCTCGGCAAAGAGCGCTCCGGCGGCGAGTACCGAGATACGGTCTGCGAAGGAGAAGACGAGATCCATATCATGTTCGATCAGCACGACGGTGACATTGGCCGGCAGCTCGCGGACGATGCCGAGAACCTCGTGCCGCTCCTCTTCGGGAACGCCGGCGGCGGGCTCATCGAGCAGCAGCACCTTCGGCTGCATGGCAATCGCAAGGGCGATCTCCAGCAGGCGCTGCTTGCCATAGGGCAGGAGTGTCGTCGGCGTGCCCATGACATCGACCAAACGAAAGCGCTCCAGCAGTGCGGCGGCTTCATTGGCTACTTCGCGGTCGGCCGAGAGCGGCCGCCAGGCGAAGCGGCCATGCCCCCGGCGTTCGCTGATCGCCAGCATGACGGAATCGAGCGGCGTGAAATCGCCGAAGAGCTGATTGATCTGAAAGGTACGGGCAAGACCCTTGCCGACGCGACGATAGGAAGAGATGCCGGTAATGTCTTCACCAGCGAGCAGGATCTCGCCGCTGTTCGGTGTCAGTACGCCGGTCAGCAGGTTGATGATGGTGGTCTTGCCGGCGCCGTTCGGGCCGATCAGGGCATGACGGGCACCCTGGCGGATCTGCAGCGAGACATCGTTGGTGGCGATGAAGCCGCCGAAGCGCTTGACGAGATGACGGGTTTCGAGGGCGAGCGTCATTTGCTTTCCTCCGCGACGGCTTGTTGCATGCCGGCTTCGCGCTTGCGGGCTGAGCCTGGTAGCAGAGTCTGCCAGCGTGTCAGGCGCTCGCGGCCGACCAGAACGATGATGATAAGCACGAGGCCGATCCAGAACATCCAGTATTGCGGCGTGATGACCGACAGCCAGTTGCGCAGGATGGAGAAGATCACCGCGCCGAAGACGCCGCCATAGAGATAGCCGACACCGCCGATGACCAGCACCAGCAGCACTTCGGCTGAACGGTGGAAAGCGAGCACGTCTGGCGAGACGAAGCTTGTCGTCTGGGTCAGCAGCGCGCCTGCGATACCGGCATAGGCCGCCGAGATCGTATAGATCGCGACGATGCGGCGGGTAGGCGAGATGCCGAGCATGGAGGCGCGGCGCTGGTTGCGCTTGATCGCCTTCAGCGACAGGCCGAAGGGCGAATTGACGATGCGACGGGCGATGTAGGTCAGAGCGACAAGCACGATAAGGCAGTAGACATAGCCGGTACGACCCCAGAGATCGAATTCGAAATAGCCGAGGATCGGGTTGATGATGATACCGCTTAGCCCGTCAGCGCCGCCGGTAAGCCAGGCCGCCTGATTAACCGCTTCGGCAAGCAGCATGGCGACGCCAAAGGTGGTCATCAGGCGGGTGAGATCGGAACCGCGCAACACAAGGAAACTCGTCAGGAAGCCGAAGAGGCTGCTGACAAGGCCAGCCGCCAGCAGGCCGATAATCGGTTCGCCGGAGACGTGGACGGCAAAGAGACCAGCCGTGTAAGCGCCGAGGCCGAAGACGGCGGTGTGGCCGAGCGAGACGATGCCGGCATAACCGAGGATGAGATCAAGCGAGACGGCAAAGAGCGCCAGAATGGCGATCTCCGTCAGGATCAGCATCTGCGATGGCAGGACGAAGATCGCGGCGATGGCCACCAGCCACAGCGCGAATTCCCAGATCTGCCAGCGGCCGGCGCGCCTCAGGAGCCCCATGGCCTGCGTGGAGGCGTTGTTGCGTTCGCCGCTCATCGGCCGCCCTCCCGGGAGAAGAGGCCATGGGGCCGGAGGATCAGCACTAGGATCATGACGGCATAGATGATGAAGGCGCCGAGTTGCGGCACGTAATATTTGCCGGCGACGTCGGCGACGCCGAGCAGAAGTGCTGCGATGAACGGGCCGGTGATGGACGAGGTGCCGCCGACGGTGACGACGATCATGAAATAGATAAGGTATTTCAGCGGAAAGTTCGGATCGAGGCCGAGCAGTTCGGTGCCGAGTGCGCCACCAAGGCCGGCGAGACCGGAGCCGAGCGCGAAGGTCAGCGCGAAGATGACCGAGACATTGATGCCCATGCCGCGGGCGACGCGTCCGTCATCGACGGCCGCACGTAGCTGGCTGCCGAAGCGGGTTCGGGTGAGCGCCAGTTGCAGCGCGACCGTCAGCACCGCGCAGATGACGATGATGAAAAGCCGGTAGCGGCCGATATCGATACCGAGGAAGTCGAAGCGGCCGCTGAGTTCAGGTGGCAGGTTGATGAGTTGCTGCTGCCCGCCCATGAAATAATCGATTGCCGCGATCGCCATGAAGACGAGGCCGATCGAAAACAGCACCTGATCGAGATGCGAGGCCGAATAGAGGCGGCGGTAGAGCAGCCGTTCCAACACAACGCCGGCAAGCGCCGTGACGATGAAGGCGGCAGGCAGGCACCAATAGAAGGAGATGCCGTAGCTATTCATCATGATGACGGTGACGTAACCGCCTGCCATGGCAAAGGCGCCATGCGCCAAATTGACGAAATTCATCAGGCCCAGCGTGACCGACAATCCGCAGGCGAGAACAAAGAGAAGCATGCCATAGGCGATGCCGTCGAACAGGATTGTCAGCATGAGACCTCACCGCATCCAGGCGGCGGAATTGCTTCCGCCGCCTGTTCCAAAGGCTTACTTGGCAGCCGTATTCGGATCGTGGATCTTCGGGTAAGTCGCGAACTCGACATTGTAGAGCTCGCCATTCTTCTCCTTGACCTCGCGCATATAGATGTCCTGCACGATGTCGCGGGTATCAGGATCGATGGTGATAGGCCCGCGCGGGCTGACGAATTCCATGCCCTTCATGGCGTCGACAAGCTTCGTGCCATCAGTATCGCCGCCGGTCTTTTCGAGCGCTGCATAGGCGACATGCATCGCGTCATAACCGCCGACGGACATGAAGTTCGGGCGCATATTTTTGTTGGCCTTGCGAACTTCGGCAACGAAGGCCTTGTTTTCCGGGCTGTCGTGATCGGTCGAATAGAAGTGGCCGGTGATGACGCCCTTGGCGGCCGGTCCCATGCCGTTCAGGAGATCGTCATCGGTGACGTCGCCGGTGGCGATCAGCTTGATGCCGGCATCGGCCAGGCCGCGATCGATGAACTGCTTCATGAAGATCGCGCCGACGCCCGAGGGTACGAAGACGAAGAGGGCGTCCGGCTTGGCATCGCGCACACGCTGAAGGAAGGGCGCAAAATCAGGGTTCTGCAGGGGAACGCGGAGTGCTTCAACAACCGTGCCCCCTTCTTTCTTGAACTGGTCGGTAAAGCCCTTTTCGATGTCGATGCCCGGACCGTAATCGGTCACCAGCGTGACGACCCGCTTCAGATTGTTCTGGACGGCCCAGGTGGCAACCGGAACGGCGGATTGTGGACCGCCCATAGAGGTGCGCACGAAATAGGGCGACTGCTTCATGATGGCCGAGGTCGTGGCCGAGGTGATGATCGCCGGAACCTTCGCCTGGTTGAGAACCGGGGCGACACCCATGGCAAGCGGTGTCAGGCCGAAACCGACCAGCATCTTGACGCCATCATTGACGACGAGTTCCTGGGCGATGCGGCGGGTCTGGTCGGCAGTGCCGGCATCATCACGCAGGACGAGCTCGACCTTCTTGCCTGCAACCGTATCGCCGTTGATTGCCATGTATGCGCGAGCGCCGGCCTCGACCTGGCGTCCGGTTGAGGCGAAAGGGCCGGTCATCGGCAGGATCACGCCGATCTTGACTGTTTCCTGTGCAAATGCAGGCGCTCCGGCGAGTGTGGCGAGCGCAGCGCCAGCTACGAATAGTCTTCTTGAAAACGAAACCATGTATACTCCTCCCAATGTTGTGCACCATATCTCTCTCCCGGAGATATGCCCGCGACCTGAGCGTTTTCCCTCGCTCCTCCGAAGAAAACGCCGCCGTCGCGAAAATTGCTCAGCAAGTCCAATGTATACATAAAACTTGACATGGCACAAGCCGCGGCCATCTGTAGAACCAGTCGATCGCGACCGCCGGGACGACCATGAAAGGCGGGGCAAGCCGGTGTTTCGGCCTTATAATTTTGCGTTTTGCCAAAGCAAATTTTCGATCGTCGCAACTCTGTCATATAGCTATGGCGAGAACGTGCTTTATCGAGCGAATTGAACAGGGAGCGTGCCATGATCGAAAACACTGAGCTCGACCGTATCAAGAACGAGATTGCAGACAGCTTCGATGAAGAGCTGGAAATGCAGATGGAGGAGGACCGGCTCGACGAGCTGGTCGCCGAGGGCATGTCCGGTCCGGCCGAACAGACGCTCGAACGCAAGCTCTATTTCCGAGAGCTTTTCCGCCTGCAGCATGAACTTGTCCGCCTTCAGGACTGGGTCCACTACAAGAAGCTCAAGGTCGTCGTGCTCTTCGAAGGCCGCGATTCCGCCGGCAAGGGCGGCGCGATCAAGCGCGTGACCCAGCGCCTCAACCCGCGCGTCTGCCGCGTCGTGGCACTTCCGGCGCCGACCGAGCGCGAGCGGAACCAGTGGTATTTCCAGCGCTATACTCCGCATCTGCCGTCGGCAGGCGAAATGGTGCTCTTCGACCGCAGCTGGTACAACCGCGCCGGTGTCGAGCGCGTCATGGGCTTCTGCACCAAGGATGAACTGGAAGAGTTTTTCCGCTCTGTGCCTGAGTTCGAACGCATGTTGGTGCGTTCCGGCATCATCCTCATCAAATACTGGTTCTCCATCACTGACGAGGAGCAGGAATTCCGCTTCAACATGCGTATCCACGATCCGCTGAAGCAGTGGAAGCTTTCGCCCATGGACCTGCAGAGCCGCGTCCACTGGGAGGAATATACCAAGGCCAAGGAAGAGATGCTGGACCGTACGCATATCGATGAAGCGCCGTGGTGGGTCGTTCAGGCCGTGGACAAGAAGCGGGCGCGTCTGAACTGCATCGCGCATCTGCTGAGCCAGATCCCCTACGAGGACGTACCGAAGGAAGAGATCGTACTTCCCGAGCGCGTGCGTCACGAAGATTATCAGCGTATCCCGGTTCCGCCGGAACTCTACGTTCCCGAAGTCTACTGATTTCTTGGAGCCGCTGCAGGTTCTGCCGGCAGCGGCTCTTTTTTGGCATGTCGTTATCGCAAAACCGCTTCACACTTTTGCGCGACATGCTTCAATGCGCCGATTGCTGCTTGGCGCGCGCGACGATCTGCGTCGGATTGACGAATTGCAGCGCGATGATGAGCCAGAACAGCGTCGTCACCATATAGATCACCGCCATCGCATCGATCGACTGGCTGGCTCGTACGCCGGAAGCAAAGACCGCGTAATAAAGAGAGACGACAAGCGTCTGGGTCTGCGGTCCGGCGATGAGGAAGGTCAGCTCGAACATGGCAAGCGTGCGCACCAGAACGAGCAGCAACGCGGCCAGCATGCCGGGCAGCAAGAGCGGCAGCAGAATACGGATGAAGAGGCTGGTCGTACCGGCGCCGAAGACGCGGGCGGCTGCCTCGATGCGCGGATCGATCTGCTCGATGAAGGGGATCATGACGAGCACGACGAAGGGGAAGGACGGCACGAGGTTGATCAGAACCACGCCCCAGAAGGTGCCGCCGAGCCCGAGCTGGTAGAGCACGGTTGCCAGCGGAATGCCGTAGGTCAGCGGTGGGATCAACAGCGGCAGCAGGAACAAGAGGATGATGGCGCGCTTGCCCGGGAAATCGCGCCGCGCCAGTGCATAGGCCGTCAATACGCCCAGAATGCCCGAGATGATGACGACGACAAAGGCCATCTCGAAGGTGACGATGACGACGCTGGAAAGCTGGAACTCGCTCCAGGCGCTGAAATACCAACGATCCGTCCAGCCGCGTGGCAGCCATGTGCCGAGCCAGCGTGTGGCGAAAGAGTTGACGATCACGGCCGCGATGACCGCAAGCAGGTTGAGGACAAAGAGGGTCGCGAGCGCCCAGACGGCGATGCGCCAGATCTTCGAGGTAAGGCCCTGGTCACGGATCATGGCTCAGCCTTTCGTGCCGCCGGCCGGGCCGCGGTAGAAGAACGAACGCGCGCCGAGGATGGCGACGACAACAATGAGCTCGACGCCACCCATGATCAGGGCGATCGCCGTGCCGTAGGAATGGTCATACTGCTCGAAAGCAGCCTGATAGGCTGCAATCGAGATGACGCGTGTCGGACCGGCCGGCGCGCCGAGCAGGACGGCCGATGGGAAAACGGCGAAAGCCTGCACGAAGGAAAGGCAGAAGGTCACGGCAAGGCCAGGCACCAGGAGCGGCAGGAAGACGCGCGTAAAGCGCTGGCGCGCATTGGCGCCGAGCGTGGCGGCGGCCTGCTCGATCGCCGGGTCGATACCGGTGATATAGGACAGCGTCAGCAGGAAGGCGAAGGGGAAGCCGGTGATCAGCAGCGAGGCGAAGACGCCCCAGTAGTTGTTGGTGAGCTTGACCGGCGAATCCAGGATGCCGAACAGGATGAGCGTCTCGTTGAACCAGCCGCGCGGGCCGAGAAAAGTCAGCAGACCATCAGCGACGAAGACGGTGCCGAGCGTGATCGGCAGCACGAGGATCGTCGTCAGCAGACGTTGCCGGCGCATCAGCCGGACGCGAAAGGCAACGGGGACTGCGAAGGCGAGGTTCACGATGGTGACAGGCAAGGCCAGCCACATGGTGTTGGCGATCGTGCCGTACTGGAACTGGTCCGAGAAGAACTTCGCGTAATTTTCATACCAGACACCGCCATCCTTCGGCATCAGCGAATCCGCGACGCCGTAGACGAAGGGATAAATGAAGAGCGCGATCATGAAGAAGAGGCCCGGCAGAACGAGCAGCGTCGTGCCGTCGAGGCCTTGTGCGGCAAGCCGGGTTTTCAGCGAGGGGGCGCCGTTCATGCCGGTGAGCCTTTGAAGAGCAGAGAACGGCCTGCGACCGGCTGCAGGGTGGTGGCAGAGCCACGCGGCAAGGCATCGTCGGAGCGGAAATAGAGCTCCGATCCGTCGGCCGAGCGGGCCATGCCGAAGAAGGCGCGGCCGCGATACTCGGTGCTCGCGACGATGACGGGAATGCCGTCGGCGGTGGCAACGAGATCTTCCGGGCGCACTGAGAGTACAGCGGCATCGCCGACTTTCAACGTGTCGCGCATGGTGCCGGTCAGCCGTGCGCCGGCGGCTTCGATTTCCGCCTCAGTGCCGGACACGGAGACGACGCGACCGGGAATGCGGGTGCGGAAGCCCATGAAATCGGCAACATTGAGATTGACCGGTCGCTGGTAGAGATCCTGCGGCGTGCCGATCTGCTGAATATGGCCCTGGCTCATGACGACGATACGGTCGGCAAGCGAAAGTGCCTCATCCTGGTCGTGTGTGACATAGATGGTGGTCGAGCCGATCTGATCGTGGATGCCGCGAATTTCGGCCCGCATTTCCAAACGCAGCTTGGCGTCGAGGTTGGACAGCGGCTCATCCATCAGGACGATCGGCGGGCGAATGACGATAGCGCGGGCGATCGCGACGCGCTGCTGCTGGCCGCCAGAGAGCTGGCCAGGCAGCTTGTCCGCCTGGCTTTCGAGGCGCACCAGCGCCAGCGCATCGATGACGCGCTTGTCGGCCTCGGCGCCGCGAATGCCTTGCATGGCAAGGCCGAAGCCGACATTCTTGCGCACGCTCATATGCGGGAAGAGGGCGTAGCTCTGGAAGACCATGCCGAAGCCGCGCTTTTCCGGCTCCAATTGGTCGATGCGGTTGCCGCCGAGGCGGATCTCGCCGCCGGTAAGGCCAAGCAGGCCGGCAATGCAGTTCAGCGCCGTGGATTTGCCGCAGCCGGAGGGTCCGAGAAGTGCGATGAATTCGCCGGGTTCAATCGTGAGATCGATGCCATCGAGGGCGTTATAGGCGCCGAAGGATCGCTTGATGCCATCAAGCTCAAGGCGCGCATTCTTCCGCGAAGACAGCGTTGCTGCGTTTTGAACCGGCAAAGTCAATGCAATCTCCATTTATCGGCAATCATAGCCGTTAGAAATCCGGCGTCAGGATGCCCGGCGCCGGTTCATTTCTGTCAAAAAGGATCAGCCCTTCTTGGCGCCGATCTTTTCGTCCCAGATGCGGAAGGCCTGGACGAGCTGCTTGGGTTCCAGCGGCACTTCCAGAGGGCTGCCGGCGATCCAGTCGGCATATTCCGGCCGGCCGAATTCCTTGATGGTTTCCTGGCTTTCTGCCGGCGCCATCTCGAGCGTGACATCCTTCACCGCCGGGCCGGGATAGAAGTAGCCGGCGTCATAGGCGATCGCCTGCTGTTGCGGCTGATAGATGAAGTTCAGCACATCGAGCAGAACGCCGATCTTTTCGTCGGAAACGCCTTTCGGAATCGCCGCATAGTGAGCGTCGGTGACCCAGTGGAAGCCTTCGAGCTTACCAACCTTGGCTTCCTCGGGAACGATGCCGAGCGCGCGCGGGTTGATGTCCCAACCGGTGGTCGTGGCGACGATGTCGCGCGTGCCTTCGCCGAGTTCCTTGAAGACCACTGCGGTGCCGGTCGGGTAGTATTCGATGTTTTCGCCGAGAGCGGCCAGATATTCCCAGGTCTTGGCCCAGCCGTTGACCGGGTCGCGCGGATTGCTGTCACCGAGCAAGTAGGGCAGGCCCATCAGCAGCGTGCGGCCCGGGCCGGAGTTTGCCGGGCGGGCATAGAGGAACTTGTTCTTGTTCTGCTTCGTCCAGTCGAGCAGTTCCTGCGCCGTCTTCGGCGGGGTCGCCACCTTGTCCGGCATGTATTCGATCAGCGGGCCGGACGGATAATAGGTGATGACGACGCCCTGGTCCTTGGCGAGCGCCTGCATCTTGAAGGCCTGTGGCTGCAGGATGCTTTCAAGATTGGGCAGTGCCGACTTGTGGCTGGACAGGTCGACCCAGAGACCCTGGTCGACGCCGGCCGAGAGCGCGTCCGTGCCGGTCAGCACGAGATCGATATCGACCTTGCCGGCAGCCTGCTGGGCCTGGATCTTGGCCGGTAGTTCCGGAGCAGGGGCCTTGGTGAAGGAAAAGCTGGAAACAAATTCCGGCTTGGCCTTGGCGTAGTTTTGGAACATGCCCTGCGTCAGCGCCAGATTGCCGGCGACGTCGACGACGGTGATGGTAACAGGGCTTGCCGGTGCCTTTGCCTGGGCGAAAGCGCGCAGCGGCAACATTCCGGCCGCGGCGACGCCGGCAGCTCCGCCGACGAAGGTTCTGCGTGTGATCTTCATTCTGTCCTCCTCCTTTGCGGCGGTGCCGGCCTTTGCCCCGAGCGCCGCTCGTTTGCATCGCAATGCACGTCTCATGCCTCGATGAGCCGGTTTTCCGGCGGCATCAAATGCTCGCAGCTTGAAGCTTTTCCTCCAGGTGCAATGCCATGCCGCTGTTCTCCTCCGCGGCATGTCTTGGCAACAGAATTCAATTGATATACTAGTATGCACGAAAGTGTCAACGTCCCGAGACCATGCATGCGGCAGGCTTCCGACCCTGAAATCCTCGCCTTTCCGGCGCCACGCGACGCCGGCGGAAAGATCCGTCGCGTAACGACGGCTGCCGCGATCCATGAGCGGCTGCATGCCGATATCGTCTCTCTCAGGATCCCGCCGGGCACGGCGCTGCAGGAAAAGCGCATTGCCGAGGATTTTGGTGTGAGCCGAACGCCGGTGCGCGAGGCGCTGCTGAGGCTCTCGGAGGGCGGTCTCGTCGATATCTACCCGCAATCGGGCACGGTGGTTTCGCGAGTGCCGGTCTCGGCCATTCCGGAAGCGGTCATTGTGCGCAAGGCGCTTGAGGGGACGACGGTCGAGATGGCCGCTGGTATTGCGACGGAGACCGATATCGCGCGGCTGGATGCGATCATCGCCCGGCAGAAGACGCATGCCGCACTCGGCAATGCTTCGAGCTTTCACGAAGAAGACGAGGCCTTCCACGAGGCGATCGCACAGATTGCCGGCTATCCCGGCATCTGGACGATTCTGAAGACAGTGAAGGTGCAGATCGACCGGGCACGGCGTCTGACGCTGCCGGTACTCGGGCGCATGGACAATGTCGTGCGCGAGCATATGGTGATCCGCGACGCCATTGCTGCGCATGATATCGCGGCGGCGCGCGAGGCGATGATTCATCACTTAAGCGCCGTTATACCCGACGTGGCGGAGCTGCGCTCGCAGTTCCCCGACTATTTCTGCTGACGGCGGAACCACAAACACAGGATACCAAGGAGAGAAAGACGAGATGCGGCAAGGTTGGAGATGGTTCGGGCCGGAGGCACTGGTCACGCTGGACGAGGTGCGCCAGACGGGTGCAACGAACATCGTTTCGTCGCTACATCAGGTGCCGATCGGCCGCGCCTGGACCGAGGCGGAAGTGCGCGAGCGTCAGTCGCTGATTGAAACGACACCGGTCGGCCGCTCGCAATTGACCTGGAGTGTCGTCGAAAGCATCCCGATCCCCGATGCCGTCAAGCGCAAGGGCGGGCAGGCCAAGGCCGAGATCGAAGCCTGGATCGCCAGTCTCGAGGCGGTCGCTGCCTGCGGTATTCCGATCGTGTGCTACAACTTCATGCCCGTTGTCGACTGGACGCGCACCGATCTCGATTATGTGACGCCGACCGGCGCTACCGCTATGCGCTTCGATCATGAGCGCTTTGCCGCCTTCGAGTTGTTCGTGCTGGAGCGTCCGGGCGCTGCCGAAGAATATTCTGAAGAAGATAGGGCAAGGGCCAAGGCCGTCTATGAAAGCATGACGGAAGCGGAGATTGCCGAAATCACCCACATCATCACGTCGGCTCTGCCCGGTTCGACGACCGAGCCGCTGACCATTCCGGCTTTCCGCGAAAAGCTTGTTGCCTATCAGGGCATCGATGCGAAGAAGCTTCGCCAGCATCTCGTCGAATTCCTCGAGGCCGTCGTGCCGGTTGCGGAAGCGCGCGGGGTGAAGCTGACGCTGCATCCCGACGATCCGCCGCGCTCGCTCTTCGGCCTGCCGCGCATCGCGTCGACGGCAGAGGATTATGCAGCGCTTTTCGATGCCGTGCCGGCGGCCGCCAACGGCATGTGTTATTGCACCGGCAGCCTCGGCGTGCGCGCCGACAACGACCTGCCGGCGATTGCGCGGCGTTTCGCCTCGCGCATCTATTTCGCACATCTTCGCGCCACGACCCGCGAGGGCGGCGGCCACACTTTCCATGAAAGCGCGCATCTCGAAGGTGACGTGAACATGGTTGCCGTGCTGAAGGAGCTGGTTGCTGAGGATCGCCGCCGCAGCGCCGACCAGTCGATCGTCTTCCGCTCGGATCATGGCCATCGGATGCTCGATGACCTGCAGAAGACTGTCACGCCTGGCTATCCCGCAATCGGTCGTCTTCGCGGTCTTGCGGAGCTGCGCGGCATTCTGCACGCGCTCGACGCGCCGCCGACCTGATTTTTTTGTTTTCACGCAATTCCGAACGCAAAACCGCTGCACACTTTTGCTGGAATTGCTTTAGCTCCGGCTTGCTGCCGAAAGCTGCCGCAGCGCTTCGACGGCCCGTTCGGCATCGATGGCAGGCACGAAAATGTGGTCGTGGTAATAGGCCGCGACCACATTGGCGCTGATGCCGGCTTCCGTTAACGCGTGGGAGAAGGCGGCGGTCAGGCCTACGGCTTCAAGCGATGAATGTACTTTTAGCGTGATCTGCCGCAGGGGTGCGCTCGCCTGCAGGCCGGCTTTGTTTGCCGTATCCTGGGGCAGAATGAGCGTCAGGCCTTCCGTTTCGTGAAAGAGGGCGAGCGGGCGAAGATGGAGATAGTCTTCCAGTTGCGAGGCCGGCACGGTGCAATAGACGAATTCGCCCGCCACCAATTCCGGCTCCATCGTCGCGAGAAGAACTGAGAGGTCGGTAGTGCCTGTCATGTCATCTTTCCCTGAAGTCCCGTCCTATGAATAGATGGTCTCCAGCACCGAAAGACCGGTGATATGGTTGGAGCGGATGAGCGCTGCTGCGAGCGTCGGATCGCGATCCGCATAGGCGCGGCATAACCGTTCGTGATCCTCGTAGGATTTCTGCAGGCGGCCAGGCTGGGACAGGCCGATACGGCGCAATCGAAGCGTTCTCAGAAGCAGGGAATCGATGATCTTCTTGACCGTCCGATTGCCGGCGAGTTCGGTATTGCGTTCGTGAAAGTCGACATTTGCCCAGAAATAGACGTTCACGTCACCGGCCTTGCTCGCGTTTTCCATGACCTGCATGATTGGCTGGAGGGTGCGGATATCGTCAAGCGACACGTCCCGCGCAATGTCGCCGGCGATCAGTTCCAGCAGATTGGCGCGGACGCGGTAGATATCGCGGATCTCCTTGATCGAGAGGCTAGCGACACGTGGGCGACGGCGCGGCGGGATTTCGACGAGCCCCTCCCTTTCCAGAAGCATCAGAGCTTCGCGGATCGGCGTCCGACTGGTCTTGTAGCGCCGTGCAAGTTCGACGGAGTTCAGGTCATCGCCCGGTTTGCGAATGTCTTCGATGATCTCGGCTGCCACTTCGCGGGCGATGGTGGAAACCAGCGACGGCCTGTCATGCTGTTCAGTGACGAGACGCGCGGCAACCGCCTCGGCGCGTTGGCGCGAGTCGATATTCGGCAGATTGCCGGAGGCGTGGGCCATATCGGCTGACGTGTATTCGGCGGACAAGAGAACTCCTGAGAAATGTCCCTCCCGCTAGGAACTTAGCATGTTCTGTCGACAACGGGAACAATAGCACGAGTATTTGTCCTGCATGCGCAGGTTGAGGCGCTTCGCGCGTGGTTTGAGGGGAGTTGTCGCATTTTCTTGACGCTGAGTTCAGCCGAAATTCCGCAGATATCTCATCAGCGGCCGCGCGGCATAGCTTGCGACGGCCTGAAACCGGGGGGTAAGTCCTCCGGACCTTCAGATGAGGCGGAAACGATAGGCTCTCGCCACGGCCTGCATCCGGTTGACAGCATCGAGTTTGCGCATCGCCGTCTTCAGATAACCGTTCACCGTATGGGCGGAGATATGCAGGATGATGGCGATTTCCTCGCTGCTCTTTCCGGAAGCTGACCAGCGCAGGCATTCGATTTCGCGAACGGTCAGGCGCTCGTAATCGGCAAGCGGTGGCTCGGTCGCCAGGCTGTAGCTGTCCAGCGCCTTCAGTACGGCAAAGACCATGCGCGCGCATTCCTGCTCGTCGAGCGGGCTGCGCTGACCGGAGAACATGATGACATAGTGCCTCAGAATGGCGTCATGCAGCGTGAAGCTGACGGTGCTGTGAAGGCCGAGATCCTCGAAACGACGGGAGAGTTCTTCCGAACTGCTTTCGCTGCCGGGCTGGGCGAAGATGCCGGTGCCGGAATAGATCGGCATGATGGTCTTCTTCAAACCATCGATCAGCCGGCTGCGCCAAAAGAGATCTGAAGCGTCGTAGCGGTCGATCAGTTCCTGTGGCCAGTTGCTGGCGATGATGTTGGCCCGAAAGCCGAGCTTATCAGCTTGCGGAAAGCTGGTGGCGAGAAAGAAACGAAAACCATGCACCTGCATGACTTCCTGCAGGGCAACAGAGAAACTTGTCGTGGGATCGGCCTGTACAGAGGCGCTGGTTGCATCCCCCTGCCAGGGGGATTTTACCGTATTCTTGAGGGTCATGGATCATCTGTCGGCAAATGCACTGACCGGCCGGGAGGAAACCGGTCAGCGCCAGAAGGGGGGAGGATCAGAAATGCGTCCGGCTGATTTCGTCCGCGCGGCGATGCGTGGCAATGCGGACCGGCTGATATTCGTAGATCGGATTTTCCGGTTCCAGGCGCAGCAGCGCACAATGGAACTTGTAATTCGCACCGGTTACGATGTTGGAGAAGATCACATCCATCAGAATGTTCTTCCCGACGCTGACAAATATCGGGCGCTTGAGCTTTATCATGGCGTTCACCTCGTTTTTTCTATCCATTTTACTGGAAAATACGAGATTAACTATAGTCTTTATTGCTTCCATCTTAAATTATACATAGGTGTATAATTCGAACTGATCTGATGGCGGAAGCAATACCCGGGAACCCGACACAGTGGAGCCTCACGGCCTCAAAGCTATTTCCAGATAGTTGATGAGGGAATCGAATTCGACCGGCTTGCCCAGAAAGGCCAACGCACCGCCTTCCATGGCGGCCGTACGGGTTCTCTCGTCGCGATAGGATGTCATGAAGATCATCGGCGGCTTTTCAGGTTCGCCGTTGAGGATTTGCTGCAGTTCGATGCCGCTGAGTCCGGGCATCTTGACGTCGACCAGCATGCAGTCGATCGTCGCCCTGTCGTCAAAGGCCAGGAACTCTTCCGCCGAAGCGAAAAGCTTGCTCTGGTAGCCGCAGGACTGGATCAGATCGTCAAGCGCCTCCCGGATAGCCTGGTCGTCATCGACGACAGCGATTGTGGATGTATGTGACACGAGATTGGTAGCCTTGCTTATTCTTACATTACGTTAGGCTATATTATGAGGATCGGGGCCGTGTCGCGGTACCATACAAGGGTCTAGGTTTCACTATCTGGCTTCCAGCATTTCGGCCTTGCGCACCAGATCGGCCACCGAGCGGACCTGCATTTTGCGCATGACATTGCCACGATGCAGCTTCACGGTGATTTCGCTGATGCCGAGGTCATAGGCGATCTGCTTGTTCATTAGCCCCTTGACGACGGCCGCCATCACCTCCCGCTCGCGGGGCGTTAGTGTATCGACCAGTAAGGCGACCGCATCGCTTGCCGCCATTTCCCGCCGGCGGGCCATATCCTTTTCGATCGCGATGCCGACGGCATCGAGAATATCCTGGTCTCGGAAGGGCTTGGTGAGGAAGTCGACAGCGCCGGCCTTCATGGCGCGCACGCTCATCGGAATATCGCCGAAGCCGGTCATGAAGACGATCGGCATCCTGCTGCCGATCCGTTCGAGATGAAGCTGGAAATCCAGTCCGCTCAGGCCTGGCAGGCGCACGTCGAGGAGAATGCAGCCCGGCCGGCGCAGGTCGGCGGTATCGAGAAAGGTAGTGGTGGTGGCAAAGGAGACGGCATCCATCTGGACCGACCGGAAGAGATCGACAAGCGACTCGCGAATGGATTCGTCGTCATCGACGACATAGACGATCGGTGATGCGGACTGCGAGGCTGCCTTCGATGCGGCGCTAGTGTCGGTCATGGTCGTCCTCAATCGGTATGATCATTTCGAAGATGGCGCCGCCTTCAGGATGATTGCCGGCGATCAGCTGGCCGCCTCTGGCTTCCAGCGTGCTGCGGCAGATGGAGAGCCCCATGCCCATTCCGGAGGGCTTGGTCGTGAAGAAGGGCGTGAAGAGCTTCGCCATGGCCTCCTCGCTGATGCCGGGGCCGAAATCCCTGACGGAGAGGGTGACGAATATATCATCCTTCCTGGCGAGCGAGACCAGAATCTTGCGCTGGTCAATTGCCGTTTCGCGCATGGCCTGCACGGCATTGGTGACGAGGTTGATGAGCACCTGCTGCAGCTCGATACGAATCGCCTTCACCGTGATCGGCTGTTCGGGTGGGGTCACATCGAAATCGACCATGTCGCGCTGGAAGTCGTGCTCCATCAGGGCGCGTGTTTCCTCGATCAGCGTTTCGAGATCGACCTGCTCGGGCGTGCGGTCGCCTTGAGTCAGCATGGAGCGGGTATTGTGGATGATTTCGCTCGCCCGCTGGCTGTCGCGAATGATGCGCTCGGCCGAACGGCGCACGGCCGCGAGATCCGGCGGCTCGCGGTTCAGCCATCTGAGGAGCGTCTGGGCGTTGACGACGATAGCGCCGAGCGGCTGGTTGAGCTCGTGGGCAAGCGAGGCGGAAAGTGTGCCGACGGTCGCGGCGCGCGAGGCGCGGGCAAGCTCATCCTGAGCCTCGCGAATGGTCTTCTGCATCATTTCCCGCTGGGTGATATCCACCATGCCGACGACCACGCGATTGAAGGCGGCGGGATCTTCCGGAAAGCTCATGCTCATGATGACAAGCCTGGTCTCGCCATTCTCTGCGACTAGATTGCCCTTGCCCTCGAAATGCCGTTCGCCGCAGAAGATGGCATTCATCAGGTCCAGGAAGGTATCGTCATCAGGAGCGATGTAGTGGCGCATCGTGTGTGAGGGCAGGCCGCCGGCCACATGGCCGAGCAGTTCCATTGCTGCGTCGTTGGAGGCGATGGTGCGAATGAGGCCTGTGCAGGTGGCGATGACGCTGGGGTTTGTTCGGTAGTAGTCCTTGAGGTCACTCACACCTTCCGCCTTCAAAGACATCAGGAAGGCTCGCACTGCGGAATAATCGCGCTCCCAGAGTGCGATGCGGCTGTGCTCGAAGATGTAGCGATAGCGGGTTTCGCTGTCGCGAAGATGCAAGTTGGCTTCGATGAGGCCGGCACGTGCGGTTTCGTTCCTGAGGATAAGGGCGCAGGTGATCGTGATGGCGGCGAGAGAAACCGCCAACCGCAACTGGGTTGGGACATTTTCTCCGAGGCCGTGAGAATAGAAATAGGCGAAAAGAGTAAGGGCGACGCAGACAACCGTGAGGAGGGTGGTGCCTATCCTCGTCAGCATTTCTGCCGATAGCAGCAGCACGATAACATAGAGGACGGCGATGGCGCTTTCGATCTCGGTAAAGGCATCGACGTAGAACACGGTGGCGCCGAGCACCAGTGCGATCAGGCCGAGCGTGATCTCATGCGAGAGCGTTCCTCGCCGGTTGGTGAGTTTCGATACAATGAATGATCCCATACCCCCTCGCTGTTGGTTCCGGTCTTCTACCCATACCGGCTAGTGCGCGGTTACCTTAATGGCGTGTTTATCGGCGCAAAACTATACCAAAGTGTTGGAAGCATGGGCCGAATTGTCTCTACGCTTGAAAAAGAAAGACCGCCCCGGGCGGCGGGACGGTCTCTGGCGGATGGGAGGATCCGCAGGGCTTCGGCGGAGGGGGACGCCTGCCCTAGAGGTGGCAAGGGGCGGTGCCACCAGCTTGGAACCGTGAATGGTCAGGTCGGTTCCGAGCTACGAGTACAAGTTAAATCCAAGCGTCCTGAGACATAACTATACTTAGGTTTTGGTCCGGCCATACGAAGCGGCAGGTCGGTTTCCCTGGTGAATGGCTTTGAAATTTGTTTCGACGACTTCCGCTATCGCAATAATGACGCTGCAGATGGCAAGCAGAACGGTAAAAATTCCTCGGACACGATCACGACTTTATGGCGTGCCAAGGAGTCGCAGCACGCTTGTCATATTGCCAGAGGGATAATCCTGAGACACAGTCAGCCGGAACACTCCATCTGAACGAGGGCACCGATGAAGGCAGCAGGAATGGTTCGGGCAGGTGTGGGAATTGCAGCCCTTGTCGTTCTTGGTGTTCTCTTGTGGTTTGCGACGCGACCGCCGCCGCTGGTGGTGCAGGGCGAGGTTTCCGCCAATCGCGTCGATATCAGCCCGCGTGTTGCCGGCCGCATTCTCAAACTCAATGCCGATGTCGGCGACAATGTCGAGAAGGGCACCGTTATTGCCGAACTGGAAAGCCCGCAATTGACAGCGGCGCTGCATTTGGCTGAAGCGGCAGTCGGCGTTTCAGAGGCCGACCTCACTCGTGTCAACAGCACGCGTCCCGAAACTATCGATGCGGCCAATGCCGAGCTTGCCGCAGCAAGCGCCGATGTCACGCTTTATCAGGAAGAGTCCGCTCGTCAGGCGCGGTTGATCACGACAGGCGCTTCGACGCAGGCGCAGGTCGATCAGACTGCCCGTAACCTGGAGGCCGCGATCCGCAAGCAGGAATCCGCAGCCGCCAATGCACGGCTTGCGACGGCCGGTTCCAGCAAGGAAGAAAAGGCGCTTGCCGCCGCTCAGGTGGAGCAGGCACGTGCGTCCCTCAACCAGCGGCAAGTGGACGTTTCAGAACTGGTCATTCATGCGCCGATCTCCGGTCAGGTGACGACGCGCGTCGCCGAGCTCGGCGAAAATTTCAGCGCCGGTTCGCCGCTGTTTTCGATCATAGACCTGCAGAATCCCTGGTTCACGTTCAATCTTCGCGAGGACCTGCTGAAGGGACTCAAGGTCGGCGACGGTTTTGACGTCACCGTTCCTGCGCTTGCCGGCAGTCCGATCCCGGTCAAGGTGACGATGATCAACGCGCAGGGCCAATATGCGACCTGGCGCGCGACACGCGCGACCGGCGATTTCGACCTGCGCACCTTCGAGGTACGCGCCGTTCCGGCCAATCCGGTAGAGGGGCTCCGGCCAGGCATGAGCGTCATCGCCTCCTGGCCGCCGGCGGGGCGTTGAGATGAAGCCGCCTGGCGGGCTTCGTCCCGGCTTCCTCCTGGTGTTCCGGCGGGAGTTCGACTGGTTCTATCGCCGGCCGTTTCTGCTTTTCCTGACGACGCTCTTGCCGCTGCTTTTGATGGGCGTGCTTGCCGTCGTCTTCAGCGCGGGACTGGCAACACGGCTGCCGATCGCCGTGCTCGATCTCGACGGCAGCGATCTTTCGCGAACGATTATTCGCGCCGTCGATGCGACGCCGGATACCGCTGTCGCAGTCAATGTCAGCGACCTCACGGAAGGCCGTGCGCTGATCCTGTCCGGCAAGGTTCACGGACTGCTGATGCTGCCGCGCAATCTGGAGCGCGATGTTTTCGCCGGCCGGCGTCCCGAGGTGGTGTTCTTTTACAATACGCAGACGCTGACAACAGGTAATCTTACGCTCAGGGGCGTCAGTGCTGCCGTGCCGACTGTGGCCGCCGGCATCCGACTGTCGCTGCGTACGGCGCAGGGGCAGCCGGTCGATATTGCGCAGGCCGATCTTTCGCCGATCCCCGTGCAGGTCAATCCGCTCTTCAATCCGACGCTGAACTATGCGCATTTTCTGCTCGCAGCGCTGATGCCCGCCTTGCTGCAGGTGGTGATCGTTACCACTATGGCCTACACGATTGGCATGGATGCCGAAACAACGCACCGTCTTGCCATTCTGCGGCGGCTTGGCGGCGGTCTGTGGCCGGCAATGGCTGGCAAGATACTGCCCTACACCCTGATCTTCCTTGTGGTTCTCGGTCTTTCAGACGCCATTCTTTTCGGAGTGCTCGACATGCCACTCCGGGGTGAGCGCTGGATCCTCGTCGTGGCCGGATTGCTCTTCATCCTCGCGAACCAGTTCATCGGTGTGCTGTTGGCGCTTTTCCTGCGGCCGGTCGCAAGCGCTATCAGCATCGGCACGCTGATGTTCGCGCCATCCTTCGGTTATATGGGTATCGRCTTTCCGCGGTTGGCGATGAACGACTTCTCCTATTGGTGGGGCGAGCTCATTCCCGGCACCTGGTATCTGACGGCTAGGATCGATCAGACGATCCGTGGCACGCCGGCCGATCTGTCGCTGAAGCCTTTGATGGTGCTTGGCATATTCGTTCTGGTTCTGGCGATCGTGAYGGCGCTGCGGCTGGAAGTGTTCCGCATTCGCCGGCAGCGACAGGCGGCGCAGAAGCTGCGGGAGGTCACGCCATGAGGGCCTTGCTGGCGATCTTCCGCATCGAGCTGATCCGCATCCTGACTCTGCGCCCGGCACTCGCGGTACTGGTCTTCGGGCCGCTAATCTATGCCCTCTATTACCCACAGCCCTATGCAAACGAGGCGCTGCGCGACGTGCCGATCGCCGTCGTCGATCTCGACGATACGACGAGCAGCCGTGAGCTGGTGCGCCGTATCGATGCGTCGAGCGATGTCGCAGTGGCCGCGATGCTGCCGGATCAGGTCAGTGCCGAGCGGGCGGTGCAAGGACGCCAGCTTTACGGCATTCTGGTCATCCCGCAATATTTCGAACGTGATCTGCTGCATGGGCGGCAATCGCCGGTCGCGCTTTATGGGGATGCCAGTTATTTCCTGATCTATCAGCGCATTTCCGGCGCCGTCGTTGCCGTTGCGAGGACCATGGGCGCGGAAATCGAGACGGCGCGGCTGATTGCGGCCAATATCGACCCAGTGCTGGCTRCAGCTGCCCCCGATCCCATGCCGTTGACAACGGTCGCTTTGTTCAATCCGCAGGGCGGCTATGCGACCTATATCCTGCCCGCAGCCTTTGTTCTTATCCTGCAGCAAACGCTGCTGATCGGCGTCGGCCTGCTTGGGACGATCGACAATGATGCGGCGGCGCGGGATCTTGCCGCCTCGGCGGCCGGCCCCTTTGCCCGCGTCGGCGGCAGGCTGCTTGCCTATCTCGTTATCGAGGCGATCGTATTGCCATTCTATCTGATCGTGCTGCCTTACCTTTACGGCATTCCGCGGTTGGGTGGTTTGCTGACGATATTTGCTTTCTGCCTGCCATTCGTTCTGGCAGTTGCCACGCTCGGGATGGTGATTGCCCGCCTGTTCCGCAAGCCGCTCGCTGTTCAGCTCGTCTGCGCCACGCTCGGGTTGCCTTTCATGTTCCTTGCCGGTTTTTCGTGGCCGAGCGAAGCCATACCCGAGCCGCTGCGGGCGCTGACCGTTCTGCTGCCAAGCACCAGCGCCATCAACGGCATCGTCGAGGTGTCGCAGCTCGGCGCTCCGCTTCAGGCGGTCAGGGAACCGTTCCTTACGCTGTGGATACTTGCCGCGGTTTACGGGCTTGTCGCGGTGCTGCTGGACATCAGGTCCGCAAGGGAAAAGCCTGCGGCACAGGCCCCTGCGGGCGGTTGATGGCGCTATCTCATTTTGAGATAGCCGCATCGAATAAACCTATTTGTCACAATAGTGTCGCCACGGCATAGTCTTAGGAGGGAGAAACACTTTTAGGACATTGCTGTGGAATATGTGCGCTTTGGCCAGACCGGCCTGAAGGTTTCGTCGCTTTGCCTTGGTACCATGGGTATCGGGACATCCAAGTGGAAGGGCTGGGTGTTGGACGAAGAAAAGTCGGTGCCAATCCTGAAGAAGGCGCTCGATGTCGGTATCAATTTCTTCGACATGGCGGACTGGTATTCGACCGGCATCAACGAGCAGGTCGTAGGCCGTACGTTGCTGTCGCTGACGGAGCGCGAAAAGCTGGTGCTTGCCACCAAGGCCTTCTATCCGATGAGCGACGATCCGAACGACAAGGGCCTGTCGCGTAAGCACCTGATGGCCTCGATCGACAAGTCGCTGAAGCAGATGGGCACCGACTATGTCGACCTCTACGTCATCCACGCCTTTGATCCGGAAACGCCGATCGAAGAAACGATGAGCGCGCTGCATGACATCGTGAAATCAGGCAAGGCGCGTTATATCGGCGCTTCCACCATGTATTCCTGGCAGTTTGCCAAGATGAACCATGTCGCCGACAGGAACGGCTGGACACGGTTCGTCAACATGCAGTGCCAATATTCGCTGCTTTATCGTGAAGAAGAGCGCGAAATGATGCCTTATTGCCAGGACGAAGGCATTGCTGTGACGACCTTCTCGCCGCTCGCCCGCGGCTATCTCGCCGGCGGCGGTTCGGCACCGCGTATCGCCCATGACCTCTATCTCGACTGGTTCGGTGACGAGATCGACCAGGAAATCGCCAAACGCGTCAACGAGCTCGCTGCCAAGCGCGGCAAGACGGCCAGCCAGATCGCCCAGTCCTGGGTCATCGGCTCGGGCAACAGCACGGTTCCGATCGTCGGCACGGAGAGCCCGGAGCATGTCATCGCCGCCATCGAAGCAGCTGCAATAGAGCTGACGGCAGAAGAGCGCGCCTTCCTGGAAGAGCCCTACCGCCCGCGCGATATGATCAACGATTACAACACGGTCCGTCGCCCCCGAGCCCTTTCGAAGGCATAATGGGTTCGACTAGCATCGCTACTGGAGATTTCAATGCTTTATATCGGTGAAGGCTTCGAGGGTTCTGGCCCGAACGCTGCTCATATCAACCTCTATCTCGGCCCGAAGAATGGCCCGATTTCCGGCGCGCTCGCCGGTGCGGCCGCAAGCCCCGGTCGCGGCCACCTGCCATTCCAGGCGGTGCTGAAGCCGAACCTGCCGGCAAAGCCGGTGACGCTTTTCATCGCCAAGGCGGTGATGGAATCAGGCTCGTCGCACGAGCTTATGACCTGGGGCCCGGCACAGGCCGGTGTTGCTGCCGGCATTACCGCAGCACTGCTCGACGGCTCGCTGCCGGCCGAGGCCGAGGATGACTGGGTTGCGATCGCTGCCGTCTGGGTCAATCCATCGGCAAACGATGCCGAAGAGGTGTATCATAACAACAAGGCTGCAACGCATCTTGCCGCCAAGCGCGCATTGCTGAAGGGCTGGCCGTCGCGTGCCGAGCTTGCCGAAGGCGTGGCAACGGTCGGCAATCCGTTCTTCACGCCGAAGGTCGCCTGATTATGAAACTTGTCGAAGACAATGCGCTGATCGGTGGAGGCTGGGGGAGTGCTGCTGACAGCAAGCGCTTCGCCGTGCTCAATCCCGCCGATGGCAGCGAGCTTGCGACCGTGCCGGATTGCGGCGCGGCGGAAGCGCAGCAGGCGATCGATGCTGCCGCCAAGGCTTTCAAGACCTGGCGCAAGACGCTCGCCTCGGAGCGCTCCGCCGTGCTGCGCCGCTGGGCGGAGCTGATGCTTGCCAATCAGGAAGATCTTGCGCGGCTGCTGACGGCCGAGCAGGGCAAGCCGCTCGCCGAAGCGAGTGGCGAAGTCGCCTATGCGGCCGGGTTCCTGACCTGGTTTGCCGAGGAAGGCCGCCGCTCGCATGGTGGCGTCGTGCCGTCACACAAGGCCGATGCGCGCATTGTCGTGATGAAGGAGCCGGTCGGTGTGGTTGCGGCGGTGACGCCATGGAACTTCCCGTTGGCGATGATTACCCGCAAGGTTGGTCCTGCATTGGCTGCAGGCTGCACCATCATCATCAAGCCGGCCGAGGATACGCCGCTTTCGGCGTTGGCGCTTGCCCGCCTTGGTGAGCAGGCCGGCGTTCCCGCCGGTGTGGTCAGCGTGGTGACGACGAAGTCGCCGGCCGATGTTGTCGGCGTCTGGATGAAGAGCCCTGTCGTGCGCAAATTCTCGTTCACGGGATCGACGGCGACCGGCAAGCTGCTCATGCGCCAGAGCGCCGATACGGTGAAGCGCATCAGCCTCGAACTCGGCGGCAACGCGCCGCTTATCGTTTTCGACGATGCCGATATCGACCAGGCCGTGCGCGGCACGATCGCCTCCAAGTTCCGCAATACCGGGCAGACCTGTGTCTGCGCCAACCGTATCCTCGTCGAAGACGGCATCTATGATCGCTATGCCGAGGCGCTTGCCAAGGCCGTTGCGGCCATGAAGGTTGCGTCCGGCGTCGAGGATGGCGCGGCTCAGGGGCCGCTCATCAATGCGCCGGCGCTGACGAAGGTCGAGCGGCATGTGACCGATGCCGTCGAGAAGGGCGCCAAGGTTCTGACCGGCGGCAAGCGGCATGAGCGCGGTGGTCTGTTCTACGAACCGACGGTGCTGACCGGCATGACGACCGATATGGCGCTCGCGACCGAAGAGACCTTTGGTCCCGTCGCCGGCCTTTTCCGCTTCAAGGGGGAGGAAGAGGCGATCGCGCTTGCCAATGATACGGAGACCGGTCTCTCGGCCTATTTCTTCACGCAGAATCTCGGCCGCGCCTGGCGTGTCGCCGAAGCGCTGGAAGCGGGCATGGTCGGCATCAACGAAGGCGTGATCTCGACGGAAGTTGCTCCCTTCGGCGGCGTCAAGCAGTCCGGCCTCGGCCGCGAAGGTGCCAGCGAAGGGCTCGACGAATATCTGGAGAGCAAATACGTCCTGTTCGGCGGGCTTGCGGGATAATGACGGAGGATCGCTCTCCCCAGACGAAGAAAGAGCCGGCGGTCGATCGCCGCCGGTTGCCGCTGAATGCGCTCCGGGCCTTCGAGGCCGTTGCGCATCACGGCAGCTTCACGGCGGCAGCCGCCGCGCTCAACATTTCGCAGAGCGCGCTTTCACGGCATGTCATTGGTCTGGAAGAGAGCATCGGGCGCAAGCTTTTCGAACGCGGTCACAAGGCCACGACGCTGACGGATGCCGGGCGTTCGCTCGCTGCCGGCATTGGCAAGGGTTTCGACCGCATCGAGCAGGCGCTGAAGGAAGTCTGCGCGCCGGACGAACAGCGCCAGCGTAAGCTGCGCATCAACCTGCCGCCGAGTTTTGCCATGAAGCTCACCGTGCCGCTGCTGACCGATTTCCGGCGCAGCTTCCCGGACGTGCTTCTGGAGGTTTCGACGCCTTACGGGGTGCCGAACAGCGAATTCGATGTGGCGGTCGTCTATACGCGGCCGGCCGTCGATGAATGGATTACCGACTTGCTCTGGGAGGAGCGGCCGACGATCTTGTGTCATCCTGATCTCGTGGGAAGAGGGTTTTCGGATATTGCTGCATTCATTGCCGCAAACGAAATCATCCACATCAAGATCGTCGATATGGAGCCCTACCTCACTTGGCAGCGGTTCCTTGTCCAGAACGGTCTTGGCGGGGTTTCCGTGGCGCGGGGCGTGACATTCGACAGCGCCAGCCTTGGAGTTCAGTACGCATTGTCGGGGCAGGGCCTAGTGCTGGCAGACCCGGCGCTGTTTCGGGAGGAAATAGAAAGCGGCCGCTTGGTTGCGCCGGTCACCGCACACTATTACGAAGGCTTCGGGTATTACCTGAAGACCGATGCGGAAGGGCTGGTCGATCCTTTGATTGCAGGGTTTCGATCCTGGATCATCAGCCGCTTTAGCAATCGTATGGTGAACGAAGGTGAAAAGCCCGCCCTGCGCATCGTGTCTGGCGCAGAGGGTGCCTGAAACGAACTCACTGCCATTCAAGGAGGAGGCAGATTATGACTGAATTGAAGACCAATAGCGGCAAGCCGCTGCATCCCTCGGTGCCGGAGCTGTGCGAACAGGTCCGCGCCGGCAAGATCGATCGCCGCGGCTTTCTGCGTGCCGTCGCCTGGCTCGGTGTGACGGCGGCCTCCGCCAGCGCCTTCCTCGGTGACAGCAAGCCCGCACTCGCCCAGGAAACGCCTGCGGATGGCGGCACGCTGCGCTTCGGCTGCCAGATCCAGGAATTGACCGATCCGATGATGACGAGCTGGATCGAGGCGTCGAATCTCTACCGCAACAGCTTGGAATTCCTGACCTTCGTCGATGCCGACAATGTCACCCATCCCTATCTCGCCAAGAGCTGGATGCCGTCTGCCGATCTCAAGACGTGGGATTTCGAACTCGACGAGCGTGCCAAGTGGTCGAACGGCGATGCCTTTACGCCTGAGGACGTGATCTTCAATATCCAGCGCTGGATCGCACCGGACTCGCAGTCTTCCAACAAGACCGCTTTCTCGGCCGTTGAGAAGGTGGAAAAGACCGGCGACCACACGGTTCGCATCACGCTGTCGCGCGCCGTTTCCTCGCTCCCTGAGCAGCTTTATTCCTACACCTGCCCGATGCTGCACCGCGATTTCGTCAAGGGCGGCGCCAACTGGCCGGCCAATCCTGTTGGTACCGGTCCGTTCAAGCTGGACGCTTACGAAGTCGGCCGTCAGGCCGTGTTCAGCAAACGCGCTGACTATTGGGGCACGCCGGCCCATCTCGACGGTATCCAGTATATCGACCTCGGCACTGATATCACGACGCATCTCGCAGCGCTTTCGAGCGGCCAGATCGATATCATCTACCGCGCGACGATCGCCGAATACGATCTGATGAAGTCGCTGCCGAACATCCAGATCCTGACCGGCAAGGCGGCGCATACGCTCGTCATGCGCATGCAGTCCGACCAGAAGCCGTTCGATGACATTCGCGTCCGCAAGGCCGTGCAGCTTGCCGCCGACAACAAGCAGATGCTCGACGTCGCCTATCGCGGCGAAGGTGAAGTTGGCGCCAACTTCCATGTCTCGCCGGTCCAGCCCGATTATTTCGCGCTGCCCGCCGTTGCTCGCGACGTCGAGAAGGCGAAAGCCCTGCTCACAGAAGCAGGCCATAAGGATGGCCTCGATCTGGAACTGACGCTCGGCAATACACAGGGCACTTGGGAGCAGGATACCGCGCAGGTGCTGCAGCAGAACCTTGCCGAAGCCGGCATCCGGCTGAAGCTCAACGTCCTGCCGGCCTCGCAGTATTGGCCGATCTGGGACAAGGTTCCTTTCGGCCTCACCTACTGGGCGCACCGTCCGCTCGGCGCCATGACGCTCGATCTGGCCTACCGCTCAGGCGGTGCCTGGAACGAGAGCCATTTCGCCAGCAAAGAATTCGACGCCGCGCTCGACAAGGCTCTGGCCGTCGTCGATCCGGCCAAGCGCCCCGAAGCCATGAAGGATGTCCAGCAGATCCTGCAGGATTCCGGCGTCATCGTTCAACCCTACTGGCCGAACCGCTTCAGCGCCGCAGCCACCACCGTGCGCGGTTTCGTGCTCCATCCGGCGGATTACTTCCGCATGGACGGCGTCTGGCTCGCCAAGGCTTGATCTTCGGCGGGGCCGCTCCTCGCGGCGGCCCCGACCCGGCAAAGAGGTGGTTCGTGACCGTTTTTCTTTTCATTCTCCGTAAACTGGCAAGCGCACTCGCGGTGATGTTCACCGTGTCGCTGCTCGTTTACCTGGCACTGGAGGTCAATGTCGGCGATGTCGCCGTCAAAGTCCTCGGCCAGTTCTCGACGCCGGCACAGCGCGCCCAGTGGCTGACTGCCAACGGTTACGACGCCCCCTTCATCATTCGCTATGGCCGCTGGCTCTGGTCCTTCGTGACCGGCGACTGGGGCATGTCCACCTACTATCGTGCGCCGGTTGCCCAGCTTATCCCGAACCGCCTTGCTGCCTCCGGCATTCTTGCCGGCGGTGCGTTGTTGGTGATCGTGCCTGTCGGCCTATTTGCGGGCATCATTGCCGGCATGCGGCCTGGTTCGTTGCTCGATCGTGTCGTCTCCTTCATCGCGATCGCCACGACCTCGATCCCGGATTTTGCCTCCGCCGTCTTCTTCTCGGCCATCTTCGTTTTCTGGCTGCACTGGCTGCCGGGCGCCAGCACCATGCTGACGGGCTTCTCGCTGCAGCAGATCATTCTGCCGGTTCTGGTCCTTGCCTTCTATTCCACCGGCTACCTGGCGCGTGTCACCCGCGCCTCGATGATCGAAGTGATGGGCACGCATTATGTCCGCACGGCGCGCCTCAAGGGGGCGAGCCCGGCGCGCATCGTCTGGCGCCATGCATTGCGCAATGCGCTGATCACGCCGGTTACCGTCATCATGCTGCAGTTTCCGTGGCTGCTGTCAGGCGTGATCGTCGTGGAGGTGTTCTATGCCTACAAGGGTTTCGGCACACTGCTCTATGACGCTGCGCTCAACAGCGATATCCGCCTCGTCGAGGCTTGCGCAATGGTGAGCGTTGTCGTCGTCGTCGCCACGCAAATCCTCTCCGACCTCGCCTATGGCTGGCTCAATCCGCGTGTCTCGCTGCTCGATGCAGCCAAGGGACGGAAGTGAGGGCGCCATGCGGAAAGCTGTAAAACCCTACGTCTCCAATCCGGTCGTGCTGATCGGCGGGTTCCTGACGATCGGCTGGCTGCTGGTGGCGATCTTTGCGCCAATCCTTGCGCCCTTTGACCCGATCCGCACGCTGCTGCCGCTGGCAAAGCCGGGTACCGCCGCTCCGACAGGCGGCGTGTTCTGGCTCGGAACYGACMAGCTCGGCCGCGATATCCTCTCACGCCTGATCTATGGCGCACGCACCGTCGTTGTGTTCTCGACGCTTGCGACGGTGACGGCCTATATTGTCGGCGTGGCGCTTGGGCTTATCGCCGGCTACTGGCGCGGCTGGATCGATGCGGTCCTGTCCTACATCGCCAATGTGGTGCTCTCCTTCCCGGTTCTGGTGCTCTACATCGTCATCATCGTCGTGGTCGGGTCCTCGCCCTTCAACATCGTCCTTGCCGTCACCTTCGGCAGCGCGCCGGCGATCTTCCGTATCGTGCGCGGCATTACCATCGATGTGTCGAGCCGCGACTTCGTGGCATCTGCGGTGACGCAGGGCGAAAGCACGTGGCGCATCATGCTCTTCGATATTCTGCCCAATGCCAGCGGCCCGCTCGCAGTCGATTTCTGCCTGCGCCTTGGCTATACGGCGATCACCATCGGCACACTCGGCTTCCTCGGTCTCGGCCTGCCGCCACCGACACCGGATTGGGGTACGATGGTCAACGAAGGTCGCGCCATGGCGATCGCCTTCCCGCACCTCGTTATCTTTCCATGCCTCGCGATCTCGTCGCTGATGCTGGGCTTGAGCCTGCTGGCGGACGGATTGCGGGAAGTCTCGGAAGCGCAGGGGAGGCGTGCATGAGCAGCAACGAAAACCAACCGATTCTTCGGGTCGAAAATCTGAGTGTCGCCCTGCCGAAAGGCGCCGACAGACCCTATGCCGTCAAGGCGGCAAGCTTCGATCTGAGGCCAAGGGAAATTCTCTGCATCGTCGGGGAATCCGGGTCCGGCAAGTCGGTTCTGTCGGCTGCATTGATGGGCGCCGTACCGGAGGGGCTGAAGGTTGCGGGCGGCAAGGTGATGCTCGGCGATACCGATCTCGTCGGCCTCTCGGAGCGGGCGTTCCGCGCCATCCGCGGCAGCGACATCGCCATGATCTTCCAGGAGCCGATCGCGTCGCTCAATCCGGCGATGACGGTTGCGGCGCAGATCGAGGAAGTCTTCGAGCTGCATTCGGACTTCGACGCCGCCGAGCGGAAGAAGCGTGCCCGCGCGCTGATCGAATCCATGCATTTGCCGAACCCGGACCGCATCCTGCAGGCCTATCCGCATGAACTGTCAGGCGGCCAGTGCCAGCGTGTCGTCATTGCCATGGCGCTTGCCATGAACCCGCGCGTGCTGATTGCCGACGAGCCGACGACGGCGCTCGATGTCACGACGCAGGCGCAGGTGCTGAAGCTCGTGCGCGAGCTTCGCAACATGCACGACCACGGCATTCTCTTCATCACGCACGACTTCGGCGTCGTTGCCGATATTGCCGACCGTGTCGCCGTCATGCGCTATGGCGAGATCGTCGAGATCGGCGAGGCAAAACAGGTGCTGACAGCACCGAACCATCCCTACACCAAAGAGCTCATCGCCGCCGTGCCGAGCCTGAAGCCGCACGACCGCCCGGCTCCGCCGCAGGGTGAAGCGCCGGTGCTTGCCGTGCACGATCTGCAGCATTCCTACGGCAGCGTCCAGGTTTTGAAACATGTGGAGCTCAGCCTGTCGCCGGGCCGTGTGATCTCCATCGTCGGTGAATCCGGCTGCGGCAAGTCTACTCTTGCCAAGGCGATGATCCGCCTGATCGAGCCGAAGAGCGGCCGGGTGGAAGTGGCGGGCGCCGATCTTCTCGGCCTTGCGCCGGCGCCGTTGCGCGCCCGGCGGCGGTCGATCCAGATGATTTTCCAGGATCCATTCGGCTCGCTCAATCCGCGCCGTCGCGTCGGGCCGATGATTGCACGCTCCGCCCAGCTCGCCGGCATGGAAGCAGGCGAGGCGCGGCGTCGGGCGGAAGAGCTGCTCGATCTCGTCGGCCTGCATAAGAGTGCCTACTGGCGCAAGCCGTCGGCCTTTTCCGGCGGGCAGCGCCAGCGCATCGGCATTGCCCGGGCGCTTGCCATGCGGCCGGACGTGCTGATCGCGGACGAGAGTGTTTCGGCACTCGACGTCTCCGTCCAGGCACAGGTTCTGAAATTGCTTCGCGAGCTGCAGGAGAAGCTGCAGCTCGCCATAGTCTTCATCACCCACGACCTGCGCGTCGCCGCCCAGATCAGCGACGAGATCGTGGTGATGCAGAAGGGTGAAATCGTCGAGCGCGGCAGTGCAGCCCAAGTGCTGCAGGCGCCGACGCACCCCTATACGAGAACGCTTCTCGACGCGGCGCCGGGCCGCAGCACGTTCTAGCCGCCGCTTCCGGGCGACGGCACCCTGTTTCGTTTCAACGCATGGCGGGCAGAAACCGGCATGCGCGTGGTTGGCTATTGTCCTGAGGATACCGTGATGACGGATTATCGCAATTTCATCGCCGGAGAATTCCGGTCTTCCGCCACTCTGGTGCCGGTGCTCAATCCGGCAACAGAAGCCCAGTTTGCCAAGGTGCCGTCGGCGACTGCGGCCGAAGCCATCGAAGCTGTCGAGGCTGCGGCGAAGGCACAGAAGGAATGGCGGGCGTTGCCTGCGATTGCGCGCGGCGACGCTCTGCGCAAGCTTGCTGCCGTCATCGAGCAGCGGGCGGAAAAGATCGGCGCGACGCTGGCGCTGGAATCCGGCAAGAGCCTTGCCGATGCGACGGGCGAGGCGATCTATGGCGCCGAGCTGATGCGTTACCACGCCGAATGGGCGCGGCGCATCGAGGGCGAGATCATTCCGAGCGACAATGCCAATGAGACGCTGCTTCTGAAGCGTGAGGCGATCGGTGTCGTTGCCTGCCTGATCCCCTTCAATTTCCCGATCTATACGCTGGTGCGCAAGATCGCGCCGGCGCTGATTGCCGGCAATACCGTCGTCGTGCGGCCGAGCAATTCGACACCGACCTCGGCTTTCGAGATTGCCGAAGCCGTGGCCGAGGCGGGATTGCCAGCCGGGCTCATCAATATTCTCACCATGTCGCACGAGGTTGCGGCGACACTTTGCACCCATCCGAAGGTCGGGATGATCACGCTGACCGGTAGCCTGCAGGCTGGTCGCGTCGTACTCGACTACTGCAAGGCGAACATCGCCAAGCCGTCGCTGGAACTTGGCGGCAAGACGCCTGTCATCGTCGAGCCGGATGCGGATCTCGATGCCGTCGCCGCACAGCTCGTTGCCGCCAAGACCAATCATTGCGGCCAGCTCTGCACCGCGCCGGAGCGTGTCTATGTACACCGCTCCATCCATGATGCGCTGCTTGCCAAGCTGAAGGCCGGCTTTGCCGCTCGTGCCTTCGGCGACCGTTCGGTCGATGCGTCTCGTGTGGGGCCGCTCGCCACGAAGTCTGCGCAGGCGAATGTGCACAAGGCCGTCCTGAAGGCGGTGGAGCAGGGTGCGCGTATCGAGGTGGGCGGTATCCTGCCTGACGGTGCCGGTTTCTTCTATCCGCCGACGCTGCTCTCCAATTGCCGTCAGGACATGGAGATCATCGCCGAGGAAATCTTCGGGCCGGTTCTGCCTGTCGTTGCCTACGATACGACCGAGGAGGCGCTGGCGCTCGCCAACGATCACCAATTCGGGCTGAGTTCAGTGCTCTTCACCAACAATCACCGCACGATCATGCGCTTTTCCGATGCGATCGAGGCCGGCGAATTCTACATCAACCGTTTCCCGGCCGATCCCTATCAGGGTTATCACGCCGGCTGGAAGCGCTCCGGTCTCGGCGGCGACGACGGTAAACATGGCATGCTCGAATTCACCCAGACGCGCCTCGTCATACTCAAGCATTGAGGATCACGGCCATGCAGATCGCATCGCTTTCCACCCATGTCGTCGCTGTCCCGCCGCCGCATATCGGCGGCATGTACTGGATCTTCGTGCGGCTGACGACGGCAGACGGTATCGAGGGTGTCGGGGAAATCTACTCGACGGCCTTCCATCCGAAGGCGCTCGTGCCGCTGATCGAGGATGTCTTCCAGCGTTATCTGCTCGGGCACGATCCGCATGATATCGAGCGCTTCTGGCGGCTTGCCTATTCGAGCGGTTTCACCCAGCGTCCGGACCCGACGATGATGGGCATCGTTTCCGGCCTGGAGATCGCCTGCTGGGATATTATCGGCAAAGCCGCCGGCAAGCCGGTGCACAAGCTGATCGGCGGACGCGTGCATGAGAGGCTGCGCGCCTATACCTATCTCTATCCGAAGAATACTGCCGGCGAATATGACTATAATGATCCGGATCTTGCCGCCGAATGCGCGGTGAAGATGGTCGAGATGGGCTTTACCGCCGTCAAGTTCGATCCGGCCGGTCCCTATACCGCCTATTCGGGCCATCAGGTTTCGCTTGGCGTGATGGACCGCTGCGAGGAATTCTGTGCCAAGCTGCGAGAGGCAGTCGGCAGTCGCGCCGACCTGCTCTTCGGCACGCATGGGCAGATGGTGCCTTCTTCGGCAATCCGGCTCGCGCAGCGGCTGGAGAAATACGATCCGCTCTGGTTCGAAGAGCCTGTGCCTCCGGGCCAGGAAGAGGCGATGGCGGAGGTTGCCCGCAAGACCTCGATCCCGATTTCGACCGGTGAGCGGCTGACGACGAAGTACGAATTCCAGCGCGTGCTAGAAACGGGTGCGGCCTCTATCCTGCAGATGAACGTGGCGCGCGCCGGCGGCATTCTGGAATCCAAGAAGATCGCCGGCATGGCCGAAGCCTATTACGCGCAGATCGCGCCGCATCTCTACAATGGTCCTGTCGGCGCTGCGGCCAGCATCCAGCTTGCCGCTTCTTCACCGAACTTCCTGATCCATGAGGCAATCGTCGATTTCTCGGGCTTCTATGCCGAGATTCTGAAGACGCCTCTGCGCTTCGAGGATGGCTACCTGATCTCGTCGGACGAGCCGGGACTGGGCGTGGAACTCAATCTCGATGTCGTCGCCAAACACTCGCCTTACGAAGGACAGCGACTGCATCTGCAAATGGATGACAAGCCCGCCGACGTGAAGGCCTTTGCCCCGGCTCGCGGCTGAGAACGAAGATGACGACATACGACTACATCATCGTCGGCGCCGGCTCGGCCGGCTGCATTCTGGCCGCACGTCTCAGCGAGAGCGGCAGGCACAATGTGCTGCTCATCGAGGCCGGCGGCAATGACAGTTCGCCGTGGTTTCGTGTCCCGGTTGGCTATGCGCGCTCCTATTACGATCCGAAGGTCAACTGGATGTACTGGAGCGAGCCGGAGGCCGCACTGAACGGCCGGCGTATCTATGCGCCGCGCGGCAAGGTCCAGGGCGGTTCCGGCTCCATCAATGCGATGATCTTCGTGCGCGGTGCTGCCGACGATTTCGACGACTGGAGGGCTGCCGGCAATCTCGGCTGGGGTTATGAGGATGTGCTGCCTTTCTTCCGCAAGCTGGAGACGCATGCGGGCGGCGAGAGCAAATATCATGGCGGCGGCGGGCCGATCCACGTGACGCCGATGCGCGGCCAATCGCATGCGATTACCGACCGTTTCCTTGAGGCGTGCGCCGAACTGCAGATGCCGCTGAATGCGGATTTCAATGGCGAAAGCATCGAAGGCGCCGGCATCTACGACATCAATACGCGGAACGGCGTTCGTTCCTCATCATCGCTCGCCTATCTGAGACCGGCGCTCGGACGGCCCAATCTCGCTATCCTGCGCAACAGCCGGGTAAGGCGCGTCATCGTCGATGCGGAAGCCCGTGCGACCGGCGTCGAAGTGATCGGCCCCGGCGGCATAACAAACTATTCGGCCCGACAGGAAGTCATCCTCTCGGCAGGTGCGGTCGATACACCGAAGCTGCTGCAGCTCTCGGGCGTCGGTGACGGCGCGCATCTGCAATCCCTGGGCATTCCGCTGTTGCGGCACCTGCCGGCGGTCGGCAAGAACCTGCAAGATCATCTCTGTGCCAGCTTCTATTACCGCTCCACCGTGCCGACGCTGAATGACGAGCTTGGGACGCTGTTCGGCCAGGCGCGGCAGGCACTGCGTTATATCCTGACACGGCGCGGGCCGCTGGCGCTCAGCGTCAACCAGGCCGGCGCCTTCCTACGCGGCAGCCCGGATGAAGAGAGAGCGAATATCCAGCTTTATTTCAATCCGCTCTCCTATCGCATTCCAACCGATCCGAAGGCAGGTCTGAAGCCGGAGCCCTATTCGGGTTTCCTTCTCGCCTTCAATTCCTGCCGGCCGACGAGCCGCGGCACGGTCGGCATTGTCTCGCCCGAGATGACGGAAGCGCCACATATCAGGCCGAATTATCTCGGCACTGTGCATGACGAAGAAGAGGTCATTCAGGGCAGCCGGCTGGTGCGCCGGATCATGGAAGCGCCGGCCCTGCGGGCGATCACTGAAGTGGAGATGCCGCCTTCGGTGGAGGCCCAGACGGATGAAGAACTGCTTACCTATTTCCGCGGCAATTCCGGTTCGATCTACCACCTCTGCGGATCGGCTTCGATGGGGCCGGATGCCACGACATCCGTGGTCGATGCCTCCCTGAGGGTGCACGGCATCACCGGGCTGCGGATCGTCGATGCCTCGGTCTTCCCGAACATCACGGCCGGCAATATCAACGCACCGACGATGATGGTGGCGGAAAAAGGTGCGGCGATGATCCTCGCCGCTGCCTGAGAGCTAGTGGTGGTGGATCGGGTCGATCCACGGCACGTCCTCGGGCTTTTCGACCGGTTCGATGTCGAGGTTGACGACCACCGGTTCCTGGCCCGAGCGCACGACCACGCATTCCAGCGTCTCGTCACGGTTGGCATTGATTTCCTGATGCGGCACGAAAGGCGGCACGTAGATGAAATCGCCGGGGCCGGCTTCTGCAGTGAATTCGAGGTTTTCGCCCCAGCGCATGCGGGCTTTGCCTTTCACCACATAGATGATGCTTTCGAGATCGCCGTGATGATGGGCGCCGGTCTTGGCATTAGCATGGATCGTCACTGTGCCGGCCCAGATCTTTTCGGCCCCGGCGCGCGCATTGTTGATAGCGGTCGCGCGGTTCATGCCCGGCGTCTGCGCCGTATTCGGATCGAGTGCATTGCCGGGAATAACCTTCACGCCATGTTCGCGCCAGTCGATATGCTTGTGATCGTCGCTCATGCCGCTCCTCCTGCTTTCAAGCTGAATTTAGGTAAGGTCGGATCGACAGCCAAGGGCCGTCGATCCTTTACGCGCTATTCGCGGATCAGCACATGGTTCGCTTTCAGCCAGAAGGGTGGCAGGTAGAGCGGCGTGTCCGACTGGGGCAGGATACTGTCTTTCAGGGCGACGCCGAGCTTATCCGCCATGAAGGCGCGGCGAGCGGTAATGCGGGCGTGCATCTCAGGGTACTTCGTGCGGATCGCCTCTCTCAGCTTTGCATCTGCAAAGGCGATCGTATCCTCGCAGTTCAACGCCCAGCCGGCTGGCATGGGCACGGGGATGACGTCGACCTGGAAGGGCATGCCTGAACGCAGGCGTTCGGTGGAGCCTGGGCGTACGGGTGAATGCAGCCATTCCTCGTGGCTGCCGAGATGGCCGGGGTTAAGCGCCGAGTTCAGGCCTGCGGATTTCAGTTTCTCGGTGACTGATGTGAAGAGATCGCCGCCGGTCGTGCCGATATCGGCCGTCTCGTACCAGGTGATCAGCGCTTCGAAATAGGCCTTGGCGGGTTTCAGGAAGGCGTCGTCATGGTCGGTCAGCAGGCCGGCGCGGGAGGAGAGGGCGCCCCAATAACCAAGGGCAGTCGTCACGCCGTCACCCTTCTTCACACGCCGTGCCGTCGGGCTGCGCAGGCCGACGATGGCCTCGCCGGAACTGACAGAGGCGAACATCGTGTGCAGGTTCAGCGGGTCGCCTTCATAGCCCAGTCTTCCGAGTGCCTCGAACTCGCTGTCGCCTTCGCGAACACCTGAGACGACACGCCAGAGAGCGCGTGAGCAGCGGGCCGAAGCCCACTCGAAGGCGGCGAGCTGGTCGACATCGACGACGGCACGCAAGCCGGTCTCCGGATGCATGAGAACGGTGGTCGCATCGGTGATCTTGCCGGCCAAGCGGCGCAGCGCAGAGACAACGAAGTCGGGCACGAAGAAGCAGTTTGCGTGATCCTCATCCTCCTCGGCCGAAAGATACTTCCAGCCGACGAGGCCGATGCTGTCAGCCTTGCCGATGCCGGCGTCGCGCAGACGGTCGGAGAGGCGGGGGTTCTGGCTGCGGTCCTGGCCCATGAGGCTGAAGGTCTGGGCTCGCAGCACCTCGATGCCAGGCAGACGGGCGAGCACCGTGTAGCTCTCGGATTCATTGCCCGTGATGATCACCCGCTTTCCCTTGGGGCCGAGCAACAGCAGGGCCTCTTCGAAGCGTGGCTCGAAGCCGGAGAGGAACATGATGTTGCCGAAGTGCTCGCGGTCGGCATAGACCACCAGCCACTCGGTGCCAGCAGCTTTTAGCGCGGCATCGGCGCGGGCGGCGTAGGTCTCCGCCGGGATCTGTGGCTGCTCGGCGCCGACAGGGCCGAAATCGGGCAGGGTTATGGGTGAAAGGGTGATTGCCATACAGTTCCTCCATTCAAGCTGGCATTGAGGCGAAAAGGGCTGGTGGCACCGGTTTCAGTGCCACGAAAGTGGATGATTGCAAGTTTCCGATAGCGAAGATGCGCTTCTGTGCGCTATCACGCCATGACAGGTTGGAAAGCGCTCGAATATGACTCACAACAATGGCCGCGATGCCGCCCCGACGATTGCCGATGTTGCAAAGCTCGCCGGGGTATCGCGTGCGGTTGCCAGCCGAGCACTCTCCAATGAGCCGCGCCCGGTCTCGGCCGACAAGCGCGAACGGGTCGTCGAGGCCGCCGCCCAGCTTGGCTATAAGCCAAACCTTCTGGCGCAAAGCCTGACGACCAAGACGGTCAACCTCGTCGCCGTCGTCGTCAACCATATCCACGACCTTTCGGATCTCGATCTTTTCGACCGGCTGCTCGATCAGATTCAGTCGATCGGCAAGCAGGTCATCATGATCCGCATCGGTTCTGTCGCCCGCGTCGAGGAATTCCTGCGCAACGGCGTCGCCTATCATGTCGATGCGGCACTGGTCTTTTCGGATTTTGCGGATGCGCCCACGGTCCGGCGCATGTTCCGCTCCGATCTCGTCGTCATGCTGAACGGTCTTCATGACGATCTTTCGCCCGTCGTTATTCCCGATGAAGGCAGCGGCATTGCCGAAGCCGTCGCTGATGCCGCCAAGAAGGGCGTGAAGCGTGCGGGGCTCGTTACCGGCCGTTCCTCTTCGCCGATGGAACAGGCGCGCATCGCTTTCTACAGGCAGGCCTTCGCGGAGAATGGCATAGAGCTGGTGCGCACGGTGCAAGGCGACTATTCCTATGAGAGCGGGCATGCGGCTGCGGCAGACCTGACTGGTCAGGATTGCCCGGATGCAATCTTCTGCACGTCGGATGCGATGGCCATGGGCATTCTCGATGTCTGCCGGGCCGATTTTCCCGGCAGCCGGCCGACACGTTTCCGGCTTTACGGCTTCGACAATCTGTCGCTCACCGATTTCGATGCCTATCCGATCTCCTCGATCGGCTATGACAAGGGCGTCTATGTCGAGCAGATGGTGGATTTCATCGCCAATCCCGGCGACTTCCATCCCGGTCAGCCACCGGTCATCGTGCCGACGACCTTTTTTCCGCGCCTGACCTCCCAATAGCAAGCAGGCCGCCCGAAGGCGGCCTGTCATGATCATATTACCACTGTGGATTCAGAGCCGGCGGGTTGGCTTCAGCGCCCCACCACTTCTTGTAATTGGCTTCATAGGCGCCCGACTGAATGTAGTCGGAAACGAACATGTCGAGCCAGCGGACGAATTCCGGATCGCCCTTGGCAACGGCGATGCCGATCGGGTCGTTGGAATAGAGGCCGGCAAGGGTGACCAGCGTCGGGTTCTTGGTGGCGAGGTAGTCGAGCAACGAGGAGTCTTCGATCGCCGCATCGACACGCTTCTGCTGAAGCTGCAGAACGCCGTCAGGCGCGAACTGGTCGACATAGACGAGCTGGGCATCCGGCACGGCCGTCTTCAGGAAAGTTTCGCCGGTCGTGCCGCGGCCGACAACGACCTTCTTGCCAGCGAGATCCTTCAGCTCCTTGATGCCGGAGTCCTTCTGGACGATGACGCGCAGGCCGGCGCGGTTATAGGGGATCGAAAAATTGACGACCTTGGCGCGCTCGAGCGTAGCCGAGGTGTTGGCGATCGCGACGTCGATCTGGCCGGAGACCAGCATGGAGATGCGGGCGTCGCCCGAGACGTCGGTGAATTCGACCGGTACGCCGAGCTTTTCGGCGAGGCGGTTGGCAACGTCGACGTCATAACCGACCGGGTTGTTCTGCGCGTCGCGGAAGCCGATCGGCTCACCGCCGAGCGATACGCCGATGCGAACGACGCCGCGCGAGCGGATGTCGTCGATCATGCCGGCAAAGGACGGAAGCGCAGAGCCGGCAACGACGGCCAGCGCGGCAATGGCTGTGAGAATGCGTTTCATGGTTCCATTTCCCTCTTCTTGATTATGCCAGTTTCGCTGCCCGGAGTTCCGGTTCGGGCATCGAGTCCTCCCAGAGCCAGTAGCGGATTTCGCCCTCGCATCTGAAATTCACGACCTCATGGTTCCCCTTGGCATCGACGGCGTGGATGACCACGCCGGCCAGGAAACCGGAGGAAAGTTCGTTGAGCTCCTCGACGGCCAGCTTGACGGCGTCGGAAAGCGAATAGCCGAATTTGAGCGCCAGGACGACGGTGCGCGCAGTCGAGCAGCGCATGGTCATTTCGCCGGTATGGGTGCAGGCGGCCGCGCCGTAACGGCTGTCGGCATAGAAGCCTGCGCCGGGAATGGGACTGTCGCCGAGGCGGCCCGGATATTTCCAGGCCCAGCCCGACGTCGACGTCGCAGCGTGGATGCCGCGCGTCGGGTCGGCGGACAGGAAGACTGTCGTGTCGCGCACGCGCTCGGGATCGGTGATGGCGCGGCTCAGCGGCGCCAGCGGGATATTGGGGAATTTCGCCAACTCTTCCGGCGAAAGTTCCTTTTCCAGCCGTTCCCACCAGACGCGCTTGCTGTCTTCGAAGAGGACGTTGTCTTCGGAGAAACCGATTTCACTGGCAAAGCGTCGCGCGCCGTCGCCAGTCAGCATCACATGCGGCAGGCGCTTCATGACTTCATGGGCGAGGCGGGCGACGGGCAGCGTGTTCGGCACGGCGCCGACGGTGCCGACGTCGCGGGTATTGCCATCCATGACGGCGGCGTCGAGTTCCATGTTGCCGAGCATGTTCGGCCAGCCGCCGTAACCGACGCTGCGCACCTGGACTTCGCTTTCAACCTTGCTGATGCCGGCAACCATGGCGTCAAGGCTGATGGCGCCTTCACGCAGCATCTGCACTGTCGTCGGGAAACCGGGCCAGGCTTCTTTATTGGCCAAGAGCAGCATGAATACCTCTAATCTTTGCGCATTTTTGACAGGAACTGGGCGATACGCTGATGCGCCATGCCGCCCTCGGCGGCGAAGAAATCCGCAGTTGGCAGATCGACAAGCAGCTTGCCCTTGTCGAGGAAGACGATGCGGTTGGAAATCTGCCGCGCGAATTCGATTTCGTGGGTGACGAAGAGCATGGTCGTGCCCTCGGTCGCGAGCTTGGCGAGGATCGCAAGGACTTCCGATGTCATTTCCGGGTCGAGCGCGCTGGTGACTTCGTCAAGCAGCAGATAACGCGGCTGCACGGCAAGCGCCCGGCAGATGCCGACGCGCTGACGCTGGCCGCCCGAGAGCTGCGCGGGATAGGCTTCCGCGCGATCGCCAAGGCCAACGGACTGCAGCAGGGCGCGGGCGCTAGCTTCGGCTTCTGCACGCGGCTTCTTCAGCACTTCGATCAGCGCCAGCGTGATATTTCCGAGGACCGTCATGTGGGGGTAGAGGTTGAAGAGCTGGAAGACGGTGCCGGAGCGCTTGCGGGCTTCCGCCAACTCCTTCGGCTTGCTGACGTCGAAATCATCGACGGTGATGCTGCCACCGTTCAATTTTTCCAGGCCGTTGATGCAGCGGATCAGCGTCGACTTGCCGGAGCCGGAAGAGCCGAGGATGGAGACGACCTCGCCGGGATTGATGGTGAGATTGACGCCATCGAGAACGGTGACCGGACCGAAGGCCTTCTTTACGTTTTCTACTTTGAGCATATCAGAGCCCTCTCCAGGCGGCATGCGCCCTGAGGCGGTTTTCGAAGCGGGCGCCGAGCCATGCGAGCAGCTTGGCGCAGACGTAATAGAGCAGGCCGACCACTGTCCAGACGACGAAGGGCTTCAGCGTGCGCAGGTTCAAGATGTTGCCGATCTTGGTGAGATCGACGACACCGATGACCGAGATCAGCGAGGTGACCTGCAGCTGGTTGACAAGCAGTGCCGTCAGCGGGCCGATGGCGAAGGCCATTGCCTGGGGCGCCACGACATGGCGCAACACCTGCCAGCGGGTGAGGCCGAAGACGCGGGCGGCCTCGATCTGGTCGCGACCGATGGATTCGATTGCCGAGACCGCGATGACATAGACAAAGGCCGCCGAATTGGCCGAGAGCGTGATCATCGCAGCCGTCGTCGGCGTGATGCGAATATGGAAGAGGCCGGGCAGGCCGAAGAAGACGAGGAAGAGCTGCACCAGAACAGGTGAGTTCTTCAGGAGTTCGGCAAAGAAGGTGATGATCCGCGTCAACACCGGCACGCGATAGAAGCGGCAGACGGCCCAGAGCGTGCCAATCAGCAGGCCGATCAGCGAAGTCGAGAAGAACAGACCGAGGCTGACGCCGAGGCCCTGCAGCAGCAGCCAGATGTCGAATGGTGTGAAATCGGAAAAACGCATCAGGCTACGGCCTCCATCATGTCGCGGTTCAGGCGGCGGTGGAGGAGGGCGATGCCGAGCGAGACGAGATAGGTCAGGACGGCATAGACGACCAGCAGCACGACATAGACTTCGAAGGGCCGGTAAGTCTGCGAGACGACGATCTGTGCCGAGCCGGTCAATTCGTTCAGCGTAATGGTCGAGAGGATCGAGGAGGTCAGGACCATGTTGATCAGCACCGAGCCAAGCGGGCGAACCGAGGTTCTGAGCGCGATCGGCAGCACGATCTTGGTGAAGATGACCCGGCGCGACAGGCCGCTCACTTCCGCTGCTTCGATGATGCCGGGGTCGATCGCCAGGATGCCGGCGCGGATCACGTCAGACGCATAGGCGCCGCCGGCAATCGAAAGTGCCGCAACACCCGTCGTGAAGGCATCGATATAGATGCCGATCTCCGGCAGGCCGTAATAGAAGAAGAACAGCTGCACGATGAAGGGCACGTTGCGGAAGACATCGACGTAGACGAAGGAGATCCTGCGCAGAACTGATGACGACGAGGTGCGCGCAATGGCGACGAAAGCGCCCATGATGACGCTGCCGATCAGCGCCAGGGCACAGGCCTCTGCCGTCAGCAGCGCGCCTTGCGCGAGAAAGCCCAGATGGGGCAAGAGGATCGAAAGGTCGAACCGCACGATCACTCCCTTATGTACGATTGAAACCGGTTTCATCGTGTCGTTTGTGGGCGCTGATGTCAATAACGCCTAATACGAAATGCTGATATATCTGTGACGAAAAGTTCGTTTTTGCCGGTAACGTTCCGCGGAATATTTTTCGTCAAAAGGCGAGAAAGCTGGATGAATATGGACTGCACAATATCTCGCCACCTCGTTAGCCTTTATCGCACAAAGAAAGAGCAATCCGCATGAGCCAGCTTCCCCATATCGATTACGACACCGCTTCCGAAGAGATTCGCGCAGCGCATGACGAGGAAGTGCGGGTTCGCGGCAACATGACCAATATGAAGCGGACCTTGCTGCATTCGCCGCAGGCACACCGCATCTATGCCGAATGGTTCACGCTCAGGGCTGAGCTCAATCCCGCCATCAGCGACCGTGAAATCTGGATCTTCTCGCATTCGATTTCCAAGGCGTTGAAGTCCGACATTGCCATCACCTTCTTTCGCCGGGCGCTGATCAAGAACGGGTTCAACCCTGATGCCCTGGAGTTGAGCGAGGCCGAATCTCTGCTTAAACGTTTTGGCACGGCTGTTGTCGCCGATTCCAATGCCGTTCCTGCCGATATCTGGGCCGAGTTGAAGGCGCGCTACGACACCAAGGTGCTCGTCGATCTCGTCGCCTTTGCCGGCATCATGATTGCCACTGCCGTTTACATCAATGTTGTCGAGGTCGATTTCGATCCCGAGCTTGAGGCTTTTGCCGAAGGCGCCAACTGACATTTTTCATCACCCGAGGGGAGTTTTCCATGTCCATCATTACCAGCCGCGCCAAGCTGCTCGGCACTGTCTTCAGCTTGGCACTGGCATTCAGCGCGCCGGTCGTTCACGCCGAAACGCCGCCGAACGTGCTCGTCGTTGCACAGTCGATCGACGATGCCGTCAGCTTCGACCCGGCCGAAGGCTTCGAGCTGACGACTGTCCAGTCCTTCAACAATATCTACCAGCGCCTCGTGCAGTCCAACCGCGATGACGGCACGAAGATCGAAGCCGCACTTGCCGCTACCTGGGAAGCCGGCAGCGATGGCAAGAGCCTGACATTCGCGCTTTCCGACGCCAAGTTCGCGTCCGGCAATCCGGTTCGCCCTGAGGACGTGATTTTCTCGCTGACGCGCGCCGTGAAGCTCAACAAGTCGCCAGCCTTCATCCTCAACGAACTCGGCTGGAAGGCCGACAATGTCGATGCCGCCATCACCAAGGTTGACGACAAACATGTCAAGCTCACCTGGACGGCCGATGTCGGCTCCGGCTTCGCACTCTCGATCCTGACGGCGCCGATCGCCTCTGTTGTCGATGAGCAGACGGTTTCGCCGCAGGCCAAGGACAATGATTTCGGCAATGGTTGGCTGAAGACCAATTCGGCCGGCAGCGGCGCTTACACGATCGCCACCTACACGCCGCATGAGGCGCTGGTGCTGCAAGCCAATGCCAATTCCTCCGACAAGCCGACGCTCGAAAGCGTCATCATCCGCAATGTGCCTGACGTCGGCGCCCGTCGCCTGCTCGTCGAGCAGGGCGATGCCGATATCGCCCGTGGCCTCTCTGCCGACCAGATCGAAGCGCTGAAGGACAAGAGCGGCATCAAGGTTCTCTCCGTTCCCTCGGCCCGTCAGGACTATATCCTGCTGAACAGCAAGGCGAACCCGACGCTCGGCAACCCGGCTTTCTGGGAAGCGGCGCGTTATCTCGTCGATTATGACGGCATCACCAAGAACCTGCTGCGCGGCCAGAGCAGCGTTCACCAGGCCTTCTTGCCGAACGGTTTCCCCGGCGCGCTCAGCGACACGCCCTTCAAGCTCGATGTCGAGAAGGCGAAGAAGATCCTCGCCGATGGCGGTATCAAGACGCCGTTCAAGATCGAATTCATCGTCTTCAACGACCAGCCGTTCCTGTCGGTCGCCCAGTCGCTGCAGTCCACCTTCGCTCAGGCCGGCATCACGCTCGACATCCAGCCGGGTGTTGCGAGCGACATCTATGCCCGCGGCCGCGCCGGCAAGTTCGAGATGACGCTGCGCTACTGGATCCCGGATTATTTCGACGCCCATTCCAATGCCAGCGCCTTTGCGATCAACAAGGACAATTCGGCCAATACAGTTGCCAAGCAGGCTGGCTGGGTGATCCCGGAACTGACCGACGAAACGCTTGCTGCGGTGAAGGAACAGGACGCCGCCAAGCGCGCTGGGCTCTATCAGGACCTACAGAAGAAGATCCAGGCAAGCTCGCCCTTCGTTTTCATGCTTCAAGGCAATGACCAGGTCGTGCTAAGCGACAAGGTGAAGAACTATGCCCAGGGCCTGAACGCAGACCAGGTCTATTACGACAAGGTAGCAAAATAAGTGCCGCAAACGGCAACGACTGATAATGCCGACATGACCAACTCCCGCCAGCGCAACAGCTGGCGGGAGTTGTCGTTCGTCTGGCCGCTTTCGAAATGGCTATGGTCCTTTGTGCTGACGCTCTTCGGGCTGGCGCTGGTGACCTTTGCGATGACGCGGCTTTCCCCTATCGATCCGGCGCTGCAGCTCGTCGGCGATCATGCCAGCCAATCGACCTATGAACAGGCGCGGCTCGAGCTTGGGCTGGACCAGCCGCTGCCTGTGCAGTTTTTCCGTTATGTCGAGACGGCGCTGTCAGGAAATTTCGGCCAGTCGATCTCGACCGGTCAGCCGGTCGCGAAGGACATTGCCCGGACTTTTCCGGCAACGATCGAGCTTGCTACGGCTGCGATCATCCTCGGTGCGGTCATCGGTCTTGCGCTCGGCATAACCGCCGCCATGCGGCAGGGGACGTGGGTGGACGGGCTTGCCCGTTTCGTGTCTCTCTTCGGCTATTCCGTGCCGATCTTCTGGCTTGGCCTGTTGATGCTGCTGCTGTTCTATGCGCGGCTGCACTGGGCGCCGGGGCCGGGCAGGGCGGATGTCGTCTTTCAATATACGGTCAAATCCGTCACCGGCTTTGCGCTTGTTGATACCTGGATATCGGGCAAGGCGGGTGCCTTTCGCGACGCGCTGGCGCACCTGGCACTGCCGGCGATCGTGCTGGCCTTCCATGCGCTCGCCGCTATTTCGCGGCTGACGCGGGCCGCGATCCTTACCGAACTCGGGCAGGAATATGTGACGACGGCGCGCGCCAAAGGCGCGAGCCTCGGCCGCATCGTCTTCATCCATATCCTGCCGAATATTTCCGGGACGCTGCTCACTGTGATCGCCCTTTCCTATGCAAGCCTGCTGGAAGGCGCCGTGCTGACCGAGACCGTTTTTGCCTGGCCGGGTATCGGCCGCTATCTGACGACGGCAATGTTTGCCGGTGACATGCCGGCGATCCTCGGGGCGACGCTTGTCGTCGGTGCCTCCTTCGTGCTTCTCAATGCGCTGACCGATCTCGGCGTGGCACGGCTGGAAGCGGGGAGGAAGCGATGAGCGCGATCGTCCAGGCGCCGCTCGGCGGCCCATCCTTCCTGCGGCGTGTGCTGCGTTCGCCTTCGGCTGCGGTGGGCAGCGCGGTCGTGATCTTCATTCTGGTGCTTGCACTGCTGGCGCCGCTGATTGCGCCCTATGATCCTAACCTGCAGGAAACCGCCAATCGCCTGATGCCGCCTGATGCTGCGCATTGGTTTGGCACCGATGGTTTCGGCCGGGATATCCTTTCGCGCATCATCTATGGCGCGCGGCCGACGCTGCTGCTGGTGCTCGTCGTCGTGCTGCTGATGGCGCCGCTCGGAATTCTCGTCGGCATCCTCTCGGGCTTCTTCGGCGGCATCACCGAGCGCGTGCTGATGCGGATTACCGATATCGTCATGTCCTTTCCGCGGTTGCTGCTGGCCTTCGCCTTCGTCGCGATCATGGGGCCGGGGTTGATCAACGGTGCGCTGGCGCTGGCGCTGACGAGCTGGCCCGCCTACGCGCGGCAGGCCCGTGTCGAGACGGCGGCGCTGCGGCGCAGCGATTATCTGGCGGCAGCCGAAATGGTTGGTATCCGCGGCGTACGGTTGCTCTGGGGGCACATCCTGCCGCTGGTGCTGCCTTCGGCGATCATTCGTCTGGCGCTTGACCTCTCGGGCATTATCCTTGCTGCCGCAGGCCTCGGCTTCCTCGGCCTCGGTGTGCGTCCGCCGACGGCGGAATGGGGTTCGATGGTGTCGGAGGGAACGCAGGTAATCTTCGATCAATGGTGGGTGGCGGCGGTACCCGGCTTTGCCATCCTGATCACCTCCTTCGCCTTCAACCTGCTGGCCGATGGCCTGCGCGATATCCTGGATCCGCGCCATGACTGAGCCACTGCTTTCCGTCGAGGATCTGTCGATCGCCTTTCCATCCGAGGCCGGGCCGGTGCGCGTCGTCGATGGCATTTCCTTCTCGGTCGGTCGCGAGGTCGTGGCGCTGGTTGGTGAATCCGGCTCCGGCAAATCCTTGACGGGCCGCGCGATCATGGGGTTGTTGCCGCGCCGGGCGGAGGTGCGGGCAAAGCATCTCGCCTTCGACGGGCAGGAGCTGACGACGCTGCCTGCGTCTGGCTGGAACAGGCTGCGCGGCAGTGGTCTCGGGCTGATCCTGCAGGATCCGAAATATTCGCTGAACCCCGCCCATAAGGTCGGCCGGCAGGTGGAGGAGGCGCTGCTTCTGCACACGAAACTATCGTCTGCCGAACGGCGCGAGCGGGCGCTCGATATGCTGGACAAGGTCGGTTTGCCGGATCCGAAGCGCATCTATTCCAGCTATCCCGCTTCCCTTTCGGGCGGCATGGGGCAGCGCGTGATGATCGCGGCCATGCTGATCAACCGGCCGAAACTCTTGATCGCCGACGAGCCGACCTCGGCGCTCGACCGTGGCCTGCAGGACCAGATCCTGACGCTGCTGCGGTCGCTGACTGAAGAGCTTGGCATGGGACTGCTGCTCATCAGCCATGATCTGCAGCAGGTCTCGCGTTATGCCGATCGCGTCATGGTCACGCGGCATGGCAAGATCGAGGAACAGATGGCGTCGGCTGATCTTGCCAATGCCAGATCGGATTATACGCGGGCGCTCTGGGCGGCGCGACCTTCGGCGGCGACCTACGGGACACGGCTGCCGGTTTACGGAGACGAGGCATGAACGCGCTCTCCGTTTCCCATCTTTCCGTGACTTTTCAGAGCGGCGGCAAGGGTTTTATCGCCGTGCGTGGCGTCAGCTTCGAGGTTGCCCCGGGCGAGACGTTCGGGCTGATCGGTCCCTCCGGTTGCGGTAAGACGACGGCGCTGCGTGCTGTTGCCGGGCTGAACACCCATTGGCAGGGCTCCATCAGGGTCTTCGATGAGGCGCTGCAGCCGGGGCACAAGATCACCGGCGCGTTGCGATCCAATATCCAGATGGTGTTTCAGGATCCCTATTCCTCGCTGCATCCGCGCCACCGTATCGCCCATATTCTGGGCGAGCCGCTGGCGTTGCGTGGGGTGCGCAATGTCGAGGACGAGGTGCGCACCGCGCTCGATCAAGTCGGCCTGCCCGCTGCTGCCACCGGGCGTTATCCGCACCAGCTTTCCGGCGGCCAGCGGCAGCGTGTGGCGATTGCCCGCGCGCTGCTTTTGAAGCCGAAGCTGCTGCTGCTCGACGAGCCGACCTCGGCGCTGGATGTCTCGGTGCAGGCCGAAATCCTCAACCTGCTGAACGACCTGAAGGCCTCGCATGGCATGACCTTCGTGCTGGTCAGTCACGATCCCGGTGTTGTCGCGCATATGTGCGACCGGGCCGTGCTGATGCAGGCTGGTCGCATCGAAAGCGAACTCGACCGCGCCGCACTTTCGCAAGGCGGCTGGGTCGAGCAGCTTGCCGTTCGCTAGTTACGCGAGCGGCAGGATCAATACGTCGCGGGCCGGCACTTCGATGCGGCCAGCATCGTAGGCATGATTTACAGGCCACGCCGGCTTACCGCCAGACAGCTTTCCATCGGCAAGGCTGACCGTGGTCGTCTGCGACTTGCGCGTTGGATTGACCAGCCAGAGGAAGCTGCCCTTTTCGCCCTTGTGGATGCGGGCGAAGACCGCGTCATTGGAAAGTGTCACATGACGCGCCCTGCCGCTCCATTTCACCAGTTCGGCGAAGAAGGCGGCATTGGCCTTACCATCGGTGCGATAGAAAGCGACCGAAGGATTGGTGCCGATCAGCAGGGTGCGGCCCTTGCCGAAGCGATTTTCGACGACGGCCAGACGTCCGCCGTCGAACGTACCGCGGCCGGTGCCGCCGGTCAGGCGATAGGACTGCAGGAGGCCGCCGCCATCGACGGCGATATCATCGAATTTGAAGTGAATGCGGTTGCCGATATCGGGCATGAATTCCACTTCTTCCTCGCGCGCACCGAAGACCTCGTCGAGCCCCATATTCGGCTGTACCTGGCCGACATGGCCGCGGTCACCGAAATAGCCGGGGCAGGCTTCCGCAATCAGCGTGCCGCCCTTTTCAACCCAGGTCTTCAGGCGCGCTGCCTGCTCGGCGGTGAACATGATCGGGTAGGGGAAATAGAGGAAGTCGTAGGCGTCGATATCGTCGATATGCACCCAATCCGGCTGCAAGCCCTGACCGAGGAAGGCACGATAGGCGCCCCACATAGCCTCCGGATAGGGCTTTTCCTTGCGGTCGTAGTTCAGCAGGTAATCCCATTCCTGTGTTTCCGGAACGACAAGAATGCCGACTTCGCCGCGCACCGGCTTTGCGTCCCAGAGTGTCTTTTGCGCCGGATCGTTCGCCCATTTTGCCATGGCACTCTGCATGTCGGAGCGCGGCGTGCGGCTGCCGTCCATGCCATAGGCGCCGAAGGCGCCAAAGAGCGGGCCGTCGAGAAGCGGGCGCCAGCGCAGATTGAGGACGCCGCGGGCGCCGCCGGCAAAGGAGGTCATGCTCCAGATGCGGATATCCTCGGGCTCGGCGACACGGCCGTCTTCCTTGTCGCGGCCAATCACCTGCGGCTGCAGCCAGAGCGGGCCGCCCTGACGCTCGGCATGCCAGAAGGGCTTGCCACGGGCGGCGGCGCGATTGATGTCGACGCCATACCATGTCTTCCAGGGCTCGGTGCCCTTGCGCGCCTGGATCCAGGTGAAGCCATAGATTTCCACCTTGGAGGCGGCGAGCCAGTCGTCGCAGCCATTTGCCGCCATGTTGGGGATAGCGCCGGAAATGCCGTGCGCGGCAATGACATTCTTCTGGTCGACGGCGCGGATCGTATCGATACGCCACTGCATCTGGCCATAGAAGTTGTCGCGCTTGAACTGCAGCCAGTCGATGCATTCAGGATAGGGCGCCATGTGGACCGGTGGCTCGATATCGGCCCATTCGGCATAGCTGTAGCGATGCCATGCCTTGGCGAGCACGTTCAGGCTGCCGTATTTCTTCTCCAGCCATGTACGGAAGGCCGCCTTCGCATAGCTGCTGTAGTCGACATCGGCGGAATAGTTGACCTCGTTCCAGACGTCATAGCCGTAGATCGCCGGATGGTCCTTGTAGCGGGTGGCGAGTGCGGTCAGGAACTTGCCAGCGGCTTCCTTCACTTCCGGGCAGTTCAGCGTCAGCGCACCGGCGCCGCCGCCATTGTTGGAAAAGCCGCCGGTTGCGGCCGAGACGCCCATGTAGGAGCCGAGCCTGGTGCCGTCGGCATTGACCTGCAGCGCATCGGCATATTTGCGCACCGCCCAATCCGGCACCGCATGAATGAGTTCGGCAATGATCGTCTTGATGCCGTTCTTGGCGGCGAGATCGAGCTGGCGGTCATATTCTTCCCAGTCATAGACACCGGGGGCTACTTCGATCGCGCTCCACATGAACCAGTGGCGGAAGATGTTCATGCCATCTTCGCCTGCCGTCGTGTAGTCGCGTTCCCAATCATCGCGCGGCGGATTGGACTTGCGGAAATAGACGGCGCCGAAAGGGAATTGGATATCGTTTCTAAGCATTGTCCTGTCCTTCTCTGTCGATGTCCGGACATGGCTTCGCCGTCCGGAGAAAGGCTCCGGCAGGAGGCAATCGAAGATGTCGTCCGGGTGTTCTAGGTGGTCTTGATCTAGCGCGGCCCTCCGGCGAGGAGCTCGAGCGTGCGAATAAGGGCGGAATGGTCGCGTTCACCATCGCCATTGGCAATAGCGGCATTCATGAGCTGCTGGGTGGCCGCCGTATTCGGCAGCGAGAGGTCGAGCGCGCGTGCGGCATCGACGGCGAGCGTCATGTCCTTGCGGTGCAGGCGGATGCGGAAGCCCGGTTCGAAAGTTTCCTTGACCATGCGTTCGCCATGCACTTCGAGAATGCGCGAGGCGGCAAAGCCACCCATCAGGGCGGCGCGCACCTTGGCCGGATCGGCGCCGGCGCGTTTGGCAAAGAGCAGCGCTTCGGAGACGGCTTCGATGGTGAGACCGACGATGATCTGGTTGGCGACCTTGGCGGTCTGGCCGTCGCCGACGCCGCCGACCAGCGTGATGTTCTTGCCCATCTTCTCAAAGAGCGGCCTGGCGCGCTCGAAAGCCGTTTCCTTGCCGCCGATCATGATCGTCAGCGAGGCAGCCTTGGCGCCGACCTCGCCGCCGGAGACAGGTGCATCGACGTAATCGCAGTCAAGCGCTTCGATGCGCTTGGCAAAGCCCTTGGTGGCGACAGGCGAGATCGAACTCATGTCGATCACCAGCTTGCCGGCAGACAGGCCGGAGGCGACGCCGTCTTCGCCAAAGAGCACGGTTTCGACGTCAGGCGTATCCGGCAGCATCAGGATGATGATGTCGGAGGCTTCCGCGACAGCCTTGGCGCTATGAGCGGCCTTGCCGCCTTTACTGACGAGATGCTGGGAGGTCTCCTTCACGCGGCTCAGATACAGCGTATGGCCGGCATCGATCAGGTGTTCCGCCATCGGGCGGCCCATGACGCCCAGTCCGATAAAACCGATATTCATGTCACGCTCACTTCCGATAGGGTTTCATCCAGCCAAGGCCCTCACTGGTGCCGGCTTTCGGCTTGTATTCGCAGCCGACCCAGCCGTCGTAGCCGAGGCGGTCGAGTTCGGAGAGGATGAAGCTGTAGTTGATCTCGCCCGTGCCGGGTTCGTTGCGGCCAGGATTATCGGCGATCTGCACATGGGCAATCCGGTCCTTCAGCCTTGTGAAGGTCGGGATCAGATCGCCCTGCATGATCTGCATGTGGTAGAAATCATACTGGATGTAGAGATTGTCGGAGCCGACCTTTTCGAGGATGCGTTCTGCATGATCGGTGTTCGACAGGAAGAAGCCGGGAATGTCGCGCAGGTTAATCGGCTCGATCAGCAGCTTCACGCCGGCATCTGCAGTGCGTTCGGCAGCATATTTCAGGTTATCCACCAGCACCTTTTCCAGCGTCTCGAGGTCGGCACCCTTTGGCACGAGGCCGGAGATGACGTTGACCTGCGGGCAGGCGAGCGCCTTGGCGTAATCGAGGGCGAGCGAGATGCCGTTGCGGAATTCCTCGATACGGTCCGGCAGGCAGGCGATGCCGCGCTCGCCGCCGGCCCAGTCACCGGAGGGAACGTTGAAGAGAGCTTGCTTCAGGCCGTTTGCCTGGAGCGTATCGGCGACCTTTTCCTTCGGCTCGGCATAGGGGCCGAGATATTCGAGCGCTCCGAAACCGTCTTTCGCGGCGGCGGCGAAACGATCGAGGAAGGCAAGGTCTTGGTACAGGAAGGATAGATTGGCGGAAAATTTCGGCACTGGAACATCCTCAGGCATTGGCGGGAGCGACGAAACGATGCCGGTGCAGCATGCGCTTGTCGCGAGGGTCGGGATTGGGAACGGCTGAAATGAGGCTCTTCGTATAGGCCTCCTGCGGCGCGGTGCAGATCTGCTCAGCTTCGCCGAGTTCGACGATCTTGCCGCGATGCATGACGGCGACGCGGTCGCAGAAGTAGCGGACCACGGAAATGTCGTGGGAAATGAAGATGAAGCTCAGGTTCAGACGCTGGCGGATATCGAGCAGAAGATCGAGGATCTGGCTGCGGATGGAGACGTCGAGCGCCGAGGTTGCCTCATCGGCGATGATGATGCGGGGATCGAGCGCAAGCGCCCGGGCAATGCCGATGCGCTGGCGCTGGCCGCCGGAGAAGGCATGCGGATAACGCTCCATGCCCATCGGATCGAGGCCGACGAGACGCATCAGTTCGGCGACGCGGTCTTCCAGCGCCTTGCCCTTGGCGAGGCCGTTGACGATGAGGGGATCGGCGATCACTTCCTTGACGGTCATGCGCGGGTTCAGCGAGGCGAAGGGATCCTGGAAGACGAGGCGGACTTCCCGATGGAAATTGCGCAGCTCCTTCTTGCCGACCTTGGTGACGTCGGTCTCGCCGCCATTCTTACCGCGATAGAGGACGGTACCGGTGGTCGGCTCGACCGTGCGCAGGATCAGGCGGCCGAGCGTCGTCTTACCCGAACCGCTTTCGCCGACGATGCCGAGGTTTTCACCGGGATAGAGGTCGAAATTGGCGTCATCGACGGCGCGTAGCGTATTGGCATTGCCATGCCAACCGAAGGTCTTGCCGAGATTGCGCACCGAGAGGATCGGTTGCGGCGCTTCGGATGAGAGGGCGATGGCCGGCAGTCTTCCTTCGACATGATGCGTCAGCTTGACCGTCGAGGCCAGCAGCTGGCGTGTATAGGGGTGGGTGGCGGCATGGTAGATCGCATCGACCGGGCCGCGCTCGACGATATGGCCGAAGCGCATGACGGCAACATCATCAGCTACTTCGGCAACCACGCCCATGTCGTGGGTGATCAGCAGCATCGCCATGCCGCGCTCGACCTGCAGGCGCTTGATGAGATCGAGGATTTCGGCCTGCGTCGTCACGTCGAGGGCTGTTGTCGGCTCGTCGGCGATGAGGATATCGGGATTGCCGGCGAGCGCCATGGCGATCATGGCGCGCTGGCGCATGCCGCCTGAAAATTCGAACGTATAGCGATCGGCCATCTTGTCGGGATTGGGGATTTCTACCTGCCGCAGCAGTTCGACCATGCGGGCACGCGCCGCTTTCTTGTCGAGAGTGCTGTGCAGTCGGATCGCCTCGATGATCTGCGAGCCGATCGTGTGGACCGGCGAGAGCGAACTCATCGGCTCCTGGAAGACGAGGCCGATGCGGCGGCCGCGGATCTCGCGCATGGCGCGGCTGCCGGGCGGGAGCGTGGCGATATCGGTGACCTCGCCGCCGTTGCGCAGCAGGATGCGGCCGCCGACGATGGTGCCGGGCTTATCGACGATCTGCAGCAGCGAACGGGCGGTGACGCTCTTACCCGAGCCGCTTTCGCCGACGAGGCAAAGCGTCTGGCCGCGTTTGAGCTGGAAGCTGACATCTTCGACAGCGTGCAGGATATGCGTGCGCAGCCGGAAATCGATCGAGAGGTTTTCAACCGAGAGGACAACGTCTTCGGGAAGATCGGTCATGGCTTCCTCCTCAATTGTCATAGGGATCGGCTGCATCGCGCAGGCCATCGCCGAAGAAGTTGAAGGACAGGACGGCGATGACGACCGCGAGCGACGGCCAGATCAGCAGCCAGGGCGCGGTCGCGACCGTGCGGATATTCTGCGCGTCCTGCAACAGCACGCCCCAGCTGACGACAGGCGGCTTGAGGCCGATGCCGAGGAAGGAGAGCGAGGTTTCGGCAACGATCATCGTCGGCACTGCGAGGGTGACGACGGCGAGGATATGGCTCGTCAGTGAGGGCAGGATGTGGCGGAAGATCAGCCGTGCCTCACTCGACCCGTCGAGTTTGGCGGCGGTGACGAAATCTTCGCTGCGCAGCGCCAGGAAGCGGCCTCGCACCTCACGGGCAAGGCTGGTCCAGCCGAGCAGGGAGACGATGATGGTGATGACGAAATAGACGTTGACCGGCGACCAAGTCAGCGGGATCGCCGCCGCAAGGCCGAGCCAGAGCGGGATGGTCGGCATGGCGCTGACGACCTCGATGACGCGCTGGATCAGCGTATCCACCCAGCCGCCATAGAAGCCGGAGATCGAGCCAAGCACGACGCCGAGCACCAATGACATGGCGACCCCGACGAGGCCGATCGACATGGAAATTCTGGTGCCGTAGATCAGCCGGGTCAGGACGTCACGGCCAAGACGGTCGGCGCCGAGCAGGTACATCGGGTCATTGGGGTTGATCGGGCCGATGAAATGCGTGGTCATCGGGATCAGGCCCCAGAGCTGATAGGCAGGGCCTTTGACGAAGAAGCCGATCGGCACGACCTTGGTGTCATCGACCACGAAAGTGCGCCTCAGCGCCACCTTGTCGATCTCCACCTTGTAGCCCTTCACGTGGAAATTGAACTCGGAGCTGCCGTCAGGTTTCTCCACGAAGAAGCTGAAACCTTGCGGCGGCGCGTAAGTATATTGCGGCTTGGAGGTTGCGGGCAGCGAAGGCGCAAGGAATTCGGCGAAGAGGCCGACGAGATAAAGGAATAGGATGATCGCGCCGGCAACCATCGCCACTTTCTGGCGGATCAGCTTGCCGGCAATCAGCCGCCACGGGCCGATCGCGGCGATCGAGACGGTCTTGCCCTGTTTCAGCGGGCTGATCGACGGGCCGTCGGCGACGACGTTCAGGGGGCCGGTATGGGTTGCGAATGTTTCGTGGGTCATCGGCGCCTCTTCAATTGAACCGGATGCGCGGATCGAGCAGCGCAAGCAGCAGGTCCGAGAGGAGCATGCCGACGAGGGTCAGCGCTGACAGCAACAGGATAAAGCTGCCGGCAAGATACATGTCCTGCGAAACCAGGGCGCGGAAGAGCAGCGGCCCGGCGGTCGGGAGGTTGAGGACGATAGCGGTAATCGTCACGCCGGAGACGAGATGCGGCAGCACCCAGCCGATGGCCGAAACGAAGGGGTTGAGCGCGATGCGCACCGGATATTTGAGGATGACCTTGTATTCCGGCAGGCCCTTGGCGCGGGCGGTGATCACATAAGGTTTGTGCAGCTCGTCCGTCAGATTGGCGCGCAGGATGCGGATCATGGCAGCGGTACCCGAGGCGCCGATGATGATGATGGGTATCCAGAGATGGGCAAGGAAATCGCCGGCCTTGGCGAGGCTCCAGGGCGCCTCGGCAAATTCGGGCGAGTTGAGACCGCCGACGCTCTGGCCGAGATACCGATAGGCGACATACATCAGCGTCAGCGCCAGGATGAAGTTCGGCACTGCGAGACCGATGAAACCGAAGAAGGTGAAGACGTGGTCGCTGATCGAATGGCGGCGTACGGCGGAATAGATGCCGATCGGCAGGGCGACGATCCAGACGAAGAGCAGGCTCAAGAGCGAGATGACCAGCGTCGAGCCCATGCGCGCCCAGATGAGGCCGGAGACGGGCTGGTTCCACTCGAAGGACCAGCCGAAATCGCCGCGACTGACGATGCCCCATATCCATTTGAGATACTGGATATAGAAGGGATCGTCGAAACCGTAGATCTCTTTCAGCCGCTCGATCTGCGCGGGATCCACAGCCTGACCGCTGTCGCTCATCGTCGCGATCATCGACGTCAGGTAGTCACCCGGCGGCAGCTGAATGATCATGAACGAGATCAGCGACATGCCGATCAAGGTCGGGATCATATAGAGCACGCGCTTGAAGATGTAGCCAAGCATCGGAATGTTTCTCCTCCCGTTGGGAGTGCCCGGCCGGGCGCTTCCTTCGGATCTCCATCCGCTTCCGGCCCCTCCAGGCCAAAAGCGCTCCTCCTCTTTTCAACACCTCATTTCCAGGTGAGGTGCAGCACCTCCAGCCGCTCGATGCCCGGCACCTCCACCTGTGCGCGGCCATCCCTAACGCTGAAGTTTGCGGCGCGGTCGGTAACGACGAGCCATGCCTTCGCCACCGATTTGCCTTCAGGAATTTCCACTGAAACCGTCTGGGCCGCCAGAGGGTAATTTTCGCGTATCGGACCCTTCATCATCATCGGGTTGGTGAGGTTGAAGAGGCTGAGCGCGATACCTTCGGCATTTTCGCGCAGCGCCATGTCGATGACGCCGGGGCCTTCGACGGTGACGCGTGGCGTCTTGCCGAGTGCCCAGCTCACAGCATTGGCAATCAGCTTTCCATGATCGACGGCGAAGACTTCCCAGAAGATTTCGCCAATATTCCAAGGGATATAGACGGTGCGGCCGCCCTTGCCGGTTTCGCGGGCGATGACGCCGGCGCCTTCCGGTGCCTTTCGCGGATAAACCTCTTCCATCGGCAGATCCGGAAAGTCGGGAACATAGAGGAAGGGTGTCGTCGCGTTGCCGATAGGGTCAGCATGGACAAGGCGCGTGCCACCCATGATGCGCTCGGCACCCTCATAACCCTGATTGATCGGATGGTCGCCAGACAGCGCCACATAGGTGTTCTTGACGATGCCACGTGGGCCGGAGACGAATTTGGCGCCGAGTACGTCGGAGAGGCCGAATTCGCTGCGCTTCTTGCCGAATTCGTCGCGCAGAGAGGTTTCGTAGGAGGCGACGACACTGCCGCCGCGCTCGACATAGGCGCGGATTGCCTCGTTCTGGGCATCCGAAAGGCAGGAGGCGTTGGCGAGGACGATCAGCTTGAAGCGATCGAGGTTCTCCTTCGTGAGAACCTGATCGGAGAGAAGCTCGAAGGGAAGACGGGCTTCGACGAGGGCATGATAGAAACCGAGATCGTGTTTTTCGGCACTGTGGCGTTCTTCCGGTGCCCAGTGGCGGAGCGTGGTCGAAGGATCGACGACGGCGATTTCGGCCGTCGGATTCATGCTCTCAAGCACCGGCTCGACAGCCGCCTGCAAGGCGAATGCGTCGGCGACCGGTTCCACCCAGCGCTTGTCGGGTACAACGCCATTGAATTTGGTGAACCAGGCATAGAGGCCATGGGCCGTGCCGTCATTGATCCAGAGCTGCATTTCCTCGCCCGAGGTGACCGCGTCCTTCCAGCGATATTCTTCTTCCGGGCCGATCGAGGTGATGAGCACGACGGGGCGATCGGGGAAGGTGGCGCGGATACGCTTGCCGTTGCGGCCGGCCGACCAGCCAAGTTCCAGACCCTTACGGCCCTGGTGATCGACGACGAGGAAGGGGCAATGTTTGGCGATAACCGAGAGGTCGAATTCCATCAGCGAGGCGCCGCCCATGTTGGGGATGAAGCTCGCATGGGGGCGGATCGCTTTGACCGCATCGTCCCACTGGGCGATCATGTCGGTCAGCACCCGGCGGCGCCATTGCAACCAGCTCTGCCAGGCTGGATCATCGGCATCCGCCTTCTTCGGCAGCGCGTGGCCGAACATATCCTTGAAGCGGCGGGCGCTGTCTTCGCCGTAATCGACGCCGTGGCCCTGCCAGCGATTGGCAAAGACTGCATCGATATCGTATTTGCGGACGATCTCCTTCACCACCTCGGGCATGAAGACGGTGTTGTAGTCACCATAGGCATTGGTGACCCAGACATCGGGATAGGCCCAATGCCGGCGCGGCGTGCCATCGGCATTGATCATCACCCATTCGGGATGCGCCTTGGCGGCATCGTCGTGGATGGCATGCGGATCGACACGGGCCATGACATGCATGTCGAGCTTGCGGGCGGCATCGACGAGTGCGCCGAAGATGTCCTTATCACCCAGATATTTGCTCACGTAGTGATAGGGCACTTCGCTCGGATAATAGGCGATGTAGCCGCCGGCGCTGAGGCACACGGCGTTGGATTTCGTGCGCTTGAAGACATCGACCCAGAAGGCCGGATCGTATTTTTCCGGATCGTCTTCCACGAAGGTCAGCTGGGTCCAGCGCGTTGCGGTCTTGAACCAGTCCGGCGCGCGCAGCGTGTCGGTGTTCTGTCTTCTGGCGTCGAGCATCGTCTTCATCCAATCATTGGCAAACGAGGGCATTGGCAAAAGAGGGCCGTGGCGCCGGCCGGTTGGGCCGGCGCCTGGAAAACATCATTGCTGTCGAGGCCATCAGACCTTGTAGAACTGCTCCGGCATGGTGGGAGCGGGGGTCGGCCAACCGAAGGAATTCGGCATGGTCTTCGTGATGTTCTTCATGTTGTTCTTGACGACGCCATAGCCATCCGGCGGCTGGGAAATGCCGAAGACATAAAAGCTTTCGGCAGCACTCTGCAGGATCTGTTTCATGATCTCCTGCTGGCCGGTGGGATCGGAGGTCGCCTTCAGCTTGTCATAGAGCTCAAGCTGCTTCTTCGTTTCTTCCGGTGGTTCTTCCGCATTGGCGTTGTTGCGGTCGAGATACCAGAGCTGCCAGGCCGGAGCGTACATGGCGTTCGAATCCGTCGGCACGTAGTAACGCGGGTCGAGCATGGCCGCGACGCCGCCATTGGCGCCGAACTGGTGGGCCGTCGCATCGAAATCGCGGCCCTGGCGGACGCGGGTTTCCCAGAGCGAGCGGTCCATGGTGCGCATCTGCGCATCGATGCCGACAGCCTGGAACATCGGGATGACTAGCTGGAAGAGATCGAGGAAGACAGCACGCGCCTGGTCAATTTCGAAGATCACCGTCAGGCGGCGGCCCTTCTCGTCCAGACGGAAGTTCTGGTCGTCGCGCTTCGGGATCAGCGTGTCGAGCATGGCATTCGCCTTGTCGACATCATAGCTCGTAAACTGCGTGGCAAGCTGCTCGTTGTAGAGCGGATCGCCCTGCTTGATCGATGGCTGGGCCGGTGCACCCTGGCCGACGAGTACGGCATCGATCAGCGACTGGCGATCGAGCGCCATGGAGAGTGCCGCGCGAAAATCCTTGTTGCGGAAGAGCTTTCGCTTGGTCTCGTCATTATGGTTCAGGTTGAAGATGAAGTTCATCACATTGGCTTCGGTTGAAGTCAGCGTGTAGAAATCGTACTTGCCCTGCTCGCGCGCATCGTAGAGCACCGACTTGTTGTTCGGTGTCGCAATATACTGGTCCATGAGGTCGATTTCACCCTGCATGACCTTGAGTAGCAGCACCTGCGGATCGGCGACCATCTGGTAGACGATGCGATCCATATAGGGGAGCTGGTTACCTTCCGTATCTACCTTCCAGTAGAAGGGGTTTCGTTCGGCGACGGCGCGTTCCGTATTTTCGCCTGGTGCGGTGGTAAACATCCAGGCATTCAGGCAGGGCTTCTTCGAGGAGTTCAGGAAGAAGGCGTTGTCGTCCTGGAAGCCGGAAGCGGACTGGAAGGCGGCAATCCAGGTTTCGAAGCCGCGCTGTTTGGCAAGCTCGTCCGCCTTCGGGTTATAGTCGATATGGAATTGTTCGAGATAATGTTTCGGGCAGCGCGTGGTGTGATCGCTGTTGGCCCAGGCAACCTGCAATGGGAACATACCGTTAGGTTTATCGAAGATAACTTTAAACGTCTGTTCGTCAACGATTTCGAGCTTGGCCGGCTTGCCTGCCGTTTTCCAGTGGCCCTGGCCGTTCACGGCGACGCGCTTGTCGGTCAGGATCGTGTCGTACCAGAATTTCACGTCGGCCGTGGTGTAGGGCTGGCCGTCGGACCATTTCATGCCCTTGCGCAGGCGGATGGTATATTCGGTGGAATCGGCGTTGCCATCGAAGGCCTCGGCGACATTCAGCGTCACGCCGGACCAGTCGGGCGTGTAGCGCAGCAGCGGCTCATAGGCCTGATAGCGGAACAACATCGAGAGCGAACCGCCGCCAACGAGCGCCATATTCCAGTCGCCACCATATTTTCCGACGCTTTCGACCGGCTTGATGACGAGCGGATTCTCCGGCAACCGGTCCTTGAGGGCCGGCAACGCGCCGCTTGAAACCTTGTCTTTCAGAATGCCTGCTTCCTTGTAGTCGGCGGCGAAGGCCGACAAGGCCGGCAGGATCATAACGGCCGAAGTCCCGGCCAGAAACGCACGACGTTTCAGCTTGATCATAGGGTTCTCCTCCAAAAATCCTCAGCTCTTATCGTTATATTTTGCTTTCGGGCTGGGATAACGAGAAGATACATTTGGATATTGTTAGGTAAAGCGTTATGTTTTGTTAGTGCGGGAATTTGCAATTCCGGTAGGGAACGTGTAGCGAAGCGCTCCGAATGCCGGATGGAACATCGAGGTGGAGAGTGGGAAGCAGGGGGCGAGTTACCTTACAGACGATCGCGCGGGAGGTCGGCCTCTCGAAATATGCGGTGTCGCGCTCGCTGGCAGGCAAGAGCGGTGTCAGTGAGGAGACGCGCGCGCTGATCCGCGCGGCGGCTGAACGGCTGGGCTACACGCGCCCTGCCGGCCAATCGCAGACCAATGATATCGCCGTCGTTTTCCACGATCTCGATGCCGTCAACAGCGAACTCTACATGCAAATCCAGAATGGCGTGCAGCGTGAGGCGCATAGGCTTGGCATGGCGCTACGCATCCGCTGGACCCACAGTGCCGGTCAGTTGGAAGAACTGGGGCGGTCCTGCGCCGGTTTACTGCTCGTCGGACCGCATGATCGTGAAGCGATCGCAGCGGCAACAGCGACCGGTGTGCCGATCGTGCGTTTCGGCTGGGTCGATCCGCTGGAGCAGGCCGATCAGGTGACCGGCACCGACCATGAGGCTGGGCAGGCGGTATTGCAATATCTGATCGAACTCGGCCATCGGTCGATCGCCTATGTCAACGGCACGCCTGGTTTCCGCGGCCGGCGCGAGCGCTTCTACGGTGCGCGGGAGATTGCCGAACGCTGCGAGGATGTCTTGCTGCATGTGTTAAGCTTCGACGAACAGATCGGCTTCGGCGAGGTTTTCAAGGACCTCAAGGCAAAGGGTATCCACCCGACGGCTTTCTTCTGTGCCCATGATGGACTGGCGCTGACCGTGGTTTCCGAATTGCTGGGCCAGGGCTATCGCATTCCCGATGACGTCTCGGTCGTCGGCTTCGGCGATTTCTCGCCGGCCACGCAGATTTCGCCGTCATTGACGACGGTGAAAATGGAAGGGCAGGAGGGCGGGGCCGTCGGTCTGCGGCTGCTCCTGGAGCGGATAGAAAATCCACGCCTGCCCGGCATGCCTGCCCGCCGCGTCATGATCGCTTCACGCATCGTCGAGCGCCGTTCGGCTGGTCCGTGCAAGGTGGCGGCAGTTGCCGATCCGGCAAAGCCGAAATCGGAAGCCGATCAGCACAGTGCACTTGTGAAGTGATCGGGCTGATGCTGCCGGATAACGGCAGAATGCTGAACGTCAGCCCAAGGTCGCAATTGCCGCCTTCACCGCATCCGCTCCCGGAGCCGTTGGCTTGTATTCCAAGCCGATGGCACCGGTGTAGCCGTTGGAGAAGATCCAGTTCAGGCGGTGAGCGAGATCGATCGTGCCGGTGCCGGGTTCGTTGCGGCCGGGGTGGTCAGCGACATGAACGTGGAAAACGCGGTCGATGCGGCCGGCCAGAACATCTTCAGTGCGCTCATCCATGACTGCGGAATGATAGATGTCGTAGACGATGCCGATTTCCGGACGGGCGACGTCATCGACGATATCCAGCCCCTCGCGGGCGGAATCGAGAAAATAACCAATGTGGTCGATGCGGATATTGAGCGGCTCGACACCGAGACGCACGCCGCTGTCCTTCAGGATGTCGGCGCCGGCCCGCAGCGTTTCGGTGAGCGCCTTGCGCTGTTCGTCTCGTGTGAAGCCCTCGAGATCGTCGCYGGCCTGCGCGATCAGGACAGGCACGCCGAGGCGTTTCGCGACGACGACGGAATCGGCAAGGCCCTTCAGCCAGGTTTCGCGATTGGCGGTATCGGTCAGCGCGATCATCGGCTCGGCGACGAGGCTCGTCACCTTGAGGCCGGTTTCCTTCAATGCGGCTTCTATCGCGTCGAGGTCCTTGTCCGTCCAGCGCCAAAACTCGATGGCCTTGAGGCCGGCGGCATGGGCACGGCGGATGCGATCGGCGAAATGATCGCCTTCCTCGGCAAACAGCCATTCAATGCAAGCTGAATAAAGACGCATGAAAATTCCTCCACTATGCCCGCAGGCATGCGACAGAACGCGGCCTGCGGCAAGAGGGATCAGTTAGCGGCACCAATGATTTTCTGCCATGGCTTGACGGGCAGAGCCAATGCCGGAAGAGTTGGCGGAGCGGCCGGACCGCCGGCCGGATTGGGAGGATTTCATGGATCTTGGATTGAAGGGGAAGACCGCCGTCATCACGGGTGGTTCGGTCGGTATCGGGCTGGCGATCGCCGAAGGGCTGGCGGCCGAGGGTGCCAACCTCATTTTGTCTGCGCGTGGACGCGAGCGGCTGGATGCTGAAGCCGTGCGCATCGCCGAAAAATATGGTGTCAGCGCCATTGCGGTCGAAAGCGATGTGGCGACTGTCGAAGGCACTGAGGCGATCATCGCGGCGGCAGCCGAACGTGGTGGAGCGGATATTCTCATCAACAATGCCGGCACCGGCTCCAACGAGACGGTCATGGAGGCGCCTGACGAGAAGTGGCAGGCGTATTTTGATCTGCATGTGATGGCCGCCGTGCGCCTTGCCCGCGGAATTGCGCCGCAGATGAAGAAGCGCGGCGGCGGAGTGATCCTTCACAATGCCTCGATCTGTGCCGTGCAGCCGCTGTGGTACGAGCCGATCTACAATGTCACCAAGGCGGCGCTCATGATGTTTTCCAAGACGCTCTCCACAGAGCTCGTCAAGGACAAGATTCGCGTCAACTGCGTCAACGCCGGCCTCATCCTGACGCCCGACTGGATCAAGACCGCCAAGCAGCTGACAGCGGAGACCGGTGGTGACTGGGAGGGCTACCTGCAGAGCGTGGCGGATGAGCATGCCTCGTCCAAACGTTTCGGCACGCCGGAGGAGCTTGCAAACTTCTTCGTCTTCCTCTGCTCCGACCGAGCGAGCTACAGTATTGGCTCCACCTATTTCGTCGACGGCGGCATGCTGAAAACGGTCTAGACGAGACTTCCGGTCTCGCATCGGTTGGCGGTGCGAGACAACCTTCTGGAGGCCTGCAAGGTTCAGGAAACTCTGAATAGCGGTTTTACGGCAACATATTGCTGATGTAGCCTATAAAAACTGGTTATTTTGTTGTCTCTTCATGGTTTTGACTCTATTTGCCTGCTATTACAGAAGCATAATGCCGCAAAGTGCAGGGCGACCCAGATGTTGACGAAAAAAGGAAAATACGGATTGAAGGCGCTGGTCGATCTGGCGCGGCTGGCGCCGGGCGAGACCGCCTTCATCAACGACATCGCGTCGCGCAACAATATTCCGAAGAAGTTTCTCGATACGATTCTGCTCGAACTGCGCAATGTCGGCATCCTGCGGTCGAAGAAGGGGCCGGGCGGCGGCTATTCGTTGTCGCGGCCTGCGTCGGAGATCCGCATTGGTCATGTCATCCGCACGCTGGATGGGCCGCTTGCGCCGATCCGCTGCGCCAGCCGCACGGCTTACGAGGCCTGCGACGACTGCGCCGATCCCGAGACCTGTCAGGTGCGGCGCTCGATGACCGAAGTCCGGGACGCGATCGCCGCCATTCTCGACAACATGACGCTCGAACAGTTCGTTGTCGGCGGCGGTATCGAAACGGTCGAGGAAGAGGTCCCGGTTTCCGCCGCGAGCTGATCCGCGCTCTCTTTATTTTGACGCAATTCCCGATGCAAACCGCGGCACAGTTTTGCGGGAGTTGCTTCAGCTTTCCCTGATTCTTAGAATATGCGCGCCTGCTGCCTTCAACAGCGGCTCGCGCTGGATTGCCATGTCGTGGATGCGGGCGTTGCGCCAGTGACGGTCGAGGTTGAGCGCTATGCTGCCGGTCGCGCCCCGGGCCAGTTCGAAGAGCGCATTTGCCGTGTCCAGCGCCACCTCGGTTGCCGTGAGGCAGGCGGATGAGGCGGAGAAATAGGCTTCCGCCATGGCTGCCTCGGCGGGACTTACCTGGGCGATATCCAGTTTGCGGCCTGCCTGTTCCAGCGCGCCGGTCGCGATTTCGATGCGGATGGCGCGCTCGCCGATTTTGCCAGAGAGGGCAGAGGGCTCCTTCGCCATGACGAGCAGGTCGGCAAAGGCTGCACGGGCGATACCGAGGCTGACGGCTGCCTGCAGCAGAAGGCCCAAGGATTTTTCCGTCGTGTGATCGCCGGATAGGGCGGCGGTGACGGTATCTGCGTTCACATGCAGCTTGCCGGCAATCAGCGTTGCTGTGCCGTTGGTGCGCAGCCCGAAAGCATCCCAGTCGTCCACCGCCTGCAGTTCGTCGCTGTCACGCTGCAGATGCAACGTCACCCTGCGGCGGCCGGGGTCGATCGCTGCTGCGGCGATCCAGTCGGAGAAAAGGATAGCGGCTGCCTGTTCCGACCGGCCTGTCAGGCGAAAGCCGGAGCCCTCGGCAACGAGGCTTGCCTGATCGGTAAAACGGGTTGCAGCGAAACGGTCGCCGTCGAGCGCACGGGTGAAAAGGGCGATCTTCAGTTCTTCCGAGGGCTGGTTGCGCAGCCCTTCCAGCACGCGGAAGTGAGATGCCAGCACGTTGCCGATCGAGGCATCGCTTTCGGCGACGATGGCGACGATCCCGGCGAGCAGGGCGTTGGAAATATCGAGCCCGGTATATTCAGGGGGAACGGTGATTGCTGTGAGGCCGGATTGCGAGAGCGCGTCGAGTTCGGCGTTCGGCATGAGGCGGTTGATGTCGCGCTCGCTTTCCTGCCGGCGAAAGCCGGCCGCAAGCTCGCGAGCCGCGGAGATGGCCTCTTCCTCAGTCTCGATGCGGTGCGCCGGAGGACGCACATTGTCGTGCAGTTGCGATACGGTGCCCATCTGCCACTCTTTCCTAGTGCTAAAAAAGTGCGTGATTGCATCGGCTTGCGTAAGGCCGCTTTTTCCACAAAAGCCCGGCCGGCGGAATTTTCTTACCAGCTTGATCGCCTTGCCGTATGCTCTACTTATGGTTAAGGGACGGCGAACTGATCAGGAATGATGATGAGTGATTCTCTTGCACGAAGCCGCGAGGGTTCGAAGGCTGGACGTCAGCCGCGCCCGCGCGTGAGCATGGATATAGCTGACATCCCCACTTATGCCATCGGCGACGTGCATGGTCGTCTCGACCTGCTGCAGAAAGCGGAAGAGGCGATCGTCCGGGATGCAGAGCATATATCGGGCACCAAACTCATCGTCATGCTTGGCGACTATATCGACCGCGGTCCGCAATCGGCGCATGTCATCAGCCATATCATGGACCCGGCGCCCGAGGGTTTCGAGCGCATCTGCCTTGCCGGCAACCATGAGATCGTCATGCTCGACTATATCGACGGCTGGGCATCCTATGACGACTGGATGACCATGGGTGCCGCCGAGCTCCTGCGATCCTACGGTCTCGATCCCGATCACCTGCCGCTCGTTTTCCGTTCCGGTGCGCAGCTTGACGCCTTCATCCGCCAGTCGCTGCCGCATACCCATATCGATTTCATCCGCTCCCTGCCGATCATGCTCGATACGCCCAATGTAGCCTTCGTGCATGCGGGTATCGACCCGCGTGTGCCGCTCGAAGAGCAGGCCGATGACGACCTGGCTTTCATTCGCCAGCGTTTCCTGGAAAGCCCGCTGCCACTGCCGAAGCTCATCGTCCATGGTCACACGCCCGGCGACCAGCCGGATGTGCAGCCAATGCGGCTGAACCTCGACACCCGCGCCTTCAGGAGCGGCAGACTTTCCGTCGCCCGCTTCTGGCAGGGCCAGGTTTACCTCTTCTCCACCTGAGACCGGTTCAGGCAGCATTCTCCTCTGCATCGACCTGAGCCGGCGCTTCTGCCGGCTTTTTGCGCCAGCGGCGCAGCACGACATAAAAGACCGGCGTCAGGAACAGGCCGAAGATCGTCACACCCAACATGCCCGAAAACACTGCCGTGCCGAGCGACTGGCGCATTTCGGCACCTGGGCCGGTGGCGATGGCAAGCGGCAGGACGCCGAAGATGAAGGCGAAGGCCGTCATCAGGATCGGGCGCAGGCGAAGGTGGCTTGCCTCGATTGCGGCATCCACGACGCTTTTCCCTTCTTCTTCCGCCTGGCGTGCAAACTCGACGATCAGAATGGCGTTCTTSGCCGMAAGGCCGATCAGGACGATCAGGCCGATCTGTGTGAGGACGTTGTTGTCCATTCCTCTTAGCCATACGCCGATCAAAGCGGCGAGCACTGCGAGCGGAACGATGAGGATGATCGCCAGAGGCAGGACCCAGCTTTCATATTGTGCCGCAAGCGCAAGGAAGACGAAGATCACCGACAGGGCGAAGATATAGATGGCGGTATTGCCGGTGTGGGTTTCCTGATAGGCAAGCTCGGTCCATTCAAAGGTCGTTCCCGGTGGCAGGATCTGCTCCGCCAGCGCTTCCATCTTCTTGATGGCGTCGCCGGTCGAAGTGCCCGGAGTCGGATTGCCCTGAAGCGGCACCGAGACATACATATTGTAGCGCTGGACAAGTGCCGGACCGCTGGAGTCCTGGATGTCCATCAGGGTGCCGAGCGGGACCAGTGCGCCGGTTGCCGAGCGAACCTTCAGCGCCAGGATGTCGTCCCTGTCCATGCGGTATTGCCGGTCGGCCTGAGCGCGAACCTGGTAGACGCGCCCGAACGCATTGAAGTCGTTCACATAGGCAACGCCGAGGTTGATGGAGAGCGCGTTGAAGATGTTGGGGATCGGCACGTTCAGGAAACGTGCCTTGTCGCGATCAATCGCGAGGAAATATTGCGGGCTTGCATCCGAGAATGTCGTAAAGACGCCTGTTAGCCCCGGGGTCGTGGCCGCGGCACCCATCATCTGGCGGGCCAGACCAAGGACACGCGTCATGTCCGCGTTTTCAAGATCCGAAATCTGCATCTTGAAGCCGCCGGAATTGCCAACGCCACGTACAGATGGCGGCGGGATGGCAATGATGAAGGCCTCCTGGATGCTCTGCAGCTTGCCATAGAGCTCGCCGATGATCTTGTTGGCGGTTTCGCCACCTTCTTCACGCTCGGCAAAGGATTTGAACGGGACGAAGACGACGCCGGCATTCGAGGCATTGGTAAAAGTTGCACCGCTGAAACCGGCAAATTGCACGGCATTGCCGACGCCCGGCACCGTGCGGGCGATATCGCCCACCTGTTTGACGACGGCGTCGGTGCGCGCAAGAGAGGCTCCGTCCGGAAGCTGGATCACGATGATCGCGTAACCCTGGTCCATGGTTGGGATGAAGCCCGAGGGAACCTTCTGGCCCATATACCATGTCGCTCCGAGCAGGCAGGCGAAGACGACCAGAGAAGCGGTCAACCCTACCCAACTGCTGACCAGATGTCGGACGATCCAGGAATAGCCAGAGCTCATTCGATCGAATCCGCGATTGAAGCCATTCGCAAGCCCGCTTCCCAACTGTGAGAAGATATTCTTAGGCTTGGCTTCGTGATCGTGGGCTTTCAGCAATATGCCAGCCAGTGCAGGCGAAAGCGTCAGCGAATTCAACGCGGAAATGGCTGTAGTGACCGAGATCGTCACCGCAAACTGCTTATAAAACTGCCCGGAAATACCCGGAATGAAGGCCGTCGGCACGAACACTGCGATCAGCACCAGCGAGATGGCGACGACGGCGGTTCCGACCTCGTCCATCGTGACGTGTGCCGCTTGTTTCGGCGTCATGCCGCGCGCCAGGTTTCGCTCGACATTTTCCACCACCACGATCGCATCGTCGACGACGATGCCGATCGCAAGGACGAGGCCGAATAGGGTCAGCATATTGAGCGAGAAGCCGAAGGCGAGCAGCACGGCGAAGGTGCCGATCAGCGATACGGGAATGGCGATGATCGGAATGATGGCGGTTCGCCAGGATTGCAGGAAGACGAGGACGACGATCGCCACGAGGATCGCTGCCTCGGCGATGGTCCTGTAGACTTCATTGATCGAATCCGAGATGAATTCGGTCGTATCGTAGACAATCCGATATTCCAGGCCCTGCGGGAAATTCTGCGAAAGATCCTTCATGATGCCCTGGATCTGATGGGCGGTATCCAGTGCATTGGTTCCCGGCCGGGCGAAGATGCCGAGAGCAACTGCGGGGTCATTGTTGAGATAGCTGTTGGTGACGTAGTCCTGTGCACCAAGCTCGATACGGGCGACATCCTGCAATGCCACAAGCCGGCCGGTGGCCGTCGATTTCACAATGACATAGCGGAACTGGCGCACATCCGAGAAACGTCCGTCGGTTCGCACCGTATATTCAAACGCATTCTTGCCGGTGACGGGTGGGGCGCCGATCTTGCCGCCCGATACCTGGACGTTCTGGTCTCTCAATGCGGCAACGACGTCATCGGATGTCATTCCGTAGGCGGAGAGCTTTTCCGGATCCAGCCAGATTCGCATCGAATACTGGCGCTCGCCGAAGAGCTGTACATCGCCGACGCCGTCAAGGCGCACGAGAACGTCGCGTATGCGGTTACGGGCATAATTCGAGACGTAGAGCTGGTCATAGCGGTGCGACGGCGACAGGAGGTGCACCACCATCATCAGGTCAGGCGAGCTTTTGTCGGTGGTCACGCCAAGCCGCTGAACTTCCTCGGGAAGACGGGGCAGGGCGATAGAAACGCGGTTCTGGACAAGAACCTGGACCTTGTCGAGATCGGTGCCGAGCTTGAAGGTGATCGTCAGCGACATGGCGCCATCGGCGCTGGAGTAGGAAGACATGTAGAGCATGTCTTCCACGCCGTTGATCTGCTGCTCGAGCGGCGTCGAAACCGTATCGGCGATCGTCTGCGGGTCGGCGCCCGGATAGGAGGTGCGCACGACAATGGTCGGCGGCGCGATCTCCGGATATTGGGAGACCGGCAATTGCGTATAGGCAATGCTGCCGACCACGAGAAGAACGATCGAGATGACGGCCGCAAAGATCGGCCGGTCCACGAAGAAATGGGCAAATCTCATTGGCCGCTCTCCGCACCGGCGGTTTCCGGCGGAGCGTCCGTCCGCTCCTTCGGCAGTTCGGTCATCTGAGGTGTTACCTTTGCGCCGGGCCGGGCGCGTATCAGGCCATTGACGATGATCGTCTCGGTGCCGTCGAGGCCTTCGCGAATGACGCGGTAGCCGTAGAGCCGCGGACCGGGCCGCACGGGTTTGGTCGATACCGTGCCGTCTGCGCCGACGACATAGACGACGCGCTCATTCTGGTCTGCGCCGATTGCCTCGTCAGGAACGAGAATGGCCTGATAGGTGTTGGAGGCTTCGACCTGGATGCGACCGAAGAGGCCGGGCTGAAGGACGAGATCGGGATTGGGGAAGCGGGCACGCAGACGAATGGTGCCGCTCTCGTTGTCGATCCGGTTCTCGGCGAAATCGAGTTTTCCCTTGAATGGCTTGGCATTGGGATCCGAGATCGTGACCGTCACATCCAGTCCGCCACCGCCCTGCTGGAGAACCTTGCCGAGCTTGCGTGCCGTGTCGGCGAAATTCAGCAGACGGCGCTCGTCGACGTCGAAATAGAAATCGATCGGGTCGAGAGAAACGATCGTCGTCAGCACCGTCTGGTCGGTCTGCACAAGGTTGCCGGCGGAGATCAGGCGGCGGTCGATGCGGCCGCTGAGCGGCGCGGTGATCTCGGTATATTCCATGTCGAGAGCCGCGCGATCGGCTGCGGCCTGTGCGCCGCGGACGTTGGCCTGGGCCGAATCGAATTCGCGGCGGCGATCGTCCAGCGTCTGCGCCGACTGGCTGCCGCTCGAAGCAAGCGACTGGGCGCGCTTATACTGCGCATCGGCAAAAACCAGAGCCGATTTCGACGCTTCGAGCGCAGCATTGGCCTGATTGAGTGCGGTTACGAACGGCCTCTGATCGATGACGAAGAGCCGGTCGCCTTGTTTCACCAGAGCGCCGTCGGTGAAGTCGATTTCCTGCAGGTAACCACCGACGCGCGAGCGGACGGAGACTTCATCGACAGGTTCGAAACGGCCGATGAACTCATCACTGTCGACCACATCACGCACGACGGGTTTGGCGACGGTAACAGGCGGGGGAGCAGGCGCCTGCTGCGCCTCAGCAATGAGCGGCAGGAAAGCCGCAAAGCAGCCGAGCACCAGTGTCTGTCGAAGCGAATAAGCCATTCCGGTCCCCCTTGCGGGCGGCCGAACGCAGCCGCCTGAACCTATGCCTGAGATAAGCTGTTCATGTCTGCTGGAACGAAAGCATGAGCCTTCGTCCTAAGTCCGAATTCTACTCATGCTTGGCTGCCGGGAAGATGACAGGTGCAGGCCAGCACCTCGAAATCAACCGGAGAGAGAAATTCTGCGTCTCCCTAACTCTATGAAGAAAGACTATAAACGGGAGAATCCAAAAATTGCAAATGCCAATTGATTGCATGGATTTGGAGTTCCGCAAACCCCCGGCATTTCCGCCGATGTGTCGCTTTATCACATTGCTGAGACGAGTTTCGGCCGCTGCTTGAACTTTTCGCGAGGCCGGATCGAAGGCTCTCCTTAGTCCGGGCTGCGGCATTTTGGCCGCAAGTGCGGAATCTTGGGGTTGCATCCTTGTGCACTGCATATGCTCAATATATCTATCAATATCATAAGGATGCTTATTACTAGCCGGCGAAGGTAAATGACCAAGAATCCAACACTCGGTTTTCTTCTGCACGACGTGGCCCGTCTGCTTCGCAAGCGGTTCGAGCAGCGCGCAAAGGACCTCGGGCTGACGCGGTCTCAGTGGCAGACGCTTGCCTATCTCGCCAATAATGAGGGCATCCATCAGAGCGGGCTTGCCGAAATCCTCGAAATCGAGCCGATCACGCTGGTCCGCATCCTCGACAAGCTCGCCGAGCGCGGCCTGGTCGAGCGCCGCCAGCACCCGACCGACAGGCGCATTTGGCTGCTCTACATGCGTGAAGCAGCCCATCCGATTCTCGCCCAAATGCGAGAGATCGGCGACGTGACCCGCGGCGAGGCGCTGGAAAGCATCACACCCGAACAGCGCGACCAGCTTTTCCACATCCTATCCGTAATGAAGACGAACCTGGTGCAGGCGTGCCGGAGTCCGGTCGCCGAGAATGAGACGAAACATGGCTGATCAATCCCCCCTGCGCGTCGTGTCTGACGCGAATGCCAAGAACCCTGTCGAAGAAAAAGAAATTCCCCAACAACCAGAAACGGTGGCTGAGGCGCCTTCATCCAATTCAGCGCCCGCGGCTGCCGCGGTGGCTGCGCCTGGCGGCAACAAGGTCCGCCGCCGGCGCAGCTTCACCCGTCCCGTCCTCTTTGCCCTGCTGCCGGTGGCGCTCGTCGTTGGCGGCTACTACTACGTCAATGGCGGTCAGATCATGTCGACCGACAATGCCTATATCCAGGCGGACATGGTGGGCATCACGACCGACGTTTCCGGTCTTGTCGAGCAGATCAACGTGCATGAGAACGAGCAGGTCAAGGCGGGGCAGGTGCTCTTCAGCCTGCGCTCGGATTCCTTCAAGATCGCGCTCGATGGCGCCAAGGCGCAACTCGGCGCACAGCGCAACCAGATCATGAACCTCAAGGCCAGCTACCAGCAGTCTCTCGCCGAAATCACGCAGGCTGAAGCCGATCTGCCCTATTACCAGGATCAGTTCGACCGGCAGCAGAACCTCGTCAACAACGGCAGCGCGACACAGTCTGCCTATGACGAAGCCAAGCATAATCTCGAGGCCGCGCAGCAGAAGGTTTCCGTCGCCAAGGCGGAAGCGGCAACGACGCTTGCCCAGCTCGGGGGTAATGCCGACCAGCCGGTCGAAGAAAATCCGCTGTACCTGCAGGCCAAATCGCAGGTCGACAACGCTCAGCGCGAGCTCGACCACAGCGTCGTCAAGGCGCCCTTCGACGGCATCGTGACCAACGTCAACGCGCTGCAGGTCGGCTCCTACCTCCAGGCTTCGCAGCAGGCCTTCTCGCTGGTTTCGACCTCGCATCTGTGGATCGCCGCAAGCCCGAAGGAAACTGAACTCACTTACGTCAAGCCCGGGCAGTCGGTCGATATCTACGTCGACACCTATCCGGGAGTCATGTGGAAGGGCAAGGTCGAGAGTATCAGCCCGGCATCGGGTTCTTCCTTCTCGCTGCTGCCGGCACAGAATACGACCGGCAACTGGGTAAAGGTCGTACAGCGCATTCCGATGCGCGTCAGCATTGACGACTCTCAGGGCAAGCCGCCGCTTCGCGTCGGCATGAGCACGGTCGTCGATGTCGATACCGGCCATGCGCGCGGATTGCCTGATTTCGTCAACAACCTTCTGGGCCACGGCAGCAGCCACGAGTAACGGCCATGAGCAATGCTCCTGCATCACCGGCAACCCCGGTTGCCAATCGCGGCGCGATCACGGCCTGCGTCATCCTGGCCGTCATCATGCAGGCGCTGGATACGACGATCGCCAACGTGGCGCTGCCCTATATCCAGGGCAGCGTTTCGGCCTCCGCCGACCAGATCAACTGGGTTTTGACCTCCTATATCGTCGCGGCCGCAATCATGACGCCGCCGTCGGGCTTTCTTGCTGCCAAGTTCGGCCGCAAGCGCGTGCTGCTGACGGCGATCGTCGGCTTCGTCGTCGCCTCCGTGCTTTGCGGTCTGGCGCAGTCGCTGCCGCAGATCGTCGTCTTCCGCCTTCTGCAAGGCCTGTTCGGCGCCTCGCTGGTTCCGCTTTCCCAGGGCATCCTCCTCGACATCTATTCCGTCGAGGAGCGCGGCTCGGCCATGGCCCTATTCGGCGTCTCGGTCATGGTCGGGCCGGTTCTAGGCCCTGTCATCGGCGGCTGGCTGACCGACAATATCAGCTGGCGCTGGGTCTTTTACATTAACATTCCGATCGGCGCTCTCGCCTTTGCCGGCATCGTCATTTTTGTCTCGGAGACGAAGAGGGATGCGCTCGCCAAGCTCGACTGGTTCGGCTTCGGGATGATGAGCCTGTTCATTGCGGCGCTACAGCTTTTCCTCGACCGCGGCGAGCAACTCGACTGGTTCTCGTCAGGCGAGATCATGGTCGAGGCGATCGTCTGCGCCGCGGCCTTCTATCTGCTCCTGGTGCATACGCTGACGGCGGAGAAATCCTTCGTCAATCCGCGGCTGTTCCTCGACCAGAATTTTACCGTCAGCATGATCTTCATCTTCGTGATCGGCATCACCTATCTCGCCTCACTGGCGCTGATGACGCCGTATCTGCAGACGCTGATGGGTTATCCGGTCACTACGGCGGGTATCGTCATGGGGCCGCGCGGCCTCGGCACCATGCTCTGCATGTTCATCGTTGGCCGGTTGATCGGCAAGGTGGATACGCGCTGGCTGCTGCTGCTCGGCCTCGGCCTGACGGCATGGGCGATGTACGACATGACCGGCTGGACGCCCGACGTTTCGCAATGGACGATCGTCTCGGTCGGCTTCATCCAGGGTGCCGGTCTCGGCTTCCTCTTCGTGCCGTTGACGACGATCGCTTTTGCGACACTGCCGGCGCAGATGCGTGGCGACGGAACCGGCCTCTATAACCTGTCGCGAAACATCGGCTCCTCTGTCGGCATCTCCATCGTCTCGGCGCTGATCGTCGAGAACACGCAGAGCAACCATGAGTCGATCGCGGCCTATGTGACGCCGTTCAACCATGCTTTCAACGCGACGGCGGCGCAGGGCCTCAGTCCGCTGACGGCGGTCGGCCGCGCGGCGCTTAACGACGTCATCACGCTGCAGTCGACCATCATCGCCTATATGGACGACTTCAAGCTGCTGATGCTGATGTCGCTTGCCGTCATGCCGCTGGTGCTGCTGCTGCGCAAGCCGAGGGCCGCGCCGGCAATCGACCACAGTGCCGTCATGGAGTGACGTTGAAGGTTCCCATTTAGCGGAACGGCTTGCTCAAATATCGTGATCCCTGAATGCCGAAGCGCCATGGTGCTTCGGCATTTTTCGTAATGCCGATCCGCTTGCCCGAGACGATGGGTACAGGAGCGGAAGGCGAGATCTCATAGGGTGACTGGTCGAGCGTCCGGTCGTTGATGGAGATATCGATATCGAGTGCCTGGCAGAGCTTGCCGGGACCGCTGCAGAGCTGGGTCAGCACATCGGTGCCGCGCCGTTCCATCATCGCAGGCAGACCGATTTCCGGCTGCAGCGCGCGGATCAATACCGCAGAGCCCGGTGTGCAGACGAAGTTCAGGCACCAGTACATGCCATAGATGCGGTAGATATAGACATTGCCCGGATGGCCATACATGGCGCCATTGCGCTTCGTCGGGCCACGGAAACTATGGGAGGCCGCGTCATCAGGGTAATAGGCTTCCGTCTCGGTGATCCGCCCACCTATATCGTTGACCGTGAGGTGGCAGCCGAGAAGATCGCGAGCGACCTCGATCGCATCGCGTTCGAAGAAGTGGCGCAGGCTCTCCCCGGCAAGCGGGCCGGCGCCGATCGCGCCATCAGTCGTTTCGATCGTCATGGAAATTGCCGATAGCATTCCCTTTGCTGATCCGCCACCCGGGACAATCGTTCGCCGGCTGGCTCGCGCGGCATCGACGACATCATCTCAGAGCAGATCTAGTGACCGGCATTCGGATCGCGTATCGAAATCGACGAACTGGTGACGGAAACTGGGTCGCTCGCCGGGAAGGAATCTTCCAGGCCTTCCTGCAGCTCTTCTTCAAGGACCGCTGCATCCTTACTGCGGGCGCCGTCACCGTGAACGGGCTCGAATGCGGAGGAAAGCAATGCCTTTGCCCTGGCGATGGCATTTTCGTGCGTGAGATCGGGCGCGCTACGCAGCGTGACTGCAATCCTGTCTTCACCCTCGTTGCCGAACTCCACGACGAAGCCCTCATCCGTCTGGTAAACCATGGTGTCGCTGAGTGCCATGTCCGTTCCTCCGAGAATGCTAATATGAGTGAACCGCGTTTTCGGAGTTTTGTCGAGCGAAGACCTTCACCAGCCAGTCGATGAAGACGCGCACGCGCGGCGAGAGCTGGCGGTTGCGCGGATAGAGCAGCGAGACCGGCGTCTGCGTGAGCGGAAAATCGGCCAGCACTTGGAACAGGGTGCCGGCGGCAAGATCCCGTTCGGCGTGGTAATGCGGGATCTGGATCATGCCAAGCCCCATGCGAGCGGCGGAAATGTAGCTTTCGGCGGCGTTGACGGTCACAGTCGCGGGGATAGTGATGTTGCGCACGTTTCCGTCGACGATGAATTCGAGGGGCAGGGGGCCGGCGCTGCCGGTCGCGCGGAAGCCGACCATGCGGTGCGCGTCGAGCCTGTCGGGATGCTCGGGCTGACCGAAAGCGGCGATATAGGAGGGCGAGGCGAGGGTGATCTCGTCCAGCACGGCGACTCGCCGGGCGACCATGTCGCTGTCCTGCGGAGTGCCGACGCGCAGCACGCAGTCGATGCCCTCGCGCACCAGATCCACCAGCCGGTCGCCTTCGCTCATATAGAACTCGATATCGGGATAGGTTTCTAGAAAGGACGGCAGGCTTGGCAGCACGAAATGGCGGGCGAGCGTGCCGTGTACATCGACTCGCAGCAGGCCTTTCGGTTTGGCGCCGGCAAAGGCACCCTCCGCATCTTCGATATCGGCGAGGATCGACAAGCAACGCTGGTAATACGCCTCGCCGTCGAGCGTCGGGCTGACATGGCGTGTGGTGCGCTGAAGCAGGCGCACGCCGAGGCGCGCTTCCAACTGCTTGACCGCATCCGTCACCGTCGAGCGCGGCAGGCCGGTATCTTCGGCGGCAAGCGTGAAGCTGCGGCGCTCCACGACGCGGGAAAAGACCCGCATGGCATCAAATCTGTCCATTTTATTTGTTCGCAACTGCCGGATAGTGATGCCGAAGAATGGCTGATTATCCGCAAAGTGAAAAGGGACATCTTCTTCTCATCGAAAGGGCGCTGCGGCGCCGAACCAAAGGAGAAGAAAATGTCTGCCAATCAAAACAAGGTCGCTCTCGTTACCGGCGCTTCCCGCGGCATTGGTGCTTCGATTGCAGAACGTCTCGCAAAGGATGGCTTCACCGTCGTCATCAACTATGCTGGCAACGCGGCACTTGCCGAAGAACTGGCAGAGAAGATCGAGAAGGCCGGCGGCAAAGCACTAACGGCACAAGCCGACGTTGCCGATGCCGATGCCGTGCGTCGCATGTTCGATGCTGCAGAGGCAGCCTTCGGCGGCGTCGACGTCCTCGTCAACAATGCCGGCATCATGCTGCTCTCCCGCCTTGTCGATGTGGACGATGCCGCCTTCGACCGCCAGATCAGCGTCAACCTCAAGGGCACGTTCAACACGCTGCGCGAAGCTGCCCAACGTCTGCGCGATGGCGGCCGGGTCATCAATTTCTCGAGCTCGGTCGTCGGCCTGAAGCCGGAAGCCTATAGCGTCTACGCCGCCACGAAGGCCGCCGTCGAGACGATGAGCGCCATCATGTCCAAGGAAATGCGCGGCCGCCAGATTACCGTCAATACGGTCGCTCCCGGCCCGACAGGCACCGACCTCTTCCTCAACGGCAAGTCCGACGAACTGATCGACCGTCTTGCCAAGGCAAACCCGCTCGAACGTCTCGGCACGCCCGAAGATATCGCCGGTGTCGTTGCCTTCCTCGCCGGCCCCGACGGCGCCTGGGTCAACGGCCAGGTGCTGCGCGCCAATGGCGGCATGGTCTGACACTGGTTTCGTGGCGGTGTCCGCGCCGCCACGCTCTTCCCTCGCATTCTTTCAAGCAACCCCATTCGAACAGCCAACCCACTCGAATAGAAGGAACAGGATCATGAGCAAGCAAGTCATCGTCATCACCGGCGCCTCCAGCGGTTTCGGCGCTCTTACGGCTCGCGCTCTCGCCAAGGCCGGCCACACCGTCTACGCCTCGATGCGCGAAACCGAAGGCCGCAACCGGCCACAGGTCGAGGCCGTCGAAGCCTTCTCGAAAGAAAACGGCGTCGAGCTGAAGGCGGTCGAACTGGATGTCGCCTCTGATGGTTCTGTTGAAGCAGGGATCGCCAAGGTGATCGCCGCCGAGGGCCATATCGACACGATCATCCATAATGCCGGCCATATGTCCTTCGGCCCGGCTGAAGCCTTTGCGCCGGAGCAATATGCCGAGCTTTTCGATATCAACGTGCTTTCGACCCAGCGTGTAAACCGCGCGGTGCTGCCGCATCTGCGCAAGCAAGGCAAGGGCCTGGTTGTCTGGGTTTCTTCCTCCAGCACCCGTGGCGGTACGCCTCCGTACCTTGCTCCCTATTTCGCCGCTAAGGCCGCCATGGACTCGCTTGCCGTCTCCTATGCCAGTGAGCTGACCCGGTGGGGTATCGAAACGGCAATCATCGTTCCCGGCGCCTTCACCAAGGGTACGAACCACTTCGCCCATTCCGGCTCGCCTGCTGATGCCGCCCGCGCCGCCGAATATAATGAAGGTCCCTATAAGGGCCTGCCGGAACAGGCGCTGAAAGGTCTGGCCTCGCTCGAACCCGCTGACGCAGATGCCGCTTCCGTTGCGACCGCCATCGTCGATGTCGTGAACATGCCCTTCGGCAAGCGGCCGTTCCGTACCCATATCGATCCGTCGGAAGACGGTGCGGAGATCGTCAACGGCGTTGCGGACCGCGTTCGCGCCGAACTCTTCCGCCGCATCGGCATCGAGGATCTGCTGACGCCTGCTATCAAGAGATAACCGTCTGTCGCAAAGTTGTGAACGGTCTCTTGGGTGCGGCCCCTTACTATCCGGCCAAGCGCACCTATATCAGAATAGACGGAGGCGGACGGCGATCGCTGCCAGCCTCCCGGCCTCCACTCCAGGGCCTGCCGCGCCTTTCCTGCGGTGCGACAGGCCTTCAGTTTCAGACATCAGATCAAGGCCCGTGACGGTTATCCCTCCCATCACGGGCCGCTTCTTTTCCGCCAGCGGCTCTATGTCAGCGGGCGTTGAGTTTGGCGTCTGCCAGCAGTTTCACCAGCCAGTCGACGAAGACGCGAACCTTATTGCTGAGATGCCGGTTCGGCGGATAGACGACGTAGAGCGGCAGCGACTCGCGCGTCCATTCCGTCAGTGTCTGAACCAGTTCCCCCTTAGCCAGTGGCTCACGAGCCATGAAGATCGGGATCTGGGCGAGGCCGAGGCCGGCGAGTGCCGCGGTCATATAGGTGCGGCTGTCATTGACGGAGACGATATAGCGCGGATTGACCTCGATGCTCTCATTGTCCTTCCGGAATTCGAAAGGCACCGTGCGATTGTTCTGGGCGCGGAAATAATTGACAGAATAATGTTCCGTTTCAAGCTCTTCCGGCCGCTGCGGCAGGCCGAATTTCTCGACGTAGAGGGGAGCGGCGCAGGTGATCATTTCGATCTCCGAAACGCGCCTCGCAATCAGCGACTGGTCGGCCGGCGTGCCGGCGCGCAGAGCACAGTCGACGTTTTCAGCGAGATAGTCGACTGTGCGGTCGCCGACGCCGAGGTCGATGCGGATATCGGGATAACGCTGATAGAAATCACAGAGCGCCGGCACCAGAATGGAATCGGCAAAGGCGCCCGCCATCTCGACGCGCAGCCTGCCCGTCGGCAGGCTCTGGGAGTTTGAAAGACTGCCGTCCAGCTCCTCAAGTTCGGAAATGATCTGCGCGGCGCGTTCGTAATAAAGGGCGCCATCCGTCGTCACCATGACACGGCGGGTGGTGCGGTTGAGGAGCTTGGTGCGCAGATGCGCTTCCAGTCCTTGAATGAGATTGGTCACCGTCGCCTTGGGCATGGCGAGCATGTCGGCGGCGCGGGTGAAATTGCCCGTCTCCACTACGCGGATGAAGACGCGCATTGCCGAGAGTTGATCCATCGGTTCAATTCCGCAGTTTGCGTTGCAACATTGTTCGGGATTTGGAATAGTGTTATCGCGATATCGCTTCTTATTCCCGGTTTTGAATAACAATATCTTTTTGGTGCAAAATGCAAGAGACGGGCGTCATCCGTCCATCTGCAAAGCAGCGAAGAGATAGAGATTATGGTGCCCGAAATTAAGGACATGGTGCTGGAAAAGGTGGCCGCTGGCCCCGTTTCTGCGCGCGTCTATATGGGCGCCGATTTCGGCAAGGGTCCGCCGATCGTTCTCTATCTGCATGGCGGCGCGTTTCTCGACAGCGACCCCAATGCCGATCGCCCGATTGCCGCCAGCCTCGCAAAGGCAGGCGCGATCGTCGTTTCCGCGGATTACAGTACGCTTTCGGGCAATGTCTTTCCGAAGGCGCTCGAAGTTTCCTTTTCGATCTTTTCCTATCTCGCTCTCAAGAAGGCCGGCCTCGGCGACCGCAAGTCACTGCTGTTCGTCGCCGGCGAAGAGGCGGGCGGCAATGTGGCCGCCGGTGTGGCGTTGAAGGCCCGCGACCAGATGCCGGATGCGCTTGACGGCCAGATCCTGCTTTCGCCGCTTCTCGATCCATTCATGGGTACGTCCTCCATCCGCAAGGCAGACAGGATCGGCATGCGCCAGCGCTGGACGGAAGGCTGGAGCCATTACCTGAGCGGCGGCGGCTGTCATCCCTATGCTGCGCCTTGCCTGTGCTCGCGCATATCAGGTGTTGCGCCGGCTCTGATTTTTACAGCGGAGGATGATCCGCTGCACGACGAAACTATCGGCTACGCCGCTCGCCTGAAGAAGGCAGGTGTTGGCGTGCGCCAGCATGTTCTTCCCGCCGGGACAGGTTGGCCATCCATTTACGGCGGAAAATCTGAGGGGACTTCCACGTGGCAGGGCAACGTCAGCCGCCACTTTGGAGATTTTCTTCAGGACGTGAGCGTTCAGCCACAATTGCATTGAAGACGAACTGATTTTTTACGGCCATTCAAGGCCGCAAGGAGAGTACCAATGACGTCCAGAAGTAAGCGCTGGGCCCTGGTGGGCGCCGGTCTGGGTGTTGCTGCGTCCGTTTCGGCCGCTGCCATCTTTTTCGAACTGCCGATGAGCGCAACCGCCACGGCCGCCTCCGAACCCGCACAGGCTCCCGCTGTGCCGGTGACGGTTGCTGTCGTCGCCAGCCGTGATGTGACGAACTGGGAGAATTTCTCCGGTCGTCTTGAGGCTGTCGACCGCGTGCAGATCCGTCCCCGCGTTGGGGGTGCCATCCAGTCCGTGCATTTCCGCGAAGGTGCCCTGGTCAAACAGGGCGATCTGCTTTTCGCCATCGATCCCGCCCCCTATCAGGCGGCCGTCTCCCAAGCGCAAGGTCAGGTCGCTTCGGCCGAAGCCAAGGTCAGCCTGGCGCAGACGGAACTCGACCGCGGCCGCCGTCTCTCAGACAACCGGACGATTTCGCAGAGCGACCTCGACCAGCGTCAGAGCACGCTGGCTGAAGCGCAAGCAAGCCTGCGTTCGGCACAGGCGGCTCTCCAGTCCGCGCAGCTCGATCTCGATTATACGCAGGTTCAAGCGCCGGTTTCCGGCCGTATCGGCAAGATCGAGGTCACGGTCGGCAATATTATCGCGGCCGGTTCGGCTTCGCCTGAGCTGACGACGCTGGTCTCTGTCGATCCGATCTATGCAAGCTTCAATGCCAGCGAAGAGATGGTCACGAAGGCTCTTTCGGAGCTTCCGGCAACTGACGCCGCATTGCCGGCCGTTGAACAGATCCCGGTTGAAATCGGCACGCTTGCCGATGAGGGAACGCCGATCAAGGGCAAGCTTCAACTCGTCGACAACGAAGTCGATGCTGCCAGCGGCACCATTGCCGTGCGAGCCGTCTTCGACAATCCCGGCGGCAAGCTGATCCCCGGCCAGTTCGTTCGGGTGCGCATGGGCCAGCCGAAGGCCGAGAACAAGATCGTCATCAGCGACCGCGCTGTCGGCACCGACCAGGACAAGAAATTCGTCTTCGTCGTCGATGGTGAGAACAAGGTCAACTACCGGCAGATCAAGCTTGGTTCGCTGTTCGATGGCCAGCGCGTGGTCGAAGACGGCCTCGAAGTCGGCGACAAGATCGTCGTCAACGGCCTTCAGCGTATCCGTCCGGGTGCAGTCGTCGCACCCCAGATGGAAGAGAAGGTCGCGACCGCTCAGTAAGATCTGAGCCTCCTTCCCTCGGGGAGGCGGCCGTTACCCCAGACAACATGACCTGCCGGTGCGCCTTTAAGCCGCCGGCGAGGGACTTTGCATCCATGTTCACCCCGGAGAGGGCGCTAAAATGAACATATCCAGATTCTTTATCGACCGCCCGGTCTTTGCCGGTGTTCTTTCGGTCCTCATCGTGGTCGCCGGCCTCATCGGCCTCCGGGCGCTGCCGATCTCCGAATATCCCGAGGTCGTGCCGCCGTCGATCGTCGTGCATGCCACCTATCCCGGTGCAAACCCGTCGGTCATCGCAGAAACGGTGGCCACACCGCTCGAAGAACAGATCAATGGCGTCGAGGGCATGCTCTACATGTCCAGCCAGGCGACGTCTGACGGCGCCTTGAACGTCACCGTCACCTTCAAGCTCGGCACCGACGCGGACAAGGCGCAGCAGCTGGTGCAGAACCGCGTGTCGCAGGCCGAACCGCGCTTGCCGGCGGAAGTTCGTGCGCTCGGCATTACCACGGTCAAGAGCTCGCCCGACTTCATCATGGTCGTCAACCTCGTCTCCGACGGGGACAGCCATGACATCACCTATCTGCGTAACTATGCGACGCTGAACGTCAAGGACCGGCTAGCCCGTATCGCCGGTGTCGGCCAGGTGCAGGTCTTCGGTGCCGGCGACTATTCCATGCGTGTGTGGATCGATCCGCAGAAGGCAGCCGAGCATAATCTTGCCGCAAGCGACATCAGCAATGCGATCAGCTCGCAGAACGTCCAGGCCGCTGCCGGCATCATCGGTGCTTCGCCGAGCCAGAAGGGTGTCGATCTTCAGCTCAACGTAAATGCCCAGGGTCGTCTGCGCACGCCCGAGGAATTCGGCAGCATCATCGTCAAGACGGGCGCCAATGGCGAGATCACCCGCCTGCGCGACGTTGCCCGGATCGAACTGGGTGCCGCCGACTACACGCTGCGTTCGCTGCTTGACGGCAAGCCGGCTGTCGCCGTTGCCGTTCTCCAGGCGCCGGGTTCGAACGCGATCGAGATCGCCGACAATGTCCGCGCGACGATGGACGAGCTGCAGTTGGCCATGCCTTCAGGCGTGAAGTACGAGATCGTCTATGATACGACGAAGTTCGTTCGCGCCTCGATCGAGAAGGTCATCGACACGCTGCTCGAAGCCATCGCGCTCGTCGTTCTCGTCGTCATCCTGTTCCTGCAGACATGGCGTGCCTCGATCATCCCGCTGATTGCCGTTCCGGTATCCATCATCGGTACATTCGCGGTCATGTACATGTTTGGCTTCTCGATCAATGCACTCAGCCTTTTCGGCCTGGTGCTGGCGATCGGTATCGTTGTGGATGACGCGATCGTCGTCGTTGAAAACGTTGAACGCAACATCGAGGCCGGGCTCAGTCCGCGTCAGGCAACTTACAAGGCCATGAAGGAAGTCTCCGGCCCGATCATCGCGATCGCGCTGGTGCTTGTCGCAGTCTTCGTGCCGCTCGCCTTCATCTCCGGCCTGTCGGGTCAGTTCTATCGCCAGTTCGCGCTGACGATCGCGATCTCGACTGTCATTTCGGCCTTCAATTCGCTGACGCTGTCTCCGGCGCTCGCCGCCCTTCTCCTGAAGGGTCACCATGCGCCGAAGGACTGGCTGACGCGGTTCATGGATGCGATTTTCGGCTGGTTCTTCCGTGGCTTCAACCGCGCCTTCGGTGCCGGTTCGAATGCCTACGGCAAGGGCGTCGGCGGTCTGGTATCGCGCAAGAGCATCGTGATGGTGATCTACCTTGTGCTGGTCGGAGCGACCTACAGCGTCTTCAATACGGTACCGGGCGGCTTCGTGCCGTCGCAGGACAAGCAGTATCTGATTGGCTTTGCCCAGTTGCCGGATGCCGCAAGCCTCGACCGTACGGAAGACGTCATCAAGCGCATGACCGACATCGCTCTGGCGCAGCCGGGCGTTGCTAACGCGATCGCCTTCCCGGGCCTGTCGATCAACGGCTTCACCAACTCTTCGAACGCCGGCATCGTCTTCGTGACGCTGAAGGATTTCGAGGAGCGCAAGACGCCTGATCTCTCGGGTGGGGCAATTGCCATGGCCCTGAACCAGAAGTTCGGCGCCATCCAGGATGCCTTCATCGCCATGTTCCCGCCGCCGCCGGTCAACGGCCTCGGCACGACGGGTGGTTTCAAGCTGCAGATCGAGGATCGTGCGGGTCTGGGCAACCAGGCACTGGACGAAGCCACGAAGGCAGTGCTTGCCAAGGCCTATCAGACGCCTGAACTCGCCGGCCTGTTCTCCAGCTTCCAGATCAACGTGCCGCAGCTCTATGCCGATCTCGACCGTGCCAAGGCCGAGCAGCTCGGAGTTTCCGTCACCGATGTCTTCCAAACGCTGCAGATCTATCTCGGCTCGCTCTATGTGAACGACTTCAACGCCTTCGGCCGCACCTACAGCGTCCGTGTGCAGGCTGATGCCAAGTTCCGTGCCCAGCCGGAAGATATCGGCCAGTTGAAGGTTCGCTCGGCATCGGGCCAGATGATCCCGCTTGCAGCTCTCCTGAAGGTGGACGCAAGCACCGGTCCGGAGCGTGCGAACCGCTATAACGGCTTCCTTGCTGCCGATATCAACGGCGGTCCGGCACCGGGCTTCTCGTCCGGGCAGGCTCAGGCGGCGATCGAGAAGATCCTGCACGAAACGCTGCCCTCGGGTATCGACTTCGAGTGGACAGACCTGACCTACCAGCAGATCCTTGCCGGTAACTCCAGCGTCGTCGTCTTCCCGCTGGCCTTGCTGCTCGTCTTCCTGGTGCTCGCTGCCCAGTATGAAAGCCTGACACTGCCGCTTGCGATCATCATGATCGTGCCGATGGGTGTTCTGGCCGCCTTGACCGGCGTCTGGCTCACCGGTGGCGACAACAACATCTTCACGCAGATCGGCCTCGTCGTCCTTGTCGGACTATCGGCCAAGAACGCGATTCTGATCGTGGAATTTGCCCGCGAACTCGAGTTCGAAGGCAGGACACCACGTGAAGCCGCGATCGAGGCCAGCCGCCTGCGTCTGCGCCCGATCCTGATGACCTCCATGGCCTTTATCATGGGTGTCGTGCCGCTCGTCACCTCGACCGGTGCGGGTTCCGAAATGCGCGCGGCCATGGGTGTCGCGGTCTTCTCGGGCATGATCGGCGTGACCTTCTTCGGCATCTTCATGACGCCGGTATTCTACGTGCTCCTGCGCCGGATGACGGGCAACCGTCCGCTCATCCAGCACAACGACAATCATCCGCAGGACGAAGACGACCATATGAAGGTCGCTGCGGAGTAACCTCTCCTTTGTCGGGTAAATCGGGCGGGGGCCTCGGTCCTCGCCCGTTTCGTTTTAAAGCGTCCTTTGTACGTCCATCCGGACGCCAAAGGACGCTTTAACTCTTTGAATCTACTCATCGTGCTTCCAAAAATCGATTCCGCTTTTCGGGCCGATGTTGTGGGTATGAGACAAAAATGCGTTACGTCCATCAAAACGGTTGCATGCTGAGGTAAGGAGATTATCAAAGGCAGACAACAGTTCGGGAGGGCTGGGTGACGCACGCATCAAAAGACAGCGGGAAGCGCAAGATCGCTTTCCTTGGCACCGGCCTCATGGGCGCGCCGATGGCGCGGCGCCTGCTTGGCGCAGGCTTTCCCGTCACCGTCTGGAACCGTGATCGAACCAAGGCTGAGACCCTTTCCGGCGATGGTGCCACTATCGCCTCCGCACCCGCCGAAGCCGCCTCAGCGGCCGATATCGTCATCTGCATGCTGACCAATGCTCAGGCCGTTCGTCAGGTGCTGTTCGACATGGGCACTGCCGAGGCCATGAAGCCGGGTGCTGTCGTCATCGACATGAGCTCGATCGCTCCACCTTTCGCGCGGGAACACGCAGCGAAGCTTGCCAAGCGCGGCATCCGCCATATCGATGCGCCGGTTTCCGGCGGCGTGGTCGGGGCTTCGGCCGGGGCGCTTGCCATCATGGCCGGTGGGGATGCGTCCATCATTGCTGAACTCTCGGATGTTTTTGCGCCGATGGGGCGCGTCACGCACGTCGGCCCTGATGGGGCAGGGCAGCTTGCGAAGCTCGCAAATCAGCAGATCGTTGCAGTGACGATCGGCGCCGTCGCGGAGGCAATGATGCTGATCGAGGCCGGCGGTGGTTCGCCGGCCGCTTTCCGGGACGCGGTGCGTGGTGGCTTTGCGGACAGCCGCATTCTGGAGATCCACGGCAAGCGCATGATCGACCGGCAGTTCGCGCCGGGTGGTTCTTCGGCCAACCAGTTGAAGGATCTCGACGCCGTCATGGCGACCGCGAAAGCCCTTTCTCTGACCTTGCCGCTGACGGAAGCGGTACATGCCGAATTCACAGAATTTGTCGCCAGGGGCAACGGCGAGACGGATCACAGCGCCTTGCTGCTCCATCTCGAAGACAGGAATGCCCGACCGGGAGGAAAGAAATGACCGACAGCAAGACCGCCAAGCGCCGCCTGCGTTCGCAGGACTGGTTCGACAATCCCGATCATATCGACATGACGGCGCTCTATCTGGAGCGCTTCATGAATTACGGGGTAACGCCGGAGGAGCTGCGGTCCGGCAAGCCGATCATCGGCATCGCCCAAAGCGGCAGCGATCTGACCCCCTGCAACCGCGTCCATATCGAATTGGCAAAGCGTGTGCGGGACGGCATCCGCGATGCGGGCGGCATCCCGATCGAATTTCCGACGCATCCGATCTTCGAGAACTGCAAGCGCCCGACAGCAGCACTCGATCGCAATCTCGCCTATCTCGGCCTTGTCGAAATTCTCTACGGCTATCCGCTCGACGGTGTCGTGCTGACGACCGGCTGCGACAAGACCACGCCTTCGGCGATCATGGCGGCTTCGACGGTCGATATTCCGGCGATCGTTCTTTCGGGCGGGCCGATGCTCGACGGCTGGCATGAAGGAAAACTCGCCGGCTCGGGCATGGCGATCTGGCAGTCGCGCCGGAAGCTCGCGGCAGGCGAGATCGACGAAGAGGAATTCCTGCAGACGGCGCTCGATTCGGCACCCTCCGTCGGCCATTGCAACACGATGGGCACGGCCTCGACCATGAATGCGCTGGCCGAGGCGCTCGGCCTTTCGCTGACAGGCTGCGGCAATATTCCGGCTGCCTATCGTGAACGCGGCCAGATGGCCTATCGCACCGGCCGTCGCGCCGTCGAGATCGTATTCGAAGACCTGAAGCCGTCGGATATCCTGACACGCGAAGCCTTCCTCAATGCCATCAAGACCAATTCGGCGATTGGTGGCTCGACGAACGCCCAGCCGCATCTTGCCGCCATGGCGAAGCATGCGGGAGTCGAGCTGTACCCCGAGGATTGGCAGGTGCATGGTTTCGATATTCCGCTGCTGGCGAATGTGCAGCCGGCTGGTGCCTATCTCGGCGAGAAGTTCCACCGTGCCGGCGGCACCCCTGCTGTCATGTGGGAATTGCTGCAGGCCGGCAAGCTCGACGGTGACTGTCGCACCGTCACCGGCAAGACCATGGCGGAGAATCTGCGAGGGCGCGAGGCGCGCGACCGCGACGTTATCAAACCCTACAGCGAGCCTCTGAAGGAGCGTGCGGGCTTCCTCGTACTCAAGGGCAACCTCTTCGATTTCGCCATCATGAAGATGAGCGTCGTATCCGAGGATTTCCGCAAGCGTTACCTGCAGGAGCCGGGCCGCGAAGGCGTCTTCGAGGGCAAGGCTGTCGTCTTCGACGGTTCGGAGGATTACCACAAGCGTATCAACGATCCGGAGCTCGGCATCGACGAGAACACGATCCTCGCCATCCGCGGTGCCGGTCCGCTCGGCTGGCCGGGCTCTGCAGAAGTGGTCAACATGCAGCCGCCGGATCATATCCTGAAGCGCGGCATCCAGAGCCTGCCGACGATCGGTGACGGGCGCCAGTCCGGCACTTCGGACAGTCCGTCGATCCTCAATGCCTCGCCGGAAAGTGCAGCAGGCGGCGGGCTTGCGTGGCTCAGGACCGGTGACATCATTCGCATCGATTTCAATCAGGGGCGTTGCGATATGCTGGTTGATGAGGCTGAAATCGAGCGGCGCAAGGGCGATGGAATCCCGCCGGTGCCGGCCGATGCGACGCCATGGCAGCGCATCTACCGCAATACGGTGACGCAGCTGTCAGATGGTGCGGTCATCGAGGGGGCAGCGGACTTCCGGCAGATTGCCAGGAACCCACCGCGACACAATCATTGATTAGAACAATACTGATTGAAAAGAAGGCAGTCGTAACGAACAGTTCACCTAGTAACTAGTTCGGTACTTACGAAAAGGCTTCATTAATGAGGGCTTGCGACTATATTATGAGTTTTTGCAGGCTTCGAAGGCTGAAACGAATTGCCCGAGAATAAACCAACGCGATCAGAGCGAGAGTTCCAGGATCTTCTTCGGCGACTGGAGCTGGCGCTTGATGCTTCGCAAATTGGTGTGTGGGAGCACAGCATCAACAAGGATGCTATTCTCTGGGACGCGCAGATGCACCGCCTGTATAGTACCGGCCAGACGTACCGGGAAGTGCCGACCTGGATCTGGACGAATGCCCTACATCCCGAGGACCGGGAACGGGCCGAGCAGGATTTCGAACGAGCGATCGCCACTCGCGGAGCCTATAACTCCCAGTTTCGCATCATTCTGCCGAGCGGAGAGATCAGGCATTTAAGGTCGCGTGCACATTTCTATGTCGATGAGGAGGGCGCACCCTCCTTCATCGGTGCCGAATGGGACGTAACATCCGATGTGCTGCTCAATGCCGAGCTCGGCAAGCAGAAGATGATGGCTGAGGCCCGGGCGCTGGCGCTTGAAGAAAGCAATGCGCGGATCGAGCATGTCGCCAATCATGATTACCTGACCGGCATGCCGAACCGGCGCCTGTTCGACAGGCGGCTCGCGGCGCTGCTGGCGGATAAGAGCGTGTCGACGATTGCCGTTCTGCATCTCGATCTCGACCAGTTCAAGCAGATCAATGACAGCCATGGCCACGCTGCCGGTGATGCCGTGTTGCGGACGGCATCACTCAGAATTGCTGCAGCCATTCCCTCAGATGGCATGGCTGCCCGTGTCGGCGGCGACGATTTCGTTATCGTACTGATCAATTTCGCCGGTCTCGATGCGCTGAAGGCAATCGTCGAGGATGTGCAGAGGCGACTGCTGAAGAAAATCCGCTTCGGGCAGGAGATGCTGCAATCCGGTGCGTCGATCGGCGTATCCTGGAGCAGCGACAAAAGAGCGCGCAACCTGCTCGCCGAATCCGATCTGGCGCTCTACCAGGCAAAAAAGCTCGGTCGCAACCGCATCGAATTCTTCAGCCGACAGCTTCAGGACGACTTGCGCGGCAAACGTCGCCTGGCCGAGGATCTCGCCCAAGCCCTGGAACAGGGTGAGATCATTCCCTACTATCAGGTGCAGCTCGATGCGCGCACCCGCGAGATCACCGGGCTGGAAGCGCTGGCACGCTGGAACCATCCGGAAAAGGGCGTGCTTGCGCCAGGCGTCTTCCTGCGCATTGCGGATGAATACGGGCTTTCGGCGGAGATCGATGCCGCGGTTCTGCAGCGCGCGCTTGAAGATCGCGTCGCCTGGCAGGCCTTGGGCTACCATGTGCCGCGGATCGCCGTGAACATCTCGCCCGGGCGTCTTGCCGATCCTGCCCTGCTGGACAAGCTGCGCCGGCTGGCCATCCCGCCGGGTGCCATCGTCTTCGAGCTGGTGGAAACGATCTTCCTCGACGATTGCGATGAGAAATTCCTCGCCAATATCGACCTCATCAAGCAGATGGGCATCGATATCGAGATCGATGACTTCGGTTCCGGCCATGCCTCGCTCATCGGCCTCGTACGACTGAAGCCGAAGCGGCTGAAGATCGATCGTCAGCTCGTCACCGATGTGGTGGAATCGGCTGAGCAGAGGCGCGTGGTCGGATCGATCGTCGAGATTGCCAAGGCTCTCGATGTGGAAGTGATTGCCGAAGGGGTGGAGACCGAAGCCCATGCTGTGACGCTGTCAAGGCTCGGCTGCGACAGCCTGCAGGGTTTTGCGCTCGGCTATCCCTCCAACGCCGACGATACAGGGCGCCTTCTTGCATCGACCGGCCACGGCGGCAAATCGCGAAGTGTGGCTGGTTGAGATTTGGGGGCTGAAGTTTAGTCAATGAATGGAATGTGAGGCCGATTTCGGTTCGAACGGTCCAGTCGGCGAGCACTTTAGGCTAACTCTTAGTGCACCGACACGGCACGCCTTGGGTGCGTGCCGTATTTTTCAGGTAGTGCGGAAGCGGCCCCGGATCTGGCTCATGTAGAAGTCGCCAGGAGAAGCTGCTGCGGTCAGTCCGACGACGATGCCTTCAGGGACATCTTCGTAATGACGACGTTGACCGTTGGTCAGATAGAGCGTGAGGTGTCGAGTCTCGCGCTTGTAATCGATCGCTTCAATGAGTTTGGACTGCAGTCTAGTTTCCATGCGGTACTCCCCGATGTGTTTCGCGCGAGAGAGGTGGCTGCTGGATCCGACGAGCGGTTCAAGACAGCGTCAAAGCTAATCTCTGGTCGATTCAAGTCAAGGATCGAAAGAGCTGAGCCGCACCTATTTTGAGTTAAATGCGTCTGAAGTTTGACGCTCTAAATTAGCCCGGAAGCGCTACGACAATTAAGCGCAACCTGCAGCGGAACAATGCTCCCTCAGCGAGCGATCAAAAGCGTTTCGTCCAGCCTTGAAATGGGGATGTTCTTGCGGGTGATTGCAGAGCTGCTCATTCTTTTCGGCCGCATCTGTTGCGCGCTCGTGGCCGTTGTGGGCGCGATGGCTTTCGCTTCCTATCTGATCGCCTCTCCGGTCGATGCGACGCCGCGGATGAATGCAGAAAGTGGAGCGATTTGGACCTCCGTGCCGGTTCATATCGATCCGAGCCATCAGCCCTATGAACGCGAACCCGATCGCTATCCGTTCAAGTTTTCTGCCGGCCCGTTCCTGAAGGTCATCGACAATGCGACCTTTTCCCTTGATGGCAACACCTTCGTCATTGCCGGTGTCTCGCGGATCGCTGCGCGGTCTCTCTGTGCCGATGCGCAGGGGCGACGTCTTGCCTGCGGCCAGAATGCAGCGGGCCTGTTGCGGACCGCCTTGCGCCGCAGCTTCATCGAATGCAGCCGCAAGCAATTGGCGCCGAAGCTGTTCATGGTGAGTTGCCGACGAGATGGCCAGGATCTTGCCGGTCTGCTCAATGACACGCCCCGACTGCCGCTCGTTGCCAGCGCGAAGTGATCAGGCGCGTCGCCAGAAGATGAGTTCCGGCACCTGCCAGGAGGGATCGGGCGCGGGCAGCCAGGTCTTCGGGGAGAAGTAATCCTTCGTGCGGCGCTGTTGGGCGGAGGTCTCCTGAAGCAGGAGCGTGAAGTTGAAGGCGCCCGGCCGCGAATATTCCTGGGTGAAGTTGATGAGGGCGCCGAAGCCTTCCTCCTTCACATCCCTGAGATTGCGGATTGCCATCAGTGCATCATGGAAATCCAGCCACGCCGGCTGAGTCAGCATGGTTTCGAAGATGCGCGATATGCTCGGATCAAGCTGTCCGTTGCTGTCGGTCGCGGGACCGAGGAGCTTCACGCGCATGCTCGTAATCGTGCCTCTGCCATTGCCGCGCACGACGAGGAAGAGCGAGCTGACGACGTGCTCCTTCTCCTTCTTGTAGACATGTTCGTAGGAGCACTCGAACGTATCGGAATTGAATGCCGTTTCCGCCCATTCGCTGGTTTCCACGCCGGCTGAGCGCAGCGCTTCGCACATGACCGGGCCGGAAATCCGCCAGGTGCGCAGGAAAACGCTCGCGAGCGCCGGCTGCGGTGGGTCGAACATGCGCGGTGCGATCCTGATGCTGACAGGTTCGGTGCGGCGGAAGACCTTCGGCGGCGGGGGAGGCGGGGGTGCCGCGGGCGGGAAAAGCTCTATGCCGAAATAGTGGGCCAGCGACTTCAGGTGCCGCATATCATTCGACAGCAGTACCGTTGCGCCAACAATTGAAATGGACAGAACAATCAGCAGCCACATGACGGCGCGGCCCTTTCGCGGCTGCGGCGCCAGTTTCATGTTCTGATCGGACGATGGCATCGTCAGTTCGCGAGACCTCGGACAATGGAAGTCATCATTTATAAGGCTCGGACCGATGTGGCAATCTATCTCACCTGGCGCGGCGTAATCGATTTAAAGCCGCGCCGGTAAAAGTATCGAAGTGCTTTAAGCCGCGATGCGACGGTAACGCTTTCTGATGCGGTCGATATAATACTGGCCCGGGGAGGGCGCCATCACCATGGTGCTGACGTCGTCAGCCGGTACGCCTTCGAACAGACGTTCTTCGCCGTTGCGGAAGCAGATGCGCAGGCGCCCGTCTTCCTGGCTGAAATAGACGTTCTGGATAATACGGGATTTGACTGGAACTTCGTGCATCGTTTTTGCCCCTGTTTCGTTTTGAGGCACCTTAAAAGTAAGGATGCGAAGATACCGTCAAGGCGTATGGTAAAGATTGTTTTCTGCTTGAACAGCGACAGTCTAAAAAATCGCGTTTCAATAAAATTGTACGGATCGGCTTAAAAAGCCTGCAAATACTGGCATGTAGAGTGACCCTCATGAAAGCGGCCGGGCATGGACAGATGCGACCGGCGCTGCGGCCAGGCGGAAATCGCCGGCCGACTGGAAACGGGGACTTTAAGATGAGCAGACTTCTTCTCGCCGCGACGCTCGCAATCACGGTATCGGCTGCAAGCCAGCCGGCTTTCGCCTTTGGCCCGGGCGGTTTCGGCCGCGATCTCATGTATACCTCGGCTATCGGCCATATGCCCGAGGAGCCGCTGACAACGAGCGCCGGCTTCGTTCGCCCGAACGTTCCCTTTGCCCTGAGCGCTCCGGCACAGGTCGAAGGCGAGGGCTATCAGCTGAAGGCCTATTCGCAGCAGCTGACCATCGTCGTCGGCTTCGTTTTCGACAGCGTTCTCAGCCAGGCTGCCCAGACCATCGGTACTGCCGAAGCGCTGGGTCCGTTTCTGCGCTAAGGCTTAAATACTTGATACTGTCGTCTTTCGATTGCGCCCGCCGGAAGGATCTGGCGGGCGCAGTAATTTTCTTGAGATTGCAATTACATTGTTTCATGGTAAGGCGAGATCGAAGTTCTTTTGCATTGCATTTCAAAACGACGACACACATCGTTTAAGCCGTGAACGCGAGTTCATCATGACCGGTCTGAGCGCAGGGACAATCGACTTAACGATTGCTTGGCGCATGGCGGAATGGACTTGCGGGTTTCAATCTGGGAAGGTTGCATGAATTCGGAATTTGCCGTTCGTTCCATGCGGCCCGGCGAACTGGAGCTTGCGCTGGAATGGGCACGTCAGGAGGGCTGGAATCCCGGCCTCGACGACGCGATCGCATTCCACGAAGCTGATCCTTCCGGATTTTTCGTCGGCGCCATCGGCGAGGTGCCGGTCGGTTCTATCTCGGTCGTCAAATATGGCGACAATTTTGCCTTCCTCGGTCTTTACATCGTGCATCCCGATTTCCGCGGCCGCGGCTTCGGCAAGGCGATCTGGAACGCCGGCATCGCTTCGGCGGGAGATCGGACGATCGGCCTCGATGGGGTTGCGGCTCAGCAGGCAGCCTACCGCAAGGCCGGTTTCGAGGTCGCCTATACCACGATCCGCTATGGCGGCGTGCCGACATCGGTGCCGCAGTCGTCACTCGTCGCGCAGCCGGTTCCGGACGCGAGGCTCGAGGGCCTGCTGCGCTATGACAGCGGTATTTTCCCGCAGCCCCGCGCGGCTTTTCTTGCTGCATGGTGCACCGGGCGCAAGGGACGCAGTTCCGTCGTCGTGCGCAAGAGCGGCAAAATCCGCGGCTACGGCACGATCCGCCGCTGCTACGAAGGCTACAAGATTGGTCCGCTTTTCGCTGCCGATGCAGATAGCGCCGCCGCGCTTCTGGCCGGGCTCATTCCCCAGGCGCATGGCGCGTCGATCTATATCGATATCCCCTCGACCAATGCCGAGGCGATTGCACTTGCAGAAAGCGTGGGGCTCGAGCCAGTCATGGAAACTGCGCGCATGTATCGCGGTCCGGCGCCGGAAGTCCCGCTGAAGAACGTCTATGGCGTGACGACGCTGGAGCTTGGTTAGTCGACCGGCGAAGCCGGCACGGTGGGCGCAGCTGTTTTTGGGCGGCCCTTTTCGGCGATAGCGATGCCGCCGAGCGTCAGCACCAGCGCAATCATGTGGAAAAGCTGCAGCGTTTCGCCGAGCAAGGCGACAGAAAGCAGCGTGCCGAAAACCGGGACGAGATTGATGAACAGACCGGCGCGATTAGCGCCGATTTCCTCGACGCCCCTGATATAGAGTATCTGCGCCAGCAGCGAGGCGAAGATTGCCGTATAAAAGGCAATCGCCCAGCCTTTGCCATCAGGCCATTGGGCCGCGCCGCGGGAGGCCTCCCATAGAAGCAGCGGCAGGGCAGTCAGCGCCGCGCCGAGCGCGGGGATCGCCATCAGCGTGCGCCAGTCGACGACGGGCTTGCAGCGCAGGAAGATCGTATAGACGGCATAGGCGGCGACAGCGATCAGCATCAATCCATCGCCGCGGTTCAGGCTGAGTTGCAGCAGGGTTGCAAGATCGCCATGGGCAGCGGTCAGCGCGACGCCGACGAGCGTCATGCCGAAGCCGACGACCTGGGCCAGCGAAACGCGGGTGCGGAAAAAGACGAAATTCAACAGGAAGATCAGCATGGGAATGCCGGCCTGCTCGATCGCGACATTGATTGCCGTCGTGTACTGTACGGCCGAATAGAGCATGGCATTGAAGGTCGTGTAGCCGACCACGCCATAGAAGAATAGGAGGGGCAGGTTCTTGCGCACCACCGGCCAGTCCTTCTTCAACTGCGGCAGCGAGACGGCGGCGATCAGCACGACAGCCAGGAACCAGCGAAGGAAGGTCAGCATCATCGGGCTGACATGGCCGAGCGCCAGCTTGCCTGCCACGGCATTGCCGCCCCAGCAGAGAGTTGCAATGACGAGGCAGATATAGGCTGTAGCTTGCAAGGGGATCTTCCCGTCTTTGTCGTCTCTGGCAGGATTTTTATGACGGGGCTTAGCCTGCTGGCGGCTGATTTGTCACGTAAAAAGCCGATTCTGCTGTGACAACAGGGTCGCTTTCCCAAAAACAAAGCTTTATAGATGCGCGGGTTTGAGCAGGTGTGCGGTTCTCCGCCGGTAACAGGAAGAGTTTGATGACGAACGTGGTCGTGGTCGGTTCGCAGTGGGGCGACGAAGGCAAGGGCAAGATTGTCGATTGGCTTTCGGAACGTGCTGACATCGTTGTGCGGTATCAGGGCGGACACAATGCCGGCCATACGCTCGTCATCGACGGCACGAGCTACAAGCTCTCGCTGCTGCCTTCCGGTGTCGTACGCCCTGGCAAGATGGCCGTCATCGGTAACGGTGTCGTCGTCGATCCGCATGCGCTGATCGCCGAGATCGGCCGGCTGGAAGCGCAGGGCGTGATGGTTACGCCTGAGAACCTGCGCATCGCCGACAACGCGACCCTCATCCTTTCCCTGCACCGCGAGCTCGATGCTTACCGCGAAGATGCAGCCTCCAACAGCGGCACCAAGATTGGCACGACGCGGCGCGGCATCGGACCGGCCTATGAAGACAAGGTCGGTCGCCGCGCCATCCGCGTCATGGATCTCGCGGATCTCGAAGCCTTGCCGGGCAAGGTCGATCGTATCCTGACCCACCACAACGCGCTTCGCCGCGGCCTCGGCGTTGCCGAGGTCAGCCACCAGACGATCATGGATGAACTGACCTCGATCGCCGATCGTGTGCTGCCTTTCCGCGATACGGTCTGGTTGTTCCTCGACAAGCAGCGCCGCAAGGGCGCCCGTATCCTCTTCGAGGGTGCGCAGGGTAGCCTCCTCGATATCGATCACGGCACCTATCCCTTCGTGACCTCGTCCAACACGGTGGCCGGCCAGGCCGCTGCCGGTTCGGGCATGGGGCCGGGTTCGCTCGGGTACATCCTCGGCATCACCAAGGCCTATACGACGCGAGTCGGCGAAGGTCCGTTCCCGACCGAACTGACGGACGAGATCGGTCAGTTCCTCGGCGAGAAGGGCCATGAATTCGGCACGGTGAYGGGCCGCAAGCGCCGTTGCGGCTGGTTTGACGCTGCACTGGTGCGCCAGTCGGTTGCCACGAACGGCATCAGCGGCATTGCGCTGACAAAGCTCGATGTGCTCGATGGTCTCGACGAACTGAAGATCTGCGTCGGCTACAATCTCGATGGCGAACAGATCGACCATCTTCCGGCAAGCCAGGCGGCTCAAGCTCGGGTCGAGCCGATTTACGTCACGCTGGAAGGCTGGAAGGAATCGACGGTCGGCGCTCGCAGCTGGGCGGATCTGCCGGCGCAGGCGATCAAATATGTTCGCCAGGTCGAAGAGCTGATCGGCGCGCCTGTTGCGCTTCTTTCCACCAGTCCTGAGCGTGACGACACCATACTTGTGACCGATCCGTTTGAGGATTAATGTCGCGGGTCACTTAAGGCGACCGTTCGGGAGTGTGCCGGACTTCTTGAGAAAGTACTGATGGCGGATTTTATTGCAGTTATTCGGCGGGCAGTCGACGGCCTGTCTGAAAATACGCCCGAGATGCGGGTGAAGGTCTACGAGCGTGCGCGCGGCGCAGTGCAGCGGCAGCTCGAGAACATGAAGCCGCGTCCGCCGGAAGCCATGCTGCAACGCCAGCTCGAAAAGCTCGAGGCCGCAATCCGCGAAGTCGAGGGCGAACACTCGGAAGCCGTGCCTGTCGAGGAGCCGGTCGCAGCCGCTCCGGAGCCTGAAGTTCATGAGGAGCCCGCGCTCGAGCATGAGCCTGTCGCGGAGACGGCCCCTGTTGCCGAGGCAGCCGTCTCCGAAAGCCGTGAGCAGCAGGAGGACGTAGAACATCCCGTCTACGAGCAGCCTGCTGAGCCGGAGGAGGTCGTTCAGGCTGCGGCTCCCGCCGAAGAGGTGGTGCCCGAGCACGCCGAATGGCATCCGCCTCATGAGGAAGAAGCGCCTGCAGAAGAATGGCGCGCGCCGGAGCAGGCAGAGGTTCATGCCGAGGCCGAGAGCCCTCATGAGCCGGTGGAGGAATATTATCCGGACGAACCGAGGCCGGAAGAGGTCGCTGCCGAGCCGGTAGCCGAAACCGCCCATGAGGTGGAGGAAGAGTTTCAGCGCGAAGAGGCTCATCAGCCGGCTCCACGTGGCATAGACCGTGCGTCCAACCGGCTCGTCGAGCCGATGGCCGATTTCGAACCGCAATCGCAGCCGCAAACCAGCGACTTCATCGAGCACACGCGCGAAGAACCAGTTGCAATGGATGCGGCAGCGCATTTCGATCGCATGTGGTCCGAGCCGGCTGCCGAAACACCGGCTCCTGTAGCGCAGGAAGCCGAGACCGAATGGGCGCGCGAAGAACTCCACTCCTATGCCGAGGCCACGCCCGCCGTTCCCGCCGATGCTTCGGCACGCGCTCTCGATGAGGTTTCAACGCTCGGAAACAGCGCTTCGCCGGCCGTCATGCCAGCTGCCAAGGAAAATTTCTCCTGGGAAGCTGCCGCTTTCGACGATCTGCCGCCGATCGAGGCCGGCACGGACAAGAAGACACCAGCTTCCGCGCATTTCGACGACGTCGATATCTTTGCGGAAGTGCATGCTGGCAACGGTTCCGGCTCTGCAGCTCCCGCACCGGCCGCAGCGCCAAGCGAAGGCTGGCGTGAGGCGCGTACGCTGCGTGGTTATGACCGTCGCAACGCTGCGACCGATGACGACGACAGCAATCCGCCGATGGATCTGGACCAGATCGTTGCCTCGAAGATGCAGGGCAAGAGTTTCCGCATGGAACCGAAGCGCCGGCGCTTCGGCATCGGCACCATTCTGGCGATCCTCGTTACACTCGGCATTCTCGGCGGCGGCGCCTATGCGGGCTGGATGAACCGCGAAGCGGTGATGGAAATGGTCGATGGTCTCGTCAGCTCCGCGCCGTCACAGGCTGCGCGCGACGAGACTATGACGACGCCAGCGGCAACGCCTCCGGTGCAGCAAAACAGCACGCCGGCCACGGCCCAGCCTGCAGATCAGAGTGCTACTACGCCGCCGGCTCGACCCAACCAGGAAGTTGCCTCGCTGGACGGTTCGGCTGCCAATACCAAGTTTACCCAGCGGCTGCTCGCCGATGGCACCGAAGTCGATAACGGCCCGGCAGCAGTGCCGGGAACGCCGACGGCGGAAGGCAAGTCAGTTGCCGCGCAGAACGTTGCTGCAGCCGATACCAGCACGCCGAGCGTCCAGTCCGATGCTGCGCCTGCCGAAAACCTGACGCCGAACGGCCCTGCCGCAGCACCTGCGGCGCAGAACACGCCTATTGGCGCCACCGAAAAGATGTTCCTCTATGAAGAGCGGATCGGCGAAAGCTCGCCAACCGCAATCGAGGGATCGGTCGTCTGGACCGTTCAGCATGAAGCCGGACAGGACGGCCGCCAGGAAGCCACCGTGCAGGGCAACGTCACCGTGCCGGAGCGCAATCTTTCGGCGCTCGTGACCTTCAAGCGCAATTCCGATCCGTCGCTGCCGGCAAGCCATCTCGTCGAGATCGTCTTCTCCGTTCCGCCGAATTTCGAAGGCGGCAGCATCGACAGCGTTCAGCGCATCTCGATGAAACGTACGGAGCAGGACCGCGGCGATCYGCTGATTGCGGTGCCGGCCAAGATCACTGACGATTTTCACATGATCGCGCTCAACGATTACCCCGATGCGCGCAAGGCCAATCTGGACCTGCTTGCCACGCGCGACTGGATCGACATTCCGGTCACCTACCGCAACGGCCGCCGTGCGCTGCTGACCATGCAGAAGGGCGCCACAGGCGGGAATGCCTTCAACACGGCGATCAAGGAATGGACGGCGCTCGGAGATCTCTCGACCAGCCAGTAGGCCAGCGTCGCCGAGCCTCGGAAATCACGCAAAATAAAAGGCGGGCCGCAAGGACCCGCCTTTTTTGATTTCAGATGACGACCAGCTTATGCGGTGGCTTCGACCACACGCACGGCCTTGGCACGCTCCAGCGCTTCCTTGCGGACCGCATCCTGCACCTTTTCAAAGGCGCGGACTTCGATCTGGCGGACACGCTCGCGGCTGATGTCGAACTCGGCCGAAAGATCTTCCAGCGTCACCGGGTCTTCGGCAAGGCGGCGAGCCTCGAAGATGCGGCGTTCGCGGTCGTTCAGCACGCTCATGGCCTTCGACAGCATACGGCGACGGGTATCGAGCTCATCCTGCTCGATCAGCACGTCTTCCTGGCTGTCGTGGTCGTCCACGAGCCAATCCTGCCACTGGCCGCTGTCGCCTTCGGAGGCCTTGATCGGGGCGTTCAGCGATGCGTCGCCGGAAAGGCGGCGGTTCATCGAAACGACCTCTTCTTCAGAGACGTTCAGCTTGGTAGCGATTTCAGTCACATGCTCCGGCTTCAGGTCGCCGTCATCAATGGCCTGGATACGACCCTTCAGGCGACGCAGGTTGAAGAACAGGCGCTTCTGATTGGCAGTCGTGCCCATCTTCACCAGAGACCACGAACGCAGGATATATTCCTGGATCGAGGCTTTGATCCACCACATGGCGTATGTGGCGAGGCGGAAACCGCGTTCCGGATCGAACTTCTTGACGGCCTGCATGAGGCCGACGTTACCTTCGGATACGACTTCGCCGATCGGCAGGCCGTAGCCGCGATAGCCCATGGCGATCTTCGCGACGAGGCGAAGGTGGCTGGTGACGAGCCTGTGTGCGGCGTCACGATCGCCGTGCTCAGAGTAACGCTTGGCGAGCATGTACTCTTCCTGCGGCTCCAGCATCGGGAATTTACGGATTTCGTCCAGGTAACGATTGAGACCGGCTTCGCCGGCGGTAATGGACGGCAAGTTATTTCGGGCCATGATGCACCCTCCTTATATGGATTCCGGTTCCCGATGGAACGCGCCCTCGCGTTAAAGGCAAACCGGGACATGCGGCTCTCTCCAAGCCCGCAATAAGTCGATTTACAAATAAGTATGGCGAAACAGCGATTCAAGGTCCCCTCGGCGTTCACGAGGGCGTTATCCGGCCGTTGCCAGAGCCAATCAGAGGCATTGATTTTACCGACAGCTGCCGCATTTTTCCAGTGGCGGTGGCACTCTTGCCAGCCGCTTTTATGAGGGGAACCAGATGATCAGACCAGCCCTTGCCGCCATCCTGCTGCTTTCGCTTTCGGCCGCTCTTTCATCCTGCGGGAACACCGCCAGGGGGCTGGCGCAGGACGGGCGCGACACCAGCCACGCTCTCGACAATGCGACGCATCGGGTCCTGGGTGCTGGCTCCAAGAAATAGTAGCGGCCATTTCTCATCCGCGCAGGGCGTCAGCGAGCTCCACCATATCACCTGGTAGCGGCACTTCGAAATGCATCACTTCGCCGGTGCGCGGATGCTCGAATTGCAGCATGTAGGCATGCAACGCCTGGCGATCGAAAGCCTTGACGACCTTGCGGGCTTCGTCGGGCAGAAGATTGGCCTTGGTCTTGAAGCCCGCGCCGTAGACGGCGTCGCCGAGCAAGGGATGGCCGATATGGGCCATGTGGACGCGGATCTGGTGCGTGCGGCCGGTTTCCAGGTGGCATTCGACGAGCGAGGCAAGCGCGCTCGCATCCGGGCTTTCATGGAAGCGCTCGAGCACTTCGTAATGGGTGATCGCCTCGTCGGCACTCTCGTTTTCGGGGCGCTTGACGGCGCGGCGAGTGCGGTCGCCGGTGGCACGGCCGAGCGGCGCGTCGATCGTTCCCGAGAGCGAGCGCGGACGACCCCAGACGATCGCCTGATAGGCGCGTTCCAGCGGCATGGTGCGGCCGTGATCGGCGAACTGCAGCGAGAGGTGGCGATGCGCCATATCGTTCTTGGCGACGACCATGACGCCGGTCGTATCCTTGTCGAGCCGGTGAACGATGCCGGGGCGGCGCACGCCGCCAATGCCGGAGAGGGTATCGCCGCAATGGTAGATCAGCGCGTTGACGAGCGTACCGGTCCAGTTGCCGGGGCCGGGATGGACGACGAGGCCAGCCGGCTTGGAAATGACGATGACATCTTCATCCTCGTAGAGGATATCGAGCGGAATATCCTCGCCCTTCGGGGCAGGGTCTTCCGGTTCAGGCAGGATGATCTCGTAGCTGTCTCCGGCTCGCACCTTCTTTTGGGGATCGGTAATCGGCGCGCCCTTCAAAAAGACCTGCCCATCCTTGATCAGCGCCTTGATGCGACTGCGGGAAAATTCCTCGCCAACCTGCGCGGTCAGCCAGGCGTCGAGGCGGCCTTCGGCTGTCTCATCGGCGGTCAGGACTTTTCTATTGTCATCTGCTTGTTTAAAGGGGTCGCTCAAGACGCTTCTTCTCCGACGTATTTTTAGAACGGGACGCCATAGATGACGAAATTCGAGCCAGCCGACGATGAGCAGGAAGAAAAGCCCCTTGATCCGGCTATGGAAAGTGTCCGGCGCAAGATGGTTCGCCTGCAGATCGTCTCGGGCGCCATCATGTTCGTGAGCCTTATGGCGGTCTTCGGCGCTGTTGTCTACAAGGTGACGCGTACGGCGCCCTCGCAGACCACAGCGTCCGCAGGCTCTTCCGATGTTCCCTCCGACGCGCCGATGAATTCGACGGCCTCGCTGCCGCTCGGCTTCAAGATCGAGCAGACATCGCTTTCGGGCGGACAGATCCTGTTTTACGGCACAGCGGTCGACGGCAAGCGCAAGGCCCTAGTCTTCGATATCAAAGCGGGCCGTATCGTGGCTGACGTCACGCTGTCGGGCAATTGAGGCCGGCATGGCCGGACAACCCCTCACGATCGAAACCCCGGACGATCTGCGGATCGCGGAGTTTCGCGATATCCGCGAGCGCGACCTGACCGGTAGGCAGAACCGCTTCATCGCCGAGGGTACTGTCGTGCTGCGCATGCTCGCCGATGCGCATGCGGCGGGTAGAGGATTTTCAGCCGAAAAGATCTTGCTGCTCCGCAATCGGCTCGACGGCGTGGCGGAGATCCTCGACAACTTTCCGGAAGACGTACCCGTCTATGTGGCCGACGCCGATGTTCTTGACGGTATCGTCGGCTTCAACATGCATCGCGGCGTGCTTGCGCTCGGTCGCCGCGAGCAGGCGACGGAAACCATGCTTCTCGATGCGCTGCCCGAGCAGGCGCTGGTCCTCGTCGGCTGCGGCATTTCCAATCACGACAATGCCGGGTCGATGTTCCGCAATGCCGCTGCCTTCAGGGCTGATGCGATCCTCCTTGATGAGACCTGCTGCGATCCGCTCTATCGCAAGGCGCTGCGCGTTTCGGTCGGCTCGGTCCTGAGCATGCCCTATCATCGCGGCGGCGATGCGCTCGCTCTTCTTTCGAGCCTAGCCGAGCGCGGCTTTGCAATCTGGACGCTTTCGCCACGCGGCGAGACGGATATCCGGCAGATACCGGCTTCCGATCGCATGGCGCTCGTCGTCGGCACTGAGGGCGAGGGATTGCCGGAAGCGGTGCTTTCCCGTTTCCGCAGTGCGCGCATTCCGCAGTCTGAAGGGCTGGACAGCCTCAACGTGGCCACGGCGACGGGTATTGCGCTCTTTGCTATATCTTCGGCGATGGCGCGGATCTGACGGGGCTCACCGCTGCGGATCGGCGATAATTGCAGCTGCGCGGTCGGCGAGGTTCACGCGGTCGTTTGCGCCCTTCTTCTCCCCGCCGTCCGGAAGGAGGGAGAGGATCGGAGAGGACGGGCCTTCCTTGAGCGCCGTGAGCGCCACCATGTTGGCGGCGATCGAGGTGATTTCCTCGCGAAGCGCGCCATCACGACCGGTATTGTTTCTTGCCTTCTGAAGGTGGTCGGCAAGTGCTGCGCTGCGCCGGCGCACATTGTCGCTCATCTGCGCTGTGATGGCAGCGAGATCGAGTTCAGAGGTTTCTGCTTCGCTGGTCGCTTCGGCGGGCAGATCGGCAATGGCCTTGGAGAGGCCGGCGTCACGCAGCACCTTGGCGATCTTACGGAGTTCGGCGTTGGCAGCCTTCAACTGATCCTTCAGCTTGGCGATTTCCTGTTGCCGGCGGCCGAGCAGGGCTTCCTTGTCCGCGGCAGAGGCGGCCTCACGGGCAGCCTTGTCTTCCAGGCGAATGACCATGTGCTGTTGCTGGCTGAGCTTCTGTTCGGCATCCTTGGCGCGCTTCTGCAGCACGGTCACGTTCTGGCGCATCGTATCGCGTTCGTCGCGCAGAGCGTTGGCGCGGAACTTCAGATTCTCGGCTTCAGTCTCACGCGCAGCAAGGTCGATCTTCAGGTTGTTGGCCTGTTCGGTGATCTTGGAAAGCCGCGCCCGCAGCGTTTCCAGCTCGCTATCCTTGTTGGAGCCCGCCTGCTCGGCAATATGCAGGCTCGTCTTCAACTGGCTGATATAGTTTTCGTCCTTGCGCAGGTGGGAGCGCTGCTCAGCAGCCTCTACCTGCATTTCGCCGATCTGTGCGCGCGCCTCATTGACTTCAGAGGCTAGCCTGCCGGCATCGACGGCGAGTGCGTCGTGGCGAAGCTGCAGGGAGAGCGACTTTTCGCGTTCGCGGTGCAGGTCCTGTGCGGTACGGGCATTTTCAGCGGCGTAGAGGGCGCGCACCATGTCCTTCTGTGCCCGTACTTCCTGCGGGCTCAGCGGCATCGTCGCCTTCAGGCGGTTTTCGGTATACCAGACGATGCGGCGGTGGACCGCAGGCGAGACCAGAAAGACGAGAAAGGCCGCGGTCAGGAAGCCCAATCCGAACAAAAGAGCATATTCGATCACGGCGCGGCCATCGATTCGAAGGTTGATACGGGTCAGTCCGCCTGATTAAGCACGCAGCGCGCGCAGCGACAAGGCTGCGGGCACCGGCAAGACCATATTCCCAAGGATATTAGCGCCGATTTTGGCTTTTCAGAAGGGGTTCCAGGTCGGGTTCGGGGTGACCTTCAGATAGCCGACATTGATGCCGAGGCGGGCGCCGACACCAGTGCGGATCGGCACGACCAGAACGTTGTTGTTCTTGAGAAGCGTCATGCCGAAGCCGGCAATGACATAGGCCGAGCCGCTGACGCCGCCGAAGCGAGCATAGATGGAGTCGATGGACGGCAGGTCGTAGACCAGCATCATGACGCGGGAGCCCTGGCCACCGTAATCGAGGCCGAGAGATGGACCCTGCCAGTAAAGCGGATGCTCGCCGGCATTCTTGGTATTGAGCTGGCCTTCGCCGTAGGTGAGGCCGGCGATGAAGGCGCCGCCGCCCTCCTGGCCGAGGATATAGCCGTTCGGCAGGCCGTATTTCTGGAAGGCGCTTTCAACGACTTTGGCAAGGCCGCCGCTGGTCTCGCCGAAGAAGGAATGACCGGCATCAACGATTTCCTGCACTGTGTACTGGCCGTTGTTCTGCTGCGCTGCGGCCTGTCCGGTAATCATCACCGACGAGATCATGATAGCGATCAGCAACTTGCAGAAGCCGATAAATCTTCCGAGAAATTGGAGGCGCATGATGTCATCCATTCGTCATTGTCGGGGGCATTGGCATTTGATGCATTTTGCTCCGATCGTCTTAACAATCGGTTTACCAAATATGGTGTCATTATGGCGGCGAGTACGGTCGCAAACTTCGCGCAATTTTGATTAGGCACACTACCGGGTGGAATGACACTGCCGCCCTCAGGAGACGATGATGTCCAAGAACCCGAATCTCACTCTGTCCGGCCCGGACCTGGCAGCACTTCTTTGCAGTCGTGTGTGCCATGACGTGATCTCGCCCGTCGGCGCGATCAATAACGGTCTGGAGCTTCTGGACGAAGGCGGAGCGGATTCGGACGCGATGGATCTCATCCGCACCAGTGCGCTCAATGCCTCGGTCCGTCTCAAATTCGCACGCCTCGCCTTCGGTGCATCCGGTTCCGTCGGCGCCTCGATCGATACCGGCGAGGCCGAACGTGCAGCCAAGGACTTTGCTGTGGCAGAGAAGAAGACCGAAGTGAGCTGGAGCGGCCCACGCGCGATTGTCGCCAAGAACAGGGTCAAACTGCTCCTTAACCTCTTCCTCGTCGCATATTCTTCCATTCCGCGTGGCGGCAATCTGGATATTACGCTGGAAAATCCGGAATTCGATGCCAGTTTCAAGCTCGTCGCCAAGGGCAAGCTGATGCGCTTGCCGCCGAAATTCGTCGAAATCGCCACCGGCACCGCCGAGGAAGCGATTGATGCGCATTCGATCCAGCCTTATTATACTGTGCTGCTAGCGGAAGAATGCGGCATGGTTCTGGATTATTCAGCCAGCGCCGAAGAGATCATCTTCACTGCCAAGGTTGCCGCAGCGTAGTTCACCGATTGCTGATCGAAGCGAGTGCAGTAACGATTCCTTAGCCTGATCAACCTATCTTCGAAGGTTAGGAAGACCCTCGACGGAGACAGCGCGAGGGGTAAGGAGCTGCCATGCAGAGATTCATGATCACCGATAGTTCGGACATCGTTCGCAAGGTCGGCAAGCGAATCCTTTCCGAGCTCGATTTTCTGGTCAGCGAAGCTTCGAATGCCGAAGAGGCGTTGCAGCGCTGCCAGGCTGAGCTTCCCGAATACCTGATCGTCGATTCGGGCATGGAAGGCGCGCTTGATCTCATTGCCAATATCCGCGCCATGGAGGGCGGCAAAGAGGTCAAGATCTACTATTGCGTCATCGAGGCCGATCTGAAAAAGCTGATGGCCGGCAAGCGGGCAGGGGCAACCGACTTCCTGCTCAAGCCGTTCGACCGCAAGATCCTCACCGCCGTGTTCGGAAATCGCGCAATCGCTGCCTGAATAGGTCACGCAAATCGTTAACGGGAGCCGTCCTTTCGGGCGGCTTTTTCATTTCCGCACATTGCCGACAAAATAAAAGTCCCGCCGGCGAGGCGGGACTTTTCATTTGGTAAGGGGATTCGGCGGATCAGGCGGTTTCGGCGTATTCGGCACCATCGGGCTCGCGCAGCACATAGCCGCGGCCCCAGACGGTTTCGATGTAGTTGGCGCCGCCGGCAGCATTTGCGAGCTTCTTGCGCAGCTTGCAGATGAAGACGTCGATGATCTTCAGTTCCGGCTCGTCCATACCGCCATAGAGGTGGTTCAGGAACATTTCCTTGGTGAGCGTGGTGCCCTTGCGGAGCGAAAGAAGCTCCAGCATCTGATATTCCTTGCCCGTCAGGTGGACGCGCTGGCCGCCGACTTCGACGGTCTTGGCGTCGAGGTTGACGATAAGCTCGCCCGTGATGATGACCGACTGGGCATGACCCTTGGACCGGCGGACGATGGCGTGGATACGGGCGACGAGCTCGTCCTTGTGGAACGGCTTGGTCATGTAGTCGTCGGCGCCGAAGCCGAGACCACGAACCTTGTCTTCGATGCCGGCCATGCCCGAGAGGATGAGGATCGGCGTCTTGACCTTCGACAGGCGGAGAGTGCGCAGCACTTCGTATCCGGACATGTCGGGAAGGTTCAGATCGAGAAGGATGATATCGTAATCATACAACTTGCCCAGATCCACGCCTTCTTCGCCGAGATCTGTCGTATAAACATTAAAACTCTCAGATTTGAGCATCAGTTCGATGCTCTGCGCCGTAGCGCTATCATCCTCGATGAGAAGTACCCGCATAATTATCCCCTTTACCGCCGCCGAAAGGTGGCATGGCCCCCTACGCGATACCGAATAAGCTACGTGATTTGGAAGCTGCCACGAAATGGTTAACAAATTCTAATTCACTCTGGCAAGGAGTATCGAATTTATTAAATATTTTTTCCATTTCTCTGTTTTCCAATGGAAATCTCGAAACGAGATTCTCAACTTCGACATTAAGAATCTGCGCTAAGTGATTCATCTGACTCGCTAATGAAAAGGTTCGGTTTCCTGTATTGGCGTTTACCGAGCCTTAAATCATCGGACCTATCATTAACGATGCCCGTAAACGAAAGGTTACCAGCGGTAGGTTTTTGTTAATATCGCAGGAAATTTTTTAGCAAACCGTGTCAAAGCGGCGCGCAAGGGCGGTTTCAAGTTGAGCCGGGGTCTCGCATCACGGGAGTAATGCGTATGAAGTCGCGAGAGAGCCTCGTTCGCCTGAAAGAGTTTCAGGTTAACGAAAAACGTCGTCAGCTGCAGCAGTTGCAGATGATGATGTCCGAATTTGAACGGATGACGAAGGATCTGGAGAGCCAGATCGTCGTCGAGGAAAAGAAGTCCGGTATTTCCGACCCGAATCACTTTGCATATCCGACCTTCGCCAAGGCCGCACGTCAGCGCGCCGACAATCTTCAGGTTTCGATCAAGGAACTGAAGGTTCAGGAGGAGGCGCTGGAATTGGCGCTTGAGGAAATGCAGGCGGAATATGCCAGGGCAACGGCGCTCGAAGAGCGTGATGGCGCGGTTCGCGTCCGAGCCTGACGAATGTTGCAGGCGCCGGTCACGGCGCCTTGGGGGATAACCACAGAAGCCATGCATGACGGGCGCGGTGTCCGTCATGCATGGCTTTTGGTGTTTCTATCGTGTGGCGGATGTTCTCAGTTTACGACGTCGTTCCATTCCGGATGGCGCTGCGCCTGTGATTTAAAGAAGGGGCAGAGCGGGATGATCTTCCATTCGCCCTCGCGGGCTGCCTCGACCGCATGAAGGGCGAGTGCCTGGCCGACGCCCTTGCCGCGCAAAGCGTCCGGTACGCCGGTATGATCGATGATGATAAGTTTCGGTGATGTGCGGGAATAGGTCATTTCCGCTTCGTGGCCTTCCAGCGTCGCAACATAGCGGCCGCCGGAGGTGTTTTCTTCAATCCTGATATCCATGTCTGTCTCCTGACGAATTATGTGATCGCGAACGTGACATGGTCGCATCGGCATGCCAAGCCGTAGCGGCAGGAGACAGTGTGTTCAAAGGGGAGGCGGAAAATTGAACAGGCTTTCGGCGGTCCGGCCCGTTCTATTGGTGACGGCGCCGTTTCTACTGGCGCTTGGCCTCGTGTTGCCGCTCATCCGCTTCGAGAAGCTCTGGTTCTTCGACGAGACGCCGTCATTGCTGGAAATCGTGGCTTCGCTCTGGAATGGAGGTGACGTGGCGCTTGCAGCACTGGTTGCGCTCGTCTCGATCGTACTGCCGGTTTTGAAAATGATCGGGATCGCCGCTGAATCCATGGCTGCCGGCGGCACCGGCAGCCTGTTTTATCGCAACGTCGTGCCGCATCTGTCCAAGTGGTCCATGATGGACGTGCTGCTCGTCGCGATCGTGATTGCGGCAGCGAAGACGACGGGACTTGCGAATGCGTTTACGCAACCCGGCCTCTGGTGTTACGCGGCCTCGGCAATGATTTCGGGCCTTCTTCATTCCCTCAAGGGAAATGCGTCCGGCCCGAAATAATCAAATCGAATGGGATCAGTGGCGGTACTGCTGGATGCGCGTAGTGCGCAGGCCGGCGAGACCATGGCTGTTGATGGAGGACTGCCAGGAAAGGAATTCTTCGACAGTGAGCGTGTAACGCTCGCAGGCTTCTTCCAAGCTCAACAGGCCACCGCGAACAGCCGCGACAACCTCTGCCTTCCGGCGGATGACCCAGCGCCGCGTGTTCGGCGGCGGAAGATCCGCAATCGTCAGGGGGCTGCCATCGGGGCCGATGACATATTTCACTCGGGGACGTATCATTTCGGTCATTGGACTCTCTACACAACGCAAGACCACGGGTGCCACTCTAACTTGCCACATTTAAAAATTGCCTAAACGCATCGTAAGACTTTGATAATAACTTTAGACGCGCGCCCGGAGGGCTGATTTGCGGGCTCCTGCCGTTACGTCAATTTGATGCGGCTGCATGGGAGCCATGCGGAATAAATGTTACATATTTCTTCCGGATAATTTTATAAGCGCTGCAACATAAGTATGAGCGCAAAGACTTCGTCTCCGTTGCTCTCGCAGTATCAATAAAGATTGCCGTTTGAATGCTTCGTATCCTTCGGATGCGGGGCAGATGCCGTCTTTCGTGATCGTCCGGCGCGTCCAATCCGCTGCCGGTTGCGAGGCCGAGCCGAAGCTAGGCCTGTGAAGGAATAAGAGAATGAAGAGACGTGAACGCGCAGTCCGCGACTGCGCCGATGATGCCGCATTTTCTGCGTTCGAGGCCCGTTCTGCGGGCATTTCCGCTGTCGACGGTGCAAGCCGCCTGGACGAGCTGACGAAGGCCGCCGGGTTCGAATTCCACCTGTTTTCCGTGTTCCCGCGCGGGGACCGGACGGCCTTTCTCGAAAACAAGCTGATCAGCAACTGGCCGCAGAGCCTCGTCAACTTTTACGAGGAGGCGGACCTCTTCTATTGCAGCAAGCTGGTCGCCGTCATGAAGCGCACGATCATGCCTGTCTTCTGCGAAGAGGGGCCTTTTGGTGGCAATGCAGCGAATCAGGAAAACCGCCGTCTGAACACGATGTTTCAGATGCACGGGCTGAAGCATACGTTCGCGTTCGCGCTACACGACGCTGACCTGAAACAATACATCTTTGCTTTTTCGGGGGCGCGTGCCATGCCCTCCCGCGAAGAAGCGACGGCGCTGCTTTATGGCTGCATGGAGCTTCTGGACACGTTGCCGAGCGACGAGAAGCCGGAAGACCGGCCATCGGAAAGCCTCACCCGGCGGGAGATCGAATGTCTGCGCTGGTCGGCTGCGGGCAAGAGCAGCGACGAGATTGCGATCATTCTCGATCTCTCATCGCATACGGTGGTGGGATATCTGAAGAGCGCGATGCGCAAACTGGATTCGGTCAACCGCATGCAGGCGGTCGCCCGGGCATTCCGGTATCGGCTGCTGTAACAGCCGATACCCTTTTTTCCAATCAGAAGCCTTTGCCGCCATTCAGCTCGGAAATCAGCGTTCCGATGATGATGCGGATGTCCATCAATACAGAGAAGTTCTCGACATAGTGGAGATCGCTGGCGATGCGGGCGCGCGCCTTGGCCGGACGGTCCGTCGGGCCGCGTAGGCCCCGCATCTGCGCCAAGCCGGTGATGCCCGGACGCATAGCGTGGCGGTGGTGATATTGCGGAACCAACTCTTCATAGAGCATGCCTCCGGCACGCATGCCGATTGCATGGCAGCGCGGTCCGACAACCGACATGTCACCCTTGAGCACGTTGAGAAGCTGAGGCAACTCATCGATGTTCGAGCGACGCAGGAATGCGCCGACGCGGGTAACGCGGGGGTCGTTCTTGACCGTCTGTGCAACGCCGGTGACGTCTTGCAGATCCGTACGCATGGAACGGAACTTGTAGACCTTGATGGCGCGGCAATTCTTGCCCCAGCGGGTCTGCTTGAAGAGCACTGGACCGGGGCTGTCCATCTTGATCAGGGCTGCGACGACCAGAAGAAGCGGAGCAAGCACGATAAGTGCGCTGATCGAGGCAAAAATGTCGAAGGCCCGCTTCAGCACGAACTGCATGGAAGCAGGTGGCGGAACGATGCTGTCGAGTGCGGTAACTGGGAACCTCGCGTTTACCTGACGAACAGGCGGAACGCGAAAGCTCTCTTCAGAAATACTCTTGTTAAGGTCCATGACGCTCAAGGATCTACCCTTTGTATTTTGAAGCTTTCGGCGGTGTCATTCGCTGGCTTGGTTAGCGCCACATTAAGGCACCAGAATGTTAGGCGACGTTTAACCCTACTACATCCTAAATTTGCGACATTTGTTTAACCGAGTCCAGAGAAATTTCGCATCGCAGCAAACTTCGCAGTTGCGTTAAGTTTATGCAAAATCAGGAGTTTTATTTTTCAACCGGGGTTTTTATTAGGAATCTTATGTGTTTGGCCAGATTCGGAACACAGACGACGGTTGTGATGGGCATGGCTTACACCGTGCCAAAACGCTCCATTCCCGGCAGGGCCTACGGGATCCCGGTCCCGTCTGGATCGAATTTATTGTCTATTGCGCCGGAGCCGGATGAGCGGAGGCTGTCGGAATTGGTATTCCGAAACTATGGATTTAATACCATAATTGTGTCTGCCTCCGCGCCAATGTTACCGAAGTCACATGATGGCGGCGGCAGCGATTGTGGCGACATTGCGGCGGGAGAGCATGCGACCGGAAGAAGGGAAGGGCGCGGGCTCCGAATCAGAAGTGAAGACCGGAGATGGAACTTACCGGGTGATTTTCCCGGCCGGAGGCATCCAGGCACTGATATCGAACAGCCCGCGACAATATTGCAGCGACAAAGCTGAAAGACACCCATTTTCGGCGATCGCTACGCCCGCTCGAGCGCAGGCTTCGTGCCGCCCCAGGAGACGAAATGGGGATTTGCGAAGTCGAAATCAGCAGCCGCACCTGTTTTGCCGTAGATGAGCGGCTGGCCGTCCATGGTGACAGTCGACCCGCCGGCAGCGCGCAACACCGCATCGCCGGCCGCGGTATCCCACTCCATGGTGCGGGTGAAGCGTGGGTAGACGTCGGCCTTGCCTTCTGCCAGCAGGCAGAATTTCAGGGACGAGCCGATGTTGGTGCATTTGGAGATCGCATGCCTGGCGAGGAAGAGGCCAGTCTCGGGGCTATCATGCCGAAAACTCGCGAGCGCCATACTTTCTGCCGGCTGTTTGCGCACTTTGATCGGCATTCTCTCCGTTATCGCAAAGTTCTCGTCGATCACCAGTTTCTCCGCGCTTCCGCGCTCGCCGGAAAAAGCGATGCCAAGTGCTGGGGCATAGACGATACCGGCGACGGGGATGCCATTTTCCACATAGGCGATATTGACGGTGAACTCCTGGCGCTTGTCCAGGAATTCGCGGGTGCCATCCAGAGGATCGACCAGAAAGAAGGGCTTTCCGGCGATATCAGGCACTCTGCCAGCGGCTACCGATTCTTCGGCGATGACGGGGATCTCAGGGAAATCGCGTTTCAGATGCGCCAGTATGATGCGCTCGGCCTCCTGGTCGGCGATCGTCACCGGGCTTTCATCAGCTTTCATTTCCACCGAGCAGCCATCGCAGAAGACTTCTATGATGGCTTTGCCGGCTTCGAGTGCCGCCCGTTCAAATGTCTTCAGCATATTCCTGCCGTTCGTCTGCAAATTCGTCTTGAGACCACCGCGCTATATATAGCGTATAGGAGGTGCTGCCGCACCCCTTTGCTGGAATCCCGTAACATTAGCACAGGCTCGTCGGGTTTGCACAAAGCGCGTCAGAAGCAATTGCTCGTGAAATGCCATTTGCAATTGACAGCATCTTCGAGTTTGAAATTTCGTCGATTTCCTTACTTGTGGAACAGTTTACGCATAAGGCGAGCGTTTCTGGCTTCGTTCGGTGCCAAAAGATTAATTGACGAAGCCCGCTCTGACTAAAAATTTGTCAATCGATGCCGCTTTTGTGTGGATTTTGGTTTGAATTGCGCCATTTAGCCCTGTTTGCCCAAGATTCTGGCGCAGTAAATCCTTTTTGTCTTCACATTTCCAACGAAACCGCTATGCAATGCGACTAGTGGCTCGTGTGAAAGCACGCGCGATAAAACCAATAAGAGATGCAACTTAAATTTGGTTCGCATCCAGGGGAAATGACATATGGAGTATTTTGTCCAGCAGCTCCTCAACGGGCTGACTCTCGGATCCATCTATGGCCTTGTGGCTATTGGCTATACGATGGTTTACGGCATTATCGGCATGATCAACTTCGCCCATGGCGACATTTTCATGCTCGGTGGTTTCGCTGCTCTTATCGTCTTTCTCGTTCTCACATCCATCTTTGCAGGTCTTCCGGTAGCCGTGCTGCTGCTGGCCATGCTTGTGGTCGCGATGCTGATGACGAGTTTGTGGAACTGGACGATCGAGCGCGTCGCCTACCGTCCGCTGCGCGGTTCATTCCGCCTGGCACCGCTGATTACCGCGATCGGCATGTCGATCACGCTTTCGAATTTCATCCAGGTTACTCAAGGCCCGCGCAACAAGCCGATCCCGCCGCTCGTCCGCACGGTCTATAATGTCGGCGGTCTGTCGATCTCGCTGAAGCAGATCATCATCATCGTCGTCACGGTCGTCCTGCTTGCTGCCTTCTGGTACATCGTCAACAAGACAGCACTCGGGCGCGCCCAGCGCGCGACCGAACAGGACCGCAAGATGGCGGCACTGCTCGGCGTCAATGTCGACCAGACGATCTCCATCACCTTCATCATGGGTGCGGCACTCGCAGCCGTCGCCGGCACGATGTACCTGATGTATTATGGTGTCGCGTCGTTCAACGATGGCTTCATCCCGGGCGTCAAGGCCTTCACTGCAGCCGTTCTCGGCGGCATCGGCTCACTGCCGGGCGCTGTTCTCGGCGGGCTGATGATCGGCCTCATCGAATCCCTGTGGTCGGCCTATTTCACCATCGCGTACAAGGATGTCGCTACCTTCGCCATTCTTGCATTCGTGCTGATCTTCAAGCCGACGGGCATTCTCGGCCGGCCGGAAGTCGAGAAGGTATAAGTCATGGCAAACATCGACACTTCCGCTGGCAAGTCCGACGCCGGGCTTGTCCAGAAGGGGCTTAGGGAAGCCTTCTTCTCCGGCCTCATCGCACTTGGCCTGTTCGTTCTCTATGTCGGTCTCGGCACGCAGCAGAACATCAACAACGAGTTGATCGTCGTTCAGCGCTGGGGATTGCTGGCCATTTTCGTGCTGGTCGCCGCCGTCGGCCGTTTCATCGTGGTCGTTTTCGTCAGGCCGCATCTTGATCAGCGCAAGCTTTCGAAGGCGCGTCTCGGCGAGCTCGAGATTTCGACTGATAAGGGCTTCTTCCGGACGCATTTCCTGAAGATTGCGCTCGTATTCCTTCTGGTCTATCCGCTTGCCACTGCCTATTTCCTCGGTCCGCAGGGCGCGTTGAAGTGGGTGGACAATTTCGGCATCCAGATCCTGATCTATGTGATGCTCGCCTGGGGTCTGAACATCGTCGTCGGCCTCGCCGGGCTGCTCGACCTCGGTTACGTCGCCTTCTACGCGGTCGGCGCCTATTCCTATGCGTTGCTTTCGACCCATTTCGGCCTGTCCTTCTGGGTGCTGCTGCCGCTCGCCGGCATCTTTGCAGCTCTTTGGGGCGTCATCCTCGGCTTTCCGGTGCTGCGCTTGCGCGGCGACTATCTGGCGATCGTCACGCTTGCCTTCGGCGAAATCATCCGCCTGGTCATCATCAACTGGACGGAAGTGACTAAGGGCACCTTCGGTATCTCCGGCATCGCCAAGGCTTCGGTTTTCGGCATCTTGAGCTTCGATGTCGGCAAGGCGAACAATTTCGCCAAGGTTTTCGGCCTGCCGTCATCATCGGCCTACTACAAGATCTTCCTGTTCTACGTCATTCTGGCGCTCTGCATGCTGACGGCCTATGTGACGATCCGGCTGCGCCGCATGCCGATCGGCCGTGCGTGGGAAGCATTGCGCGAGGATGAAATTGCCTGCCGCTCGCTCGGCATCAACACGGTGACGACGAAGCTGACGGCTTTCGCCACCGGTGCCATGTTCGGCGGTTTCGCCGGCTCTTTCTTCGCGGCCCGCCAGGGCTTCGTCTCGCCGGAATCCTTCGTGTTCCTGGAATCGGCCGTCATCCTCGCCATCGTCGTGCTTGGCGGCATGGGTTCGCTAACGGGTATTGCGATTGCCGCCGTCGTCATGGTCGGCGGTACGGAAGTGCTGCGCGAAATGGATTTCCTCAAGACCGGTCTCACATGGGGTAATACGACGATCATCCCAGGTTTCGGACCGGACTTCACGCCGGAACTCTACCGCATGCTGCTCTTCGGCCTCGCTATGGTCATCGTCATGCTGTTCAAACCACGTGGTTTCGTCGGCTCGCGTGAGCCGACCGCCTTCCTTAGGGAGCGCAAGGCCGTATCCGGAAGCTTTACCAAGGAGGGCCACGGTTGATGAGCCCTGTCGAGAACACGATGTCGAATGACACTTTGCTCAAGGTCGAGCACCTGTCGATGAAGTTCGGCGGCCTGATGGCCATCAACGACTTATCCTTCGAGGCCAAGCGCGGCGAAATCACCGCGCTGATCGGCCCGAACGGTGCGGGCAAGACGACCGTCTTCAACTGCATCACCGGCTTCTACAAGCCGACGATGGGCATGATCACGCTGACGCAAAAGAGCGGCAAGCAATACCTGCTCGAGCGTCTGCCGGATTTCCGCATCACCAAGGAAGCCAAGGTTGCCCGCACCTTCCAGAACATCCGCCTGTTTTCGGGCCTCACCGTTCTGGAAAACCTGCTCGTTGCCCAGCACAACAAGCTGATGAAGGCCTCGGGCTTCACCGTGCTCGGTCTGCTCGGCATCGGTCCCTACAAGCGGGAAGCGGCTGCCGCGATCGAGCTTGCGCGCTCCTGGCTGGAGAAGGCCGATCTCATCGACCGCGCCGACGATCCGGCCGGCGACCTGCCTTACGGCGCCCAGCGTCGTCTGGAAATCGCCCGCGCCATGTGCACCGGTCCGGAGCTGCTTTGCCTCGATGAGCCGGCTGCCGGTCTCAATCCGCGTGAATCGGCGGCGCTCAATGCCTTGCTGAAGGGCATTCGCACCGAAACCGGGACTTCTATCCTGCTCATCGAGCACGACATGTCGGTGGTCATGGAAATTTCCGACCACGTCATCGTTCTGGAATACGGCCAGAAGATTTCCGACGGCAACCCTGACCACGTGAAGAACGACCCGAGGGTTATTGCGGCCTATCTCGGTGTCGAGGATGAAGAAGTCGAAGAGGTCATTGCGACCGTAGAAGGGGGCGCAATCTGATGGCGGCCGGAGAACAGCTTCTCAAGGTTCAGGGCGTCGAGACCTATTACGGCAATATCCGCGCGCTAGCCGGCATTGATGTCGAGGTAAAAAAGGGCGAGATCGTCAGCCTGATCGGCGCCAACGGCGCCGGCAAATCGACGTTGATGATGACGATCTGCGGCAGCCCGCAGGCCCGTACCGGCTCGATCATCTTTGACGGCCAGGACATCACCAGGCTGCCGACGCACGAGATCGCACGGCTGCGTATCGCGCAGTCGCCSGARGGMCGSCGCATCTTCCCGCGCATGACCGTTCTGGAAAATCTCCAGATGGGCGCGGGTCTCGACAATCTCAAATATTTTCATGAGGATCTCGAGAAGATTTTCGTGATGTTTCCGCGTCTCAAGGAGCGTCAGTCGCAGCGCGGTGGCACGCTTTCGGGCGGTGAGCAGCAGATGCTTTCGATCGGCCGCGCGTTGATGGCACGTCCGAAGCTGCTGCTTCTCGACGAACCCTCGCTCGGCCTTGCGCCGCTGATCGTCAAGGGCATCTTCGAGGCCATCAAGGTGCTGAACGAGAAAGAGGGGCTTACCGTCTTCCTCGTGGAGCAGAACGCATTCGCAGCGCTCAAGCTTTCACATCGCGCTTACGTCATGGTCAACGGCAAGGTGACGATGAGCGGTTCGGGCAAGGAACTGCTCGCCAATCCGGAAGTGCGCGCCGCCTATCTCGAAGGCGGGCGGCATTGAGCGCCGCAGAAGGGAGAGTTTGATTATGCAGGGACTTTTCTTCGAAAGCGACAACGGCGTAAAGCTCGTCATCCGCGCGCTTGTGGTGCTCATCGGTTTCTGGACGGCGTGGCGTGCCGGCAGGGCGGTTGCGGACGGTTGGAACAATTATCCGCTGGTCATCGTCTATACCTTCCTGCTCGCATGGGCGATGCAGTTCCTGCATCATGCGTTGTTTGACGGCCCGATGCTCAGCGCCTTCTTCTACATTATCGATTTCGTAACTCTGCTGATCTTCTCGACAGCCGGGTTCCGCTATCGCCGCACCAATCAGATGGTCAACAACTATTACTGGCTGTACGAAAAAACTTCCGCGTTTTCGTGGAAGGAGAAACATTGACAGCCCGTTGAAACTAGGCATGAATTGCCTTCAGAGTGGAACAGCTTTTCCTGGCGCAGTCAAAGGTGGGGTATGCGTCAGGACTTGGAAGAAACCCGCCCAAAAATTGGGAGTAACAATATGAAGAAGTCTCTCTTGTCAGCGGTGGCACTGACGGCGATCGTCGCTTTCGGCGGCATCGCACGAGCTGACATCCTGATCGGCGTCGGTGGTCCGCTGACAGGCCCGAACGCTGCGTTCGGCGCCCAGCTGCAGAAGGGTGCCGAGCAGGCAGCCGCTGACATCAATGCTGCTGGTGGCATCAACGGCGAGCAGATCAAGATCGAGCTCGGCGACGACGTTTCCGACCCGAAGCAGGGCATCTCCGTTGCCAACAAGTTCGTTGCTGACGGCGTGAAGTTCGTTATCGGTCACTTCAACTCGGGCGTTTCCATCCCGGCTTCTGAAGTTTACGCCGAAAACGGCATTCTCGAAATCACCCCGGCTGCTACCAACCCGGTCTTCACCGAGCGTGGCCTGTGGAACACCTTCCGCACCTGCGGCCGTGACGACCAGCAGGGCGCCATCGCCGGCAAGTATCTGGCCGACCACTTCAAGGACGCCAAGATCGCTGTCATTCATGACAAGACTCCTTATGGCCAGGGTCTCGCTGACGAAACCAAGAAGTCTCTGAATGCCGCTGGCGTCACCGAAGTCATGTACGAAGGCGTGAACGTCGGCGACAAGGACTTCTCGGCCCTCATCGCAAAGATGAAGGAAGCCGGCGTTTCCATCATCTACTGGGGCGGTCTGCACACCGAAGCCGGTCTCATCATCCGCCAGTCGGCCGACCAGGGCCTGAAGGCAGCGCTCGTTTCGGGTGACGGTATCGTCTCGAACGAACTTGCCTCCATCGCTGGTGACGCCGTTGCCGGTACGCTGAACACCTTCGGCCCCGATCCGACGGTCAACCCGGCCAACAAGGACCTCGTTGCGAAGTTCAAGGCTGCCGGCTTCAACCCGGAAGCTTACACGCTCTACTCCTACGCTGCGCTGCAGACGATCGCTGCTGCTGCCAAGGCTGCCGGTTCGACGGACGCTGAAGCCGTTGCCGCCGCCATGAAGGAAAAGGGTCCGTTCCCGACCGTTCTCGGCGACATCTCGTTCGACGGAAAGGGCGACCCGAAGCTTCCGGGCTACGTCATGTACGAATGGAAGAAGGGCGACGACGGCAAGTACAGCTACTTCCAGAAGGCTGAGAAGTAAGCCTCTGGCAATGATGCCTTTCATGGAAGCCCGGTCATCGACCGGGCTTCTTTCGTTTCGCCTGCGCAGTTCAAGATCTCAGTCTTTACGGGTTCGAAAGCCATTCCATTCCTGGCCTTCATGGCCTAAGCCAGAGGCAAGGATGGAGGATCCAGATTCATGCCCAAACCCCGCATTCTCGTCACCCGGCGCTGGCCTGCCGCTGTAGAGGCCGTGCTCGCCGAGCGCTTCGATCTGACGCTCAACAGAGATGATGTACCGCTTGCTGAAAGCGAACTGCGTCAGGCGCTGGCGGATTATGATGCGGTGCTGCCGACCGTTTCCGACAAGCTGCCGGCTACGGTCTTCGCCGGGGATGTCCGCACGAAAATCCTCGGCAATTTCGGGGTCGGCTTCAATCACATCGATATCGCCACCGCCAAGGCCAAGGGCATCGTGGTGACGAACACGCCTGGCGTCCTGACCGATTGCACAGCTGATATTGCCATGCTGCTTCTGCTGTCCGTCGCGCGTCGCGGCGGGGAGGGTGAGCGGCAGCTGCGTGCCGCCGAATGGAAGGGCTGGTGCCCGACGCATATGGTTGGCACGAAGGTGACGGGCAAGACGGTCGGCATTATCGGCTTCGGACGAATCGGCAAGGCTTTCGCACAGCGCTGCCATTTCGGCTTCGGCATGGATGTCGTGTTCTACAACCGCTCACAGATCGATCCCGCCGAAGCGGTGCGCTACGGAGCACGTCAGCTTGGTTCGGTGGAGGAGGTGCTTGCGGCTTCCGATTTTGTTTCCCTGCATTGCCCCGGCGGCGCAGAAAACCGGCATTTGATGAATGCTGCGCGGCTTGCGGCAATGAAGCCAGGCGCCTTCCTCATCAATACGGCGCGCGGCGACGTGGTCGATGAGACGGCGTTGATTGCTGCGCTTGATAAAGGCACGATCCGCGGCGCAGGGCTCGATGTCTACGAGGCGGAGCCGCATGTGCCGGACGCGTTGCGGCGGATGGAGAATGTCGTTCTGTTGCCGCATCTCGGCAGCGCGACCGAGGAAACCCGCACGGCGATGGGGATGAAGGTCGTGGAGAATGTGACTGATTTCTTCGAGGGTCGCGAGGCGCCGGACCGGGTGGTCTGAGGGCGCTGCCTGCTGCCCCCTCATATCTCATGCAGTACATGCGCTGCCTTCACGGCGGCGGATGCCCTGTTTTCAACGCCGAGCTTCACATAGATCTGTTCCAGGTGCTTGTTCACCGTGCGCGCAGAGAGGCCGAGAATTTCACCGATATCGCGGTTGGCCTTGCCCTTGGCGATCCACATCAGCACTTCGGATTCGCGCTGTGTCAGCGCAAAGTGCTGGCGCAGGACCGCGTCGTCGTTGCGCTGGTTGGTGGCCGTCAGGCGGAAGAGATATTCGTCCGGACCGATGGCGCCGAGGAAGGCGAGTTGCAGGGCAGCCTGCCCGGCATGAGCGATGGAGATGAGGGTATCGCGGGCGGCAGCGGCGCGTTCCTTCATCCAGTTGCCGATCGTGCGGGAGACGACCTCCATGCCGTCGTCGCTGCCCATGGCGGCGTTGACGAGGCGGGTTGCCTGCGGCGTCGACCAGTGGATCGCGCCATTGCCCTTGACGGCCAGCAGGTGGCGGCCGGCGGCATCGAGCGCCACGCGCGCGCTTTGCGCCGAGCGGGCGTTACGCAGATGAACGCGGATGCGGGCGCGCAACTCGTCGATATTGATCGGCTTTGACAGGTAATCGACACCGCCTGATTCCAACGCATGCACGACATGTTCGGTTTCGGTGAGCCCCGTCATGAAGACGACGGGCACCTGGGCGACGGCGGCATTGGCTTTCAGCCTGCGGCAGGTCTCAAAGCCGTCCATCGAGGGCATGACCGCATCGAGCAGGATGAGATCGGGCGTGATGCGCTCGACGATATTGAGCGCGGCCGAGCCGGAGGTGGCGATCAGCACGGAAAAGCCCGACTGTTCCAGCGCGTCGGTCAGGAAGCCGAGGGCTTCGGGCGAATCATCGACCAGCAGAACGATGTCGCGGGGAAGCTCAGCCAACTGTTTCACCTTTTTCTTCGAATTTATGCAGGAAATCAATGAAGCCGGCGAGATCGAAGGCGGCGACATAGGAGCGGAGTTCTTCTGTGAATGGCTGATTTGCCTCTACCTTGGCAAGGTCGGCGAGCTTGGCTTCTATGCCTCTGATGTAGCCGATCTCGCCGAGACGCAGCAGCTCCCGCACATGCGCTGTTCCAGGGCTCTTGAGCGGCATGGCGGCCATCATCGGTGCGGGTGTCTGATCGTCGGCATAGAGCCACTTCAGGGCGAGGTGCAAGGCCAGCTTGTCGCGCAGCTGCTTGATGTCGACTGGCTTGCCGATCGCGTCATTGTGGCTGTCGTCGCTGTCACTGTGAGCGGCGGCATCGCCGATATTGGCTGACAGCATGAGGATTGGCGCTGTGCGTCCCGTCTCGCGCAGCCTGGAGACGAGCTGCCAGCCGTTCATGCCGGGCATGGAGATGTCGACGAGGAAGAGATCCGGCTCGATACCCTCGATTAGCGTCAGGCAGTCGGGACCGCTTGTGGCGGTCAGTACGATGAAATCGAGGGGAACCAGGATTTCGCGCATCATCTCGCGATGATCCTCATTGTCGTCGACAACGACGATGGTGCGGCGCGGACCGTCATAGCTGACAATCTTCTTCTCCTGCGGCGGGGCTGCGGGACGCATGACAGCCGACAGCATGAGACGGACGCGGAAGGTGGAGCCTTTGTCCTTTTCACTCGTGACAGAGATTTCGCCGCCGAGTGTGTTGGTCAGCAATCGAGTGATGGTGAGGCCAAGGCCGAGACCGGGCATGGGGCGCACGCTTTCCGCTTCACCGCGCTGAAAGGGCTCGTAAATGCGCGTCAGATCCTTCTCGGCGATGCCGCGGCCTGTGTCGGTGACGGTGAAGGTCGCGACCTGGCTGCGGTAGCCCACATCAAAGGTGACGCTGCCTTCGTCGGTGAACTTGATGGCGTTGGAGAGCAGGTTGACGAGAATCTGGCGCAGCCGCTTCTCATCGGTGCGCACGAATTGCGGCAAAGCCTGCGAACGCTCGTGGATGAAGGAAAGCCCCTTTGCCTGTGCCTGCGGCCGGAACATATCGACGATCTGGTCGAGGAAGTCCTGGATATTGATCTCGTTCGAATAGACCTGCAGGCGGCCGGCTTCGATCTTCGAGATGTCCAGGAGGCCATCGATCAGCCCGGAGAGATGTTCGGCGCTGCGGCGGATCACCTTGATCGAGGACTGGCGTGGCGCGGGAATCGTCTCGTCGCGTTCGAGGATCTGGGCATAGCCGAGAACGGCGTTCAGCGGCGTGCGCAATTCGTGGCTTAGGCCCACGACATAGCGGCTCTTGGCGCGGTTGGCGGCTTCCGCCGTTTCCTTGGCGGTCTGGAGTGCGGCATCGGTTTTCTTGTGCGCAGCGATTTCCTTGAGGAGCAGGGTGTTCTGGCGGGAGGATTCTTCCTCGGCGACGACGCGGCTGTCATGGGCAAGCACGTAGAACCAGCAGGCGACGCCGGCGATGACCGAGAAGACGAAGAAGACGATCAGGATGGTGCGGTTGACGACTTCGGCCGTCTCCGGCGAGGCCGAGCTCACCTGATGGGCGATCATGGCAAGGATTGCACCGACGGCCGTCAGCGCCAGCGCCACGGCAATACCGTAGCGGCCGAGGCGGGTGGTCARCTTCTGRACGATGGTTTCCGGCAGCAGRGTYTTWGCGACGGCGCCGACCTGYGCATTGAARCGRGCGTTCGGCTTGCACATGTCGTGGCAGCGGCTGTCGAGAGAGCAGCAGAGGGAACAGATCGGCGCGGCATAGGCCGGGCACCAGGCCATGTCCTCAGGCTCGAAGGGATGTTCGCAGACGGAGCAGGTGATGGAGGTCAGGTTCTTCCAGGCGTGGCGCGGCTTGCGGGCGAGGTAATATTTGCCCTTCGTCGCCCAGGCGAGGGTGGGTGAGGCGATCAGCGCGATCACGAGGGTGATATAGGGCGCAAGCGAAGCTGCAATCGAGCCGAAGACGCCGAAATGGGCGATGAGCGCGACGCCGGCCGACAGCGTCATGGCGCCGAGGCCGACCGGGTTGATGTCGTAGAGATGGGCGCGCTTGAATTCGATTCCGGGAGGGGCAAGGCCGAGCGGCTTGTTGATGAAGAGATCGGCCGAGATCGTGCAGAGCCAGGCCATGGCGATGATCGAGAATATGCCGAGCGTTTCCTCGAGCAGCCGGTAGATGCCGAGCTCCATCAGCAGCAGCGCAATCGCCACGTTGAAGACCAGCCAGATAACGCGGCCGGGATGGCTGTGTGTCAGGCGCGAGAAGAAATTCGACCAGGCGAGCGAGCCGGCATAGGCATTCATCACGTTGATCTTCAACTGCGAGACGACCACGAAAGCGGCCATCAGCAGCAGGGCGGCATTGTGCCAGGGGATCATGTAGCCGAAGGCGGTCAGGTACATCTGCGCCGGGTCGGCAGCGCGGTCGAGGGGCACGCCGGAGGTGAAAGTCAGCACGACGAGAAATGAACCGGCCAGCAGCTTGGGCGCACCGATGATGACCCAGCCGGGACCGGCGAGGAAGATGGCGAGGCGATGGCGCCACTTGCGCTGTGGGTCCGGTGGCAGAAAGCGCAGGAAGTCCGCCTGTTCGCCGATCTGTGACATCAGCGCGAGGATGACGGCGGAGGCTGCGCCGAATTCGACGAGATTGAAATCCGCGACCGTGCCGGGCGGGCCGGAGACGTGGCGGATACCGGCAAAGGCGCGCCAGACATCGAATTGGCCCCAGTCCAGAAAGGCGATGAAGATGAAAGGCAGGATATTCAGGATGATCCAGAAAGGCTGGGTCATCAGCTGGAATTTGCTGATCAGCCGCACGCCGTGGGTGACGAGCGGGATCACCATCACGGCGCTGATGATGTAGCCGATCCAGAGCGGAATGCCGAGCGTCAGCTCCAGCGCGCCCGACATGATCGAGGCCTCGATCGCAAACAGCATGAAGGTGAAGCTGGCGTAGATCAGCGAGGTGATGGTCGAGCCGATATAACCGAAGCTTGCACCGCGCGTCAGCAGGTCGATATCGACGCCGTGGCGAATGGCGTATCGGCTGATCGGCAGGCCGATCGCCAGCATGGCGACCGAGGCAACGATGATGGCATAGAAGGCATTGGTGGTGCCGTAGGACAGCGTGATGGCGCCGCCGATCGCCTCCAGCGCCAGGAAGGAGATCGCGCCGATCGCCGTCTGTGAGATGCGCTGGGAGGAGAAGCGCCGGGCGCTCTTTGCGGTGAAGCGCAGCGCGTAATCTTCCAGCGTCTGGTTGGCGACCCAGCGATTATATTCGCGTCTCACCGGAATGATGCGTTGGCGCGCTGTCATGCCCTCTTTCCGGTGTTCCGGTCAGCTTATCGTCTCCGAGCCACTTTTGGCGGGATGGGCGGGAAAGGCAAGAGGCGGAACGCCGGCAGATTCATAGAACGGCAATATTTTTGAAACCGGTCTGTCACATAAGGGCTCTAACTCTCCCGCCGTCCGTTCAACCATTTCGGGTGTCACCATGTCTGTTCCAAGCCTTTGCCGTCTGAGCACCGCGCTCGTCTGCCTTCTTTCGATCGTGCCATCGCTTGCCGCTGCCGAGCAGGCCGCGGCGGCGAAAGCGCCTTATGTGGAGGCTGGAAACACCAACAAGCGCGGCGACGCCTGCTTCTCGACGGTGGACACCAACGCCGCCGTCCATCTTCTCTCCGGCTTCCTCGAAGTGTGGACGCCGCGCACGCCGTTCGTCGATGCCGGCGTAGAGGCCCCGGCCAAGGACAATTGCCCGGCGGTTGCCAAGACGGATTGGGACGGCATTCCCTCAAGCAAGACCGACGGTCAGGTCGTCAACAAACTCGTCCATGACGCGAACATCGCCTATGTCGTCAAGGCGACGCGAGCTCGGACGGCCGATCAGGCGGTTGCTGCTTATCTCGACGATCGGCGGGGCAAGAATGCCAGCATTGTCGATGGCCTTGGTCCGCTGACGGATGCCTGGAAGGCGGGCTCCAAGCAGACCACCACGATCACCGAAGTCGCGGCCGACGCGACGAGGGTCAAATACGACGACAAGGGCAACAATCGCGGCGCCGGCAGCAAGCCGGACACGGAAAACAAGACCGATGCCAACCCGGACATGGGCCTTGCCATCGATTTCATCAATGCCGCGAGCGGTGACGGCTCCACAGAGCCGGCCAAGCGTTATTTCAAATATGCCCGTCCCTATCGTTGGAGCCAGGACGTTTCGGTCGTCCCGACGCTCGAGCCTGCTAAGAACGGCAAGCCGGTCGAGGACGGCGGCTTCCCGAGCGGGCATACGGCGGAGGCCTGGCGCGATGCGCTCGCCATGGCCTACCTCGTGCCGCAGCGTTTTCAGGAAATGATCACGCGCGCCAGCGAATTGGGCGAAGACCGCATCCTTGCCGGCATGCATTCCCCCCTCGACGTGATGGGTGGCCGCATGCTCGGCACCGCCACGGTCGTCTACAATCTGAACAAGGCCGACAACGCCGCGCTGAAGAGCGATGCTTACGCCCAAGCGCAGTCATGGCTCATTGCCAAATCAGGCGTTGCGGATGCCGGCGCGCTCGAAGTCGTGGCCCTTGCCGCGCCGTTCGCCGCAGACCGTTTCGCCGATCATGACGCCAACCGCGCTTACGTGCTGCAGCGCCTGAGCTATGGCCTGCCCACTATCCATGGGACCGACCAGCCGGCCCGTGTGCCGCAGGGCGCCGAAGCGCTTCTCGAAACGCGCCTGCCCTATCTCGACGGCGAGCAGCGCCGCGATGTGCTTGGCACGACGGAGATCGCCTCGGGCTATCCGCTGCTCGATGATGCTGAAGGCTACGGCCGCCTCAACCTGTTTGCCGCCGCAGACGGCTATGGCGCCTTCGATCAGGACGTGACCGTGACGATGGATGCCGCAAAGGGCGGCTTCAATGCGATCGATACCTGGCGCAACGATATCGGCGGCAAGGGCAAACTGGCGAAGCGCGGCAGCGGCATTCTCGGTCTTTCCGGCGCCAACAGCTATGCCGGCGGCACGGTGCTGGAAGAAGGCGTGCTGGTGGCAGGCTCGCCCTCGGCCTTCGGCACCGGCGGACTGACGGTAAACGGCGGCTCCCTCGTTCTGGCGGCCGATAAGCCGCTGACCGTAGGCGGTGATTACCAGCAGCTCGCCAATGCCGCGGCGAAGCCGACGCTCGGTGCTGACGGCGCAGGCACGCTGGTCATCGCGGGCAAGGCGGCGCTCTCCGGCGACCTCGACGTCACACTTGCCTCGGGCTACGCCCCGGCCCCCGGAACGAAGATCGAGATCCTGAAGGCGGGAGCCATCACCGGCATCTTCGACAGGTTCACCATCTCCGGCCACAAGGCGACCCTTTCCTACGGCCCGACATCCGTCACCTTGACGATCGGCGGATAATATCGAACTGACAGGGCATCCTCTCCGAGGGATGCCCTGTCTTATCTTTGCCTGCCGGTTTGCCCCTGCCGCCTACGTCATTTTGCGTATGTGTTTTTGCGCTGCAGCACCCGATAGTCCCCTCGGCAACAGTTAATTTCCGTTTCCGGCCTGTTGCGGAACAAGAAGAGGGGAGTTCAACCAGATGAATCTCAGGTCCACTATCACGGGTGCAGCGCTCGGCGCGGTCATGGCCGCATCGGCCGCCTTCCATGGCGCGGTTGCTGCCGACGACACGATCAAGGTCGGCGTTCTGCACTCGCTTTCCGGCACGATGGCGATTTCCGAAACGACGCTGAAAGACGCCATGCTGATGCTCATCGATGAGCAGAACAAGAAGGGCGGTCTCCTCGGCAAGAAGCTCGAAGCCGTCGTCGTCGACCCGGCTTCCGACTGGCCGCTGTTTGCCGAAAAGGCACGCGAACTGATCGAGAAGGACAAGGTTGCGGCCGTCTTCGGTTGCTGGACCTCGTCTTCGCGCAAGTCGGTCCTGCCGGTCTTCGAAGAGCTGAACTCGCTGCTCTTCTATCCGGTTCAGTACGAGGGTGAAGAATCCTCGCGCAACATCTTCTACACGGGTGCTGCTCCGAACCAGCAGGCAATCCCGGCCGTCGACTACCTGATGAACACTGAAGGCGTTAAGCGCTTCGTGCTCGAAGGCACCGACTACGTCTATCCGCGCACGACCAACAAGATCCTGGAAGCCTATCTCGAATCCAAGGGCATTCCGAAGGAAGACATCCTGATCAACTATACGCCGTTCGGTTTCTCCGACTGGCAGACGGAAGTTTCCAAGATCAAGGAATTCGGTTCGGCCGGCAAGAAGACCGCTGTCGTCTCCACCATCAACGGTGACGCCAACGTTCCCTTCTACAAGGAACTCGGCAACCAGGGCGTAAAGGCAACCGACATTCCGGTTGTCGCATTCTCGGTCGGCGAAGAAGAGCTTGCCGGTCTCGACACCAAGCCGCTCGTCGGCCATCTGGCTGCCTGGAACTACTTCGAATCGGTCGATACGCCGATCAACAAGAAGTTCATCAAGGAATGGCACGCCTACACCAAGAACGACAAGCGCGTGACCAACGACCCGATGGAAGCTGCCTATATCGGCTTCAACGCCTGGGTTAAGGCCGTTCAGGCCGCCGGTACGACCGATACGGATGCGGTTCTCGACCACATCATCGGCGTCTCGGTTCCGAACCTCTCCGGCGGTACCGCAACCGTCATGCCGAACCACCACATCACCAAGCCGGTGCTGATCGGTGAAATCCAGGCGAACGGCCAGTTCGAAATCGTCCAGCAGACCCCTGAAGTCGTCGGTGACGAGTGGTCCGACTTCCTGCCGGACTCCAAGGATCTGATCTCTGATTGGCGCAAGCCGATGAACTGCGGCAACTTCAACGTTGCCACCGGCAAGTGCGGCGGCAAGGGTTCCTGAGTTAGCCGATCCGACACGAGCCAGAAGAACTTCCGTCCGGATTTCAAATCCGGGCGGAAGCTCTGTCCCCAGCGGTTGCTATGATGATTTAGGCGGGAAAGCCGATGTATCGCGCCATCAAGATCTTTCTTTTGACTGTTTGCCTGACACTCACGGGGCTAACGGCCGGTCTGAAGGCCCAGGATGATGTCCACGCCCTTGTCGATGCGCTTGGTGTTGGAGGTTTTCCGGAGCGTGAAGCGGCCATCAAGGCGCTCGTCGCTTCCAAGGATGCGCATGTCAGCCTGATATTGCAGCAGCTGAGCGACGGCCTGCTTTACGTCAATTCGGACGAGGGCGGTCCCGTGCTCCTGCAGGGCGGCACGGATGACGAGCCGACCTATTCCGATCCGCTCACCGGCGAGGCTGTGGCCGACATCGATCCCGACACGATGTCGAAGGTCAGGGTCAACAATTCGGTGCGCACGCTCATTGCCACCCAGATGAGCCAGCTGACGCTGCTGAGCCCCGATCGCGGCGCTCGCTTTGCGGCTGCCCAAGGCCTTTTGAAAGATGCCGATCCCGCCAATCTCGATCTGCTGAGCTCCGCTCTGGCCGATGAAAAAGACGCCGAAATCAAGAGCACCATGGAAGCGGCCCGCGCCGTGATGGTGCTGAAGAGCGATATGAGCGCCGATGAGAAGAAGGCCGCCATAGATACGGTCGCTGCCCGCGGCGGCCGCGATGCGCTGACCATTCTGACGACGGCGCTGGCAACCGCTCCCGATGATCTCAAGCCTGCCATTCAGGCGCATATTTCCACCATCAACCGCAGCCTGGCTCTCTGGAATATCGTCCAGAACGTCTGGTACGGACTGTCGCTCGGCTCGGTGCTGCTGCTTGCGGCCATCGGCCTTGCCATCACCTTCGGCGTCATGGGCGTCATCAACATGGCCCATGGCGAGATGGTGATGATTGGCGCCTACACGACCTATGTCGTGCAGGAATATATCACCTCGGCCTTTCCCGGCATGGCGGATTATTCGCTGGCCTTTGCCGTACCTGCCGCATTCCTCTTCACCGGTTTTGTCGGCCTCGTCATCGAACGATCTGTCATCCGCTATCTCTACGGCCGGCCGCTGGAAACGCTGCTTGCCACTTGGGGCGTGTCGCTGATCCTGCAGCAAGCGGTGCGTACGGTCTTCGGCCCGACCAATCGTGAAGTGCGCAATCCAAGCTGGATGTCGGGCGCTTTCGAATTCGGCGGTTTGGCGATCACCTGGAACCGTCTGTGGATCATCGTCTTCTCGATGGCCGTCTTCGTGGCGCTGCTGATGCTGTTGAAGCGCTCCGCCTTCGGCCTGCAGATGCGGGCCGTCACCCAGAACCGGCGCATGGCTTCGTCCATGGGTATCCGTACCGGCTGGGTCGATGCCTTCACCTTTGCGCTCGGCTCAGGCATTGCTGGCATGGCGGGCGTGGCGCTCTCGCAGATCGACAACGTCTCGCCGAACCTCGGCCAGAGCTACATCATCGACAGTTTCATGGTCGTGGTCTTCGGCGGCGTCGGTAATCTCTGGGGCACGCTGGTCGGCGCATTGTCGCTCGGCGTCGTCAACAAGTTCCTCGAGCCCTTTGCCGGCGCCGTGCTCGGCAAGATCCTGGTGCTCGTCCTCATCATTCTCTTCATCCAGAAGCGGCCGCGTGGGCTCTTCGCACTCAAAGGAAGGGCGGTGGAAGCATGATTACGGCCTTCCTTCTCCGGTCTCTCGATCGCCGGATTTCCATTGCCATCGCCATTCTGCTGCTGGTCGCGGTGCTGGTACCGATGCTCAATCTGGCGACTTCGGCGGACAATCCGCTGCATGTGCCGACCTATATCATGGCGCTGTTCGGCAAGTATCTGACCTATGCGCTGCTTGCGCTGGCGCTCGATCTCGTCTGGGGATTCTGCGGCATTCTCTCGCTCGGCCATGGCGCCTTCTTCGCGCTCGGTGGTTATGCGATGGGCATGTATCTGATGCGCCAGATCGGTTCGCGTGGCGTTTATGGCGACCCTATCCTGCCTGACTTCATGGTCTTCCTGAACTGGAAGGAGTTGCCGTGGTTCTGGCATGGCTTCGACCAGTTCTGGTTTGCCACACTGATGGTGCTTCTCGTGCCTGGCCTGCTGGCCTTCATCTTCGGCTGGTTTGCCTTCCGTTCGCGCGTCAACGGCGTCTACCTGTCGATCATCACCCAGGCCATGACCTATGCGCTGCTGCTTGCCTTCTTCCGCAACGACATGGGCTTCGGCGGCAATAACGGCATGACCGATTTCAAGGATATCCTTGGCTTCAACGTGCAGGCCGATGGCACGCGTGCCACGCTCTTTGCCGCCACGGCGATCTTTCTGGCGCTCTCGCTGATGATTGCCTCGGCGATCGTGCGTTCGAAATTCGGCAAGGTGCTGGTCGGCGTGCGCGATGCGGAAAGCCGCACGCGCTTCCTCGGCTACCGCGTCGAGCATTTCAAGCTCTTCACCTTCGTCGTCTCGGCGATGATGGCGGGCATTGCCGGGGCGCTTTATGTGCCGCAGGTCGGCATCATCAATCCCGGCGAATTCGCACCCGCGAACTCCATCGAAGTCGTCATCTGGACGGCCGTCGGCGGGCGCGCAACGCTGATCGGACCCATCATCGGCGCTATCCTCGTCAACGGCGGCAAGACGATCTTCACCGGCCTTTTCCCGGATTACTGGCTGTTTGCGCTCGGTGGCCTTTTCGTGCTCGTCACGCTGCTGCTGCCGAAGGGCATCGTCGGCACGATCGCCCAGTATCTCGGCAAGCGGAAGCCCGTCTCGAACGGCGTTCCGCCGGCGGCAGCCGAAGAGGGCATCGACGCAAAAATCCAGGCTGCGGAGTAGAACGATGATCCCTGACGTCAAACCCAACAGCGTGCTCTACCTCAACGGTGTCTCGGTCTCCTTCGATGGCTTCAAGGCGCTGAACTCGCTCTCCATCGTCATCGAACCCGGTGAACTCAGGGCGATCATCGGCCCGAACGGCGCCGGCAAGACGACGATGATGGATATCATCACCGGCAAGACCCGGCCGGATGAAGGCGAAGTTTTCTTCAACGGCACGATCGACCTGACCAAGAAGGACGAGGCCGATATCGCCCAGCTTGGCATCGGCCGCAAATTCCAGAAGCCGACGGTCTTCGAAAGTCATACGGTCTGGGACAATCTCGAGCTTGCGCTGAACCGCCGGCGTACGGTGTTTTCGACGCTGTTCTATCGGCTGTCCGGCGAGGACAAGGACCGCATCGAGGAAATCCTGGAAACGGTTCGGCTGACGCATCGCCGCGATGAATTCGCCGCCAACCTTTCGCACGGGCAGAAGCAATGGCTGGAGATCGGCATGCTGCTGGCGCAGGAGCCGAAGCTCTTGCTCGTCGACGAACCGGTGGCGGGCATGACCGATGCCGAGACGGCTGAGACGGCTATCCTGCTGAAGGATATCGCCAAGACGCGCTCGGTCGTTGTCGTCGAGCACGACATGGGTTTCATCCGCGATCTCGGTGTGAAGGTAACCTGCCTGGCGGAAGGCTCGGTGCTGGCCGAAGGATCCATCGATTTCGTCAGCAACGATCCGAAGGTGATCGAGAACTATTTGGGGCGCTAAGATGCTGACCGTTGAAAATGCAAATCTTTACTATGGTGCGGCACAGGCCCTGCGCGGCATCTCCATCAGGGCCGAGATGGGCAAGATCACCTGCGTGCTCGGGCGCAATGGTGTGGGCAAGAGCTCGCTGTTGCGCGCCGTGACCGGCCAGCATCCAATATCGGCGGGAACCATCACCTTCAACGATGCGAAGCTGAACGGCCTGCCGCCCTTTGCGCGGGCCAAGCAGGGCATCGGCTATGTGCCGCAGGGGCGTGAAATCTTCCCGCTGCTCACGGTCAAGGAAAACCTCGAGACCGGCTTTGCTCCGCTTGGCCGCCGCGACCGCAATATCCCCGACGATATCTTCAGTCTCTTCCCGGTGCTGAAGTCGATGTTGTCCCGTCGCGGCGGCGATCTTTCGGGCGGGCAGCAGCAGCAGCTGGCGATCGGTCGCGCCATGGTCACGCGGCCGAAGATTCTCGTGCTCGACGAGCCGACCGAAGGTATCCAGCCCTCCATCATCAAGGATATCGGCCGGGCGATCCGCTACCTGCGCGATTCCACCGGCATGGCGATCCTGCTTGTCGAGCAATATCTCGATTTTTGCCGAGAGCTTGCCGACTATGTCTACATCATGGATCGTGGCGAGATCGTTCACGAGGGCCTTGCCGAGACGCTGGATACGCCGGAAGCGCGTCGCCATCTGACCGTATGACCTCTTTGGCGATCGCGCTGGCAGATGCCGCATTTTGCGGCAAATGCCTTCCGCGCCATCCTTATGGCCCGTGGGGGCACGGGCTTTCGGAAAGCGGCACGGGACTTGCTTTGTTGCAGTCAACAGACACATTCAACGCAAGTTGCCAGACAGGATGGCATCTGCACGGGGGTGGCATGACAGGCGCGGCGGCGGGCATCACAAGACCGCAGAGAGCGGAAGGACGCGGGCATCTTGCTGCCAAGGTGCAGGATGGGCGTACGCGAATCCGTGAGCTTTATCAGGAAGGTGCGGCAAAGATCCGCCTGCCGGATACATTCGATGCCTCAATGGAGGCCGTCATCATCAACACGGCCGGCGGGCTGACCGGCGGCGACCGGATGAACTGGAGTGTATCGGCCGGGGCCGGTACGCGCATCGATGTGACGACGCAAGCTTGCGAGAAGATCTACAAGGCATCGGCCGGTACTGCCGAGGTGACGACGCAGATCGAGGTTGGGCCGGGCGCCCGCGTCGACTGGCTGCCGCAGGAGACCATTCTTTTCGATCGTGCATCGCTGTTTCGCCGTCTGGATGTCGATCTCGACGACAGTGCCGAGTTTCTGGCCGTCGAGGCCATCCTGCTCGGGCGCAAGGCGATGGGTGAGACGATGGAGACGGGGCTGTTTCGCGATCGCTGGCGCATCCGCCGGTCGGGCCGGCTGATCCATGCCGAGGAGCTGCGCCTTTCCGATGCCGTGGCGCTGCTTGCGGCAGAGCAGGCGGTGCTGGGCGGGCAGGTGGCCTTTGCAACGGTTCTCTATGCCGGGCCGATGTCGGAAGCCTATCTTGCCAAAGTGCGACCGCTGGTGGACGGGCATATGGGCGGGGCAAGCGCCTGGAGCGACAAGATCGTCGTGCGCCTTGCAGCAGCCGATGGCTTTGCGCTGAGAAAAATCCTGATCCCGGTCATTTCCGCCTTGCGCAATGGAGCGCCTGTGCCGAAAGTCTGGAACCTATGAGTTCAACAAGCGGATAGACGATGAACCTCACCCCGAGAGAAAAAGACAAGCTGTTGATTTCCATGGCCGCCATGGTGGCCCGCCGGCGTCTGGAGCGCGGCGTCAAGCTGAACTATCCGGAAGCCATCGCCCTCATCAGTGATTTCGTCGTCGAAGGCGCGCGTGATGGCCGCCCGGTCGCCGAACTGATGGAGGCCGGCGCCCATGTGATCAGCCGCGACCAGGTGATGGAAGGCATTGCTGAGATGATCCATGACGTGCAGGTCGAGGCGACGTTCCCCGACGGCACGAAGCTGGTGACTGTTCACGAACCGATCCGTTGAGGAGCGTATCATGCTGGAGCTTCGACCGAACTGCGAATGCTGCGACAAGGATCTGCCGCCCGACAGCACGGAAGCGATGATCTGCACCTTCGAATGCACCTTCTGCGCGGATTGCGTCGAGAATGTCTTGAAGGGTGTCTGCCCGAATTGCGGTGGCAACCTGGTCGTCCGGCCGATCCGGCCTGCGGCAAAACTTGCCAACAATCCGGCTTCCACCAAGCGTGTTCTGAAGGCCGAGGGCTGTGCGCCCAAGGCGGCTTAAGGAGAAACAGATGATCCCTGGCGAAATCATTGCCGCTGATGGCGATATCGAGCTCAATGCCGGCGCGCCGACCGTGACGCTTGAGGTCTCCAATACCGGCGACCGTCCCGTGCAGGTCGGTAGCCACTATCATTTTGCCGAGACCAATGCCGGCCTGTCCTTCGATCGCGACAAGGCCCACGGCATGAGGCTTGACATTCCCGCCGGCACGGCCGTGCGTTTCGAGCCGGGCCAGACCCGCTCGGTGACGCTTATTCCGCTGTCCGGCAAACGCGAAGTCTACGGCTTCCGCCAGCTCGTCATGGGCCGGCTCTAATTAAAAGAAAATGACGGGAGGAAATTCATGCGCTTGAAGATCGGGCTCATCGGTGGAGTATTTATGCTGCTTGCCGCCGGTGCTGCCCATGCCGAGGACGTGGACTGCGACAATGCGCAGACACAATCCGATATGACGAGCTGCGCGCAGGCGCGCTATGAAGAGGCCGACAAGGCGCTCAATGCCCAGTACAAGCAGACGCGTGCCGCCATGGTGGCGATCGACAAGGATCTCGATGGTGACATGAAGGGCGCCGAACAGGCGCTTCTCAAGGCACAGCGCGCCTGGATCAGTTATCGCGACGCTCAATGCGAGAATTACGGCTTTCAGGCACGTGGCGGCTCGATGGAGCCGATGCTGGTGGCGGGCTGCCTTGCTGACCTGACGGATCTCAGGACCAAGGAGCTCAAAGAACTCGCCAATGGAATGGGCCAGTAAGGTGGGCAGGACGATCATGATCGTGGGCAATGGCGAAGTGGGAGAGGGAGGGGCTGCGATCATCGATGCCGCCGACTTCGTCATCCGCTTCAACGAGTGCCGTTCCTATGGTGCCGGCGGCACGCATACCGATGTGGTTGCCGTGTGCAATACCGGCCGGCCCGCCAAGGCCATGCTCGGCTCGGAAAGCTGGCGCATCCATCCCGGTGTTGTCGAAGCCTCGGAAGTCTGGAGCGTGCGCGATCCCGAAAAATTCGCGGCGATGCGGGTACCTCTTGCGGCTTCGCATCCGGAGCTCGATGATTTCTGCGACGATTACACCAGCCAATTCAGCGCTTTCTGTGCTGAAGCTGGCAAAGTGCATCGGATCGTTGACAAACAGGTTCACGAAGCCGTCGATCAGGCGCTGTCTGCCTTCTCGCCGGCGCCTTACGTCGTGCCGAGCAGCGGCATGATCGTGATTGGCGAAGTGCTCGACAGATTTCCCAACGACGAGGTGACGCTCGCAGGCTTCGGCCATGTGGGCTGGGAGTGGCATCCCTTCGCCGCCGAGAAGCAGCTCGTCGACTCCCATATTGCGGCCGGCCGTCTCAGACGGCTTGCCGGAAAACCATTCGTCTCTTCCTCCCAAGGAGCCTGATAGATGCCCTACAAGATCTCCCGCAAGGCTTACGCCGGCATGTTCGGTCCGACCACCGGCGACAAGGTCCGCCTTGCCGATACGGAGCTTTTCATCGAGATCGAAAAGGATTTCACTACCTATGGCGAGGAGGTGAAGTTCGGCGGCGGGAAGGTCATCCGTGATGGCATGGGCCAGAGCCAGGTGACGCGGGCAGATGGCGCGGTCGATACCGTCATCACCAATGCCGTCATCATCGACCATACCGGTATCTACAAGGCTGATATCGGCCTGAAGGATGGGCGCATCGCGGCGATCGGCAAGGCGGGCAATCCCGACATGCAGCCGGGCGTCAACATCATCGTCGGTCCGGGCACAGAAGCAATTGCCGGCGAAGGCAAGATCCTCACGGCCGGCGGCATGGACAGCCATATCCATTTCATCGCCCCGCAGCAGATCGAGGAAGCGCTGATGAGCGGCCTCACCTGCATGCTCGGCGGCGGCACGGGGCCGGCGCACGGGACGCTTGCGACGACCTGCACGCCCGGCCCTTGGCATATTGCGCGCATGATCGAGGCAGCCGATGCTTTCCCGATGAACCTCGCTTTTGCCGGCAAGGGCAATGCGTCGCTTCCGGGCGCATTGCAGGAAATGGTGCTTGCCGGCGCTACTTCGCTGAAGCTGCACGAGGACTGGGGTACGACGCCCGGCGCCATCGACTGCTGCCTGTCGGTTGCCGACGAATATGACGTACAGGTGATGATCCATACGGATACGCTGAACGAGAGCGGCTTCGTGGAGGATACGATCGGCGCGATCAAGGGCCGTACCATCCATGCCTTCCATACGGAAGGGGCGGGCGGCGGTCACGCACCCGACATCATCAAGATCTGCGGCCAACCGAACGTCATTCCTTCGTCCACCAATCCAACGCGGCCCTATACGGTCAATACCATCGCCGAGCACCTGGACATGCTGATGGTCTGCCATCACCTGTCGTCGTCTATCCCTGAAGATATCGCCTTTGCCGAAAGCCGTATCCGCAAGGAGACGATCGCGGCCGAAGACATCCTGCACGATATCGGCGCCTTCTCGATTATCTCGTCGGACAGCCAGGCCATGGGCCGCGTCGGCGAGGTGCTGATCCGCACCTGGCAGACGGCCGACAAGATGAAGCGCCAGCGCGGCCGCCTGAAAGACGAGAAGGGCGACAACGACAATTTCCGTGTCCGCCGCTATGTCGCCAAATACACGATCAATCCGGCGATCGCCCATGGCCTGTCGCATGAGATCGGCTCCATCGAAGTCGGCAAGCGCGCCGACCTCGTCCTGTGGAACCCGGCCTTCTTCGGCGTGAAGCCGGACATGGTGCTGCTCGGCGGCTCCATTGCCGCTGCACCGATGGGCGATCCGAATGCCTCGATCCCGACACCGCAGCCGGTGCATTACCGTCCGATGTTTGCCTCCTTCGGCAAGAGCCTGACGAATTCCTCGGTCACCTTCGTTTCTCAGGCTTCGCTCGATGCCGGTCTCAAGGGCCGCCTCGGCGTCGCCAAGAATCTCGTTGCAGTGAAGAACACCCGTGGCGGCATCTCCAAGGCGTCGATGATCCACAACGACCTGACACCTGATATCGAGGTCGATCCGGAGACCTATGAGGTGCGGGCGAATGGCGAATTGCTGACCTGCGAGCCGGCGACGGTGCTGCCGATGGCGCAGCGTTATTTCCTGTTCTGAGCCCCATCTTTCATGCGCGGTTTGAAGCTGGCAGCGCGATGGCTTATAGGGGCAATCGCGCTGTTTTTGTTTTTGGTGGCCGGTGGCACCTTCATTCCAAGGCCTATGCTTGGGGCAGCCGAGGCTTCTCCCGACACGACGTCCTCGCAACGAATTCTGTTGCTTTCCGGCCCGATTCATACGGACATTGCGATCCCGCTCGACGATCGGCTTCGGGCTTCGTTTTCATTCCTTGAGGATGCCGGCATTCCGGTGAGCGATCCTGCCGCACAATGGCTGATCTTCGGATGGGGCGGTCGCTCATTCTATCTGGAGACACCGACCTGGGCCGATCTGAAGCCGATGCCCGTATTTCGCGCGCTGACGATCGATGGATCGGTGATGCATGTCGATGTTGCCGGAGGCATCTCCGAAACCCATCCGGCCGTGACGGTTCTCAATGTCGATGGCGGGCGCCTCGAGCAATTGCTCGGCTTCATCAATGACAGTTTCATCCGGGAAAACGGAGCGGTCGTGCCGGTCGGCGACAGGGGATATGGCGACTACGACAGGTTCTTTGAGGCGAGGGGCTATTTCAATGTGCTGTTTGGCTGCAATACATGGACTGCCGCTGCGCTACGGACAGGCGGCTTGCGAACGGGTTTCTGGAATCCGTTGCCGCAGACGCTGGTGCTTTCGCTTAGTCTCTATAATTGAAGTATAGAGGCTCTTCTGCAACTTGGCGCTGCTGACGGCGCGGCGTTATTTCCCGTTTTAACCCTTGTGTTTTTGAGACACTGTTTCCCCGTTGTTGCCCTTAAAGTGAAATCTGGGCATCATTCCCCAGCTGGTTGTGAAAATCGGTGGATAGACTGTGATTTTTAAGCCATAGACCATTCTGGAACAGGCGCCGATAATTCCCCATAAAATGCGTTTTAAATCAAGTTATTAGCTGTATTTCCCATAGTGGACATGCCTGTCCCGAAAAGTTGCACTCCCTGCTAGAAAAAACAGATCGGCTGAATCCCCTGAAATCACTCGAATTTTAGCGATTGGATTAAGACCCCCGCAGCAATTGCAACCCTATCAATGGCCTGGAAACGCGGGGCAGGAAGGTCGATTCTCATGGAAAACTGGATATCGCTTCAGGCTGAGCTAGGCAGTTTCGAGCATCGCAAAACCGTTTATACTTTTGCGCTGAAGATGAGTTTTCTGGCGGTTATTCTGTCCGGCTTCATCATCGTGATCACGCTGCCTCCTCTCAACTTCATGGGAGTGCTGCCGATTACCCTCGGACATGCCATGATCTTTGCCATCATCCTCTCCTGGCTGATCGGTGGAATGGTGTCCGGCGTGCTGTCGCTCGTCGCTGGCTTCGCCATCCACGACCTGACCGTCTCCCGTGCCAAATTCGAAAAGCTCAGCCGCACCGACACACTGTCTGGGCTCCTGAACCGGCGCGCTTTCACCGATGCCCTGGAAAGGGTGGACGGGGAGGCCTGTCTCGCCATTTTCGATGTCGACCGTTTCAAGGCGATCAACGACCGTTTCGGCCATGGTTGCGGTGATGCCGTCATTACTGCCGTCTCAGCCATGCTTTCTGCGGCTTTCGAGGGCGCGTCGGTCGTGGCGCGGCTCGGCGGCGAGGAGTTCGGTGTCGTCGTTCAGGGCGGGACGCGGGAGGAGCGGGTGGCGCGCATCGAAGGGGTGAGGGCACAGATTGCTGCGCGGCCGATTCCGGCGGATGGGCATGACGTCACCATCACGATATCAGGCGGCATTGCCGATCTCCACGAGGGACGCGACAAGGAGGCGGTCTATGCCTCCGCCGACAAGGCGCTCTATCTCGCCAAGGCGCTCGGCCGTAATCGTGTCGTCCATGAGCGGGAAGGGCTGAACCACGCCTGGCATGGTCTCGTCGAAAACGGCCTTGGCGTGCAGGGTGTCGGGTCTGACGAGGCGAGCTTGCTGCAGGCATATGGAATCTAGGCTAGCGCGTTACGAAACGTGCATTGGTGCTTGCATCGCGAAGGGCTATTTTGCATGGTCTAGGTCCCAGTTTAACGGATATGTCATGCAGCGCGTCACATCTTACCTTCCCGCCGGCACCCCTTCCTCCCATCCGACCGCACAGGTCAAGCTGCCGCACGATCTGCGGCACCTGCGCCGCAAGCTCCTGCATCTGGAGAATGGCGAGATGGTGATGCTTGATCTCAAGGATCCGGTACTTTTCGCCAATGGTGACATGCTGGTGCGCGAGGATGGCGAGCTGATCGAAATCCTTGCCGCCGACGAGAAACTGTTCGAAGTGCGCGGCCGTGACCGCGCGCATCTGATCGAACTTGCCTGGCATCTCGGCAACCGTCATCTCTCGGCGCAGATCGAGGAGGATCGCATCGTGATCCTGCGCGATCACGTCATCCGCACCATGCTGCAGGGGCTGGGCGCGATGGTGCTCGATATCAACGAACCCTTCCAGCCGGCTCGCGGCGCCTATCATTCCCAGGGCGGGCATTCGCACGGGCATGATCATCACGATCACGGCCACAACCATGATCATGAGCATCATGACCACGAGCACCATGATCATGCGCATCATGAACATGCGCATCATGAACATGGACACGATCATCACGAGCATGGCCACAATCACGACCATAGCCATCACAAGCACGATTGAGCCTGATGGCCGGGGATCGTGAGCTGCAGGCGTTGCTGCGCCTGACGGCATGGCTCTCGCCAGCTTTTCCCGTCGGCTCCTTCGCCTATTCCGGCGGCCTGGAGCGGGCGGTGGCGGATGGGCTCGTCGGCGATGCGGGCATGCTGCGACGCTGGCTTCAGACGCTGACCAGCAACGGTACGGTCTGGAACGATACCGTACTCTTTGCCGCAAGCCATCGTGGTCATGACAATGGCGACCACCTTGCGGAGCTTGCCGAACTGGCCGCAGCACTTGCCGGCTCGCGCGAGCGGCATCAGGAGACGATGCTGCTTGGCGAAGCCTTCCTGACGGCTGCGCAGGCCTGGCCCGATGACGTGTTCAGCCGATTGCCGAAGAAGACGGCCTATCCGGTGGCCGTCGGTGCGGTGACGAGCGCGCACGGGATAGCGCTTGAGAAAGCGCTGGCTGCCTTCCTGCATGCCTATCTCTCCCAGGCGGTCTCTTCCGGTATCCGGCTCGGTGTCACGGGACAGAAGGACGGCGTTGCCATTCTCGCCGGGCTGGAGGAGCATGTGATGGATATTGCCGCGCGTGCTGCCCGCTCCAGTCTCGACGATCTGGGTTCGGCGACGGTTCAGGCTGACATTGCGGGGCTTCGTCACGAGACGCAGGAGACGCGGCTGTTCCGCTCATGAACGAGACTTATCCTGATATCTGCGTCATTTGACGGTGGCGGGAAAGCAGCGCTTCGCTATCATCTGACTTCGATTGGAGTAAGACATATGAAATCAAGAAACGGACCTCTGCGCGTCGGCATCGGCGGGCCGGTCGGCTCGGGCAAGACGGCGCTGACCGAAAAGCTCTGCAAGGCAATGCGCGACGACTATTCCGTCGCTGTCGTGACCAATGACATCTATACGACCGAGGATGCCGAGGCGCTGGTGCGTATGCAGGCGCTGCCCTCCGAGCGCATTGTCGGTGTGGAGACCGGCGGCTGCCCGCATACGGCCATCCGCGAGGATGCAACCATCAACCTGCAGGCGATCGCGGGTCTCAACGAGCGCATCCCCGATCTCGACGTCGTCTTCATCGAATCCGGCGGTGACAATCTGGCGGCGACGTTCTCGCCTGATCTCGCCGACATCACCATCTATGTGATCTCCGTCTGCCAGGGTGAGGAAATTCCGCGCAAGGGTGGGCCGGGCATTACAAGGTCAGATCTTCTCGTCATCAACAAGAAGGATCTGGCGCCTTATGTCGGGRCTGACCTCGATGTGATGGATCGGGATGCGACACGGATGCGCGCAACGCGCCCCTTTGTCTTTTCCGACATGAAGCGCGGCGACGGCATCAGTTCGATCGTCGACTTCCTGCGGGTGCAAGGCGGTCTATAAAGCATCTCCGGTTTTTCGAATCACGGGAGATGCTCTATCTCCTTGTTCTTATGCAATTCCGGACGCAAAACCTCTGCGCACTTTTGCTGAGGCCTAGATACGCCTGAGCATGTTGACGTCGCTGATGGCGATGAAACGGCCGCGCACGGTCACGCCTGCGGATTTGAGTGACGAGAAAGCGCGGGACAGCGCCTCTGGCGCCAGACCCAGCTTGCGGGCGAGCAGATTCTTCGGGAAGGGTAGCCGCAGCGATGCCATGGCCGGTCCTTCCTCCACGCAATGCGAAAGAAGGTAGTGTGCCACGCGTTGCGGCGCCGTCTGCATCCGGTCGTTGGCGAGGCACTCCATCGTCGACAGCAGATGCAGCGACAGGCTACGCATGATCGCAGTGCCGATCTGCGGGTGTTCAGCCAAGAGGGCGCGTACCTTGCCGATGTGGAAGCGGGCAAGCACCGTGTTGTCCATCGACTGGGCGCCATAGCGATAGATGCCGCCTGCCTGGATCAGACATTCGGCGAAGCTGTCGCCCGGCTCGCAGATGCGGATATCTGCCTCACGCCCTTCTCCATTCAGACGAAAGAGCCGGACGTAGCCCTCCAGCACGCTGTAGAAATAAACGCCGGGCTCGCCTTCCTGAAAGAGAATGTCGTGCGAAGCGGACGTGATCACGGTGGAGCAGGCGCGCAGCGCCTCGGTTTCCGCGCTGTCCAACTCTGCAAATATTCCGGCTCTGGAAAGCAGCGCCCGCTCGCGGCTGCTCGGCATCAGCATCCTGTTCATGTTCCGGCCTCCGGCAGCGGCCAATGCCGCCAATATCCCCTTGATGATGCCAGAATAGGGGAAGCGGGGCGCGGGGGAATTGATTTTGGTCAAACGCCTCAGCGTGGCCTCTTATCGAAGCCGGCGATCAACCGGGATGGTGAAGGACCAGGCGTCCGGACCTTTGCGACTGATGAACCGATGCATGAATGGCAGGAGGACAAACAGACGCTTGCCGCGTTCGGCCTCCTCGGCAGGTTGGTTGTTGCGCGGGTTCCCCCAGCGGTCTTCATAGAGATCCTTGAATAACGAACTGATCGGGATCATCGCTCCGTTCTCCGTCATGTTGAATCGATTCAAAATCTCAGTGGATTTATTGAACCGATTCAATCTTCCTCCTCATCCGTAACGCTGTCAAGTTTATTTTGAACCGATACAATTTCTTGCTAGAGTGAGCCAAATCGGTACCTGCAAGGAGTAGCTTTGGGCAAAGGGCATGTGAGACTGGCTGATGTCGCCAAGGCGGCAGGCGTATCGCAGGGCACGGCATCGAATGTATTCAGCCGCCCAGACGTGGTCCGGGAGGAGGTTCGCGAACGGGTGCTCAATGTCGCCCGCGAGCTCGGTTACGGTGGGCCTGATATCAAGGGCAGGCTGCTCAGGGCAGGGCGGGTGAACGCGATCGGTGTTGCCGCCGTCGAACCGCTCACCTATTTCTTCGACGATCCCTGGGCGCGTTCGCTGATGACCGCGATCGGCGAGGTCTGTGATGCCAGCGGCACAGGCATTGCCGTCGTATCGGCGATGAACGAGGAGCGGCTCGCCTGGAACATCAACAGCGCGCTCGTCGACGGCTTCATTCTGCTTTGCGTGGAAGGCGGAGAGAGGCTCGTGGAACTCACCCGTCAGCGCCAGCTGCCGTTCATCGCGCTGGCGCTCGGTATCGAGGATGAGACCATTCCGGCGATCGGCATCGACAATGTCGCGGGCGGGGCTGCGGCTGCGCGGCATCTGCTGGAACTCGGGCACCGGAATATCGCGATCCTGTCGATCGGCGATGTCGATGGCCTTGTCGGCCTGGTTGCACCAGAGCGTGTCGATCCTGAAATGGAAGCGACGCCACGCGACCGCATGCATGGCTACTGGAAGGCGTTGGCGGAATACGGCATTCCTCGCGAAGCCGTTCCGATCCAGGGAACGTTGCATGACAGGCCGAGCACCATCACGGCTATGGAAACCCTGTTCTCCTCTGCCAATCCACCAACGGCAATTCTGGCAATGTCGGACAAGGTTGCGCTGTTTGCCATGCAGTGGCTCGCCGAGCGCGGGCTAAAAGTGCCAGAGGACGTATCCATTATCGGCTTCGACGGCGTGCCGGAAGCCGCAACCTCGCTTCCGCGCTTGACCACCGTCGCGCAGCCCTTTGCCGAAATCGCACGGCGCTCGGTGACGGCGATCCTCGAAAATGCGCTGCCGGAAGACCATGAGGCGCTCGATCTCGAACTTGTCGTGAGAGACAGCACGGCGGCGCCGCGTCCACGCTAAGGCTTAGAAAATAAAAAGGCCGGGTCGATGCCCGGCCTTTTCCTTCATGGCGTTAGCCTATTCAGCCGCGAAGGGCGGCAGGCGCAGCACGTTGGTGTCGTTGGCAACCTTGCGCTTGCTTTCCGGCTTCTCGATCGCGTTCAGGCGTTCCTCCAGCGAGTCGATGTCGCTGCGGTTCTCGCGGGTGACGCGGGTGAGATCTTCGCTCGACATCGGCAGGTCCTCCTTGTCCTTCTTGCCCACCAAGCGGCCGAAGATCCAGCCGAGCAGGCGGGAAAGATCGTCCATGATCAGGAAGAAGGAGGGCACGACGACGAGCGAGAGCACCGTCGAGACGATAATGCCGCCGATCACCGCGATCGCCATCGGCGCGCGGAACGAGCCGCCTTCGCCGACGCCGAGCGCGGAAGGCAGCATGCCCGCCGACATGGCGATCGAGGTCATGATGATCGGCCGTGCGCGCTTGCGGCCGGCTTCGACCATGGCCTCGACACGAGCCATGCCCTGGTGGCGCATCTCGATCGCGAAATCGACGAGCAGGATGGCGTTCTTGGTGACGATACCCATCAGCATCAGAATGCCGATCATGACAGGCATCGACAGCGGGTTGCTGGTGACGATCAGGCCCGCCGCCACGCCGCCGATGGCAAGCGGCAGCGAGAACAGGATGGTGMAGGGCTGGATAATATCCTTGAAGAGCAGGATCAGCACCGTCAGCACCAAGAGGAGGCCCATCAGCATGGCGTTGACGAAGCTCTGCTGCATCTCGGTCTGTACCTTGGTGTCGCCGCTTTCAGCAAGGTGCACGGTGGCCGGGATCTTGGCGTCGTTGACGATCTGGCGGAAGCGGGCCGAAGCCGTGTCGAGCGCCACGCCCTGCGGCAGGTCGGAGCCGATCGAGACGACGCGGTAACGGTTGTTGCGCTTGATCGAGCTGACACCTTCCGAATAGTCGATATTGGCGACTGTTGCGAGCGGCACGGTGCCGCCGCTGGCCGTCTGGATCTTCAATGCCCGGATGGCGGCGAGATCGCGGCGCATGTCGAGTGATGCCTGAACCCGGATCGGAATCTGGCGATCGTCAAGCGAGATCTTGGCAAGGGCCGCGTCCACATCGCCGATCGTGGCAACGCGGATCGTCTCGGATATCTGCTGCGGCGTGATGCCGAGGCGAGCCGCCTCATCCTTGCGCGGATAGACCTGCAATTCCGGACGGGGCAGGGCGCCGTCGGCGCTGACATTGGCCAACAGCGGATCGGCACGCAGCTTGGATTCCAGAATGCCGACCGCATCATTCAGGTCCTTCTCGTTCTTGGAGAGGAAGTTGAAGGACAGGTCGCGTTCGCCGCGGTCGTTGAGCTTCAGAATATGGACGTCGGGAATGTCGCGCAGCTTTGCGAAGACTTCCTTTTCGATATCCCATTGCGGACGTTCGCGGCCGTGGACTTCCACCTTCGGCAGTTTCGGGCCGATAACAGGGATATGGCCGAGCACATCGTTGACCACCTTCTTGACCAGCGACTGGTCGAGCTTGTGGAGCGCAAGCGTGATCGTCGCACGGCGCAGTTCGAGATCGCCCTTCGGCGATGCGCCGCCGAGAACGAAGACGCTTTCGACGCCGTTGATGTCCTTGACCCTGTCATAGATCGCATCGGTCGTCTTCTCGGTGTCGTCGAGCCGCGCATTGGGCGGCAGTTCGACGGAGAGAACGATGCGTGAAGCATCTTCCGGCGGCAGGAAGCTGCCGGGAACCTGCATCAGCAGGAAGACAGAGCCGACCAGGAAGCCGATCGCCGCAAGCAGCGTCGCATAACGCGTGTACCAGTGCCCGGTCGTGCCGCGCACCAGGCGCGTATAGCCCTTCATCAGCAGGCCGTCATTGTCATGATGGTCATCGATGCCGTCTTCGGCACGCATCAGATAGGCGGCCATCATCGGGGTGATGAGGCGCGCCACCATCAGCGAGAAGAAAACGGAAAAGGCGACCGTCAGGCCGAACTGGATGAAGTACTGGCCCGGAATGCCCGGCATGAAGGAAACGGGGACGAAGACCGCGATAATGGTGAAGGTGGTGGCTATGACGGCAAGGCCGATTTCGTCCGCAGCCTCGATTGCCGCCCGATAGGGCGTCTTGCCCATCTTGATATGGCGGGCGATGTTCTCGATTTCCACAATCGCATCGTCGACGAGAATACCCGTCGCAAGAGTCAGGGCGAGGAAGCTGACGAGGTTCAGCGAGAAGCCCATCATGTCCATGACCCAGAAGGTCGGGATCGCGGAGAGCGGCAGCGCGATGGCCGAAATCAGGGTCGCGCGCCAGTTCCTGAGGAACAGCAGGACGACGATGATGGCGAGGAGAGCACCTTCGAGCAGCGTGTGAATGGCGGCTTCGTAGTTGCCGTAGGTGAAATAGACCGAATCGTCGATCAGCTCGATCTTCACGTTCGGGTTTTCGCCGCGCACCTTGTCGAGGCTCTGCGCCACTGTTTCGGCGACGCTGACTTCGCTGGCGCCCTTCGAGCGGAAGACGCCGAAGGTGACAACCGGCGTATCGTTGAAGCGCGAGAAGGATTTCGGCTCCTCGTAGGTGTCCTTGATGACGCCGAGATCGGATAGCTTGACGAAACGGCCACTCGGCAGCGCAATCGTCGTGTCTGCAAGCTCAGCGACGTTGCGGGCGTCGCCGAGAACGCGGATCGCCTGCTCGCTGCCTGCCACCTGGCCGCGGCCGGAGCCGAGGTCGACGTTGGTACCGCGCAGTTGCTGGTTCACGCTTGCGGCGGTGATGCCGTAGGCATTGAGTTTGTCAGGGGTGAGTTCGATGCGTACTTCGCGCTCTGCGCCGCCATAACGGTCGACACGGCCGATGCCGGCCTGGCCCTGCAGCGCACGCTTGATGGTATCGTCGACGAACCAGGAGAGTTCTTCCAGCGACATATCGGGCGAGGAAACAGCAAAAGTCTGGATTGCCTGGCCCTCGACATCGACCTTTGTGACGATCGGCGCTTCGGCCGTTGCCGGCAGATCACTGCGAATGCGGTCGATCGCGTCCTTGACGTCCTGTACGGCCTGTTCCGTCGGCACTTCCATCCGGAACATGACATTGGTCTGCGAGCTGCCGTCGGTCACCGTCGACTGGATTTCGTCGATGCCGGTGATCGAGGCTATCGCGTCTTCGATCTCCTTCGTCACCTGCATTTCGAGTTCGGACGGCGAAGCGCCGCTCTGCGTCACACTGATCGAAACGAGCGGCACGTCAATGTTCGGGAAGCGCGTGATCGGCAGCTTGTTGAAGGACTGCATGCCGATGAATATCAGCAGGCAGAAGGCCAGGAGCGGCGCGATCGGATTTCGAATGGACCAGGCTGAAAAATTCATCGGATGGTCTCTTTAGTTGGAAGCCGGGGGCTGTTCGCGCACCGGAGTGATGTGGTCGCCGTCGCGGACATAGGCGCCCGCCTTGGCCACGACCTCGTCGCCGGTCTTCAATCCACTGATGATCTCGACATAGGGTCCGTCCTGGATGCCGGTCTCGATCTTGGCAAATTTCACCACGCCACCCTCGACCCTTCGGGCGGAGGAGCCTTCACTGCTCGTGAGCACCGCAGTCAGCGGAAGCGATACACCCTCGGTCTCACGGACGATGATCTCGGCGCTGCCATACATGCCGGAACGCGCCTTGCTGTCATCGTCGATGGAGATATGGACGAGGCCCAGGCGGGTGACCGGATCGACGGTCGGCGACACCAGGCGCACGGCACCGGAAAGCTTTTCGCGGCTGCCCGAGAGCGAGATCGTCGCCTTCTGTCCGGCCATGACCCTAACGATGTCGCTTTCGGCGACTTCGGCGACAAGTTCGACGTCGCCGTCGCGGATGATGGTGAACAGCGGGTTGCCGGCACCGGCAGCAATGGCGCCGACTTTGGCGTTCTTGGCCGAAACGATGCCTGCAACCGGTGTTTTCACATCGGTGCGCGCCAGCTTCAGGTCCGCATCGGCGATCTGGCTGTCGAAGACCTTGAGGTCGGCTTCGGCGACCTCGATCGCCTGCTCGGCGGAGGAGACGCGGGCATTGGCGGCTGCGGCGGTCGCATCGGCCTGCTCGACCTGGGCGGTGGAAACCGTGCCCTTCTTGCCCATTTCCTGGGCGCGGGCCTGCTGCTGCCTTGCCTGCTCGGCATTGGCCTGTGCCTCGATGAGCTGGGCGCGCAGCTGGGCAAGACTTGCCTCACCCTTGGCTTTCGTCGCCATCATCTGGCTCTTGGTCAGGACCAGAGCGTCGTCGTTGAGCGTCGCCAGCGTGCTTTCCGCCTGAACCTTGTCGCCGACATCGGCCTTCAGGGTGCGAATGGAGAGGCCTTCGACCTGCGGCTGGATATAGACTTCCTCGACGGGCTTGACCGTTCCCGTGCCGATGACACGGTCGACGAGGGTGCGGTTCACCGCCTTGGTGACGACGATTGCCGGCAGGTTCTGCGGAGCCTGGGCCTGCGGCTGCGTGGCCTGAGGTTCCTGAGCAAATACAGCCGAGGCCGCAAAAGCGGCGGCAAGAAGGGCCGAGACCGCAAAAGCGGTGACAGGGAAAGTGGAGGCGCGTAGTAATGCGTGTGGCTTCAGTGCCATGCGTCTTCGTCCAATCTCTTGACAGGATCGGCCGGACTCGCGCGTCGTCATGCAACTCGCGAACCGGGCAAATGCCGTCTTCCAAATCTCAGAGGTATTTACCCGCATCTCATCTGCCGGAACGCGTCATCCCTCTCCGGCAAATCCAGCTAGTACGTGGTATCGATTTGCTCCACGTGCAAGCCTGGCAGAAAATAATTCCCCATGAGATAATATTAATTACCATTGCGGGGCTCATCAATCACCTCAGGGTTATGTGAACATGACGATGATTGATCGGCTCTCATATGCTTGACGTTTGACGCCTGATAAATGCGACAGTTGCAAGGCGATTTTTTTCATCGAGTGCAAAAAAACAGAAACGCGCGGGAAATTCTCCCGCGCGCGTTGCATTTTGGTATCGCTATGCCGTTACTTGGCGGCGGCGTCGGTGATGTCGTGGGTCCAGGCGCCCGAGGGTTCCTTGTTGATGATCTTCTGGTCGAGCAGAGCCTTCGCCGTACGATCATAGAGCGTGGTGTCGAGCTTGCCGGTGCCGTCACCGATCAGCTTGGCGACTTCGCCCATCATGCGCTTCTGGTGGTTTTCGTCCTGGCCGCCGGCGTCGACGACGATTCCGGCCGCTTCATCCGGGTTCTCCATGGCGTATTTCCAGCCCTTCATCGAAGCGCGGACGAACTTGACCATCTTTTCCTTAAAGGCCGGATCCTTCAGCTTTTCTTCCGAAGCATAGAGGCCGTCTTCCAAGAGGTCGTTGCCCATGGCGGTGTAGTTGAAGACGGTGAGATCTTCCGGCTTCAGGCCGGCATCGATTGCCTGCCAGTATTCATTATAGGTCATGACGGAAATGCAGTCGGCCTGCTTCTGCAGCAGCGGCTGAACGTCGAAGCTCTGCTTCAGCACGGTCACACCGTCAGGGCCGCCATCGGTCTTGAGGCCGAGCTTGCTCATCCAGGCGAAGAACGGATATTCGTTGCCGAAGAACCAGACGCCAAGTGTGTGGCCCTTGAAATCGGCTTCGGTTTTGACCGGGCCGTCCTTGCGGCAGATCATTTCCATGCCCGACTTCTGGTATGGCTGGGCGATGTTGACCAGCGGAACGCCCTTTTCGCGGGCAACCAGCGCGCCACCCATCCAGTCGACGATCACATCGGCGCCGCCGCCGGCGATCACCTGCTCGGGAGCGATATCGGGACCGCCTGGCTTGATATCGACGTCGAGGCCCTCTTCTTCATAATAGCCCTTGTCCTTGGCGACGTAGTAGCCGGCGAATTGCGACTGGGTGACCCACTTCAACTGGAGCGCCACCTTGTCGGCCGCCATCGCGTGGGCGGCGGCAAGCGACATAGCGCTCGCCATCATTGCAACCATCAATTTTTTCATTTTCTTGTTCCCTCTGAAGTTATGCCCAGACCCTGGTGCGGGGCCGGGGCACGTCTAACCACCACGGATAGACGGATGCCAGAACGTCACCGCCCTCTCGGCAAGGGCGACGACACCATAGAAGATCGAGCCTGCAAGCGCCGCGACGGCGATCTCGGCCCAGACCATGTCGACATTCATGCGGCCGATCTCCGTGGAGATGCGGAAGCCCATGCCGACGATCGGCGTTCCGAAGAATTCCGCAACGATGGCACCAATCAGCGCCAGCGTCGAGTTGATCTTCAGTGCATTGAAAATAAAGGGCATTGCGGCCGGAAGCCGGAGCTTTACGAGCGTCTGCCAGTAGTTCGATGCATAGGTGCGCATCAGGTCGCGCTCCATGTTGCCGGAGGCGGCAAGCCCCGCAACAGTGTTCACCAGCATCGGGAAGAAGGTCATGATGATGACGACGGCAGCCTTCGACGGCCAGTCGAAGCCGAACCACATGACCATGATCGGCGCCACGCCGATCATCGGCAGGGCCGAAACCAAATTGCCGATCGGCAGCAGGCCGCGGCGGAGGAAGGCGAAACGGTCCGCAAGGATGGCGACGACGAAGCCGCTGATGCAGCCGATGGCGTAACCGATCAGAACGGCCTTGAAGATCGTCTGCCTGATGTCTTCGCCGAGGATCGGCAGGGAGCCTATGATGCGTGCGCCGATCGCGGACGGCGGCGGCAGCAGCACGAAAGGGACACCGGCGCCGCGCGTGATCGTTTCCCAGATGATGAGGATCCAGGCGCCGAAGATTGCCGGGATCAGCAGGCGCAGCAGCCACTGGCTGGCTGGGGTTGTCGGCTTGACCTCCGAAAGCTCCGTCACGCAGCGCCAGGCAAGCAGCCAGCAGGCGGCCAGCAGCAGGAAGAAGGAGCTGCTGGCGAAGCCTTCATTGCCCGAAAGCGTGCCGAGCAGCAGCCATGCCGCACCATGAGCGCCGATGAAGAGGGCGGTTGCGACAAGCGATGTGGATAGGGGCGCGAAGGAGATCAGTGCTGCGACGATCGCAAGCAGTGCGATCAGGATGACGGTTCCTGCGGATGGAGGCTGTGTGGCACCGGCCCCAAAGACCGGCAGCATGACCATTGCGCCTGCCACGCAGAGGAGGGCGATCAGGCCCTGCCAGGAAAGCACGACTTGCTTCATGCCGGCCTCCCGCCCATGGCGCGGTCGACGATCTTTGCGACGAGGCCGACGATTGCGACAAGGATTGCTGCGAGGACCGAGCCGGCGACCAGTGCTGCCCAGATATCGATCGTCTGGCTGTAATAGGAGCCGGCAAGCAGCTTGGAGCCAATGCCGGCGACGGCGCCGGTCGGCAGTTCGCCGACGATAGCGCCGACGAGGCTTGCGGCGATTGCCACCTTCATCGAGGTGAAGAGGAAGGGAATGGAGGCGGGCACACGCAGCTTCCAGAAGGTTTGGGCAGCCGTGGCATTATAGGTGCGCATCAGATCGAGATGCATGACCTCGGGCGAGCGCAGCCCCTTCACCATGCCGACCGTGACCGGGAAGAAGGAGAGGTAGGTGGAGATCAGCGCCTTGGGGATGAGGCCGGTAATATTGATCGAGCCGAGCACGACGATGACCATCGGGGCGATCGCCAGGATCGGCACGGTCTGGGATGCGATGATCCAGGGCATCAGGCTGCGATCGAGCGCCTTGATATGGATGATGCCGACGGCGATGACGATGCCGAGCAGCGTACCGAGCGCAAAGCCGAGCGCGGTGGAAGAGAGGGTGACGCCTGCGTGGTAGACGAGGCTGCRATTGCTGGAGAGCTTTCGCAGGAAGGTGTTTTCGAAGACGTTCTGCGCCACCTGATGCGGCGCCGGCAGGATGGGCTTCGGCTGGGAGAGCGTCCTGCCGATGAATTCCCCCGTCGTCGAGGTGACGTTATTGCGCGTGTCCATATCGCGCTGGAACGGCGCGTTGAGGAAGACGGCTGCGACATACCAGACGGCAATCAGCACCAGCAGGATGGTAAGGACGGGGACGATCTTGTCCTTGAGGGTGTCGGGTTTCATGCGGCCTCCCTCGAAATTCCGCGTATGGGCTTACTCATAACTGTGCCCCGCCCTCAGCCCTTCGCGGACGCGATGGGCGATTTCCAGGAATTCCGGTGTCTCGCGGATGTCGAGCGGGCGTTCCTTCGGCAGTGTCGAGTCGATGATATCGGTCACGCGGCCCGGGCGTGGCGACATGACGACGATCTTGGTGGAGAGGTAGACGGCTTCCGGAATGGAATGGGTGACGAAGCAGATCGTCTTGTTGGTGCGCGACCACAGTTTCAGAAGTGCTGCATTCAGATGATCGCGGACGATTTCGTCGAGGGCGCCGAAGGGTTCGTCCATCAAGAGCAGATCGGCATCGAAGGCGAGCGCGCGAGCGATCGAGGCGCGCTGCTGCATGCCGCCTGAGAGCTGCCAGGGGAACTTCTTCTCGAAGCCGGAGAGTTCGACGAGGTCGAGCGCCCCATCAATGCGCTTCTTCTGTTCCGGTTTCGAATAACCCATGATCTCCAGTGGTAGAGCGATGTTCTTCTCGATCGTGCGCCACGGATAAAGTGCCGGCGCCTGGAAGACGTAGCCATAGGCACGAGCCTTGCGGGCCTCATCCGGTGTCATGCCGTTGATGGCGATGTCGCCGGAGGTCTTGCGCTCGAGATCGGCGATGACGCGCAGGAAAGTCGTCTTGCCGCAGCCGGAAGGGCCGATGAAGGAGACGAACTCGCCCCTGCGGATATCGAGATTGACATCAGCAAGCGCGTGCACCGCGCCGTCATTCGTCTGGTAGCTGAGACAGAGTTCCTTGGCGGATACGACGGAGGGTGCTTGCATCAATAAACCAGTCTTGTTTTCGCCGCGCCGTCGCGGTTTTCCATGATATCATTGCCGCCGGTCTTACCGACAGCACAGTCCTTGGAGGATGAGGATGGACGCAAAATCAAAGCCCACCTGCCACATTGTTCGCCCCAACCACACCTATGACGGCAAGCAGGGGCTGAGCTATTTCCAGGGCATCGCCGCCGAGACGGTTGGTGCGAAGGGCATCTGCATGCATCTTCTGACGATCCCGCCCGGCGTGCGCGCCAAGGCGCATCTGCATGAGGCGCATGAGACGGCGATCTATATGCTCTCCGGTGAGGCGCATACCTGGTATGGCGACAGACTGGAGAACCATGTGATCGTGCGCGCCGGCGAACTTTTCTACATTCCGGCCGGTGTGCCGCATCTTCCGGCAAACCTTAGCGGCACGCCCTGCACGGCGATCATTGCCCGCACCGATCCGAACGAGCAGGAAAGCGTGATCCTGCTGCCCGAGCTGGATGCGCTGGTGCCTGCGTGAGGCTATTTGCATAGCGGCAGCGGCCCCCACTTGATTGCGGCATCGGCCACGAACCCGATCGTATAGCCTTTAGGCCCTGATGTGATCTTGACGGTGTCGTCGTTAGTGCTCTCTTCGCCCTCCGCCTGGCAAGCGACCGTGGCGGTGAAGTCCTTGCCTTCGGTCTTCAGGACTTTCTTGATTTCGCAGTAAGAGGCTGCCGTGGTGATGCCCTCGGAAGTCAGCAGAAAGAAGTTGTCGGAACCCGTGCTTTCGCCGCTCTTGGCGTAGGCGCAGCCATCCTTGTTGCCGTAGCTGCCCTTGATGGGCAGCGTGTCAGCATTCGCCGCGGTGGAAAGCGCGGCCAGGGAAACGATCGTCAGAAGCAGATGGCCGCGCATATGTGTCACACCCCGCTCGCCGGAATGCYCGTGCGTTCGACCTTGCGGGGAGCGGTGATCTCCTTCCAGGTCGACAGCGCCCTGCTGACGGCGGTGACCGGCTCGCGCTTGACGAATTCGCCATGGCCCGAGCGGGTCTTGACGGTCCCTTCCTCGATCGCCACGACGCCACGTGTTAGGGTATAGCGCGGCAGGCCGGTGACTTCCTTGCCTTCGAAGACGTTGTAATCGATCGCCGACTGCTGGCTCTTCGACGTAATGGTCTTGGAGCGCTTCGGATCCCAGACGACGAGATCGGCATCGGCGCCGACGAGGATCGCGCCCTTCTTCGGGTAGATGTTGAGGATCTTGGCAATGTTGGTGGAGGTGACGGCGACGAACTCGTTCATCGTCAGGCGGCCGGTATTGACGCCGTAAGTCCAGAGCATCGGCATCCGGTCTTCGAGGCCGCCGGTGCCGTTCGGGATCTTGGTGAAGTCGCCGACGCCGAAGCGCTTCTGCGCCGTGGTGAAGGCGCAATGGTCGGTCGCTACCACCTGCAGCGAACCGGAGGCGAGGCCCGCCCAGAGGCTGTCCTGATGCTGCTTGTTGCGGAAGGGCGGGGACATGACGCGGCGGGCGGCATGATCCCAGTCCTTGTCGAAATACTCTGACTCGTCGAGCGTCAGGTGCTGGATCAGTGGCTCGCCATAGGCGCGGATGCCCTTCTGGCGGGCGCGGCGGATCGCTTCATGCGCCTGTTCGCAGGAGGTGTGGACGATATAGACGGGGCAGCCGGCCATGTCGGCGATCATGATGGCGCGATTGGTGGCCTCGCCCTCGACTTCAGCCGGGCGCGAATAGGCATGCGCCTCGGGGCCGTTATTGCCTTCCGACAGCAGCTTGGCGGAGAGCGAGGCGACGACATCGCCGTTTTCGGCATGGACGAGCGGCAGGGCACCGAGCTCGGCGCAGCGCTGGAAGGAGGCGAACATCTCGTCATCGTTCACCATCAGCGCGCCCTTATAGGCCATGAAGTGCTTGAAAGTGTTGATGCCCTTGTCCTCAACGATCGTCTTCATTTCATTGAAGACCTGCTCGCCCCACCAGGTGATCGCCATGTGGAAGGAATAGTCGCAGTTGGCACGCGTGGACTTGTTGTCCCACATGGTCAGCGCTTCGAGCAGCGACTGGCCGGGAGAGGGAAGGGCGAAATCGACGACCATGGTCGTGCCGCCGGAAAGGGCCGCCCGCGTACCGCTTTCGAAATCGTCGGAGGAATAGGTGCCCATGAAGGGCATTTCGAGATGGGTGTGCGGATCGATGCCACCAGGCATGATGTAACAGCCTGTGGCATCCAGCACCTCGTTGCCGGAGAGGTTCTGGCCGATCTCGACGATCTTGCCGCCGTCGATCTTCACATCCGCCTTATAGGTGAGGTCGGCCGTGACGATGGTGCCGTTCTTGATGACTGTAGTCATGGCTGCTGTTCCTTTTCCGTGCGGTCTTGTTCCTGTTACTGCTCAACTGTCATCGTGGGCGTGCCACTTCGCAGGAGCGCTGCACCCTTGGCGATGAGGCGGTAGACGGCCTCCTCACTCAGCTCATCGGGCGTGTCATGCTCTTCCTCATGATACCAGTCAGGCTGGTCAACAACATCGGTGCCGCCTACTGACAAAGACCAAAAACCATCGCTTTCGCGAAAGTAGAAATCTTTGCCATCGATCAGCCCCGTTGCCTGTATCGGCTGGCTGCCTCTGGGGCGTTCAATCAAAATTCCAGGCATCGAAGGGCCGAGTTCTATCCGAACGACGCCAGGCCCAGTTGGCATGGTACTTAAAATTGAGTGGAAGCCATTTGAGTCCGGATCATTCGGTCCGGCCAGTTGGACGTCGTTAGGCTTATAGCGCCATAAGTTCGAGATCTGCGGGAGCTTGATCCGCTCGCCCCTCTCGTTGATGCCAATGTAGAAAACTTGCGCGCCAGGAAGAGCGCCCCATGGTCCTTCGGTGACCGGCGCAATATTGGCCATGGCCCATTGGAGATCTGCAGCGGTTCGCTGACTTACGAACTTGAAGGCATCAGCATAATCGAGATAGGTCGTTGGCAAATCAGCTGCCATCACACCACAATCTCCGCCGTTTCCACCACTGCATGGAACAGCACGTCCGCCCCAGCCGTTGCCCATTCCTTGGAAATGTCTTCCGCTTCGTTGTGCGAGAGGCCGCCGACACAGGGACACATCACCATGGTCGCGGGCGCAACTTTGGCGGCCCAGCAGGCGTCGTGGCCGGCGCCGGAGATGATGTTCATGTGGCTGTAGCCGAGGCGTTCGGCGGCGGAGCGGACCGAGGTGACGAGCTTTTCGTCGAAGGTGACGGGCTCGAAATGGCCGATCGCTTCGACGGAATAGCCGACGCCCAGTACCTCGCAGATCTTCGGCGCTTCGGCCTCGATCTTTGCCCGCATGCGGTCGAGCTTGGCCTTGTCGGGCGAGCGGATGTCGACGGTGAAGACGACCTTGCCCGGCAGTACGTTGCGGGAGTTCGGCGAGAAGAAGACCTGGCCGACGCCGCCGACGGCGCCCGGCTGTTCGCCCATTGCCACGCCCTGCACCATTTCCAGGATGCGCGACATGGCAAGCCCGGCATTGACACGCATGTTCATCGGCGTCGAGCCGGTATGGGCTTCCTTGCCGGTCAGCGTGAATTCCAGCCACCACAGGCCCTGACAGTGGGTGACGACGCCGATCTGCTTGTTTTCGGCTTCGAGGATCGGGCCCTGTTCGATGTGATATTCGAAATAGGCATGCATCTTGCGGGCGCCGACGTCTTCGTCGCCGACCCAACCGATGCGCTTCAGTTCGTCGCCGAAGAGATTGCCATCGGGGTCTTTGCGGTTATAGGCGAAATCGAGGCTGTGCGCGCCGGCGAAGACGCCGGAGGCCAGCATCGCAGGAGCGAAGCGCGCACCTTCCTCATTGGTCCAATTGGTGACGACGATGGGGTGCTTGGTCTTGATGCCGAGGTCGTTCATGGTCCTGACGACTTCGAGGGCGCCGAGCACGCCGAGCACGCCGTCATATTTGCCGCCGGTCGGCTGGGTATCGAGATGCGAGCCGACATAGACGGGAAGGGCGTTCGGATCGGTGCCGGGGCGGGTCGCGAACATCGTGCCCATCTTGTCGACGCCGAGCGTCATGCCGGCGTCTTCGCACCATGTCTTGAAGACGTTGCGGCCCTCGGCGTCGGAATCCGTCAGCGTCTGGCGGTTGTTGCCGCCGGCAATTCCCGGGCCGATCTTCGCCATGTCCATGAGACTGTCCCAAAGACGGTCCCCATTGACGCGCATGTTTTCGCCTGGCGCTGCCACCATACTGAAAGTCCTCACCTGTTTTGCGGCAGTCATGCAAAGTACATGCCCGCCTTGTTCCCATGGTCAAATTCCGCTGCCGCTTCTTGTTCTGTCAGCGCCGGAAAATCGCCAGTTGCCTTTGTTTTTTATCTGGCGGATAATTTGACCGATTGGTAAACATTACAACTTCCATCGCTGCGCTCAAGACGAAAATCACGAAAAATACAGACAAAAATGCGGGCAATTGCGCATTAAAGCGGCAGGAGAGGCCGCTCTTCCAATCTTGAGCGAAGGAGTTGAATTTCAAGGGGAAAGAGCGAATGGCCATACCGAGAGCGGCGAAGACACTTCGGCGGACACGCATCCAGGAAGAGAAGGAAGAGCAGATACTGGAAGCGGCGCTCGATGTGTTTTCGGTCAGCGGCTTCCGCGGCTCGACCATCGATCAGATCGCCGAAGTGGCCGGCATGTCGAAACCGAACCTGCTCTATTATTTCCGCACCAAGGAAGCGATGCACCGCGCGCTGATCGACCGGGTGCTTTTCAACTGGCTGGAGCCGCTACGGGCCTTCGATGCGGAAGGCAATCCGGAATCGGAGATCCGCAGCTATATCCGCCGCAAGCTTGAAATGGCGCGCGATTTCCCGCGCGAGAGCCGGCTCTTCGCCAACGAGATGTTGCAGGGCGCGCCGCACGTTCTCGATATGCTGAAAGGACCGCTGAAAGAGCTGGTCGACGAAAAGGCGGCCGTGATCCGCACCTGGATCAAAAGCGGCAAGATCGCCCGCTGCGACCCCTATCACCTCATCTTCTCGATCTGGTCAACGACGCAGCACTATGCCGATTTCGACGTGCAGGTTCGCGCAGTGCTGGGCGAGGAACGTTCCGGCGACGGGCGTTTCGAGGATGCAGCGCGCTTCCTGGAGCAGCTTTTCATCAATGGTCTGCTCCCGGATCCTACGGGCGCCTGATGGCCGTTTAGTCGGCGGGGTAGCCGGGCGAGGCTGCGTCTGGCGCATTGGATAGGGCTCCCTTCTCCCCGAGTGGAGAGAAGGGAGTTCCGATCAGGCGGCAGCGCTTGCTCCGCCTTCAAAAGCAAGACCTTCGTCCGCCCAGCCGGTCAGGCCGCCGATCATCATCTTGACCGGCAGGCCGAGGCGGGACAGGCGCAGTGCCGCCTTGTCCGCGCCGTTGCAATGCGGGCCGGCGCAATAGACCACGAACAGCGTATCGGCAGGCCATTCGGACATACGATGCGCGGTCATCTTGCCATGCGGCAGGTTGAGGGCGCCGGGCACATGCGAGAGGGCGAAGAGCTGCGGCGAGCGCACATCAAGCAGCACGAAATCGACCTTGCCGGAGGCGAAGGCGGCGTGCACATCCGAGCAATCGGTTTCGAAGGCGAGCTTGCGGGCGAAATGTTCGGCGGCGGTTTCGGGGGAGGCTGTAGGGATTTCGGAGACGGGGCTTGGCATGATCTTTTCCTTTCTTGCTTTGCTGTTGCCGCAGATCATTGCCGATGCTACGGATTGGCGAAATTGGCCATCGTGACTGACAGCGTAAAGATCATGCCAAAATCGGATATGCACCGGACGCAGGGGCCGCATGTCGTGGTGCTCGCCTATGACGGGCTCTGCACCTTCGAATTCGGTATCGCCTATGAGGTCTTCGGCCTGTCGCGGCCGGAGATGGGCGAGCGCTGGTATCGCTTCTCCGTCGCCGGCATAGAGCCGGGTCCGCTGAGGGCTGCCGGCGGGCTGACGGTTGCGGTCGACCAGGGGCTTGAGCAGCTCGACGAGGCGGATCTGATCATCGCGCCAGGATGGCGGGCGATCGATGCGCCGGTGCCGGAGCCTCTGATCGCCGCTTTGAAGGCAGCCCATGAGCGGGGAGCACGCGTGATGTCGCTTTGCTCCGGCGTGGCAGTGCTTGCCGCGACTGGCCTGCTGGCCGGGCGGCGGGCGACGACCCATTGGCGCTATGTCGCCTCGATTGCCGCGCGTTACCCCGACATCGCGCTTGATGCCGATGTGCTTTACATGGACGAAGGGAGCATCCTGACGGCGGCGGGCAGTGCCGCCGGCATCGATCTCTGCCTGCATGTGGTACGCGGCGATTTCGGCCCCGATGCTGCCAACAGCGTGGCGCGGCGACTCGTCGTTCCGCCGCATCGCGAGGGCGGGCAGGCGCAGTTCATTGCGGCTCCCGTACCGGAAGAGCGAGAGGGCATTCGCCTTGGACCGCTGATCGAATGGATGCGCGAGCGGCTATCGGAGGAGCAGCCGATCAGCCTGCTCTCGAGCAAGGCCGGCATGAGCATGCGCACCTTCCAGCGCCGCTTCGAGGCGACGACGGGCGACAGTGTCGGTGAGTGGCTGCTGAAGGAGCGGTTGCGGCATGCCCGCGACCTTCTGGAGAAGGAGCTTGCGGTGTCGCTCGACGATATCGCCATCGCCAGCGGCTTCGGCACATTGGCGACCATGCGCCACCATTTCCGCAATAGGCTCGGGACCAGTCCGAGTGCTTACAGGAAATCCTTCGGCAATTAGCACGCCCCAGGCTTGCATTTATCTTTCGCTTCGCCTAAGTGGGCCGCGTTAATTGTTTCTGGAAAGGGAGCGCACGATGACGAAAATCTCAGCACGCCCCGAGAGGGTTTCGGCTTAAGTCGCCTAACGGGCTGACGATGCCGGTTGAACATCGCCGTTCGGGCGATGAAAGACCACTCATATCCAGAGTTCGTAATCATGGGCAATTCCATTGGGAGCAAAAGCTCCCCGGTGACGCCGGCCATATCGCCTGCGGTCATCAACCATTTCTTTTCCGGCAGTACCTGGATCGAAGGCGCTGCCTTGGATCAACTTGCCGAAATGTCCCGCCTTCCGGGCGTTTCGCAGATCGCCGCATTTCCAGATCTGCATCCCGGCAAATATGGCGCAACCGGTGTGGCGCTGGCATCGGACCGGCTATATCCGCTGCTGATCGGCAACGATATCGGCTGCGGCATGTCGCTCTTCCGCCTGGATCTGCCGCTTCGTAAATTGAGGATCGACAAGGCTGCGGAGCGGCTTCGCCGCCTTGAGGCTGAAGAGATCGGCGATCCCGCTCTTCTGCTTGAGGAGGCGGGCTTGCCCGTTTCTCTGGCGCCGGATGCGCTCGGCACGATCGGCGGCGGCAACCACTTCTGCGAATTGCAGGCCGTGGAAACGCTTGCCGAAGGTGGGGCTGGCGCCGGTCTGGATGGTCAGGGCCTTTACCTGCTTGTCCATTCCGGCTCGCGTTCGCTCGGTGCTGCCGTGTTTTCCGAGGCGGTCAGCGCTCATTCCTGTCTTGGGGCCGATCTTGCGGCTGGGCTCTTGCCGGGTTCGGAAGCAGGCGTCGCATGGCTTGCAAGCCATGACCAGTGCGTTGCCTGGGCATCGCTGAACCGGCGGCTGATCGCGGCACGGGCAGCGGCGGCATTGCGTGCCGATCTGCATCTTGTCGCCGATGTGCCTCACAATCTCGTCCGGTCTTCCGGCCGCGATTTCGTGCACTACAAGGGGGCGGCCGCGGTCACACCGGATGTGCTTGCGCCGGTCGCCGGATCGCGGGCAAGCCTCAGCTATGTGGTTCGCCCGGGAGAGGGCGTATCCCGTTCGCTTGGCGGCATATCGCATGGAGCTGGTCGCAAATATGACCGTGCCAGCATGCATGGGCGAGCCGGGCGCAACAGGTCCGAGCGCGAGCATCTGCTGCGCAATGCCTGGGGCGGCATCGCCATTTGCGATGATAGGGCGCTCGTCGTCGAAGAGGCGGCCTCCGCCTACAAGGATGCCGGGCAGGTCGTCGCCGATCTCGAGAATGAGAAGCTGGTCACGGTGCTTGCAAGCTTCCGGCCTCTCGTCACCTTCAAGAAGGCAGTCGACGAAGCCGAGGTCGAGCAGCGTCGGCGCAAACCGGAATACCGCCGGGAAGGAGGGCGTGGCCGTGAGCGCTATTGATCTCCTCATCACGTCTGGCAACGGGCCGGTCGAATGCCGCATCGCGGTCTCGGCACTTCTGCGTATTCTTGAGGCCGAGGCCAGGCAGCAAGGATGCTCCGTAACTGTCAACCTCGGACCGATGCCGGATCCGCACGGTGCGAAGTCGGCGATCATCAGCATCGAGGGTGATGCGGCGGAGCAGGTCGCCACGGGCTATTGCGGCACAATCCGGTTCACCTTCAAGAGCCCGGTTCGTCCCGGACACAAACGGCAAAACTGGTACGTGGCCGTGCGGCGTATCGATCTCGCGCCCGAGGGCAATGCAGTGACGATCAATCCGGCGGACCTGCAATTCGAGACGCTGCGGGCTGGCGGGCCGGGCGGACAACATCAGAATACGACCGACAGTGCGGTTCGTGTCCTGCACCGTCCGAGCGGTCTCGTCGTGACGGCACGCGACGAACGCTCGCAGCATCGCAACAAGGCGCTGGCAATCCGGCGGTTGCAAGCGATGCTGCAGGATATCGAGGCGGAAAAGCAGGAGGCGGCGAAAGCCGGGCGCTTCATTGCCAACCGTACGATCGAGCGTGGCAATGAAGTCAAAGCCTTCAAGCTTTGATCCGCCAATGGCCTGAAAACAGTCGACGCCCGTCTAGGCGGGCGTCGATTTTCTGCGTTTCGTGGGCGGATTCTTACTCCGCGGCCTGGCGCGCCATCGGGTTGTTCGGGTGGGTCGTCCAGTTCGCGTAGTTCGGGTCGACCACCTTGCCGGTGCGCTTGTCGAGGGCGCCAGCCGGGAGCTGCTCCATGGTGATGCAGTTTTCGACCGGGCAGACGCTGACGCAGAGATTGCAGCCGACGCATTCCTCGTCCATCACCTCGAAATGGCGAACGCCATCGACGAAATTGGTGATCGCCTGGTGCGAGGTGTCCTCGCAGGCGATGTAGCAGCGGCCGCATTTGATGCAGGCGTCCTGATCGATCTTCGCCTTGGCGATGTAGTTGAGGTTGAGGTACTGCCAGTCGGTGACATTCGGCACGGCGCGGCCGGTGATGTCGTCGAGGGTCTTGTGGCCCTTTTCATCCATCCAGTCGGAGAGGCCCGTGATCATTTCCTGCACGATCTTGAAGCCGTAGGTCATGGCTGCGGTGCAGACCTGCACGTTGCCGGCGCCGAGCACCAGGAATTCAGCCGCATCGCGCCAGGTGGTGATGCCGCCGATGCCTGAGATCGGCAGGCCGTAGGTTTCCGGATCGCGGGCAATCTCGGCGACCATGTTGAGCGCGATCGGCTTGACGGCTGGGCCGCAATAGCCGCCATGGCTGCCCTTGCCGCCGACGGTCGGGTTGGGGGCGAAGTTATCGAGATCGACCGAGACGATCGAGTTGATCGTATTGATGAGCGAGACGGCGTCCGTGCCGCCGGCCTTGGCGGCGCGGGCAGGGCGGCGCACATCGGTGATATTGGGCGTCAGCTTGGTGATGACCGGCATGCGGGTGTACTGCTTGCACCAGCGCACGACCATTTCGATATATTCCGGCACCTGACCGACAGCCGAGCCCATGCCGCGCTCGGACATGCCGTGCGGACAGCCGAAATTCAGTTCGATGCCATCGGCTTCGGTCTCTTCCACCAACGGCAGAATGGCTTTCCAGGCCTGCTCCTCGCAGGGCACCATGATGGAGGCGATCAGCGCCCGGTCCGGCCAGTTCATCTTCACCTGCTTCATTTCGCGCAGGTTGGTCTGCAGGTCGCGGTCGGTGATGAGCTCGATATTGTTAAGGCCGAGCAGGCGGCGGTCGGCGCCCCAGATCGCGCCGTAGCGCGGACCGTTGACGTTGACGACAGGCGGGCCTTCTTCACCCAGCGTCTTCCAGACGACGCCGCCCCAGCCGGCCTTGAAGGCGCGTTCGACATTGTAGGCCTTGTCGGTCGGCGGTGCAGAGGCGAGCCAGAAGGGGTTCGGGGACTTGATACCAACGAAATTATTGCGGAGATCAGCCATTGTTCATTCTCCCCTTCAGGCGACCGCGACAGCCGGAGCGGCTGCGGCAGTGAGGGTGCGGTGAATGGATTCGGCCGCATCACGGCCATGGGCGACGGCAGAGACGGTAAGGTCTTCGCCGCCGAAGACACAGTCGCCGCCGGCCCAGACGCCATCAACCGACGTACGGCCTTCGGCATCCACAGCGATGCGGCCGGATTCTATCCGTAGCGCGCCGAGACCTGAGGTTTCGAATGTCTGGCCGATTGCCTTGAAGATCTGGTCAGTCGCGATCACACCCGTCTCGCCGGTGCCGGAAAGGCGGCCATCGACGATTGCGGTATATTCCACCTCGATTGCCGCCACCTTGCCATCCTGCGAGAGGATGGATTTCGGCGCCAGCCAGTGGCGGATGATGACGCCCTTGGAGGTGGCAAGATCCTGCTCGAATTCCGAAGCGTTCATATGCTCCTTGCCGCGGCGGTAGCAGATCGTCACTTCCTCGGCGCCGAGCAGTTTTGCCTGCACTGCGGCATCGATTGCCGTCATGCCACCGCCGAGAACGACGACACGGCGACCGATGGCGATCTCGCCCTTGTCACCAGCCTGGCGCAGGGCCGCAATGAAATCGACTGCGTCATCGACACCGGGCAGGTTTTCATTGTCGACGCGCAATGCGTTGACGCCGGCAAGGCCGAGGCCGAGGAAGACGGCGTCATACTGGCCCTGGAGATCGGAGAGCGAGAAATCGCGGCCGAGCTGCTGGTCGTGCTTCACTTCGATGCCGCCGATGGAGAGGACGTAATCGACCTCTCTCTGTGCGAAATCGTCGACCGTCTTGTAGGTGGCGATGCCATATTCGTTGAGGCCGCCCGACTTGGGCTTTGCGTCGTAGATCACGACGTCGTTGCCCTTGACGGCAAGACGGTGGGCGGCTGCGAGGCCAGCGGGACCGGCACCGACGACAGCGATCTTCTTGCCGGTCGGTTCGGCGCGCCGGTAGAACTGCTTGTCGGCAGCCATTGCCGCATCGGTCGCATAGCGCTGTAGGCGGCCGATCTCGACAGGGCGCTCTTCGGCGGTGTTGCGCACACAGGCCTGCTCGCAGAGCTCTTCGGTGGGACAGACGCGGGCGCACATGCCGCCAAGGATATTCTGGTCGAAGATCGTCTTTGCCGAGCCGATCGGGTTGCCGGTCGAAATCTGGCGAATGAAGAGCGGAATATCGATGGAGGTGGGACAGGCCGTCATGCACGGCGCGTCATAGCAGAAATAACAGCGGTCGGCGGCGACCAGCGCTTCGTGGTTGTCGAGGCGCGGATGAAGATCGGAAAAATTAGCCTCGTACTCGGCGGATGAAAGCCGGCCGGCACGAATCCCAGTTTCCAGGCGTTCCATTGAAGTTCCCTCTTTATTGGTAACGACTAGTGAGGGAATCGTAACTCAGGTTCAAAAATTTATCAAACGGTAAAATTTTGGCAATTTTCTTTCGTCTGCGTCATGTAAATAATTGATTTTGTTTGTCATGATAATTCTTTAGGCAGGCTCTGCCTTCCGATTGGATGGATCTGAGTGGCAACCCAGTTCGGGTGTCCGAGAAAAAATTGACAAAAGGCCAAATTTTTTCCGAACCGGGGGAACCAAAGTTAATGAGCGTAGTTAATGCGATATCCGGATGATGACCGCATCGACCCAACATGCGCGCCCCCAACCCATCATTCGGACGAACTCACGGTCCCCTCCCGGTGAGTGGAGACAGCCGGTGCGCCGCCCTCGCACCGGCTGTTTTTCCGTCTAGGCCCCAACAATTTCAGCAGGCAGGCAATTCCGGCAAAACGTGCAGCGGTAAAACGTCTCAAGTGCGTTTCAGTATTTCGAATTCCGTTTCCGGAACGGTCAGGTGATATTCAATGCGGCCGGGTACCAGCGTCAGTTCGGCCTTGCCGTTGACGGAGGAGGGCACGACACGCTCCAGCACCGTGCGGCCGAAGCTGTTTTCGCTGAATTCGTGCACATCGGCACTGTTTGGAAGCACTTCCACCCAGGCGAGTTCGATTGCCCGGCGGCCGGTGATCTTAGCCTCCCGGCAGTTCAGCGTGACCGACGTTGCCCCGTTGGCGATTGCGCCATAGGAGGCGGAATTAACGATCAGTTCGTGTAGCGCCAGGCCGACATGCACGGCGGCGTTCGGCGTCAGGTGGGCGTTGATGCCAAAGATYGGCATGGAGCCKGCGGTTTCCGGCCAGTAGGGGGCGAACTGTTTTCCGGCGAGTTCGAACAGGAAGGCGCCGCGCCAGCTGGAATCGGTGATCAGATCCTGCGAGTTGGAGAGCGACTGAAGACGGCCGCGGAACTTCATCAGGAAAGCATCGAGAGAAATGGTATTGCGTGCGGTCTGCGTGGCGATACCCTGGATGATGGCAAGCAGGTTCTTGGAGCGGTGGGAAAGCTCGCGCAGCAGCGATTTCAGCACCTTTTCGCGATGCCGGCTTTCGGTAATCTCCGAGATGACAGAGAGCAGGCCGTAATTGCCGCGCGCGCCGGTGCGTTGAACGTTCAGTTCGAATGTCCTGACTTCGCCGTCGATTGCAACATCGACCTCGGCATTGCTGGAGGCGCCGGTCTCAAGCACCACCTGCTTCATCGCGGCAAGGGATTTGCCGTGTGCTTCGCCAAACAGTGAGCCGTCATCACCACCGGCGACAAAACGCTTCTGGAAATAGGGGAGAAGATTTTCGGCATAGATTATGGCAAGGCCCGCATCCTGATACAGGATCGAGATAGCGGCGCTGGCGAGCGCGCGCTCCATGATGGCCGCCTTGCCTTCGATGGTGAAAGGCGTTCCGGACAATGGTCCAGTCGTATTCACTCGGCCGCCTTTCCTCAGTCCCTTCGAACATACGGAAGGATGTTACCCCTCCCGACAAAACTGCCGGTCATTCTAAAAGCAAGCGCTGCAAAAACCGTTAAAGCCGCCAATACGCTCCGGCAGAGCCGGAACGCATTGTTGCCGGAATGGTTCCGGCGCGGCTGAAATTCATGTTTCAGGCCGCCACACGGGTCGTTTCATTGAAGAAAAGAGCCTGGCTGATCAGGGCCTTGACCATGTCGGGGTTGAAAGGCTTGGTCACGAGGAAGGTGGGCTCCGGCCGCTCCCCGGTCAGCAATCTCTCGGGGAAGGCGGTGATGAAGATGACGGGCACGCTCGATGTCTTCAGGATATCGTTCACGGCATCGATGCCCGAGCTGCCGTCGGCAAGCTGGATATCGGCCAGCACCATGCTTGGTTTGGTCTTGTTGTAGAGCGCGACGGCTTCAGTATGGGTGCGGGCGATGCCGGTAACGCGGTGGCCGAGGCTTTCGACCATCTGCTCGATATCCATGGCGATCAGCGGTTCGTCCTCGATGATCATGATATCGGTGGCCACCTGGCGCGAGATCTCGTGCGAAGCCTTGTCGAGGAGCTCCATGGTCTCATCATCGCTGATTTCGAGAATGTCGGCGATCTCGGAGACCCGGAAATTCTCGACGGAGGCGAGCAGGAAAGCCTGCCGGGCGAGGGGCGAAACCTTCGAGAGGTTCAGCGTGGCGCGCTGCTCCCAGGCATAGGGAGAGGATGGTTCAGGAATCTCGACCGCAGTGGAACCAAACAGTTGCGTGAACAGTTTGTAGAGTGCAACGCGGTCATTCGCGGTATCCGGGAATATGGAGAGATCGGCGATGATCGCTTCCAGGACGGCGGCGACGTAAGCATCGCCAGAAGTCTGAGTGCCGGTAAGCGCGCGGGAATAGCGACGCAGATAAGGAAGGTGCGGCGCAATTCGAGTGGAAAGTGTCATTAAAAACTCCCGTCTACAGGCCATGAATAGCTGCAATGATCTAAAAACGCGGTCTTGATAAAAAAGTTCCTGATGTAAGGAACTTTTTTTGCAACGCCGCATTATCCTAGCCGACAAATGAAGGGCGTCACGTTTTGACCCATGTGAGCGGAATGGATCTATTGCATCAAGGGTTTGAAAGAACCGGCTTGATCGATTGGATATACGTTCCATTTAGCTTTCACAGCAGACTTTGCCTTTCATCCCGAGACAACAGGCAAGAAGTGATCAGTTGATGACGACAGCAAAGACAGAAGCACCGGACGAGCGCCAGCTGGAACTGCGGGCGAGCGATATACTGGATCCGAACAATCAGATCGGCGTCAGGCTGCGGTCGCTCTATGCCGCCGCGCAGGAGGAAGCTATTCCCGACCGCTTTCTCGACCTGCTGGAAAAGCTCGACCAGGCCGAATTGATGGCTTCCGCGAAGATGGCCGAATAGGAATACCCGCATGGAAAAAGCGCAACCGAGCTTCAAGCGCGAACTCCTGGCGGCCCTGCCGAGCCTTCGCGCTTTCGCCATATCCCTGATCGGCCGGCACGATCGCGCCGACGACCTGGTTCAGGACACCATCATGAAGGCCTGGGCCAAGCAGGACCATTTCGAGATGGGCACCAACATGAAGGCCTGGCTCTTCACGATCCTGCGCAACGAGCTTTACAGCCAGATGCGCAAGAGCGGCCGTGAGGTGCAGGATAGCGATGGTTTGTTTACCGAATCCATGGCGACGCATCCGTCCCAATACGGCGCACTCGACCTGCAGGACTTCAAGAAGGCGCTGGACCAGCTGCCGCCCGACCAGCGCGAGGCGATCATTCTCGTCGGTGCATCGGGCTTCTCTTACGAGGAAGCGGCGGAAATCTGCGGCTGCGCTGTCGGTACCATCAAGAGCCGTGTAAACCGCGCGCGCCAGCGTCTGCAGGATCTCCTGCAAATATCAGGCGAGGCGGATTTCGGCCCGGATGCCACGTCGGCGCCGCTGACGTCGAAGGCCTTTGCCTTCTGATCAACTTGTTTCCGTGGGAGGAAGGAAGGCCGGCTGCCCTCACGGGCGCCGGCTTTTTATTTGGCGTCCGGGGGTGCACCCGCCTGCCTGAGCGGGTCGCCGAAAACCGGGCCACCGCAGCGTCGGTGCGATCACTCGCTCGAATGCAGTATGCCGCGCCAACGGATTTGGACGCGGCATATATGTGCGACAAAGCACTGTCGGGAAAGTGAAGAGGCGCTGCGGAACGTCAGTCGTCCCGCTTCGAACCCACGAGATTGGCGGCGACAAGAGCGGCCACTATGCCCGCGGTTAATAGCGGCTGGGAGCGGACAAGACCGATGCCGGCGGTTGCCAGGGATTCCAGTGCGGCGCGACGTTCGCGGGCGCGGCGGGCTTCCTGGCGATTCATGATTGCCATGACGACAAAGACGATGATCGCGATCAGCAATGCGCAGGCCGCCAGGAAAAGCGAAGCGCCGATCGGCCCATAGATGCCTGCCAGCCAGATCGCTCCTGCGGTCACGGCAAGCGCATAGGCGGTCAGCAAAAAAAGCAACGCAACGGCGACGAAGATGCCGTTGCGCTTGGTGCGTTCCACCGTGCGGTGAACGCTCGTGCCTACGAGCAGGCTCAGGATCGGGAAGAGCATCGAGCCTCCTAGCGGCGGGCGAGCATGGCGATAAGCAGGCCGAAGGCGGCAGCGGCGCCGACCGTTGCCAGTGGGTGGCGGCGGACCGTATTGCGCACTTCGCTTGCGCCGCGCAGGTAACTCTGCTGCAGCTCGTTCAGCAGATCCTCGCTGCGGCCGAGGATGTCCTCGTAGCCTGCGGATGCCTGCGAGCGCAGTTTCTCGCCCTGACGGCGCGAGGTCTTGCCGAGAACATGCGTCAGTTCGGCGAGCTCTTCGCGCAGGGCTTCGATCTGATCTTCAACACTGGCTTCGAGATTGTGGAGCGCGCCGTTGCGGCGGCTGCGGCTGGACTGGAAGAGGGAATAGGCCATGACTGTCTCCATAGCTGGGCGCGGACAAGCACCGCCCGGTTTCACACAGGGTCAGCGCCATCAATGGCACGGAAGAGAGCGCCCGGCTTTGACCCAAATCATTGCGGACAACGCATTTGGGCTGGAAAGGTTCCTCAGTTGGCGGGAAGCGCGCTGTGCGCAAGCACGAAGGGCGTACCGTCGACTGGCACCTGATTGACGCGCAACGGGCAGCCGAAGACGGATTGCATGGTTTCGTCCGTCAGTACCTCACGCACATTGCCAGCGGCTGCCAGCCGGCCGGATTTCATCAATACGATCCTGTCGGCGAAGAGAGCCGTCAGGTTGAGATCGTGCATGACAGCGATCACCCCGCCGCCGCGTTCGCAGAAATTACGCGCCAGCGTCATGATCGTCAGCTGATGGCTGATGTCGAGACTGGAGACCGGCTCATCCAGCAGCAGCCAGCAGGGTTTGCCATCAACGACCGGTTCGGCGATCTGGCAGAGCACGCGGGCAAGCTGAACGCGCTGCTGCTCGCCGCCCGAGAGTTCCTGATAGAAGCGACCTTCAAAGCCAGTGAGATCGACGGCGGCAAGCGCTTTTGCAGCTGTCTCCTCGGCCTGATCGGGGTGAAGGTTGAGGCCTGATGTCAGGCCCATGCGGACGATTTCCCGCACGGTGAAGGGAAAGGAGATGCTGCTTGCCTGTGGCAGCACCCCGCGGGTGGAGGCAAGCTGCCAGGGCTTCAGTGTGTGCACTTCTTCGCCGTTGAGGCGCACGGAACCTTCATAGGCAAGCTCGCCGGAGACGGCTTTCATCGTCGTCGTCTTGCCGGAGCCGTTGGGACCGGCAATGGCGGTCAGTTCGCCCGCCTTCGCAGTGAAGGCGACGTCGCGCACGATGGTCTTGCCGGAGAGGCGCACGCTGACGCCGGAAACTTCGATCATCGAAACAAACTCAAAGGGCGAGGCGCGAGCGCTGCCGCAACAGGATCCAGAGGAAGAAGGGGCCGCCGACGGCCGCCGTGATGATGCCGATCGGCAGTTCGGCCGGTGCTACGATGGTGCGGGCGAGCACGTCGGCAAAGATCAGCAGCGAACCGCCGAGCAGGGCGGAGGCCGGCAGGAGGAAGCGGTGGTCCGGGCCGATCACCATGCGCAAGATATGCGGCACGACGATGCCGACGAAGCCGATGCCGCCGCTGACGGCGACGGAAGCGCCGGTTGCGGCCGCAACGGTGACGATGGCAATATTCTTCAGCCGCTGGACCGGCACGCCCATGTGAAAAGCGGCAGCCTCGCCGAGTGTGATGGCGTTCAGGCCACGCGCCATGAAGGGCAGGGCGACGAAGGACAGGAGGATGATGGGACCGGCTGCAGCGATCTTGATCCAGGTGGCGCCGGCAAGCGAGCCCATGCCCCAGAAGGTGAGGTCGCGCAGCTGCTGGTCATTCGCCATATAGATCAGCACGCCCGTCAGCGCGCCAGCCAATGCACCAAGCGCGATGCCGGCAAGCAGCATGGTGGCGACGGAGGTCTGGCCGTTGCTGGTGGCGACCCGGTAGAGCAGCAGCGTGGTGGCGAGACCGCCGCCGAAGGCTGCAAGCGGCAGGGCATAGATGCCGAGTGCCAGGTAGAGGGGTGCTGCGATTGTGCCGCCGAGCACGATCATCACGACAGCGCCGAGGCCGGCGCCCGAGGAGACGCCGACGAGGCCGGGATCGGCGAGCGGGTTGCGGAACAGGCCCTGCATGACGGCGCCGGAGACGGCGAGCGATCCGCCGATCAGGAAGCCGAGGATGGCACGGGGCAGGCGGATATCGAAGATGATGATCCGGTCGCGGGCGCTGAGCGCCGTTTGCGACCCCGCCATGTTTCTGACGACATCAAGAATGGAAGCGTCAGACGCCCCCGTCGTGATGGAGAAGAGCAGGGCGAAGACGGAAGCCACGATAAGGAAGGCGATGCCGAGCAGGGCGAGCTCGGTTCTGTCGCCCGCCTGCCGGTGTCTGCGGAATGCCGCCGAAAAGGATCGCCTGTTTTCCATCATGGCTTCCGAAACGGCCATCGTCAGCCTCCGTAGATCGCCGCGTTGAGTTCGCGAACCGCACTTGCCGTGCGCGGACCGAAGCCCAGGAGATGCAGGCCATCCATGCGGATGATCGCCTTCTTTTCGCCGGCTGGCGTGAGCGCGATCGACGGCTGTGCGAGCAGATCCTCGTTCTTGGTGCCTGCGCCGTCGCCACGATTCATCATCAGGATCACATCGGGCTTGGCGCTGATGATAGCCTCATCGGTGAGCGGCTTGTAACCCGGAAATTCGTCGACCGCATTGATGGCGCCGGCGAGCTTGATGACACCGTCCGCGGCGGTGCCGGTGCCTGACGCCATGATGCGGCCGTTCTGGGCGCTGAGGATGAAGAGAACGCGTTTGCGCTCGGCCTCGGGGCGCTTTTCAGCATCGGTGACGGCGGCATCGATGTCGGCGCCGACCTTTTCTTCAAGCGCCTTCGCCTTGTCCGGCACGTTCAGCAATGTGCCGACGCGATCAATCTTGGCGATGATACCGTCGCGCGTATAGGCATTCGGAACGGTTTCGAAGGGCACGCTGGCATTCTTTAGGACGTTCAGCGCTTCCTGCGGGCCAGAGCCTTCGACGGCGATGATCGCCGTCGGGTTCATGGCGAGAATGCCTTCCGGCGAAAGGGCGCGCATGTAGCCGACATCAGGCAGCTTCAGGGCTGCTTCGGGAAACATGCTTGTGGTATCGCGGGCGATCAGCCTGTTTTCTTCGCCGAGGGCGTAGATGATCTCGGTGACGTCGCCGCCGACCGAAACCAGCCGCGAGGTATCGAGCTTCTTTTCCTCAGCTTGCGCGGCGCGGACGAAAGCATAGCTCTCGCCCGCCGGTGCTGCCGGGATCAGCGGCAGAGCCATGACAGCGGCCGTCAGGGCCAGTTCCCAGGGGCGGATCCGGCGCAGGAGGTTTCTAGGCATCTTCATCGTTGCGATCCTTATGCGGCGACGCTTGTTGCCCGCGGCAGGTTTTCCATGATGTCACGCCATTCGGCATTCTCGTCGGAGCCTTCCTTCCGCTTGCCGAAGAACTGGATGATCATGTTGCCATCAGCATCATAGGCTTCGAGCGAGGTAACGTGGCCGTCCTTGGTCGGTTTGCGCACGGCCCAGGTCTCGGCAATGTGGTCCTGGCGCAGATGCAGGTGGAAGGTTTCGTCGAGGATGTTGATCCATGGACCCATCGGCTGGACGTTGAAGATCGGGCCGGAATGGATCTGCACGATGCCGTTATTGGCGACGAAGCACATGATCGGCAGGGCTGATTTGACGGAGGCATGCATCATCTCTGCCGTCGCCGTATTGTCGAGCTTCCAGGCATAGTCGTCGCCGACGGTGCGCACGGCGGCCTGGCGGCCGATCTTCAGGCGCTTCAGCATGCCGAAGAATTCATGCGTGTCGGTCATCTTGCTCCAGTTGTCGCGCAGCTCTTCGCGGCTGACATCGCCGTCTTCGTCAACATCCGGGGAAGCCTCCGCTTCGACGAGTTCTTGGCCCTGGTCATCGAGCTTCAGCTCGCCGACAATGCGATGGTAGGCCTCGACATTGGATGCCGGGCGCAGGTGGATCTTGTGGACGGCGTTGCCCGTCTTGTCGAAATACTGGAGGCTGAGGCGCTCCGTGTCGCCGTCCTTCTTGGTGACGGCAAAGGCGTGGACCCAGCGGCTTGGAAAGACGCGCAGATCGATGTTTTCGCCGAGCACGATGGCGTTGTGCTCGCCGACCTTGATGTTTTCGTAGACACCGATCTTCTCGTGTACGGCGCTTTCGTTGCGCGACAGGGCCATGACTTCACCGAGATCGGCGACACGTTCGAGCAGCTTGACGGCGCTGGCATCGATTCTGATAGCGCTGATGCCGACTTCGGCTGCGACGAGGGCCGCCTCGGAGATCTTCAGCTGCGCGGCGATATCGCGCTCGCGCATCTTCGGATTTTCAGCGCGGAATGCGCGGATTTCGGATGGTGCCGGTCTGGTCTGCTCGGTCATGTTCTACCCTGCTGTTATGAGCTTACTTGTTGAGAATGAGTTTGCCCTGACGGGTGATCTTCAGGCGGTAGATCACGCCATCGTGCCGAATCATGATCTCGTTTGAGCCGGCAAAAAGATCGCCGCTTTCGAGAACGCGGATCTCGGCCACCGCAGGTCCGTTCCGCGGCGGTGCGAGCTTAAAACTATCTGGCTTTTCAACCATCATTTCGGTTGGCTTATTCCGCGATTGCGGGGGTGAAGGCCCCGGTTCCGGTTACAATTAACTTGACTCTCATACTCATAGTTTTTTAAAGACGCAATAATTGAAGACAAAAGCAGTCAAGTTTTTGATCCTGCTGTTTTGAAGCCGCTGGACGGCGGTCAATTTGCTTATGGAGAGGCGATGATGACGGGTCGGTTTGCTGCGTTTGTGGCAAGTGTTCTGCTTTCGGTGTCGGGCGTCGCACAGGTCTATGCGCAGGATGCGGCCGCCGCCAAGCTTGATGTCGAGCTTAATGCGCTGGCACCTTCGCAGAAGGGCTGCATGATGACCTTCGTTGCCGAGAACAATCTCCAGACGCCGATCAACAAGATCTCGTTCGAACTCGCTTTCTTCAACGACAAGAATGCCGTCGACCGTATCACCGTGCTCGATTTCCGCGATCTGCCGCAGGGCAAGAAGCGCGTGCGCCAGTTCGATATGCCTGGTGTCAAGTGCGAGACGGTCACACGCATCCTCATCAACGACACGCCTGTCTGTGACGGGCCGGCCGCCGGCGAATGCATGAAGGGTCTCGTGACCCGTTCGCAGATAACAGTTCCTTTCGAAGGCTAAGACGAAAGCCGGGATGAAGCCCGGCGCGCATGTTTCAGGCTGTCCGAGGCGTAAAATGGCTATTTCAGCGAAGTCCAGATCGAGACACGTGCTCATCGAGGAGGCGAGCGCTGGCGAGAGCCTGAACGATAACAATCCCGGCATGCATCCCGGCCACGAACTGGCCGACCTGCACAATGCGCAGCGTCAGCCGGCCGGCGAGCAGGTCATCCACTATGCGCGTTTTGCGCAGATCTCCTCTTTCCCCGATCATCCGGAAGCAGCATCAGCCTCTTCCGTCACCCCGCCGCCGATGGATGCGGCAGTGGAAAAGCAGGAAGACGAGAAGGCACCGGTACGGCGCCGGCTGACGGTCACCTGCATCTGCTCGCTGATCTTTCATGCGGCACTGGCGGTCGTGCTGATCGTTGCCTTTCCGAAGGCGCCTGAGGAGGCGATTGAAGAAGCCGGCCAGGCGATGAGCGTCGTCATGTATGGCGATTCCGACGTCGATCAGACGGCAGCCGGCGAGACCGAGACGACCATCCAGCAGGAAATCATTCCGGAAGAGGTGCAGCCCGACACGATCCAGCCGACGGAGACGGCGGAGGTTCAGCCGGAAGCCGTGCAGCCGACCGGGGTCGCGCCTGTCGAGACGCAGGATCCCATCCAGCAGGCGCCGGCGCCGGAAGTGACGCGTGTTTCGCCTGAGACGGCTGCGGCTGTCGAGCCCGAGATTCTGGTGTCCGAAGTGCCGGCTGAAGAGTCTGTCGCGCAACCGATGTCGACGGTCGTTCCCGAACAGCAGCAGATGCAGGTCGATACGGTCCGGCCTGAGGTGCAGCCATCCGAAGTACAGCCGACTGCGGTCCAGCCGACCGAAGTGCAGCCTGCAGAGACTCAGCCGGAAGTCGCGGAGACGCCGCAAGAGGTCAAGCCCGTCGAAACCGCCGAAGTACAGCCGGAGCCGGAGCAGCCCGAGGAGGTTGTCACGCCGACGCCGAAGCCCAAAGCGGAAACGCAGGAAAAGCCTAAGCCGGTCGAGAAGAAGCGTCCGCCGCAGAAGGCGGCAGGCAGGGAAGGCGAGCAGCAACAGAATTCTCAGCGCGGCGTTGCTGAAGGCGATCCGTCAGCCCAGTCCGACCGTAATTCGCAAGCTGCCAGCAACAATAACGGGGTCGGCACAGCCGCTCGCGCCAATTACGGAGGAAAGGTTCGCGCCCGTATCCGGCGTGCGCTTCGCGAGCCTCGCGGCGTTGATGGGACGGCGGGAGTGACGTTGACCATCGGCGGTAGCGGTAATCTTGTCTCTGCCGTCATTTACAGAAGTTCGGGCGTTCCGGAGATCGATCAGGCGGCTACCGAGGCTGTGCGGCGCGCATCGCCTTTCAGCCCGCCGCCGGGAGGGCAGTCCGTGAGTTTCAAGCAGGAAATTCAAGTCGGCAGAAATTAAATATGATAAAAATAATCAACTTTATACTTTACTCTAAAAATCAAGTTTAATAAGGTCCGTTCGCACACGCAGGAATCGTGTGACGATCAACGAGCGAACGGGTGGTAAATGGCTCGAAAGGCGAAGAAGGGGGCGAACCGGGACATCCGTGTTCAGGCCGATCAGGAGACGAAAGAGATCTCCTCGGGCCGCTCCAAGCTGGATGGCCGCAGTTTCCTCTATGTCGGCGGTCGTGATTGCCAGGTGGCGCATCTTCGCCAGATCGCCAGCAATTTCGGCGCCGAGCTCATCCACCATGATGGCGGTCTTCGCGAGGCCGTTTCGCGCATCGATACATTGCTTCCCTCGGTCGACTGCGTGTTCTGCCCCATCGACTGTATCAGCCACGATGCCTGCCTGCGTGTGAAGACCGGCTGCAAGAAGTTCAGCAAGGCCTTCATTCCGCTGCGCAATGGCAGCAAGTCCAGCCTGGAACGTGCGCTGCAGACGATGAACGAACGAGACAATTCCCGATGAATGAAGAACGCCCTGACGGGTTTACGATGATCGGCCTGCATAAGCTCGCCGCTCACGGTGGCGACGGCCTGGTGCCGGAGCTTTACGAGGTTTTCCTGGAAAATGCCGCGCGCCAGCGCAGCTATCCCAATGTGGTGCTGTTTCCCGCCTGGGAGGCGCGCATGCCCGGTGAAGCGGCTGCAAACTCCATTGGCGCGGACGCTGTTGATGGCAATAATATCGTCGCCTTTCCGCGTTATGCGGAGCGGGCGAGCAAGAAAAAGGCGTGAGGAGTTTTTGATGTATATCGCGATGAACCGCTTCAAGGTGGCCGCCGGCGCCGAGGGTGATTTCGAGACTGTCTGGCGCAATCGCGATTCCAGCCTTTCCGAAGTTCCTGGCTTCGTCGAGTTTCGGCTGCTGCGCGGCAAGGCCAATGCGGAGGAGGGTTATACGCTGTTTTCCTCCCACACGCTCTGGCGCAGCGAAGAGGATTTTCTGAACTGGACGAAGTCGGAGAATTTCCGCGCTGCGCATCGCAATGCAGGCGACAACAAGGGCCTGTATAAGGGCCCACCGGTGTTCGAAGGCTTCAACGTCGTTGACGGCATATGAGCGGCGATCCCGATCGTATCGAGGTTCTGCCGGTCCTGCCGTCGCTCGACATCTCCGAGACGCTTTCCTTTTATCGCGATCAGCTCGGCTTTGCCGAAACCGTCTACGAGACCAGCGATTATCTGATCGTCAGACGCGGCGAGATGGAGCTGCATTTCTGGCTGACGGATGATCGAAGCCTGCCGGAAAAGACATCCGTCTACCTGCGCGGCGGCGGCGTTGCCGCCCTTCATGCGGAATACCGTACGAAGGGCGTTCCACGCCTGTCGGATATGGAGGTGCGGCCGTGGAACATGGAGGAATTCTATATCCATGATCCGCACGGCAATCTCCTGCGCTTCGGCCGTATACCGCAGCCGGTGAGCTGAGATTTCGTACGGAAGAAGGCACTTGGCGAAAAGCACTCCGGAACCCTGCGGGAGGCAGGGACGCGCTAGGGTGCCGTTTTTCCCTTCTCCCCRGCGGGGAGAAGGTGGCCCGAAGGGTCGGATGAGGGGGCTCCGAATGCCGACGGATGATGGTGTTGGGCGGGCGGCGACGGTTGCTCTATGCGATAGCCGATGCCATTTGGATTGTGGTGTGGTTAGCCTTGTGCCCGGGGCCCCCTCATCCGCCCTTTGGGCACCTTCTCCCCGCCGGGGAGAAGGGGGCGCCTATGCCCGGACCCGAAAGAATGCACTTGCCGAAACCGTAAGCCACCCCAGCATCATCGCCCAGCCGCCCGTGGGCGCGGCATAGGGGAAGAGGCCGGAGCCGGTGAATCGCAGGGTGACGAGATCGCCCGCAAAGAGCAAAGTCCCCACGATCATCAGCAAACCGGCCAGCCAGGCGGTTTTGATTTTGCCGGCACCCAGCGCCAGTGCCAGCAGGGCGGGGGCGTGGGCGAGACACATGGCAGAGGCCGAGGCGGCCAGATGCGCGTCACCACCGCCATGGGCGGCAAGGGCGGCCAGCGCTACGCCTGCGAGGCCGAACAGGCCGGCAAAGAGATAGAGCACCGGTTCCAGACTGGCGTTCAGGCTCATGACTATTCCTTGTTCTGCATGTGATGGGCGAGCCGTTCGACCGGTGTCCAGATGAGGTCGCGCAGCGCCTGGCTGGCGATGGTTTCATCCATGGCGCGGCGGAAGCAGAGCAGCCATTCGTCGCGTTCGACGGGGCCGATCTCGGCAACGAAATGACGGCTGCGCAGACGGGGATGGCCGCGCTTGTCGGTATAGAGCGGCGGACCGCCGAGATAACCGGTCATGTATTCGTAGAATTTCTCTTCGCTGCCTTCGAGGCTTGGTGGATGCACGGCGCGCACGTTTTTCGCCTCTGGCAGCGTATCCATCAACTCGTAGAAACGATGCGTCAGCGCCCGAACGGTCGGATCGCCACCGATCGCCTCGTACAAGGTCGTCACCTGTGAAGTTGCCTGCTCCGGCACGAAACCATCCCTTTAATACCCACCCCAGAGCGCCGGCGTCCCCTCCGCCACTCTGGGTTTTTGTTCCAGCATCGGATTGTCCGAAAACCGTTTCACACTTTCGGTCCGATGCTCTACATGCACTCGATCAAAAAGGATCGCAACTGTCATCAAAACAGCGCGGCATTTCGCGCATAATCCTTTGCGAGGTAGGGCCTTCAGTCGATTCTTCTTGGCAAAACCGTCCGGACGGTATCTTTATAAATCCATGTCAAACGCTCATCATCGCAAGAAACAACCCGTGCTCGTGCGCCAGCAGTTGCTGGAGGTCGCCGCGCGTCTTGCTGGTGAAAGTGGCATGAGCGCTGTCACGCTCGATGCGGTCTCGGCTGCGTCAGGTGTCAGCAAGGGTGGACTGCTGCATCACTTCCCGACGAAGAATGCGCTCCTGGACGCCCTGTTCGAAAGCCTGCTGGAGAAGTTCGACGCCGATATAGACGAGCTGATGCGCGCCGATCCGCTGCCGCAGGGCCGTTTCTCGCGCGCCTATCTGCAGGCGGTGTCCGGGCTGAAGGATCGTCCCGACGATTCCAGAAGCTGGACGCAGGTGACGATCGCGCTTCTCGCCGAACCCCGGCTGCGCCTGCGATGGCGCCAATGGGTGGCGGCGAGGGCCGAGGAGTATATCGGCACGGACTCCGCGCTCGACACATTGATCGTGCGTTTTGCCGCCGACGGTCTGTGGTTTGCAGATACGTTGGAAAGCCATGATATCAGTGGCGCTCTGAGGCGAGAGCTGATCGCTCGCCTCATCGAGCTGACCCACAAGTAGATTAAGAAGGAATACCGCCATGAACCCGGCTGCCGTCTATGGGCTGCTCGTTGCAGCCATCGTGCTTGAAGTTATCGGCACGACAGCACTTCAGCTCTCCCAGCAGTTCACCCGCCTCGGGCCGACGGTGCTTGTCGTCGCCTGCTATGGGGCTGCCTTCTACTGCCTGTCGCTGACGCTGAAGCATATTCCCGTTGGAATCGCCTATGCGATTTGGAGCGCTTTGGGAATCGTGCTGATTTCCTCCGTCGGCCTCATCTTTTTCAAGCAGCGGCTGGATACGCCCGCCATCATCGGCCTTGGCCTGATCATATCTGGCGTGGTCGTCGTCAATCTGTTTTCCAAGTCCGTTTCCCATTGATGTGACAAGGGGTTTTCCCGGGCGGTAAGGCCCGGAAAAATCCTCTTTGTCAAAATACCGACAAAGGTCTATGTCTTCCTCTGACGTGGAGGAGGGACTGCTTTGGCTGGCCATCTTTCCAAAGCGCTTTGAATCCCGCCTTCCTGCTTGCCAAAAATCCAAAGGTTCTAGAGGAGCATAGCCATGGCCATTCGCACCGTCGTATGGGGAGAGAACATCCATGAGACAACCAACGAGATCGTCCGCGGCATTTACCCTGAGGGCATGCACACCACGATCGCCAAGGCGTTGAACACCGATCCGGCTATTTCCGCGACCACGGCAACGCTGCAGGAACCCGAACACGGCTTGAGCGAAGCCCGGCTTGCCGAGACCGACGTTCTGACCTGGTGGGGCCACAAGGATCACGGCGCCGTCTCCGACGTCGTCGTCGAGCGCGTCGCCAAGCGGGTGTGGGAAGGCATGGGCCTGCTCGTGCTGCATTCCGGCCATTTCTCCAAGATCTTCAAGCGGCTGATGGGCACGCCCTGTGCGCTCAAGTGGCGTGAGGCGGGTGAGCGCGAGCGTCTGTGGACGATCAATCAGCGCCATCCGATCGCTGCCGGTCTCGGCGAGCATTTCGAGCTGGAAAACGAGGAAATGTATGGTGAGCAATTCTCCGTACCCGAACCGCTGGAAACGGTGTTCATCTCCTGGTTCCAGGGCGGCGAAGTCTTCCGGTCCGGCCTGACCTGGCGCCGTGGTGCGGGCAACATCTTCTATTTCCGTCCCGGCCACGAAACCTACCCGACCTATCACGATGCAAACGTGCAGAAGGTGCTGATCAACGGCGTGAAGTGGGCCTATAACCCCGAGGGTGCGTTGACTGGTATTACCGATGCCCCAAATGTGCCGGTAGAAAAAGCACTGGAGCCGATCGTCGAGCGCGGCCCGAGACTGCACCAGGCCGGCGAAGCCGGTTACCGCTGAGGAGCATCCATGCGACTACTCGTTCTTGGTACGGGCGTGATGGCGAAAAACCAGCTCGCCCACTTCATGAGTATCGACGGCGTGACCGTGGTCGGCGCCGTCGACACGGATTCCGACCGGCTTGCCGCATTCGCCGATAAGTTCAATATCGAGAAGCGGTTTCTGACGCTGGAGGAGGCGATCGCCTGGGGTGAATTCGATGCGGCGACGAATATCACGCCTGACCGGATCCATCACCCGACCACCATGGCGCTGATCGCGGCCGGCAAGCATGTGCTTTGTGAGAAGCCGCTGGCGGAAAACTATCCGAAGGCGCTGGAGATGACGGAAGCGGCTGAGACCGCCGGCGTCATCAACATGGTGAACCTCACCTACCGCAACGTCGCACCGCTGCAGCGTGCTCGCGAGATGGTGCTGGCCGGCGAGCTCGGCACGATCCGCCATGTGGAGGCGTCCTATCTGCAGAGCTGGCTGGTGTCGCGCGCCTGGGGCGACTGGCGTACGGAATCGACCTGGCTCTGGCGTTTGTCCACCGGCCATGGATCGAACGGCGTGCTCGGCGATGTCGGCATCCATATCCTCGATTTTGCGGCCTATGGCGCTGCGACCGATATCGATCATGTCTTTGCGCGGCTGAAGACCTTCAACAAGGCGCCGGGCGGCCAGATCGGCGAGTATATGCTCGATGCCAATGACAGCTTCACCATGTCGGTCGATTTCGCCAACGGCGCGCTTGGCGTCATCCATGCCAGCCGCTGGGCGACGGGTCATCTGAACGAGCTGAAGCTGCGCATCTATGGCGAGAAGGGCAGCCTCGAGGTCATCCACCGTCCAAGCGGTTCGGAGCTGCATGGCTGCCTCGGCGAGGATGTCGAAACGGCGACCTGGAAGCCGGTCGACGCGCCGCCGGTTCCAACCAACTATCAGCGCTTTGCCGAGGCCGTGGCGACGGGCGTGCAGCTCGACCCGAACTTCCGTCATGCGGCAAACCTGCAGAAGGTGCTCGACCTTGCCATGGTCACCGAGCGCGAACGCCGCGAGCTGAAAGTCTGATATTTATCAAACGGAACCGCCGTCACAATGCGCGGCGGTTCCTGCGGCATTTGATCGCAAAACCTGTACTTGAGCGGCGGGCGTGACTATCCATATTTAGGAAATGGTCAACGCGGTGATGTCGTGTCGGCTCCTGCGCGGAAGGCCATGCAATCTCCCAAGGCCCGCAATGGAACGCCCATGACAGACGGTATTGCCAACACCCCCCTTCCCGAACAATCAGTATCCACTCCCGAAACGCAGGGCTTCGCCACTGCCGGGATCGCCCCCATGGATCGCCCCAGCGCCATCACGCGCTTCTTCATGGGCATCGTCGCCTGGGCCGAGGGCCTGAACTTCAAATATGCAAAGCTCGGCAATCCGCCTGTTTATGACAACGCGGTGTTCCCGTGGGCGAAGGAGGTCGAGAAGGCCTGGCCTGAGATCCGCGCCGAACTGGACCGCGTGCTGGTGCGCCAGAGCGAGCTGCCGAGCTTCCAGGAAATCTCCACCGACGTGCAGACCATCTCCAAGGACAATCGCTGGAAGACCTTCTTCCTCGTCGGTTTCGGCGTAAAGTCGGAGCAGAACATCCAGGCCTGCCCGGAAACCTGGAAGGCGGTGCAGAAGATCCCCGGCCTGAAGACGGCGATGTTTTCGATCTTCGAGCCCGGCAAACATCTGCCGGCGCATCGCGGCCCCTATAATGGCGTGCTGCGCCTGCATCTCGGCATGATCGTGCCTGATGCGACCGATAAGCTCGCCATCCGCGTGAAGGACCAGATCTGCCACTGGCAGGAAGGCAAGGCGCTGATCTTCGACGACGCCTATGAGCATGAAGCCTGGAACCACACGGACAAGACGCGCGTCGTCCTGTTCATCGATTTCGTGAAGCCGCTGAAATTCCCGGCGCGGCTAATCAACTGGGCTCTGCTCAATCTTGCGATTTTCACGCCGTTCATCCGCGAAGGGCTCGATAATCACAAGGAGTGGGAAAAGAAGTTCTATGCGCAGGCGGAAGCCCTGCGGAACCGTACATAGAAAAAGGCCCCGCTGAAGCAAGCGGGGCCAGTTCCCTGTTATTCGATCACTTGAACCACACGATGGGTCTGCGGCTCGACGATCACATGGCGGTCGTTGATGACGGTATAGGCGTAACGCGGATTATCCGGCACCGGGATCACCTGAACATCTGCAGGCAGCGGCTTGCCAACCACGATCGGCTGCTGCACGACCACTGCTGACGGCGGGGCCGGCTGCTGCTCGACATAGGTCACGACCTCACGCGGCGGCGGATCGACGACAGCACCGGCTACACCGCCTGCCACGCCGCCAATTGCAGCGCCCACGGGACCGCCGACAATGGCGCCGGTGATAGCGCCGCCGGCGGCACCCGTTACGGCTCCATCAGCCATCGCATTGGTGGCGAGAGACGAGAGCGCAAGCGCGCTCGATACAAGAATGACCTTGTACATTTTGCTTCTCCTTAGCTCTATGTCTTTGTTTTCAAGCCAATTCCGGATGCAGAACCGCTATAGGCTTCTGCTGGAATTGCTTTGGTTTGCATTGGGGTAACGAGCCCATCCTGTCGATGTTCCGGCCGGAGAAGCGTTTCGGAGTCACGGTTTGGAAGCGCAGGTCACATAGTGTGAGGTGTGCTATTCCAGCCTGCGGCGGAACAGCCAGGCGGCAGCACCAAGTGTCGCGCAGGCGATCAGCGCCAGTGGAATGGTCTGGTTCAGCACCTCGGCGGCCGGAATATCCTTCAGGAAGACGCCTTTGACGATGATGAGGAAATAGCGCAGCGGATTGATGATCGTGATTGGCTGCAGCCAGTCCGGCATGTTCTCGATCGGGGTTGCGAAACCCGAAAGCAGCATGGCCGGCACCATGAACAGGAAGGCGCCGAGGATTGCCTGCTGCTGTGTCATCGAGAGCGCCGAGATGAAGAGGCCGAGGCCTGCCACCGAACCCAGATAGAAGATCGAGCTGCCATAGAGCAGGAAGAGCGAGCCGCGTAAGGGCACGCCGAAGATGAAGATCGCCGCCAGCACATAAAGCGTCATGTGGAAGAGGCCGATCATCATTGGCGGAATGAGCTTGCCGATCAGGATTTCATGGACGCGCAGCGGCGAGACCATCAGCTGGTCGAAAGTGCCGAGTTCCCGTTCGCGGGCAATGGAGAGCGCTGTGACGATGAGGCCGATGAGCAAGGCGATGCTGGCGATCAGGTTCGGCACCATGAACCATTGATAGGTGAGGTTGGCGTTGAACCAGTTGCGCGGCACGGTCGCGACCGTCTTCGCCATGGCGCGCCGGCCTGCCGGCGTTTCGGCCGAAAGCGTCATGCCGATTTGGGTGAGATAGCCGGAGACGATCTGGGAAGCGTTGGAGCGGCGCCCGTCGAGGATGATCTGCAGATCAGCGGGGATACCGGCCTCGATGTTGCGGGAGAAATCCGGGCCGATCTCGATTGCGGCAATGACGGACTGGCCGTCGATCGCCTCGCGGATATCGGTCTGGTTATCGGTGGTCTCGATGCGCCGGAATGTCGGCGAGCCCTGGATGCGCTGGATCAGTTCCTGCCCCCAATGACCGCTGTCGCGGTTCAGCACCATCACATCGACATTGCGCACTTCGAGTGTCGCCGCATAGGAAAAGACGAGGAGCTGCATGAGGGGCGGCACGATCAGCACGAAACGACCCTTGGGGTCGCGCATCACGGCGAGCAGTTCCTTGATGATGAGGGCCTTCAGCCGCGTCCACCACATCTCAGCCGATCCTCTTTCTGGTGCTGCGAGCAGCCAGCACAAACATGATGCCACCGATCGTGAGCATGACGGCAATGGAGCGCGCGAACATCGGCCAGATATCGCCTGCCAGGAACACCGTCTGCAGGCTGGGGATCAGATAGCGGGCCGGCACGATGATGGTGATCCACTGGATGATCGCGGGCATGGAATTGATCTCGAAGAGAAAGCCCGACAGCAGGAAGGCCGGCAGAAAGGCTGTGATCAGCGCGATCTGCGAGGCGAGGAACTGGTTCTTGGTCGCCGTCGAGATCAGCAGGCCCTGGCCGAGTGCGGGGATCAGGAAGGCGGCTGACAAAGCATAGAGTGCTGCGACCGAACCCCGAAAGGGAACGCCGAAGAGGAAGACGGCCAGCAGCACGCAGAGCGTCATCGAGGCGAGGCCGAGCAGGAAATAGGGGAGGATCTTGCCGGCAAGCAGTTCGGCTGATGTCACCGGCGTCGCCATCATCGCCTCCATCGTGCCGCGCTCCCATTCGCGGGCGACGACGAGCGAGGTGAGCAGCGTGCCGACCAGCGTCATGACGATGGCGATGGAGCCGGGGACGAGGAAGTTGCGGCTCGTGAGCTCCGGATTGAACCAGAAGCGCTGCTCGATGGAGATGGGCGGTCCGGCCGCGACGGTTTCGGATTGCCGCTGCCGCTCCCAGTTGGCGACGGTCCCTTGCGCATAGTTCTGCACGAAATTGGCGGTATTCGGGTCCGAACCGTCGACGAGAACCTGGATCTGCGGGCGGTTGCCGGCGGCATAGTCCGTCGTGAAGTCTGCGGGAATAACGACGATGCCGCGCACATTGCCGAGCACGAGATCGTTCTCGAACATGCGCCGGTCGCGCCCGACTGTGACGGAGAAGTAGCGGGAGGCCTGGAAGCTTGCCGAGAGGTCCTGCGTCAAGGGTGTGGCCTGCTCCAGCACGAGGCCGATGCGTGTGCGGGTCGTATCCAGCGACACGCCATAGCCGAAGAGGAAGAGCAGGATCAGCGGCAGCACGAAGGCGATGAGAATGGTGCTGGGATCACGGATCGCCTGATAGCTTTCCTTGCGCACGAGGGCGACGAAGCGGCGGATGCGGGAAGAGGTGCTCACGCGGCTTCCCCCTCTGTTTCCGACTCCTGAACAAGAGCGATGAAGGCGTCCTCCATCGTCGGGTCCGGCTGCTCCTTGGTTGCGACACGCGCCTTCAGCTCATCGGGCGAGCCGAGCGCGATCGAGCGGCCGCGATAGATCAGCGAGATGCGGTCGCAATATTCCGCCTCGTCCATGAAATGCGTCGTCACGAGCACTGTGACGCCCTTTTCGACGAGCGCGTTGATATGGGTCCAGAATTCGCGCCGGGTAATCGGATCAACGCCTGATGTGGGTTCGTCGAGGAAGAGGGCGCGCGGCTCATGCATGACGGCGCAGGCAAGCGCCAGGCGCTGTTTCAGGCCGAGCGGCAGGTCCTTCGCCGAATGGCGCACGTGGCGGCCGAAATCGAAGATCTCGGTCATCAGCTTGATGCGCTCGCGGCGGCGGCTGCCGGAAAGACCGTAGACGCCGGCGAAGAATTCGAGATTCTGCATGACGGTGAGATCGCCATAGAGTGAGAATTTCTGTGCCATGTAGCCGAGCTGGTTGCGGGCCTCGGCGGCATCCTTGCGCAGGTCGAAGCCGGCAACACGGCCTTCGCCCTCCGTCGGCTTCAACAAGCCGCAGAGCATCTTGAAGGTGGTGGACTTGCCCGCACCATTCGGGCCGAGCAGGCCGAAGATCTCGCCGCGGCTTATATCGAAGGTGATCTTGTCGGCAGCGGTGAAATCCCCGAAGCGCTTGGTCAGGCCATGCGCCTCGATGACGGGCCGGTTGCCCATTTCGCTTGGCGACCCTTGCGCTTCCGCGAGTTTCGAGCGTCCGCCGGGGCCGCCGCCGAGCATATCGATGAAGGCATCCTCGAAGCGGGCAGGGGTGGGCGCGAGCTTTGCTTCACCGCCGGCACCACCGATATCAGGCGTCTCATCCTTGCCAGTGACGAGGCGGATGGCATCGCCCTGGATGACGCCGTCGATGACGCCTTTCGTCTGCAGGAGTTCGGCCAGCACCTGGCGCCTGCGGCCTGTCACGCCTGACACCTTGAAGACGCGGTCCTCCACGCGGCCGGTCAGATCATGCGGCTTGCCGGAAAAGAGCAGCTTGCCCTGATTGAGCAGCAGAACGTGATCGCAGGCTTCGGCCTCATCCAGATAGGCGGTCGACCAGAGCACGCCGATGCCTTCCTGCGTCAGGTTCTCGACCATTTTCCAGAGATCGCGGCGCGAAATGGGATCGACGCCGACGCCCGGCTCATCGAGCAGCAGCAGGCGCGGCTTCTTCAGCAGCGCGCAGGCAAGGCCGAGCTTCTGCTTCATGCCGCCCGAGAGCTTACCGGCAAGCCGCGTCGTGAAGCGCTTGAGATCGGTGAAGGTCAGCAGTTCCTCGAAGGAGGCTGCGCGCTCGGCCTTCGGCAGGCCGCGCAGATCGGCGTAGAGATCGAGATTTTCCTGAACCGACAGGTCCTCATAGAGGCCGAAGCGCTGCGGCATGTAGCCGATCGAGGCCTGGATGGCGGCCGGGTTCTTCTGCGTATTGAAGCCCAGCACCTCGACCGTGCCGCTATCGGGCAGCATCAGGCCGGTCATCAGCCGGATCAATGTCGTCTTGCCGGCGCCGTCGGGGCCGACGAGTCCGGTGATCGCGCCGCCCTTCACTTCGCCGGAGACGGCATCAAGTGCGGCCGGGCCATCGCCGAAGCGCTTGGTGACATCGGCAAGCCGCACCAGCGCTTCATCCTTTGGGGCGGGAGACGTGCTCATTGTGCGGCCAGCGAGGGAAAGTGCACGGTGACCGGCATGCCCTGACGCAGGTCCGGGCCGGGCTTGTCGATGACGATGCGCAGGCGGTAGACGAGATCAGTGCGAAGCTCGGGCGTCTCGACCGATTTCGGCGTGAATTCCGCGACCGGCGAAATGAAGCCGATCGTGCCTTCATAGGGCCTGTCCGGCTGCGTATCCGAGGTCACCTGAACCTTCATGCCGGGATGCAGGCGGCCAAGATCGCCTTCCGCGACATAGCTGCGCACCCAGACCGGCTGGGTCAGCGAGAGCACAAAGACGGTATCGGCCGGCGAAACGATGGCGCCGGGCTCCCGCACGCGAGAGAGGATGACGCCGTCATTCGGGGCGCGCAGTTCGGTATCGGCAAGCGAGATGCGGGCGGAGACCAGCGCGGATTGGGCGGCCTTCAATTGCGCTTCGGCAGCGGCGATATCTTCCACGCGGGTGCCTTCCTGCAGAAGCTTCAGGGCCTGGTTTACGGAATCGGCGCGTGCTGCGGCCATCGACCGGTTGGCTGTCGCCTCATCGAGACTTGCCTCCGATATCGTGCCCTGTGGGCGGAGCTGGCGCGCGCGGTCGTAGGCGATGTTGGCATTGCTGAGCGCCGCAAGGCTTTCGTCGTAGGATGCTTGTGCCTGGGCGATTTCCGTCGGGCGGGGGCCGGCCTTCAGCTTGTCGAGTGTCGCCTGCAGTGCGGTGACATTGGCCTCGGCGGAGGCGACGGCTGCCTCATTGGGTGTGGCATCCAGTTTGCCGAGCACGTCGCCGCTCTTGATCATGTCGCCTTCATCGACAGCAAGCGAAGCAAGCCGGCCATTGACGCGGAAGCCGAGCGAGACCTGGCGGATATCGACATTGCCATAGAGCGCGAATTCCCTTGATCGTTCCGGCAGCCAGCCGAGCTTCTGAGGTAGGCCGTACCACCAGGCGGCAGCGCCCGCCGCAACGAGAATGAGGATGGCAAGGGGGAGGATCCGTCTCATCTTGTATTTCCTTTCGGCTGATGCAACTGGCCGACAAGCTCTGCAACGAGGTTGCGCAGGGTCTGGAGTTGTTCAGGGCCGACCGACTGCCACTCCATCTGGGCGAGAACGGCCGCATGGGCGACACGGAAGACCATGATGTTGCCGACGAAGGCGAGGGTGCGCAGCCGCACATGTTCGCTGGCCGGGTCTTCCTGCAGGATGGTGCCGATCATCCGGCGCGCCATTTCGATCATCGGGCGCATGAGGCCCTGATAGACACGGGCGAAGGCCTCGGTCGGCTCCATCTGCTCGCGGATGATGAAGCGCGCCCAGGGCTCGGACTCCTTGCTGACGAAAAGGCCGACCATGGTCGCGCCCATCTCCGTCAGCAGGCGTCGCGCATCCTCTTCGCTCAGCTTCCGACCCGCAGCCTCGAGCGCCATGAGATGGGCGCCGATCTGCTGGCGCAGGGAGCCGACATGACGGTCGATGCGGGAGACCAGATATTCTGCGGTCGCGACATAGAGGCCTTCCTTGCCGCCGAAATAATAGGGAATGGCCTGCAGGTTGACGCCTGCGGCTTCGCTGAGCTGCCGCGTCGAAGTCCCGTCGAAGCCGTATCGGCCGAAGACATCGAGGGCCGCGGACAGCAGCTTTTCCCGGGTGATTTCGGCGCGGTTTGGTTGGTTTTGTTCATCAGTCATGTCTCATATATAACCCCAACGAACGTTTCAGTCAATCGAATGAATGTTTATCTTGCGAGGCCAGTCCAGATGTGTATGAGGATTGCGGGCGCGAGCCGCCAGTATATTTACGTTTACTGCCGGCGCATTTACCGTTTCGTACTTCCATAAATGCTAATGTTCTGGCTGAATGGGCTGATGAGAAACCAGCACGTCACGCCAGGAATCGGACGACATGCCTGGAGAGCGCTTGTTACCGGCGCTGCTCTTGCTCTTCCTGTGGCCATGGCTTGCGCTGACGATATTGCGCCCGGAAAAGGCAATCGCATTCAGAACGAGGTGGTGAAACCATCTCCTCATGATGGACAACTGACGGCGCCGCATATGAGCGCGGTCTGGTGGCTGCGAATCAGGCGAGAGGCACCGCAGGCCGATCAGCCTGATCGTTCAAAGCAGGTTTTCGTGCGCAGCGACAACCAGCCCTAATCCCGGCCACCGCAGCCTCAGCTGAAGCGCTGCGCGTCCATTCTCAGGCACGAAGGACGCCTTCTGAGCCTAGACATCGGGCTTTCCGAAAGCCGATTCCGGTTTGCGGGCCGGTGCCGGGGGGCTCGTTTCCGGCCGATGGGGGCTCGGGTCTCTTTTCCGGCGCTGAGCCCGGCCGATCAGGCGGAGCGCCACCGCTGAGGGCAAGATCCTCGCAATGAAGGCGGCGAGCTTCGAAGAGATGCCGGGAATGACGAGGCGGCGGCCGGACTTGAAACCCTGCCATGCCTGCTCGGCCACATAGTCGGCATCGAGCTTGGGCAGGACCTTGAAGAGGGCAGCCCGGTCGGCGCCGGATTTTTCCAGGAAATCGGTCGAGACAGGGCCGGGGGCGACGCAGGTTACCGTGACACCGAAGCGGCGGACCTCCTCATGAAGGGCGGTCGAGAAGGCGCGCACGAAATTCTTGCTGGCGTAATAGAAGGCCATGTAGGGGCCGGGTGTGAAACCCGCGACGGAGCCGAGATTGATGACGCCGCCGCTGCGGCGCGCCACCATGCCCGGCAGGAAGCGCAGCGTCATGTCGGCAAGCGCGCGGATGTTGACGTCGATGATCCCGAGCTGCTCATCGGCGGGCAGGGAGGTTGCCGCACCGCGCAGCCCGTAGCCGGCGCTGTTGACCAAAACGCCGCAGGTCAGCCCGTTTTCGGCAAGATAGGATTCCAGCCGGGCGGATGCATCCGCAGAGGCGAGGTCGAGTTCGATCGTGAAGGCTTCGCCGCCCGCCTGCGCAATCTCCGTTGCGGCGGCCGCAAGGCCTTCGGCGGAGCGGGCCACCAGAACGACGATATTGCCCTCGCGCGCGGCAACCCTGGCAATAGCACGCCCGATGCCGCGGGACGCTCCGAGAACGACGACAGCCAAGCGCTGCTCGGCGCTTTCGCTCATGGGACAATTCCCGCAATCGATATGCCGGCGGGCTTTCCCGCCTGCGGCAGCCCCCTGACCTCGTCAGTGACTTCGCCGTTCAGGATCTTTTCGAACCGCTCCAATGCCCGGGCGATCGTGGCGCCATCCATGACGCGGTGATCATAGTGGATGCGCACGGTGACCGTGCCGTCCGCATCGATCGGGCCGTAATTCAGCAGCGTGGTGAGCGGCGTCAGCGGATTCAAGGATTCGGCGCCGAGGCCGGAATAGACAGAGAACTGGAACGTGCCGAAATAATGCCCGCGCCGTTTTGCCAGGTTGAGCCCGAGCCACATCATGGACCAGCGGAGCAGGGCAGGCGCCCGGGCAAGTTTGAGCGAACGCCGGAAGTCCTTGATCTCGCCAATCGGCAGCGAGCGGGCTTCGCGGATCAGCTTTTCCAGCTCGGGAATGGGGCGCTGTTCCGGCCCCTTTATCTTGCTCAGGAGAACGATCCGCTCGCCCTCATGCTCGCGCTCATGAGCGATGGAGGCCACGCTTTCAGGATATTCGTAGAGCTGATGAAACGGGAATTTGATATAGGCGCGCCGGAGATCCGGGGTCTCCTTCGAGAGCAGCGCATAGCCTTTCAGGAACAGCACGGTCCATGACGGGCGCGGATTGCAGGCGTTTCGGGCATCCAGCAGCGGGCGGATATTCATCTGCCGCTGCACGGTGACCCGCGGGATGCCGATCGAAAATCGCATGAGATCTCCGACAAGCCGCCTTGCGGGCGAAAGTCTGATTGTTCGTCCCCTCATCCTGCTGCTCCCCCTAATAGAGATAAGGGATGATCCGCTTGGTTTTGTCCATATAGGCGCGGTATTCAGGGCCAAAAACATCCATCATCATACGCTCTTCCTTGTCCACCCGCAGGAAGAACAGCACGGCAAAGCCGACGAGGCCAGCCAGACCTGCCACCCAGTTTGCCAGCAGGAAAGCCTGGGCGAGGCCCATCAGCATGAAGGAGGTGTACATGGGGTGGCGCACCAGCGCGTAGGGACCTGATGATATCAGCTCGTGCTTCTGGCGGATTTCCAGCGTGATGGACCAGTTTCGTCCCAGCTGCTTGTGTGTCCTGCGAAAGACCCACATTGCGAGGCAGAAGATAGCGGCCCCAAGCACGACCGCCCACAGGTGGGCAGGGTAGTCGGCAGCTTTCGGGATGCCTGTCGCGACGTAAAATCCAGGCACGATCGCAAGCCCCGCGAGAGCCGCCGCAAGGGCTATCTTCTCCGAGATGCTCCGCCGGCTGCTGACGACGGGCACGCGTTTGCCGCGGCGCTCAAACGGGTATCGAATGATGTACCATGCGACAATTCCGAGGACCCAGACGATCTCGCCAATGGTGTGAACTGACAAGTTCAAATCTGCACCAGAACCTTTCCACGATCCGTTTTCCGGGATCGCCCTGCTTTTCTATCAACCCGTATTCATCTCCCGCAGATCTGTAATGAATTGTTGCGGGCGAAGCCAGATGCCGGGCGTCTTATAGCCCATATGCTTGGCGATATCGGCCACGAAGGCATTGCAATTGTAGACAGTCGCTTCCCAGAGACGGCTGCGTGCCTGGAGGCCCCTGATGTAGGCGACCGTGTCGTCATATTCGGCATCCGTCAGCATCACGCGCCAGCTTGCCGAGCGGTATTGTTCCTCGAGGTCGCCATCCGTTGGGCCTGTCGTGGCGGGGACGGGAATGAAGTGGCCGATCACATAGGGCGCGGCATCTTCCGAAGCCGGGGCAAGTCCGGCAACATCGGGATTGATCATTCTTCCGTTCTTGTCGACGCTCCCGAAAACGACATAGGTGTGACCGTAGGTCAGCGCGTAACGCGAGCGGAACTCGATGAAACGCCGCCCCGCCTGGTTTTGAGCCGTGGCCGGTTTCTTCAGGTCACGGGCATCGGATGTATAACGTGGCTGGGGGGCTTTGTCTTCTGACTGACACGATGATACCACAACCGCCAAAATAGCGACCAAGCACAAGCGGCTTCTTTCAAGCGCCATCAACACGCTCCATGTGCAGGCTCCTGCGAATGCGGGCCTGATGCCGGCTGATGCGCCGTTCCTGCGTCCTGAATGGCAGGCGGGATCAATCCTGGCTGTTTTAGGATGTTGGAGAGAGGAAGGGCCTATCGAGCCCTTCCTAAGTTCATGCGAATTTTACTTGTAGACGGCCGTTGCTGCGGGCGGTGGAGCTTTCCCCTTGCCTTTACCAATCGACCCGCAGGCACTCAGATTGGCCACCGCAAGCGTTGCGAGGATCACGAATAAAATTCTGCTCATTAAGTCCTCTCCTCATCCTGGTGCAGGCCTGAAAGACTGCACCTCAAAGTTTGACGATAATCGGCACCTTGGACAGTGCGGGAGTGATGCAATGTGCAACGAATCTACATTAGCAGATACTTACCGGTGTGGCCAACCCCGCAATTTCACATGGTAAACGGCATCAAATGACGACCACACGCGTTCCCACCCGGGTGCGGGAGTAGAGGTCGACTATGTTTGCATTGGTCAGGCGAATGCAGCCGTTCGAAACCGCTTGACCGATCGACCAGGGCGCGTTGGTTCCGTGCAGCCGGAAGAGCGTGTCCTGGCCGCCCTGGTAGAGGTAAAGAGCCGCAGCCCCCAGCGGGTTGTCCGGTCCTCCCGGCACGCCATCGGCATATTGGGCGAGCCGCGGCTTGCGCGCGATCATGTCGTCGGTGGGCTTCCACGAGGGCCACTCCGCCTTGCGGCCGATCGAGGCTTCGCCCTTGAAGCTTAAGCCTTCCTCGCCAACGGCGACGCCATAGCGCGTGGCAACGCCGCCGTCCTCGACGAAATAGAGATAGCGTGCGCCCGTATCGACGACGATGGTGCCGGGCGGCTCGCCTCCGTCATAGGCCACTTCCTGCCGGCGATAGCGGGGATCGGCATCCGGATCCCTTCCCAAAACCCGGTAGCCCAGCGGCGGGCCATCCGATGTCGTACTGCATCCATGAAGCATCAGAGCCAGGCTGCCCAATACGAGGCCCCGGCGCGTGACTGCTGCCCTTTCGTTCATTTCCACCTACCCTCAGTCAGCTTCGATATTTTCCGGTCAGCAGCGGGCTCGTTTCCGGCCCATTCGCTTCTGTGGAATTGCGTATCTGGCAGGCGGACAAGCTGCGCAACTTGTAATAGTATGCATTTCGATCATTCACGAATCTCCTTGCCTCAGCCACTCGTTTTGCAAGAGTATTAGAATACGGGAATGGAAGGAAGCGATGAAACTTTGCCTGGAAGGAAAAGTCGCGATCGTGACGGGTGGGGGCTCCGGTATCGGGGCTGCCGTTTCCCGGCAGCTCGCCAACGAGGGTGCCGAGGTCGTCGTTGCCGATCTCAATGAGGATGCTGCACACAAGACTGCCGCGGCAATTACTTCGGACGGCGGGCGCGCCCGCGCCTTTGTCGTCGATGTGACCGATTTCGAGGCCGTGCAGAGGCTTGTGCATTTTGCCGTCGAGGAATGCGGCGGTCTCAATCTCGCCGTCAACAATGCGGGGGTCGATGGCGTGCGGGCAGCGGTCGCAGATTATCCGCTCGACGACTGGCACAGATTGATGAACGTCAATCTGAACAGCGTTTTCTACTGCATGAAATGCGAGATCGGAGCGATGCTGAAATCGGGCGGGGGGGCAATCGTGAACATGTCCTCTGCCCTTGGGGCCGTCGGGTTGCCGACCGCGGCCGCCTATACAACAGCCAAGCACGGCCTTGTCGGACTGACGAAGGTCGCCGCGATAGAATATGCGCGATATGGAATCCGGGTAAACGCTGTCGGTCCCGGCTGGATCGACACGCCACTCCTGTCGGAGCATCTGGAAGCAGCGAGCACAAGGCGGATGGCGGCGCTGCAGCCAATGTGCCGGCGGGGGACACCTGATGAGGTCGCCAATCTCGTCAGCTTCCTGCTGTCTGAACAGGCGAGCTTCATTACAGGCGCTCATTACCTGGTGGATGGGGCCTATACTGCACATTAGAGCCCGGCACAGGTTCGCAGAAATCACGCGACCTTGCCGGTTCAGCAGCATACCCTAGATTGAAGTTGCGCGGGATTCTCGCGGCCGATGTACATGCCGTTGTTTTTAAACACAAAGGGCTTCCATCATGTCGGACAAATCGAAGAAAGGCATCGATCGCCGCGATCTCCTGATCGCATCTATTGCCACGGTCGGCGCGTCGGCTGCGCTCGCCGTCAGCACCGGTGCTGCGAATGGCCAGGACGCAGCGAAACCTGCTGCCAATCCAGCCTCGGGAACGGTCTATACCGGCGATGTCATCCAGGGGAAAAAGGTCGTCAGCGCGCTCGACGTCGACGACCTGGAGCCCGGGCAGAAGCACCTCCTGTATTTTCAAGGTGCGCAGATGCCCACGGGGCAGCACTGGTACGTGTCGGTGACGGTCGCCAAGGGGGCAAAGCCGGGCAAGCGCGGCATCCTGACCAGCGGTGTGCATGGCGACGAAATGAGCAACATTCACACGGTCCAGACCGTGATGAACCAGCTCGATCCGGCGCAGATGTCGGGCACGGTCATGGCGGTCACCGACGTGGCACGCCCGGCCCTTGAAAGCATGCAGCGCAGGTGGCCCAATCAGGGCAGGGGCGTAGATCTGATCGATATGAACAGGGAATGGCCGGGGAACGAGAACGGTGCCTCCGCGCCCAGCCGGCATGCCGGGCTGCTGTTCAACCGGCTGCTGCGGCCGAACGCCGATTTCGCGATCGACTTCCACACCGGAACAACCGGGTTCGAAGTCACCGCATTCAATATCGGCGGCATGGATGTGCCCGAGGTCAAGGCGATGGTGGAGCTCTATCCCGTCGGCCAGATCTTCGACAACCATGTCTATCCCGGTGTCCTGCACAACGCGTTCATGGATGTGGGCATCCCCTCCTTTACGCCGGAGATCGGCGCTGCCCGCGTTCTGGACATCGAGATGATCGCGCTGTTCGTGGAAGGCACGATGAACGTCCTCAAGCATCACGGCATCGTTGCCGGGCCGATGGGCCGGACAGGCAAGGACGTGAATGTCTTCGTCGGCAACARTGCGTTCCCGATCCTGGCAACCCAGGGCGGGATCGTCGAGCATCTGGTCAAGCTCAACGACAAGGTTGAACCCGGACAGAAGGTGGCCATCCAGCGCAACAGCTTCGGCGAAGTGGTCGTGGAATATACAAGCGGCGTGGCCGGAGAGATAACGGGCCAGCGCAGCGATGCAATGTCCGAGCCCGGCAACCCCCTGGTCTTCATCCTCTTCCACAAGGCGGCGCTGGAGGGTGTCGAGGCTTATCCCGAGTAATCCGCCGTTTCCGCACAAGCGGGCTGTCAGCTGGGTGGAAGGGCAGGTGGAGGCGCGGATTATGGAATGCGTGGCGGGTGCTGCCTTCCCCCTTCTCCCCGAGGGGAGAAGGGGGATCCCCGATCCGCTTCAAAGGTTGTTCGGTATTTCATGCCCGGTTGGCGGCCAGCCGTTCACGCGCAGCCTGGAGGATATCTTCCTTCGTGCGGTCGCTGACGCCACTCTCCAGACCTTCGGTAACAAGCCGTTGCAGCTCTGCCAGCTTGTCCGATCGCTCCTGATCGCGCCGGATCAGATCACGGACATAATCGCTTGCGTTGCTGTAGCGCCCTGTCCTGGTCTGGGCTTCCACCCACTCCTTCATCGGGTCGGGCAGGGAAACATTCATGGTTGCCATATCAATCACCTCGTTTTGAGATAATGGCATAGTTTGGCAAGGATTGCCAATATTTGGAAGATGGCAACCGGCGATGCGTGCAGCCCTCCAGCATCGGCCCCCAAAATCGTCCTTTGTGCATCCGAATGGACGAGCGGCGCTCACCCAATGGTCAGGTCGAGCGCAGGAACCGCGCGATCAAAGTGATGCCTGCCAATCAAAATCGGTTATCGGCTGCTTCCAAAGCAAACAAATTCGCTGGGATGATCAACTTATCCGTTTACTTGGGTTGGAATTGCGCAGAATATTAGCAAATGGGAGGATAAGCCTTCGGCCCACTCTCGATACATTGCGCCCGAACGGCTTTCCTCCCTTGGTTTCAAGGGAGGACCAATCATGAGGCGGGTATTGTTCTACGCGGCATCCGCCGCGATACTATCGCTCGGCGTCTCGCATGCATTTGCGCAGTCGGGCGGCGTCGAGAAAGCGGTTGGCGGCTACAACTTCGAGGAAGCCGCAAAAGAGGCCCCCGGCACGAAGGATTTCCATTCGGCTGACGGTCATCTGACCTTCGCGATCGTAACGCATACGGCAGGCAACGGCTTCTTTGACCCTGTCTATGTCGGCGCGACCGTCGCCGGCAATATGATCGGTGCCAAGATATTGCTGCTCGGTTCGGAATCGCCGGTGGACGACCCCGCCCGCGAGCTCGAGGTCCTGAACCAGATCATTCAGGACCCGACGATCGACGGCATCATCATGACGACGCCGCAGGTCGGCGCCTATAACGACATCGTCAAGGCTGCCGAGGCGGCCGGCATCCCGATCGCGACGACCAACTCGTTCGACGGCACCATTCTGCACCGGAGCGCGATCAGCCACACCGGCCAGGATGCGTCGGCGGCGGCAATCGGCGGCGAGGCGCTCGCCAATTGCGTACTCGCCAGTGGCGCGACCAGCGGCTCGATCGTGCTGCCGTCCTCCACCGCGATGGGCAATATCGAGGTGAACAACCGTGTCACCGCCGCCTTCAATGCCATCGTCAAGACGTTGAAGGACGCCGGCAAGCTCGATGCCTTCAAGGTTGACGCCGGTCCGGAGAATGTCGGCATCGACACGAACCCGAACGACCCCGTCAACGCACTTGTTTCGCTCTTCGAGTCCCGCGGTGACGTGGTCGGCGCCTTCACAGCCAACAACGTCTTTACGCCGCCGCTCGTCAAGGCGGTTGCCCAGATGGGGAAGACCGGCAAGTTGTGCGCTTATGGTTTCGATCTCGGCCCGGCACAGCAGGAAGGCATCGCAGCGGGGAATCTGACCGGCTCGCTCGGTCAGCAGCCCTTCCTGCAGGGCTTCTGGCCTGTCATGCAGCTCTATCTCCAGATCGATCGCGGTATCGCAGCTGCCAATCTCGACACACGCGCCCAGCTTGTGACGAAGGACAACGTCGCCAAGGTCGGCAAGCGCTTCGAGAACTGACTGCCGTTCGAAGCGTCTGAAATCAAGGCGGGAGGGCGCGCGCCGTCCCGCCACGCGACAGCAAGGATCGGTCGGTAGAAACTCATGGAGCTCGCCACGACGACATCGCTCGGCCGTGCGCCGCCCCAGCTCGTCGGCGGCTGGGAGGCGGGGCTCCTCATGTTTCTTGCGCTGCTCTATTTCGGCGGGGCAATCGTCAATCCGGCCTTTTTCGGATCGACAGAAGCCCTTCACGCGCTTCTGCGCGATACGTCGCGTGTGGGGATCATCGCGGTCGGGATGACTTTCGTCATCGTCAACAGGGATCTCGATCTTTCGGTCGGTTCGACCTACGGTCTGGTCGCCGTGGTTTTCGCCAGGCTTTTTGCCCCGAGCTTTCTCGATTTCGGCGTGATCCAGTCGGTGATCCTCTGCGTGCTGCTGGGTACCGCGATCGGCCTGATCAACGGCGTGCTCGTCACCGTCCTGAAAGTGCCGGCCTTCATCGCGACGCTGACGATCCTCTTCATCGGCCGCGGCTTCGTGCTGGCGCTGACGCATGGTCAGGCAATCTATTATTCCGACAAGGCGAAAGACCATCCGCTGTTCTTCCATCTCGGCGAGACGAATATCCTCGGCTTCAACAACCAGATCGCGATCTTCTTCCTCATCGCCATAGTTGGAGCCTATGTGCTTGCCAAGACCCGCTGGGGCTATGAGACTTTCGCCACCGGCGGAAACGAGCAGGCGGCGGTCTATGCCGGCATTCGCTCACGCTGGGTGCGCATTCGCGCCTATCTGCTCTCCTCGCTTTGCGCGACCCTTGCAGCTCTCCTGTCGGCCGCCCAGGACAAGGGTGTCACCCCTCTTTATGGTGTCAGCTGGGAACTCACCGTCATCGCCTCCGTCGTCATCGGCGGAGCATCGATCCTTGGCGGGCGCGGGCGCGTCATCGGGTCTTGCCTGGGTGCCGCGGTCGTCGTGCTGATCGACAAGGTGCTGCGCGAGGGATGGCCGATCACGCGCATCGTCGTGATCGACGGTGAAAGCATCGCAGTCGGCGCCAAGTTCACCCTGCCGGCGGGCGCCGTGCTGGTTTTCCTCGGTCTGCTTCTCGTCATCGCCGTGCTGATCGAGCCCTTCCTTATCAGGCGCCAGGTTGCGGCCAGGCTTTGGGCATGGCTGCGCCGCCGGCCGCCCCCGCCGGCCTACGAGATGGGTGGCGTGGCGATTGAAGGTGTCCAGACCAAGGGGGCGATGGCGGCCGACATGGCCCTGTCTGCCACCGGGCTCGGCAAGTTTCTCGCCCGCCGCGATGCCCTCGCCATCATCCTGACCGCCGTGTTGTGGCTGACCGGTCTCGCGCTCAGGCCGGATTACTGGTGGAACCTGCCCAACACCTTTGCCATCCTGCTTAACTACACGGAACTGGCCCTCATCACGGTCGGTCTCACCTATGTCATCGCAGCCGGCGATATCGATCTCTCCGTCGGCGCGGTGCTTGCCCTTGCCGGCAGCACGGCTGCCTATTTCCTGAAGGTGCTCGGCGCCGACCCGCTCACCGCCGTGGCGATGGGCCTGTTTGCGGGGACGTGCGCCGGCGCCGTCAACGCCATGGTCGTCGTCGGCTTCAAACTGCCTGCCTTCATCGCCACGCTCGGCATGTTCTACATTGCCCGCGGGCTCGCCGCCTGGTTCGTCGCGGGACAGCAGCTGACCGGCTGGCCCGAGGGCTATAACCTGCTCGGGCGCAAGGTGAATGATGTTCTCCTTCATTTCGGCCTTGCGTTGCCGCCGGGGATCATTCGCTCGGTGGCCGAAGTCGTCAGCGTCCAGACGATCTGGATGTTTTTCATCGCCGTGATCGCCGGTATCGTGCTTGCCTATACGCCGTTCGGGCTGAAGGTCTGTGCGGCCGGCGGCAACGTGCGCGCCGCAGCCTATGCCGGCATCAACACCAACCGCGTGCGCTTCATCTCGCTCATGCTGTCGGCGATCTGCGCAACCATGGCCGGGATCATCAACGTCGCCTACTTTCGCAGCTTCAACCCGGTCGCCGGCCAGTTTCGCGAGCTCGATGCGATCGCTTCTGTGATCATTGGCGGCGGATCGATCTTCGGCGGTTACGGCACGATGATCGGCTCGCTTGCGGGTGCCGCCGTCATCACGCTCGTCCGCGCACTGCTTCAACTCAACGTCCAGGGGTTCAGCATGCCGCAGCACTGGATCAACGTCTTTATCGGCGTCATCCTCATCGTCGCGGTGCTGATCGATATATGGGTGCGCCAGGCCAATATTTTCGGACGCCTGCGAGCCAGGCTGAGAAGAGGCGCGTCAACGGGGGACGGCAGTCATGGCTGAGGCGACATCATCCGCGCCGATCGTGGAAATGCGCGGCATCGAAAAAGCCTTCGGGGCCGTGCAGGCGCTTCGCAAGGTCGATCTGACGCTTTATCCCGGCGAGATTCTCGGCCTGGTCGGCGACAATTCCGCCGGCAAATCGACGCTGATGAAGATCCTGACCGGTGCTTATCAGCGCGATGCGGGCGATATCCTCGTTGCCGGGCAACCGGTGCGCTTCAAGAGCCCGCACGAGAGCCGCGGCGTCGGCATCGAGATGATCTACCAGGATTTCGCGCTCTGCGGCAACATGGATGTCGGCCAGAATATCTTCCTCGGCCGCTGGCCGCTCAAAGGCCCTTTCGTCAACAGGCGGAAGATGTATGCGGAAGCCGACAGCGTGTTGAAACGGCTCAAGGTCGACGTGAACTCTGTCTATCAGAAGGTCGAAAGCCTGTCGGGCGGCCGCCAGCAATCCGTCGCGATCGCCCGCGCAATCTCGTTCGAGCCGCGCGTCGTGATCCTCGACGAGCCGACCGCCAACCTTTCCGTGATGGCGACGGAACGGTTGCTCGAAACCATGCTGGAACTGAAGAAGCAGGGCGTTGCCCAGATCATCATCTCACACCGTCTGGTCGATATTTTTGCCGTGGGTGATCGCGTCATGGTGCTCAAGCGCGGTGAATATGTCGGCGATCGTTACATCAGGAATACCGACGAGCATGAAGTGCTGGAGATTATCGTTTCCGGCACGCGAGAGAGCGCGCGGACAGCCGATGAGGCGAGAAACATCTGATGGATCGACCGCTCCGCTTCGCGCCAGAAGCGGACTCGCGGCCCCTAGCTGACCTTTCCGCATTTCGACAGGATATCGTCGACGACCGAGGCGAGCGGCCGAGTGGCGTCGATGGTCGTCGCATTCCCGGGAATGTCTTCCTTCGTCGCATGCAGGTGCAGGACCAGGTCCCGTTCGGCCGGTTTGCCGCCAAACTCGTCTTCGGGCCGGCCGGCAAGCCGGTTCTTCAACGTGTCCGGGTCGACGTCGAGAACGAAGACCGCGTCAAACAGATCGATAAAGTGATCAGAATTCCTCGAGCCGCCGCAGAAGAAGGAGACCGGGTGGCTTTTATCGTCCGCGAGCGATTTGACCTTGCCGACATGCCAAAGATGGTGCCGGTGCACGAAGGCCACATCCAGGCTATTCTCTTCATGCCGGGAGACATCCAGCGGCTCACCCGTCAGGGGATCGCCCCTGTAAGCCAGCTCGCGGTCACCGTGAACGACGTGGTAACCGCGCCGCTGCAGTTCCGACGCGACCGAGGTCTGGCCGGTCCCGGAAACGCCTTCGATCAAATAGTTCCTGACGCCCATTTCGCTCCCGCTCGGTGAACCGCACGCCTTATGGCGCCCTGCTGCCTTATGGCGCAGAATTATAACGGATTCCCGACGCTTCAATGCTGCCGCTGCTCACAAACGCCGTCAGTGCAGGACGGCGATGGCGGTAACGCCGGCCTCGTCTGCAGCGCGAATAATCGCTGCTCTGAGTTGCTCCGGGGCAGCGTTGCCCTTCACGACATCAAGGCAGATTTTGATTGCCAGAAGAAACTCCTCTCCATCATCGGAGGGGAATTCCCTTATGAGCGCATTGGCGGCCCCCATGGCCGTCCTGATGGAAAACAGCCTGTCGGGGTCCTTGAACATAAGGATCACGGGAGCGAATTCGATCGAGGCGTCCCATTCCATTACACAATACTCCAGATGGGATAGTGTAATTTTAACGGTGCAAGAGGCGTGCCAATGCACGCGACGGTTTATGGGCGGGCATTTATCGGAAGGGATGTCAGTTCCGATCGCTGCTCAACGTCCGTCGTCGCCCAGCATGTGATCCGCCAGCTTGTAACAGTGGCTCGCCTGATAGGCGTTCCGGCCACGGTTCATGTGCGTCAGGTTGAATGCCCGGATAGCCTGCAACGCACGAGGTGTGGCGAGAAATTTGCCAATTGAGGAGAAGCCGCGGACCTTGACGCCGAAAATGTCCTCGCCTCTGGGAAAGAAATAGCTGACGTCATCAGGCGTCATGACGCAGTGCTCGAGGAAATCCTCGTCCACCTGGCCTTGATCCAGTGAGTGGTCGGTGGTGAAATCGGAAAGATGCACCAGGAAGAGCGCGCGGATGTCCTCACCATCAGCATAGAGCGAGAAGAGCTCCATCCAGCTCGCATTGACGCGAACGAGGGCTTTGCCCGGTGTCGACGGCAGACAGGAAACCGACCAGTAGTGCCGCTCCGTCCGGCGCGGGATCGGGATGCAGTCGCTCCCGTAGCGCCGGAGAATGTCCAGAACCTCTTGTGCCTGCCGCCGGCGCAGCAGCTTCTCAAACCTGGGGACGTACTTGAGACGCAATTCCAGGGACTCCGAGCGCTCGTCGGCATCGTGCAGGATCGTCTCGCCCCGCATCCAGTCGCGCTGCTGCTCAAGATCGAGGAACCCGCGCAGACCGGCGGTGTTTTGGCGGCGCACCGCGCTCACGTCATGTACCATTGAAGCAATCCCAGGCTCCGCTTCTGAACAGCTCTTCGCCTCGTCGCGGCGACAGAGCTTTACGAATTTTTTCCGCTAGCCGCATATATCCATCATTTGCTCGGGAGAACTACGGCCCCTATGCCGAGACACTTGTCGGACCTGCCGCTCAAGCGAAGCCGTAGACAGCCAGAAGCGGGTGTGGAACCACTCTATCTCTTTGTTTTTACGCAATTCCGGACGCAAAACCGCTATGCACTTTTGCTGGAATTGCTCTAACCAGACAGGGTTCGAAAACCGTGATCGATAGGCCGGTTTCCCGAACCCATCGGTGGATCAGCTCTCAATGGAAATCAGCAGCTACTAATAGCCACCGATATTGCCGCGAACGGGACCAATCCCCAGTGGAGTTGCGTAGGTCGTGTTATCGCCGCCGGTGCCGGTGGTCGCGCACCCTGAAAGGGTCAGAAGCGCGATCGTTACCGCGGCCAAAAGGTATTTTACAGACATGACATTGTCCCCCTTATCAGTCACCGCGCAGGCCTTCAGGGCCAGAGCACGAGTATTCCCCAAACCATCGGCATCGGCAACTGTGCGAGTACCTATTCGACGCAATTGCCTCAAGATATCGGGGCTTGGAATAAGCCCGTTCACTCTCGGCCCGATGGGCCTTTGCGGAAGGCATGGACCGAATTCATTTCCAAGCTGGGGCCTGCCCGGCGGCGGTGTCGAAGCCGTGGATGATGGCGTTTACCGCCGGCCAATCGTTTTTGATCGTGCACCCGGGACGGTATACCGGCGGATCGCGGCGCTTTCAGGAGCGTGCCCTAACTTTCAGCAGCATGCCCTGGGTTGAAGCCGTGCGGGACTTCGCGACCGCTGCGCATGCCATTGTTCGATATCCTCGTTTCCGGCACGCGAGAGCGCGCGCTGACCACTGATGAGGCGAGAAGGGGCCTGACTGGCCGGCTATTCCGCCATCCACTTCGCCTTGGAGGCGTCGAACCCTGTCTCGCAGCGCGTTCTATCTGCCAACCGTTTTCCGAATAGGTCTGGCGACGCCACTCCATCCCACGCGGAAAATCTCATGCCACATATGACCGCACACGAGCCGCCGCGCGACTGGCTCGCCATGCTCAAGACGAATGACAAGGGCAATCCCCTTCCGGGCCTCACGCTCAATTGGACCGTGATGCTGGAGCACCACCCCGACGCGCGCGGAATGCTTGCCCTCGATGAATTCAGCGGCCAGACGATGCTGCTGCGCCGGCCGCCGTGGGATCTGCGGCAGGGCGACTGGAAGCCTCGTCCCGTCGGCAACAATGACCTTGCCGAAGCGGTGGAATGGCTGGAAGGGTTTGGCCTGACGCCGAAGGTTTTCAACATCAATCCCGTTATCGACAAGGTCGCCAGCCGGCATCCCTATCACCCGGTGAAAGGCTGGCTCACGTCGCTGCCGGCATGGGATGGAACGAGGCGCGTCGATACTTTCCTGACCTGTTATCTCGGTGCCGAGGACACGCGCCTGAACCGCGCCTTCGCGCGTAAATGGCTCTCAGCGCTGGCCGGACGCGTCTTTGAACCAGGGTGCCAGTTCGACCACGTGCTGACCCTGCAGGGCAGACAGGGCCTTGGAAAATCATCCTTCGGCCGGGCGCTCGTTCCGATCGAGGAATGGGTGACCGACGGCGTGACGGTGGGCGATGGCGCGCGCGAAGTGATCGAGAACACGCGCGGGCGCTGGCTTGTCGAGCTTGCGGAGCTTGCCGGCAGGTCGAACCGGGAGATCGAGGCGATCAGGAAGTTCATCACGGTTCGCATAGATACCGCGCGCGGGGCGTATAAGCAGAGGGTCGACGACGTGCCGCGCCAGTTCGTGTTCTACGCCACGACGAACGCCGACGAGTTCCTGACCGATACGACGGGCAATCGCCGCTGGTGGCCGGTCAAGCCCACCGCGATCGATATCGCGGCCATCCGGGCCGATCGCGCTCAGGTCTGGGCCGAAGTCATGACGATCTACGAGCGCGAGGCCCTGTGGCTGGACGACCCGGCATTGCGGGCCGACCTTGAAACCCTGCACCAGGGCGTGATGGATTTCGGCCCCACCTATGAGATCATCCGCGACCTTATCCCTGATGGGGACATGAGGCTGACCTGCGCGGACATGCGCAAGCTTTTGACCGGCGGAAGCGAGGATGCAAGCCGGTTGCCGGCCGGCTGGCGCGCCAACCTGCAGAGGGCGCTTGTCGGGCTGGGATTCAAACCGGACTCGAAGCCTACCAATCGCAGCGGGCGCACCGTGCGCGTTTATGTTCGTGGCGATGAGGACGGCCCGCCCTGGGCAAGATGGGTTGATGGCCGCATCGAGTTCGAACGCCACCCGAGAAGGCGAGATGCGAGTTTCTAAAATGTGCTCTGCGAGTGAAGACGCCGCCCTTCGGGCGGCTTTCTCTTTTCGGGCCAGTTCGCGGAAACGCCGACAGCGATTACGAACGCACACGCAGATATTGTAACCTCATTTCGGTAGCTTTCTCAACAGGTTACGGATGTTGTTACGCAATTACGAAGACAATGGTGAAACATGGGCGGAGAGGTAGAATGACGTTCCGATGCGCCGTTTCATATCTTTATGAGAAGCGGACATGCGCCGTAATCTCGTAATTCTGTAATCTTTTCTGCTAAGGTACTGAATTCATTGAATGAACACTCTTACGAAATCTGCCGGTAAATGCGGTGATTACACAAGTCGGACATCGCCGCATTCCCTCGAAAGCACGGCCGGCAAGGGGCGGTTATCCGCTTCTGGAACCGACCTCGGGCGCGACGGGATCTGAGTGACTCGCCAGGCCTGTGCTGGTCGGGAGACGGACAGCTCAGTGAAGTACGGCGATGGCGGTAATCCCGGCCTCGGCTGCAGCGCGAATGATCGCCGCTCTCAATTCCCAAGGGTCAGCGTTGCCCTTCACGACATCAAGACAGATCTTGATCGCCGCAAGAAATTCCTCCCCGTCATCTGAGGGGAATTCCTTCATGAACGCGTTGGCGGCTCCAATAGCCGTTCGGACGGACAGCAGCCTGTCCGGATCGTGAAACATCAGCGTATAGCGGGCGCTTTATACGTTGGCGGATGCGCGGATCGGAACGAAACCTCAGGTCGCGTCCTGGATAAAAATTCGGAACAGCGTCATGCACGGCAAGCTCGTTTCGCCCTGTTCCAGCCAGGAGGATGACCAGATCATCCTCGATCTGGCCGAACTCCTTCGAACGCTTACCCGCGAGGCTGCGCGTCGCGCTTTGGCTTGAGTCACCCGGCACTGCCGGGTGACAGATCGTCCGACCGACGTTGGGTGACGGCCGCGGTCCGGTCGATGTCGTCAAGACCTGATGAACGAGAGCAGGTCGGGGTTGAGGACATCCGCATGTGTGGTCAGCATGCCATGGGGGTAGCCCGGATAGGTCTTCAGCGACCCGTTCTTGAGCAGGTCGACCGCACGCGGCACTGAACTTGCGAAGGGGACGACTTGATCGGCCTCGCCATGCATCACCAGCACTGGCACAGTGATCTTCTTGAGGTCTTCGGTATAATCTTCGAGCCAAGAGTCGACGGTTGCGTAATGAGCGAGGGCACCGCCGGCCATGCCTTGGCGCCACCAGTTCGCAATGATCGCCTCCGAAGGCTTCGCCCCATCGAGGTTGTAGCCGTAGAACGGGTTCTCAGGGACGAAACGGTAGAACTCCGACCGGTTGCCCAGCACGCCTGCCCGGATCGCTTCGAACCACTCTGGCGGCTGACCGGACGGGTTGTTCTCGCTCCGGTACATGTTCGGCGTCAGGGAAGCGACTAGTACCGCCTTCGCGACGCGCTCTTGGTGGCGAGCGACATAGCGAGCTACCTCACCGCCACCCGTGGAGTGGCCGATGTGGATCGCGTCGCGCAGGTCGAGGTGTTCCGTCAGGGCCGCGAGGTCGGCAACCCAGTGGTCCATGTCGTTGCCGGTGCCGGGCTGGTCGGACCGGCCATGGCCGCGCCGGTCGTGGGCGATCACCCGGTAGCCGTGGTGAAGGAAGAAGGTCATCTGGGCGTCCCAGTCGTCCGCCGACAGCGGCCAGCCGTGGCTGAAAACGATCGGCTGGCCTGAGCCCCAGTCCTTGTAGAAGATGTTTACGCCGTCCGTGGTAGTGATTGTAGGCATCGCGTTGCTCCATCTGCGCTGTTAAACGTTTATTTGAAGATCATAATCAATCAATTAGAGCCATTCATCCACGCGCTACTGCAATAGGCTCTTTAGACATTTAGCGTTTCCTCTCCGATTGGACAGAGTTGTTTGCGAAATACTCCGGTGAGGCGCGTTCGATTATATCCCGAAATTGCGACGTTAATTAAATCCCCCTTTTATCAGAGACAAATACCTTGTACGTTCGAGCTATGCCTTGAAGGTATAGCGAGGGCTCGATGGAACTCAGGCATTTGCGCTATTTTGTTGCCGTTGCGGAGGAGGGAAGCCTACTGACCGCAGCAGAGCGGCGGCTTCACACGTCCCAGCCCTCACTCAGCAGGCAAATTCGCGATCTGGAAACCGAAGTCGGTGTAAAACTGTTGGAACGGCAGTCGCGCGGCGTGACGCTCACCGCCGCCGGTAAAGTGTTTCTTGATCACGCGCGGCTGGCGTTATTGCAAGTCGAGGCGGCTGCGGAAGGGGCCCGGCGGGCAGAACGGCCGGAAAAGCAGTCGTTCACTATCGGTTTTCTCGCAGGGCAAGAGATTGTGTGGCTACCCCATGCATTGCGCATTATTCGTGAGGAAGCGCCGGAGGTTGAAATCATATTGTCCAGTCAGTCTTCCCCGGACCTTGCTCTGGCACTGATGCGAGGCAAGCTGGACGTCGCTTTCCTTCGCCCCGAGACGCAGAGTGTTGGTGTGTCCTTCAAGTTTTTAGCCAAGGAGCCACTGATCGCCGTGCTGCCGGCGGACCATCGCTTGACGTCGCGCAAAAAGATCCGGCCGCAGGACCTTGCCCGCGAAACTTACGTCAGTTCGGCTAGAATTTCTCCCGTATTGCAATCCGTGATCCAGGATTACGCGTCGAACGTTGGGATCACACTCAAGGCAGAGTACGAAGGCGAAGGCCTACCATCAGCAATGTCGCTCGTCGTGTCTACAGGTGGAATAACGCTTATTCCGCTTTATGCGCAAAATATGCTTACACCAAATGTCGTTGCCAGAGCACTTGAGGGTGTGCCTCCGACAATTGATCTCACCTTAGGATACAACGATTCAAATTCCTCACCTTTGCTCCGCCGATTTTTGTCTCGCTCTGATGAATTAGTCGCCAACGTCCAAAATCAGAGCATCATCCGCTATGCTGAAGTTCCATAGTAGGGACCCCCTTTACAAAGAAAAGCAGGCCCCCTTGCGGCAGCCATGAAGAGTAGCGTCACGGCGTTCACATCCTCACCCCCCCCTCTGTAACCATAATCCATGTGTGGCGCACGCCCCTGTGATGTTGGATGCTGCAGAATGCTTTCCCTGTTTTGCGACAAATCACCTTAAGCGGGCCGTTCCCGCCGAAGGGGACGCCGGGAACAACGGGCGCAAAGACCAACGTCACAGGTGATGTCGCCACCGGCATGCGCCTCGTTCGTGGAACCGGGACTTCTACCTATGCCGGCAGTAAGGAGGTCGTTGCGGCCGGCAATGAAAAGCAGGTCATCACGATCACGCCCGTGAACGATGCCGCACCGGTTCATACCGCGACGCATGGCCTGCCGGCAAACCTCAGCTTGGCAACTCTCGGCCTTGTTGCCGGTGACTGGCTTGAAATCGAAATCCCGGTGGAACTGAACGATTGGGCAGGCTGGGACTATCTCGACACTTCAGTCCGCGGACCGGTCCAAATCGGCAACACAGTCACCGTTCCAGGTGGCGGCTGGACAACGGGCAATTATGTCGGCGGCCGAGGCCGGTCATTGATATGCGGTTCGAAGCTCTGGCTTCCTCCCGGTCTAACGATGACGAATATTCGTCTCGATAACCTGCTGATCCTTCGACACCTCTGCAATACGGGCGGGACCGGCGTTGCGAAGATCGGAGCCCCGATCATTCGCAAGATCGCCGATCCACGTGCCGCATGGAAGCTGGTGGCATAAAGGCGAAAGCCCGCCGTGGGTGCGGCGGGCTTTCAGAAGAGGGCTTTCGTCAGGGTGAAAACCTTCCTCGCGCTGAAAGTTGAGAGCGCTCCAGCGACGCAAAAATTATGCGAAGAGTGGGGTTTTTCTAGCGCCTCGTTCGAAATAATTCGCAGCTTAGTTAAAGCGCTTCTAGCACCACTTCGATCTGGAACTTAGCGGGGGCGTCATTAAAAATGAAATTTATCTCCGCGCGGTTTTCCGAAAATTCCAAAACGTAGAAGAATGCAACGCTCTGCTCGTCACCCATGGCAAGGAAGGTGGGCAGTCTATCAGCCAGCCCTTCTTGATTGGTCGATACGATCACCATGAATTTTGTATGTCTCCCAAACACCTTGGGAGCTAGGACGCCGGAATCTTTCCATTCTATTAAGCCGACTATGCTGGTGACATAAGCCGCCGCAGCAAACGTGTCATCCCAGGAGATATCGGCCAATACCTCCATTCCTTCCTTCGGCTCTTTTCGAACATCGGCTAGATAGCCGAAAAATTCATCGAAGTGGCTTATTAACTCGCCGTCACGCACCCCGAATCCTATCCTTGTAGGATAGCGCGGAATTTGCGCCAGATGCTCTGCCCTTAAGTCTCGGACCTGCCTCGCGATCCAAACAGCCATGTTTTCCTCGGCGAAGCGCCCGTGGTTCTTCTTGAGTATCCCGCAAATCTCAAGGATATCGCGCGCGCTGCCATTTAGTGAGGCAATTTCATACATGACTTTGGACGTGAGAGTCGTGCAGATTTTCACCTTTTCAGGCAGGTCGAGTCCCGTGAGCGGATGATCCGAACAAGCTGCATAGGGACCATCAACAACACTTATAACCGCGATGTAGTCGATGTCCCCCCACGCGATCGAGAAGCTTCGCCACTCATTGCTTCCCCTGATCGGCTTGCCCGCCTTCCATTCTTTCATGCGGTCACGAGCTTGCTTTACGTTATGCGCTACCAGATCCTCGAAATAGGAATTGCTCTCGGTCATGTTAATGAAAAAGAGCGCTCGTCCTGCGACGATGATCATGTCCGCAGGCTCATGGCGGCCAGGGCCGCCCCATAGATCTGGATGAAACATTGCATAAGCACTGATGGAGTGAGACGCGAAATGCGCTACCAGCTTCTCCTGTTTGGTCCGCTCGTGCGGCTGTTTCTTTCTCTTCCCCATGGTCCTCTAGAATCCGCAGCTCTTCTGTTTCAGCGCCAACATAGCCTAGGTTGAAAAACCTGCCCATAGAGTCAATTCTCATGGTTGAGTCGTCGAGGCGCGAGGAGCAGATGAACCGGAAGCAACTGAGACAATTTTACGCCTATGTCCCTTGGGGCAAACCTGAAGACTGCCCTTGCAGAAGTGGAAAGCAATACGGGCAATGCTGCGGCGTGAGAGGGGGATGGCCCGACCTTGCTATTCCCCCGTTTTTGCCAAAAGCAAAGGCAGCTGAAGCGCCTCATGACGAATGTTATATGGCTAGCTTCGGTGGTTGCGGTGGAACCATTTCCCGCGAGCATTACATCTCCGAGTCGATATTGGAGGAAATTGGCGACCTCGACATGGGGGGGTTGCCGTGGGTAGAAGAGGGGAAAACCTTACGGCTGCCTGCCAGCGCCTTGGCGGCTAATGTGCTTTGTAAAGACCATAACAGCGCTTATGCCACCCTTGATGATCTTGGGCTGCGAAACTTTCGAAATTTGAAGCGTGCGACCGAGGAAATCATCAAGTTCTCATCGAAGGTGTCGCACACACTGATGTCGGGAAGCGCCATGGAGCTTTGGGCGCTGAAATGCCTCGCGGGAATGTATTATGGTAGGGTCGCTGCGGCCGATCGGCACCGTCTCCGCGATGTCCGTGAGATGAATATTGATTTGCTCCGCGAGATAATGATGACGCGGCGGTTTCCACCTGACTGCGGGCTTTATGTCAGGACGAGGGACGTAGACCCAAAGGGAATTGACGTTGCCATTGCGCCATTATCGACGGCCTCGAATGTCATCGGGATCAGAATTCGATGGTTCTATGTCGAATTTGAAATCATTTTTGACCCGGCCGGCGTCAATTTCGACGTGCTCCGGACGGAAGCAGAATTTCGCCCGCGTCTGCTAACGCTTCGATGCCAATCGCGGAAAACACATATCGTGATGACCTATTCCGAGCCTACGGACCCTGTGCAGTTCATCACAACCGGCCGAGAGGTCACTTTAACGGTGCCTCCGCGAAGAGAATCGTAACCGATACCTTCGACCTTTCTCTAAGGGTATGTGATAGCACTTTGTTCAGAGTTGATCGTCGCTTCGGCGGCGATCCGACTAGCGATAGTGCAGCTGCTTCAGTCTATCGTGATGTTCTTCGGCCTTGCGTGATGCTTCACGCGCACTTTCCTCCCACCCGTTTTGTGGCATGATCCGATGGCGAACCCATGGCTCGAAGCCTACGTTCCACCGCCATTTACCTGAGCGGTTCGGAGTTGTGCTGTCTAGTTGGATACGGCCAAACACCTCGCCGTTGTCGAGACCTTCAAAGTCTTGCTTGCCTTCGCCGGGCCAAGTCTCGCGCCATTTGTATCTGGGTCGGTATTCGTCGTGCATTGCGGAAGGCTAGCGCGCCGACTTTGCGAGGACAACGTTAGTTGTTGAGTTTTCGTGTCCGAAAGCTAACGCCAATTTGTCCAGAAGGCCGCGCCGCGCCACAATGGGTGGCGGGACGGCTCCTGCGGGAGTGCCCAATTTTGTTCGGAAGTGGCGCACCCGACAGGATTCGAACCTGTGACCTTTGGAATCGGAATCCAACACTCTATCCAGCTGAGCTACGGGTGCATGCCTGACGATGTGACTCGTCGTCCGATGTCGTGGTTCTTAGCCTAGCTTTGGCTCTGCTTCAATCGCGAAGTTCACGGAAATTCTGGGACTTGGCTTTTAAAGCGATTTCCGGCCAAGCTGTTGCCGAAATGAAAACTCCGCCGGTCCTTTCGGTCGGCGGAGTTTTGTCGAGCTATCGGTCGATCAGACCTGCATGGCGCCGGGGCCGGGGATGGCCTTGGGGGGCACCTTGCCGAGGATGATCATGCCGAGGACTTCGTCCTTGGTGACATCTTCGGTGCGGGCGTGGCCGACGACCTGGCCGTTTTTTCATCACCGAGACACGGTCCGCGAGGTCGAAGACGTCGTGGATGTCGTGGCTGATGAGGAAGATGCCGATGCCTTCTTTCTTCAGCTGCTTGATGAGCTCGCCACCTGTGCCGTTTCCTGGGGCCCGAGGGCTGCCGTCGGCTCGTCCATGATCAGGATGCGGGCGTTGAACAGGATGGCGCGGGCAATGGCGACCGACTGGCGCTGGCCGCCGGAGAGCGCCTTGACCGGCTCCTTGAAGCGCTTGAAGTTCGGGTTCAGGCGGCCCATCACTTCGCCCCCGACGGTGCAACGGCCCGCAACGCGGTCCTGACGATCGCATCGCCGAACTCCGGCGAGACCGGGCGATGGCCGACCAGCAGCCGGAAGAAGACCGGTCCGTAGATCATGTCGAGCAGCGCCTCCATATCAAGCGGCGGAACGATCTCTCCCCGAGCCAGAGCCTCCTCCAGGATGACACGGCCCGCGTTGCGGCTCGACAGGATCACCTGATTGCGGAAGGCCTTGGTGAATTCGCTTTCCGGGTCGGCGGCCGCGAGTGCCATGGTGATCTGCCGCCCGCGCGTGCTCGCAAAGGCAGTCACCAGTCCGCTCATCTGCGCGCCGAGAGCCGCCTGCGCCGTGCCCCCTCCGACCTCCGCTTCCGGTAGCCGGTTGACCAGAAGGGCGGCCATCGCCAGTTCCTGCGCGTTGGCCCAGGAGCGGTAGATCGTCGGCTTGCCGACGCCGGACCGCGCCGCCACGGCTTCGATCGTCATGCGGCCAAAACCTTCGGCCATCAGGATTTCATGGGCGGCCTCCAAGGCACGCCTCTGTGCGGCAGCGCTTGGCGGCCGCCCTCGTTTCTTCGGTGTTGCGTTAATCTCTTGACTCATATCTTTACGATACGTAACGTTAATGAAGGACCCAGTCAAGGAGGATCATCCATGCCGAGTTTTGCCCGAAAAGTGAGCACCTACTTCATCGTCAAGGATGCGGCGCGGGCCATCGACTTCTACAAGGAGGCTTTCGGCGCCACGGAAGTCTTCCGTATGACCGATCCTTCGGACGGGCGGATCGGCCATGCCGAGCTGCGTTTCGGAGAGACGCTGATGATGTTGGCAGACGAGTATCCGGACTTCGGCGCCCTGTCTCCCGATACCGTCGGAGGCTCGCCGGTAACCTTCCACATGGACACGGTGTCGACCGACGCAGCACTGGCGCAGGCGCTGTCGGCCGGGGCGACGATGTTGCGCCCGGCGACCGACCAGAGTTTCGGCGAGCGGGTGGCGCAGGTGCTTGATCCCTTCGGTCATCGCTGGATGCTGTCGCAAACCATCGAGCAGGTCACGCCTGAGGAGATGCAGCGCCGATGGAACGAGGACATGTCGGCGTGAGTGCTGCAACCCTTGAAGCGCTCGAGGAGGCTGAGCGCGCCTTCAACGCGGCGATGGTTTCCAACGATCCCACCCAGATCGCCGCCTGCATCACTGAGGATTGGGTGCTGGTGACGCCTGAGCGTGGCCCAATCCCTGCACAGGCTATTCTTTCGGCGATCGGATCCGGTGTCCTGAGCCATGACACGATGACCAAGACGACGCATCACGTCCATCTGCTCGGCAATGTCGCCACGGTTACCGGTCGCGGGCAGAACACGGGCATGTTCCGTGGCGAACCGATATCAGCCGACGAATGGATCACCGACGTCTATCACCGGGAGGGCAACAGGTGGCGGTGCGTACTGACCCACCTCTCCCCTGCCAGGAGCGGTGTCTAGCGGAGAATGCATATAAAAACTCCGCCGGCCTTGCGGGCGGCGGAGTGTGATTGTCGCGGGTCTGGTCGCCTGGCGGCGATCAGACCTGCATGGCGCCGGGGCCGGGGATGGCCTTGGGGGGCACCTTGCCGAGGATGATCATGCCGAGGACTTCGTCCTTGGTGACATCCTCGGTGCGGGCGTGGCCGACGACCTGGCCGTTTTTCATGACCGAGACACGGTCCGCGAGGTCGAAGACGTCGTGGATGTCGTGGCTGATGAGGAAGATGCCGATGCCTTCCTTCTTCAGCTGCTTGATGAGTTCGCCCACCTGCGCCGTTTCCTGCGGACCAAGGGCTGCCGTCGGCTCGTCCATGATCAGGATGCGGGCGTTGAAAAGGATGGCGCGGGCAATGGCGACGGACTGGCGCTGGCCGCCTGAGAGGGCCTTGACCGGCTCCTTGAAGCGCTTGAAGTTGGGGTTCAGGCGGCCCATCACTTCGCGGGCGGAATGTTCCATCGCGACGTCGTCGAGCGTGCCCCAGCGGGTCTTCAGCTCGCGGCCGAGATAGAGGTTGGCGGCGGCGTCGACATTATCGGCGACGGCGAGCGTCTGGTAGATCGTCTCGATGCCGAACTTCTTGGCATCGCGCGGATTGCGGATGTCGACCGGTTCGCCATTGATCAGGATCTCGCCCGAGTCACGCTTGTAGGCGCCGGATAGGATCTTGATCAGCGTCGATTTGCCGGCGCCGTTATGGCCGAGAAGAGCCACGACTTCGCCGGGATAGAGATCGACCGAGGCATTGTCGACCGCGTGAATGCCGCCGAAGGAGATCGAAATGTTTTTCAATTCGACAAGGGGAGAGCGTTGTTCAGCCATGGTTCGTACTCCTCTTACTTCGCACGGGAGCGATAGACAGTGTCGAGCCAGACGGCAATGACGAGCACCGCGCCGACGACGACGTTCTGGATGGGCGTATCGACATTTGCGAGACCCATGCCTGACTGGAGCGACTGCATGACGAGCGCGCCGAGCATGGCGCCGGCAATCGTGCCGGTGCCGCCTGCGAGCGACGTGCCGCCGATGACGGCTGCTGCGATCGTATAGAGCTCGTAGGTCGTGCCCTGCGAGTTGGCGGCGGCGTTGAGGCGGGCCGTCGAAATGGCGGCGGCGACGGCTGCGAGGAAGCCCATCAGCGCGAAGATGCGTACCGTGACCCAGCGGGTCTTGATGCCGGCGAGTTCTGCCGCTTCCGGGTTGCCGCCGATCGCGAAGACATAGCGGCCGAAGCGCAGGCGGGTGGCGATGAAGGTCATGACGATGCCGACGAGGATGGCGATCAGCACGGGCACGGCGATACCGTAGGGGATCATCAGGCCGGTTTCCGGCATGGTGATGTTATTGGCTTCGGCATAGCGCTTGGCGATCGCCGGCGGCCAGTAATAGATCGTGGATACCCAGATCGCGCCGAGCACCATGGCACAGCCGAGGACACCGAGGACATATTCGGCCCAGAGCGGACGGCGCGGGAAGTTGAAGCGCCGGCGCTGGTGACGCGAGCCGATGATCGAGACGACGATCAGCACGCAGGCAGCCGCACCGATGATCCAGCTCCAGGTGGCACCGATTGCGCCTTCGGCGCCGCCGCCCATGATGCGGAAGGTGGTGTCGAGGGGGGCGACTGTCTGGCCGCTCGTGACATACCAGGCAAGGCCGCGCCAGGCGAGGAAGCCGCCGAGGGTGACGATGAAGGACGGCACGCCCATGAACGCGATGATGACGCCCTGGAACAGGCCGATCGCCGAGCCGACGAGGAGGCCAGCGATCAGCGTGATGACCCAGGTGAAGGAATTGTCGAAGCCCAGATATTGCGGCAGGAACTTCGCCTGGACCACGCCCATGATCATGGCGACGAAGCCAAGGATCGAGCCGATCGACAGGTCGATGTTTCTGGTGACGATGACCAGCACCATGCCGGTCGCCAGAACCGCGATTTCGGTCGTCTGGACGGAAAGGTTCCAGAGGTTTCTGGGCGTCAGGAACAGGCCGCCGGTATAGAAGTGGAAGCCGACCCAGATGACCAGCAATGCGCCGATCATGCCGAGAAGGCGGGTGTCTATTTCCGTTGCCCTGAGGAAGCGCGTGAAGGGGCCTTCAACTGCCGTGCGCGGGCCGGAGGAGGTCGATTGGGTGATGTCTGCCATGGGTTTGCCGTTTCCCCCATTTGTTTGGGCGCAGGCCTGCTCCTGATAGGAATAGCTGGCCGATGACCGCCCTGTTCTTGATGTGACCACCGGGACGCTTCCGAAAATAGCCGATCACAACGGCACTATTCTGGCAGGGAATCAAAGCATCCGCGATGTGCGCGAGAACGGAGAAGCGCCACTGAGCGGGCTTCATCCGCATCCGGCGCCGCAGCGGAGGGCCGCTGCGGCGCCGGTATTTCAGATCGTCAGGCGAGGATTAGTCGCAAGCCTTGACGGAACCAGCCTTGACGCCCTGGCAAGCTTCAGCCTTGGAGATCCAGCCGGCGTCGATGACGACGTTCAGGTTGTCCTTGGTGATGGCGAGCGGGGTCAGGAAGATCGACTGCATCTTCACCTTCTTCGGGCCGCCTTCGAAAGTCTGCACACCTGCAACCTTGTCGAGGGCCGTGCCGCCGGCGAGATCGAGAGCAACTTCGGCAGCGCGCTTGCCGAGTTCGCGGCTGTCCTTCCAGACGGAAACCGTCTGCGTGCCGAGAGCGATGCGGTTCAGAGCAGCCTTGTCGGCGTCCTGGCCGGAAACCGGAACAGTGCCGGCGAGGCCCTGTGCGTCGAGAGCGGCGACGGCGCCACCGGCCGTACCGTCGTTGGAAGCAACGACAGCGTCAACCTTGTTGTTGTTGGCGGTCAGGAACTGCTCCATGTTGCGCTGAGCGTTCTGCGGCAGCCAGCCGTCGGTATAGGCTTCGCCGACATTCTTGATCTTGCCGGCGTCGATTGCAGCCTTCAGGACTTCCTGCTGACCTGCGAAGAGGAAGTCAGCGTTCGGGTCGGAAGACGAGCCCTTGATGAAGACGTAGTTGCCTTCCGGCTTTGCCTTGAAGACGCCCTGAGCCTGCAGGCGGCCGACTTCCTTGTTGTCGAAGGTGATGTAGAAGGCAGACGGGTTTTCGATCAGGCGGTCGTAACCGACGACCGGGATACCTTCGCTGGCAGCCTTTTCAACAGCCGGGCCGATTGCGTCGGAGTCCTGAGCGAGAATGATGAGGGCGTTTGCGCCCTGGGAGATCAGCGACTCAACGTCGGTGAGCTGCTTTGCAGCCGAAGACTGTGCGTCAGCGGAAATGTACTTTGCGCCCTTGGCTTCCAGAGCCTTCTTGATGGCGGCTTCGTCCGTCTTCCAGCGTTCTTCCTGGAAGTTCGACCAGGAAACGCCAACGACGAGGTCGGCAGCCATGGCAGCCGACTGCAGCGAAACGAGAATGGCAGCACCTGCCATCAGCTTATAAATAGACTTCATAATGTCCTCCCGAGTGAATTGCAGCCGGCCCAGCCTCTGCTCCTCCGGCCACCGCGAAAGCCTGTCCAGAAAGGTTCGGATTTTTTTCTCGACAGTCGAGAAATTTAGTGTCAGAGATTTTTTCAACTGTCAACACCGCACTACCGGCTTAATTTCCTTTGACTGGAGGGGCTGGAGATGCTGTGGCAAACCAAGGGCGGAACGAACGGGGAAGAGGCGGCGATAGATGCTGACCAAGTCGAGCACGGAGCTCGTACGGCAGAGAAACAGCGTGCTTGTGCTCGCCACTCTTCGCCGCCACGGGCCACTTGCTCACACTGAAATATCCGATTTCACGCGGCTTTCGTCCGCGACCGTTTCTGCGATCACGGCCGATCTCGAAAAGGCGCAAGTGATCGAAAAATCCGAGCACCAGGCAGCGAGCGGGCGAGGGCGTCCGCGCGTGCTTTTGCGCCAGCGGCGCGACTGCGGCTATCTCATCGTCGTCATCATCTCCTCGGATGCCGTGCAATATTCGCTCGTCGATTATTCGGGCAAGCTGATCGACCGCTTCAGCGAGGAAAGGTCGCATGATCCTGATGGGGCTGGCCGCTTCGTGAACGGGGTGCGGGCGGGGCTAGAGCGTATCCTGTCGCGCTCGCGGATCGAACGGGAGAAGGTGCTGCTCATTTCGATCAGCAGCAAGGGGCTGGTCAACTCCTCCGAACCGGTTCTCGTCTGGTCGCCAATCTTCGGCAGCGACCAGATCGATTTCGAACTGGCGCTCAAGCCGGAATGGAAGGCGAAGGTCATTCTCGACAACGAGACACTGCTGGTCGCCGCCGCTCTCGGCGCGCGCGAAGAGAATGTCAAAGGCGCGGATTTCCGCTCGCTGGCGGCCCTTTCGCTCGGCCACAGCATCGGGCTCGGAATCGTGCGGCGGACGACCCATGGCGGGCATGAAGTCTCCGCGCCCAATTTCGGGCATATGCTGCATATGGCCAATGGCGGGCTTTGCCGGTGCGGCACGCGCGGCTGCATCGAGGCCTATGCCGGTTTCTATGCGATCCTGCGCACCGCCTTCGAAGTGCCGCTCGATACGATCCCGGCAAAGTTCGTGCCGCTGGCCGAGCTCGACAAGATCGCGGCGCGGGCGCGGCAGGGCCACCGCATCTCGGGCTTTGCCTTCCGGCAGGCGGGGCTCGCGCTCGGCAACGGGCTGTCGCGCATGCTGAGCCTGACGGAGCGCATGCCGATTGCGATCACCGGACCTGGCACGCGATATTACGATCTGCTGCGGCAGGGGATCGAGGAGGGGCTCGGTCAATCCCATATGGTTCGCATGGAGGGCATGCCGGAACTCAGGGTCGTCGCGGACGAGCAGATTCTCGTCTTCGAAGGACATCTGAATCGGGCGCTGGCCGTCATCGACGAGGATATCGTCGTGGCGGGTCTGCAGGGTGGGGATTAGTGGTCGGTATGAAGCCGGTCAGACCCGGTAAAACCCCTCCCTGGTGCACCGCTTCGCTTCTTCCGAAACGCTGAGAATCTGGAAAGCGGGTGCGGCGGTTTAAGCCCCTCCCACCTGTGGGGAGGGGTTGGGGAGGGGGGTTTTGAGGCCCACCCGCGCGTGTCATCAAACGAGAAATGGCCGGGCAAGAGCCCGGCCATCTCATTGTGGCGACCGTCGGGAGAGGGCGGTCAGCCGATCTTGATGAGCTTGCCTTCCTTGACGGACTGGACGGCGGCATCCGCGAGCGCGAGAGCAGCCAGGCCATCTGCGCCGGAGGGCGAAATCTTCGAACCCTTTTCGATCGCCGAAATGAAGCTTGCGATCTCGTTGGCATAGGCCTCGGTGTAGCGGGTCATGAAGAAGTCGTGCAGTGGCGGGCGGGTATAGCCTTCGCCGTTGGCAACTTCGATCGAGACCGGGCGCTGGTTTTCGGCCGAGACGAGACCCTTGGAACCGTGGGCTTCGATGCGCTGGTCGTAGCCATAGGTGGCGCGGCGCGAATTGGAGATCACGGCCTGCTTGCCCGACGCGGTCTGCAGGATGACGGAGACGCTGTCATAGTCGCCGGCTTCGCCGATCGCCTTGTCGACCAGCACGGCTGCGGTCGCGAAAACCGAGACTGGCTCTTCGCCGAGCAGGAAGCGGGCCATGTCGAAATCGTGGATCGTCATGTCGCGGAAGATGCCGCCCGAACGCTTGATGTAATCGACCGGCGGGGCGCCGGGATCGCGCGAGGTGATCGTCACCATCTCGACATCGCCGATCTTGCCTTCGTCGATGACCTTGCGGACCGCCATGAAATGCGGGTCGAAGCGGCGGTTGAAGCCGACCATCAGCTTGGCGCCGGTTTCTTCTACGACCTTGATGCAGGCTTTTACGCGCGCAACATCCAAGTCGATCGGCTTTTCGCAGAAGATCGCCTTGCCGGCGCGGGCGAAGCGCTCGATCAGGTCGGCATGGGTATCGGTCGGCGTGCAGATGACGACGGCGTCGATATCCTTGGCGGCCTCGATCGCTTCAATGGTGCGCACTTCGCAGCCGTAGGCGGAGGCGATCGCTTCGGCAGCCTGCGGGAAAGCGTCGGCGACGGCCACGAGCTTTGCATTGGCATCGCCGCTGACGGCCTTTGCATGGACCTTGCCGATGCGGCCGGCGCCGAGAAGACCAAATCTCACTGTCATTACTGCCTCCCTATATTCGGAACAAATAAACCGAATTGATATAAGTTTGGAATTTTCATTCCATTTTCCAGTCGCCGCGTCAAGTCCGCGGGCCTTTCACATTTGTGAAATCCATCCTAAAGACAAGTGACGTCTTCACAACAGTGAGACGGCGTTACCACGACAATGGGACAGAGATGCAGCTGATCGATCCTAACCATCCGACCTATCGACACCTTTGGGTTCGTGTCCTCATCGTCGTGGTCTGTTTCGGATGGGCGATCTTCGAATTCATCGGCGGCGACCCCTTCTGGGGCGTGCTTGCGGGCGGCGCCGGCGCCTATTCCTTTTATATGCTGATCTGGACCTTCGATCCGAAGCCGCCGGAAACGGCGGCAGTTGTCACACCCGATGATGAGGACGGGGACAAGCCGGCAACAGAAGAAGAGAAGAAGGTCGAATAATTAAAGCGTGTCGCGATCTTTCGGATGCGCGCCACGCTTCAGGTCCTTGTTTCACGCATATCGTTCTTGCAAAACCGCTGCACAGTTTTGCACGGCACGGGTTCTCCGGCCCTCCGATTCGGCGCGGAAGGCCCGCAGCTGTTCAGAGCGACAGCTCTCTGGCTTGCGCGTCGATCTTTTCGCAGGCATCCCCGAACGGATCGCGCATCGGCACCAATGGCGAAGCGCCAAGGAGGAGAAGCGCTTTCAAGTGCTTCCAGCCGCCTTCCTCGCCCAGCACCGGTGCATAGGATGTCATCGCGGTGCGTTCCTCACCGTAGAGGCGCTTGTATTCCGCAAAATTGGAGAAGTCCTCGTGATTGCTCCCCAAAAGATGGAAGGTCTCGGCCGCGGCACCTTCGGCAAGGATGACTTCATGCGTGTCGAGCAGGACGGCATAGTACTCGATCGACATGTCGTCGGCCGGAGTGACCGGTGCAATGGTCGTGCCGTTCACGAGATCCTTCACACGGATCAGAACGCCGTTCAGATACAGCGCATGGCCCGGTGACAGATAGAGATCGGAATGTGGCGTGCGGCTATCCAGCGCATGGCGGGAAATCCGGATCGGCACGACGCCTTCATGCCAGCGTGCGCCGCTCTTCTTGAAGACCTGGCGGCCGACCCATTTGATTGGACGGGTGCTCCCGTCCGGAAGGGCAACGCGATCGCCGATGCGCAGATCCTCGACGGGCTTTTCACCGCAATCCGTGAGGATCGCCGTCCCGCGCAGGAAACACTGCGGGCCGCCGCCAGAGCCACCGTGTCCGCTAGAGCCACCGTGTCCACCGGAGCCGCCGTGTCCGCCAGAGCCTCCATGTCCACCGGAGCCGCCGTGCCCCCAAAGCCGCCCCAACGCATTCGCGGGAGATGTGGAAATTGCCGTCGCCAATGCCGCAACGCCGGCAAGCCGGGCACCGGCGGCAGCGGCAACACCTAGAAAATGTCTGCGCGCGGTATTGCGTGGCAGCTTAGGATCTTGCGTGGATGACATGCTGGTGTCCTTCGATAACATTAACACCGGCCTATGTTACAAAAGGTTGTATCGCATTCAATTTCGCTAAATAGCGTTGAGGCCTAATGAAAAGGGAGTAGGCACGGTATGTTGGCCTGCCGAAATATGCTGTCGCCGGTACCAAAAAGCGGAAGAATTATCTGCTACTAAAACGCGAAATATTCAATCTGGCTGCTATCAGTACCGGTTGAGTTGTCAGAAAAAAGCAGTGTAGACAAGCCGCAAAGCGAGCCGGAAACGCCGGCCTTCCAAAGCCTGGAACGTCTCAAATCATTCGACGAGGGACGGGGAAGCTTCAGCTGTGCGGCAGGCGGCGCATCGCCTCGTCGATCAGCAGATTGGCGATCATCATGCGTCTGTTGGCATTGTCGCGGAAAGGCTCTGCGACACCGTCAGGATGATTGGCCTTGGCGAAAGCGCGCCGTTTCTCGTTCAGCGTCTGTTGCGTATCGGCAGATGAAATCGACAGGTCCGAGGCAATCTCTTCCGGCGCAATGCGGGCGAGATGAGCGGGCATGACCGGTTCGGGCTCAGGCGGGGGAGGCGCCGCTATCGTAGGCTCGGGGCCGAGATTGTCGAAATAGGCTTGCCCGACCCGCTGCGAAGCAGCCGAAACACCCTCCATCACATCGAAGGCGAGGCCTGTCGGAAAGCCGGGAACGCGATGGGCGGCCGGCTCTTCCGCTTTTCCGGCGTCTTCCTCTTTCAACCGTTCGAGAACAGATTGGAATATCGATTGTCCGAACAGCATGCGCCTTCCTTTTCGAGCGGCGCATTAAACGGCGCCAAGTTGGCGCCGGGCTGGATTTCGGTGCAGTGATCCTGAGCCTGTCCTGGCGAGATTGAAGCATTCTGTTGGCCACAGTAAATCTTGGCGTGGTGCCAGCCTGGTGGAATCCTATGCCTGGTGAACTGTCCGCAATGTATCGTGCCCAGAGCCGGTCGCCGCGACGGGGCAGCATTTGTGGATAAGGAGATGGGGGCGCGTATGACAGCGTGGAAGCGGACGGTACAATGGACCGATTGGAACGGAGACGGACTTGAGCGTCTTTCCATCCTCCACAATGAAGAGGGTGTGCTTGCGGAAGGTGTTGTGACCGGACAGTTCGAAGCCGGCAAATATGATCTGACCTACCGTTTGGTGATAGACCCGCATTGGCGCGTGCGCGAAGTCGGGGTTCAGATCGCCAACGGCCCAAGACTGCACATTCTGTCCGACGGCCGCGGTCGTTGGGTCAACGGGAATGGCTCGGAGATTTCCGATTTGGCCGGGTGCATCGATGTCGATATTGCGGCAACACCCTTCACCAACACCCTGCCAATTCGGCGGCTTGAACAAAAAATAGGTGTCGCCGAAGACATCAGCGCTGCCTATGTTTCCTTGCCGGACCTGATCGTCGAACCTGTCGAACAGCGATATACCAAACTTGCCGAGAACCGTTTTCTCTATGAGGGTATATCAACCGGATTTTCCGCCGAACTCGAGGTCGACGGCGACGGTATCGTGCTGGACTACCCAGGCGTTTTCAAAAGATTGTCGTAGCATGCGCGTCGTTCAGTCCGGGTATCTTGAAGGCCCTAGCCCTCAGCCTGCCGGATGCTCTCTTCCAGAATGAGATCGTAGAGCAGCCGGGCGCTCGGCGGCAGGGCGCGCTCGCGGACGGTGATCAGGCTGTAGGGCTTGACGTTGATCTCGAAATCGATCGGCAGGATGCGCACGTCGGAGGCATTCGAGCTCTGGGAGGCGAGAAACTGGGCGACGTCGACGGCGACGGGGGCAATGGCATCCGTCTCGCAGATGATCGCGCAGGTCAGCAGCAGCGAGGAGGTGTTGACGATGTTTTCCGGAAGCCGAACTGCGCGCGACAGGAAGATATCCTCTATCGTGCGGCGCAGCAGCGTGCCCGGCGGCTGGAACACCCAATCGTAATCCTTGATCTCCGACAGGCTGCTTGGGCTCTTCTTCTTTAAGAGGGGATGGCGGCTGCGCACGATCAGGCAGGCTTTCTCGATGCCGATCTCGCGGACCTCGAAAAGGCGCGGGTTGAGGTCATCGGGGATGCGGCTGATGATGAAGTCGTGGCGGGCGGCCAGAAGCTCGCGCGCCAGCACATTGCTGGTCTCGACCTGGATATTGACCTCGATGCCGGGAAAGGTCTTGCGCACCGTGTTGATGGCGGGAACGACGAGGCTCATGGCGGGCGCGGTGACGGCGCCGATGAAGACCGAGCCGCCCTTGCCGCTCTTCAATTCGCCGATCTCGCGGCTTGCCTCGCGGAGCTCCAGAAGGATCTTGCGGGCACGCCTGGCGAGTGCCTCGCCGAAGGTGGTCAGCACCACGCCGCGGGCAACCCGCTCATAGAGCGAAGTCTTCACGATCGACTCCATTTCGGACAGCATTCGGGAGGCCGCCGGCTGCGATATGTTCAGCACCTCTGCGGCAGCAGAAATCTGCCCGCTATCTTCGATTGCGACAATCATACGCAGATGATTCAGCTTAAGTCCTGCACGTAGAAGGCCGTCATCACCAAAATTGTCGCTGTGAATGTCGACATGTTCCAACGAAAATGGCTCGGAGATAATCGTCATGGTTGCAGCCTCCCCACCGCGCTCCATCAAAAGTAATACTTTTTAACGATATACCAAATTTGTTATGCACATTACCAGTTATTCTATTTGACAGTTATAGGAATCCATACCAGTTTGCCGCCGTGTGCTGGTTGGCACTCAACACGTGTGAGATCGTGGAGGAGACCTACTTCGTTTCTCACCATCTGAAGTAACTATCCAATACGGAACCTGCCACAGTTTCGGGGCGGGCGATTTTTCGTCCGCTAATCTTTAACAAGGGAGAGAGAAATGAAATCCATTATCTCATTGATGGCTGCGGCTGCTTTCGGCGTCGCATCGTTCGTTATGCCGGCTATGGCGGCTGACAAGGGCCTGGTTGGCATTGCAATGCCGACGAAGGCTTCGGCCCGCTGGATCGACGACGGTAACAACATCGTCAAGCAGCTCCAGGCTGCCGGCTACCAGACCGACCTGCAGTATGCTGACGATGATATTCCGAACCAGCTTTCGCAGATCGAAAACATGGTTACGAAGGGCGCCAAGGTTCTCGTCGTTGCTTCGATCGACGGCACGACCCTCTCGGACGTTCTCCAGAAGGCTCATGACGCCGGCATCAAGGTCATCGCTTATGACCGCCTGATCCGCGACTCGGCTAACGTCGATTACTACGCCACGTTCGACAACTTCCAGGTTGGCGTTCTCCAGGCTGGCACGATCGTCGACAAGCTCGGCCTCAAGGACGGCAAGGGCCCGTTCAACATCGAACTCTTCGGCGGCTCGCCGGACGACAACAACGCCTTCTTCTTCTACGACGGCGCAATGTCTGTTCTGCAGCCCTACATCGACTCCGGCAAGCTCGTCGTGAAGTCCGGCCAGACCGGCATGGACAAGGTCGGCACGCTGCGTTGGGATCCGGCAACGGCCCAGGCCCGCATGGACAACCTGCTCTCGGCTAACTACACCGACGCCAAGGTTGACGCTGTCCTGTCTCCTTACGACGGTCTGTCGATCGGTATCCTCTCGTCGCTGAAGGGCGTCGGCTACGGTTCGGCTGGGCAGCCGCTGCCGGTCGTCACCGGTCAGGACTCGGAAATCCCGTCGATCAAGTCGATCATCGCTGGCGAGCAGTATTCCTCGATCTTCAAGGATACCCGCGATCTGGCGAAGGTCACCGTTCAGATGGTTGACGCCRTCATGTCCGGCAAGGAGCCTGAAGTCAACGACACGAAGACCTACGACAACGGTGTCAAGGTCGTTCCGTCCTACCTGCTGAAGCCGGTCGCCGTGACCAAGGAGAACTACAAGACGGTTCTCGTTGACGGCGGTTACTACAAAGAAGACCAGCTGAAGTAATTATGAATGGCCGGAACCCGCGCGATTGCGGGTTCCGGTCTTCGATTCTATGATCGCCGGGTCATTTCCGATCGCGGCGTTGGGTTTTTAGTCATGGAAAATACAATCCTCGAAATGCGGAACATCACCAAGACGTTCCCGGGCGTCAAGGCGCTCGAGAATGTGAACCTCAAGGTTCGTCAGGGTGAGATCCACGCATTGGTGGGCGAAAACGGGGCCGGCAAGTCGACCCTGATGAAGGTGCTCTCCGGCGTCTATCCGGCAGGAAGCTATGATGGCGACATCGTCTATGAAGGCGACGTGCGCAACTTCAAGGTTCTGAAGGATTCCGAAGAAATCGGTATCGTCATCATCCACCAGGAGCTGGCGCTGGTGCCCCAGCTTTCAATCGGTGAAAACATCTTCCTCGGCAATGAAAACGCCAAGAACGGCGTCATCAGCTGGGGCGATACATTCAATCGCACGAAGCAATTGCTCGCCAAGGTGGGCCTGGCGGAATCTCCGAACACGCTTGTCACCGACATTGGCGTCGGCAAGCAGCAGCTCGTCGAGATCGCAAAGGCACTGTCCAAGAGCGTCAAGCTGCTCATTCTCGACGAGCCTACCGCATCGCTGAACGAAAGCGATTCCGACGCGCTGCTCACCCTGCTGATGGAATTCCGCAAGCAGGGCATCACCTCGATCATCATTTCCCACAAGCTGAACGAGATCCGCAAGGTCGCCGACCAGATCACGGTCCTGCGCGACGGCATGACCGTCAAGACGCTCGACTGTCACAAGGACGAGATCAGCGAAGACATCATCATCAAGAACATGGTGGGCCGAGACCTCGCGGACCGTTATCCGCCGCGCTCCGTGCCGATCGGCGAGACGATCTTCGAAGTCAAGAACTGGAATGCCTTCCACCAGCAGCATCGCGACCGCCAGGTCCTGCACGACATCAATGTGAATGTCCGCAAAGGCGAGGTCGTCGGCATCGCTGGCCTGATGGGCGCCGGCCGCACCGAATTCGCCATGAGCGTCTTCGGCAAGTCCTACGGCCACAAGATCACCGGCGACGTCTTCGTCGAGGGCAAGAAGGTCGATACGACGACGGTGCGCAAGGCGATCGACGCCGGTCTCGCCTATGTGACCGAAGACCGCAAGCACCTTGGCCTCGTGCTGGGCGAAACGATCGTCCACAACACGACGCTTGCCAATCTGGAAGCGGTGTCGAATGCCACCGTTATCGACAGTGTCAAGGAATCGCGCGTCGCCTCCGACTATCGGGCGAAGCTGCGTATTCGTTCCTCCAGTATTTTCCAGGAAGCGGTCAACCTGTCGGGCGGCAACCAGCAAAAGGTCGTTCTGTCGAAATGGTTGTTCTCGGATCCCGAAGTGTTGATCCTGGACGAACCGACGCGCGGCATTGATGTTGGCGCCAAATATGAAATCTATACTATCATCAACCAGCTCGCGGCTGACGGTAAAGGCGTTCTGATGATTTCATCTGAAATGCCTGAGCTTCTTGGTACGTGCGACCGCATCTACGTCATGAATGAAGGACGTATCGTTGCGGAACTGCCGAAGGGAGAAGCGAGCCAGGAAACCATCATGCGCGCCATCATGCGCTCAGGAGAGAAGAAACAATGACGCCGATCAATCAACCCATCACCGAGCAAGGGCGTGTCGTCTCCATCGGCGAATTTGTTCGAGGCAACATCCGTGAATACGGCATGTTCATCGCGCTCATCGCGATCATGGTGTTCTTCCAGATCTCGACCGGCGGCGTTCTCTTCAGGCCGCTCAACCTGACGAACATCATCCTGCAGAACTCGTTCATCGTCGTCATGGCGCTGGGCATGCTGCTGGTGATCGTTGCCGGCCATATCGATCTTTCGGTTGGCTCCGTCGTCGGTTTCATCGGCGCGATTGCCGCCGTCATGACGGTGCAGTGGCATATGAACTATGTGCTCGCGACCGTTATTTGTCTGGCCGTGGGTGCGCTGGTCGGCGGCGTTCAGGGCTATTTCGTCGCCTATCACAAGATCCCGTCCTTCATCGTCACGCTCGCCGGCATGCTGGTCTTCCGCGGCCTGACGCTGACCGTGATGACGGGAGCCGGCACGGGCACCAGCATCGGTCCGTTCCCTCCGGCCTTTCAGCTGATCAGCATCGGCTTCCTGCCCAACCTTTTCGATATGGGCGGCATCAACTCGACCTCGATCATCCTGACCGTCATCGGCGCCGTGACCCTCGTCTATCTGGCATGGCGCGCGCGCAAGTCGAACGAAAAGCATGGCAACGACGTCGAGCCTCTGGGCTTCTTCATCGCGCAGAACGGCATCGTCGCTCTCGCCATCCTGGCGCTCGGCATACAGTTGTCGGTCTACAAGGGCTTCCCGAACGTGCTCGTCATCATGCTGGTGCTGATCACGGCTTACGCTTTCATCACTCGTCGTACGACGATCGGCCGCCGTATCTATGCGATGGGCGGTAACGAGAAGGCAACGAAGCTGTCCGGTATCAACACCGAGCGTCTGACCTTCCTCACCTTCGCAAATATGGGTCTGCTTGCCGGTCTGGCTGGTCTGATCGTTGCGCTGCGCCTCAACTCGGCAACGGCCAAGGGCGGCTTCGGCCTCGAGCTCGACGTGATCGCGGCCTGCTTCATTGGCGGCGCATCGGCGCAGGGCGGCGTGGGCAAGGTGACCGGCGCTGTCATCGGCGCTCTGATCATGGGCATCATGAACAACGGCATGTCGATCCACGGGCTCGGCACCGACTCCCAGCAGATGGTCAAGGGTGCGGTGCTTCTCGCTGCCGTCTTCTTCGACGTCTATAATAAGAACAAGGGCTGAGCTCAGGCTCAGCCCCCGCATCGCAGTCATATGAAAATTGAATTCCGGCTCCGGATGGAGCCGGAGCGGCGAAGCTTTGTCATCGCCAAACGAAAAGGATGAAGACCGTGCTTATTTCGCAGATCAAGGGCGCAAACGAAGAGATCATCGTCGCCGTGCGCGAACCGGGTGCCGCCGCCAAGGCCGTCAAGGGTGCCGAGAGCGTTTACGCTCTGGCGATGGAAGCCGCAGATAGCGGCAAGTCGCTCGTTTCCGTTATCGAGGCTCACGGATACGGCGAACCCGTCGATCTTGAAAAGGCCTATGCCGAGGGACGCTTCCTGCCGCCGATCACGCACCCGGATGCCGCGCATCTGCACCTGACCGGTACGGGCCTGACGCATCTCGGCTCCGCCGCGACGCGCGATTCCATGCACAAGAAGACCTCCGAGGCGGCAGAGGAAACGCTGACCGACTCCATGAAGATGTTCAAGATGGGTCTTGAAGGCGGCAAGCCGGCTGCCGGCCAGAAGGGCGTGCAGCCCGAATGGTTCTACAAGGGCAATGGCTATGGCGCCGCTGCTCCGGGCGCTCCGCTCGTTTCGCCGTCCTTCGCGCTCGACGGCGGCGAAGAGCCTGAGATGGCCGGCATCTATGTCATCGCCAAGGACGGCACGCCGTTCCGCATCGGCTTTGCGCTGTCGAACGAGTTTTCCGACCACGTCACCGAGCGGATCAACTATCTCTTCCTCGCCCATTCCAAGCTGCGTCCGGCAAGCTTCGGTCCGGAAATCCGCATCGGTGTGGCTCCGGAGGATATCCGTGGCACCTCGCGCATCAAGCGCGGCAACCACGTGATCTTCGAGAAGCCGTTCCTGTCGGGCGAAGCGAACATGTCTCACACTTTCGCCAATCTGGAATATCACCATTTCAAATATGGCCTCTTCCGCGTGCCGGGTGATGTGCATGTACATATGTTCGGTACGGCGACGCTTTCCTTTGCCGATGGCATCAAGGCGGAAGAGGGCGATGTCTTTGAAATCGAGGTGGCCGAATTCGGCCTGCCGCTGCGCAACCCGCTGAAGGTTGCTGCCGAAGAAGAGATCGCCGTCAAGCAGCTCTGATTTCCAAGACCGGCCGCCACGCAAGCGGTCGGTCATTTGTCATAGAGGAGACCCAAGGCCCATGACTATCCATCAGAATCTCATTGCCGGTGAATGGACCGGCACCAATGCCGCCGAGAATATCAACCCGTCCGACACGAACGAGATCGTCGGTCTCTACGCGCAGGCAAGCGCCGAGGATGCCAAGGCTGCGATCGCTGCTGCCAAGGCTGCCTTTCCGGCCTGGTCGCGCTCCGGCATCTGGGAGCGCCACGTCATCCTGAAAAAGGCCGGCGACGAGATCATGGCGCGCAAGGACGAGCTTGGTGCTCTGCTTGCCCGCGAGGAAGGCAAGACGCTTCCGGAAGCGATCGGCGAAACGATCCGCGCATCGCAGATCTTCGAATTCTTCGCAGGCGAAGCACTGCGCCTTGCCGGCGAAGTCGTTCCCTCGGTGCGTCCCAACATTGGCGTCGAGATCACTCGCGAACCGCTTGGTGTCATCGGCATCATCACGCCCTGGAACTTCCCGATCGCCATTCCGGCCTGGAAGATCGCTCCGGCGCTCTGCTACGGCAACACCGTCGTCTTCAAGCCGGCCGATCTGGTTCCCGGCTGTTCGTGGGCAATTGCCGACATCCTGCACCGCGCGGGCCTGCCGAAGGGTGTTCTGAACCTCGTCATGGGCAAGGGCTCGGTCGTGGGGCAGGCCATGCTCGACAGCCCCGACATTGCCGGCGTCACCTTTACCGGTTCGACAGGCACGGGCAGGCGCGTCGCCACATCTTCCATCGAGCATAACCGCAAGTTCCAGCTTGAGATGGGCGGCAAGAACCCGATGGTCGTGCTTGACGACGCCGATCTGACCGTGGCCGTCGAGGCCGCAGCCAATTCCGGCTTCTTCTCCACCGGCCAGCGCTGCACGGCGTCGTCGCGGCTGATCGTCACCGAGGGCATCCACGACAAGTTCGTTGCAGCGCTCACCGAAAAGCTGAAGACTGTCGTCGTCGACAATGCCATGAAGCCCGGCACCCATATCGGCCCTGTCGTCGATGCCCGCCAGCTTCAGACCGATACCGATTATATCAAGATCGGCAAGGAAGAGGGCGCCAAGCTTGCCTTCGGCGGCGAACTCATCTCGCGCGAAACGCCCGGCTTCTACCTGCAGCCGACGCTCTTTACCGAGGCGACCAACCAGATGCGCATCTCGCGCGAAGAGATCTTCGGACCCGTCGTTTCCGTCATCCGCGTGAAGGATTACGAAGAGGCGCTGGCAACCGCCAACGACACGCCGTTCGGCCTGTCTGCCGGTATCGCCACGACCAGCCTCAAGCATGCGACGCATTTCAAGCGCAATTCCGAGGCCGGCATGGTGATGGTGAACCTGCCGACCGCCGGCGTTGATTTCCACGTTCCCTTCGGCGGCCGCAAGGGCTCGTCCTACGGCCCGCGCGAGCAGGGCAAGTACGCCGCCGAATTCTACACAACCGTCAAGACCGCCTACACCCTGGCTTGAGACGAAGTGCGATAACCCTGATCGTACGAGGCGATCAGGGGATATCCTGAAGGACAGAAATTATGAAGAAGAAAGCAGAATGGCCGCGCAAGCTGAGGTCGCAGGAATGGTATGGCGGCACGAGCCGCGACGTGATCTACCACCGCGGCTGGCTTAAGAACCAGGGATATCCGCACGACCTGTTCGACGGCCGCCCGGTCATCGGCATCCTCAATACCTGGTCGGATATGACGCCGTGCAACGGTCATCTGCGCGAGCTCGCCGAGAAGGTGAAGGCTGGTGTGTGGGAAGCCGGCGGCTTCCCGCTCGAGGTGCCGGTATTCTCGGCATCCGAAAATACCTTCCGCCCGACCGCGATGATGTACCGCAACCTTGCCGCACTCGCGGTCGAAGAAGCGATCCGTGGCCAGCCGATGGACGGCTGTGTGCTGCTCGTCGGCTGTGACAAGACCACGCCGTCGCTGCTAATGGGTGCTGCCTCCGTCGACCTGCCGTCGATCGTCGTCACCGGCGGTCCGATGCTGAACGGCTATTTCCGTGGCGAACGCGTCGGCTCCGGCACGCATCTCTGGAAGTTCTCCGAAATGGTGAAGGCCGGCGAGATGACGCAGGCCGAATTCCTTGAGGCGGAGGCGTCGATGAGCCGTTCGTCGGGCACCTGCAACACGATGGGCACGGCTTCCACCATGGCATCCATGGCTGAAGCGCTCGGCATGGCACTCTCCGGCAACGCCGCGATCCCGGGCGTCGATTCCCGCCGCAAGGTGATGGCGCAGCTCACCGGCCGCCGCATCGTGCAGATGGTCAAGGACGACCTGAAGCCTTCCGATATCATGACCAAGCAGGCCTTCGAAAACGCTATCCGCACCAATGCGGCCATCGGCGGATCGACCAATGCCGTCATCCACCTGCTGGCCATGGCCGGCCGTGTCGGCGTCGACTTGACGCTCGACGATTGGGACCGCTGTGGTCGCGACGTGCCGACGATCGTCAACCTGATGCCGTCGGGCAAATACCTGATGGAAGAGTTCTTCTATGCCGGCGGCCTGCCTGTCGTGCTGAAGCGCCTTGGCGAGGCGGGCCTTCTGCACAAGGATGCGGTGACGGTTTCGGGCGAGACGGTCTGGGACGAAGTGAAGGACGTCGTCAACTGGAACGAAGACGTCATTCTTCCGGCTGAAAAGGCGCTGACCTCTTCGGGCGGCATCGTCGTGGTGCGCGGCAATCTCGCGCCGAAGGGCGCGGTGCTGAAGCCGTCTGCCGCCTCGCCGCATCTGATGGTGCACAAGGGCAGGGCCGTCGTCTTCGAGGACATCGACGACTACAAGGCCAAGATCAACGATGACAATCTCGACATCGACGAGAACTGCATCATGGTCATGAAGAACTGTGGTCCGAAGGGCTATCCGGGCATGGCCGAAGTCGGCAACATGGGCCTGCCGCCGAAGGTGCTCAAGAAGGGCATCACCGACATGGTGCGCATTTCCGACGCCCGCATGTCCGGCACCGCCTACGGTACCGTCGTGCTGCATACCTCGCCGGAAGCCGCTGTCGGCGGCCCGCTTGCTGTCGTCAGGAACGGCGACATGATCGAGCTCGACGTTCCGAACCGCCGCCTGCATCTCGACATTTCCGAAGAGGAACTGGCGAAGCGTCTGGCCGAATGGCAGCCGAACCATGATCTGCCGAAGTCCGGCTACGCCTTCCTGCATCAGCAGCATGTCGAAGGTGCCGATACCGGCGCCGACCTCGATTTCCTCAAGGGATGTCGTGGAAGTGCAGTCGGTAAGGACAGCCACTAACGGACGTATCCGACCGTAGATTGATGGAAAGGCGGGGTGAGAACCCCGCCTTTTAGCTGAAATGTTCGCAAATATCTGTCGCGAAACTCCGGCTCTTACGGGTGGTTTTGCGACAGAAATTACGGGAAAGTTCGGTGCTGGCGGCCTTGTTTTGAAAGTCAGGAACTCCGCTAGAGGCTGAATGCGCGAAATGCCAACCGTCATTTTGACCGCGCAGCGCAATCGCCGATTTTGTCATCGCCAATCGTCAGCCAAGGCCATCGCTGCAGGTACTGATTGCACTTATCCAGAAATAAGCCGCGCTGAGGATTGAGAGGGTTCAGGCGCAGGATGCCGTTCCACATGTCATCCAAGCCATCGGGCGCATAAAGGCTGCCGTCGCTAAGGCGAATACCGATCCTTGTGCAAAGGGTGAGGTAACGGTCGATGCCATCCTCCGCCTTTTGCAACGTCGGATAGTCCGCTCCAAACTTGTCCTTGTACCAGAGATGGACCCGAGCCTGGTTCTTGATCTCCACCTTTACGGATAGATCGGCGACCGCCTGCTGCACCCGGCGAATGACGGCATCTTCGGCGTCCCATGACAGGTCGGAGTCGTCGAAGTAGAAGACGTCATAGTCCTTTATCCCGTGCTGAGGATCATAACCCGACTTTAGGTTCCAAACCGTCTGCACGAGGCAGCCGGCGGTTAGAATGCCTTGAGGAATCTGGAGGAGGCCCAGCCGGCTTAGCAATTCGGCGTTTATCGGGTTACGGCGCACAGACTCAATGAATTGCTGCTCGCTAAGCGACATAACATATCCTCTGCTAGTGGCTTCGCCAAACCGGTTATCTCGAAAACCCCAACTGTGCGGAGTGATTGCTGGGCATTAGTGCGAAAGCCCGCTGCCTTCGCAACGCTACAAATTCAGGCGCCTCGTCACGGAGCGAACTCTAGATTTGATCCAGCGAAAATCTGAATTCGGACGCTTCTTCGTAAACCAAGGCCGATGGTCTTTGGCCTGTTCGCATCAGGTGGTCCGCGACAAGCTGGAAACCCATTGAATATCCGAGCTGACCCGGCAGATCTGATGTCCAGAAGAACCATGCCTCGTGGTCATAGCTGCGATTGCCCCACTCCTGCGCGGCACGGGTCACATATCTGCGGATTTCATCGCTGGATAGTCTTTCCCAGGGCTCAGGTGGACCACCGTAAATTTCCTGCGCAAAATGTCCCGCCAGGCCTTCAGAAACCAGTGCTTCCCCCAATGAATTTCCGTATCCGGGTCCATCCCATCGGGCAGCGTGATGCAGTTCATGCACAAACATCCGCTCCAACGACGCATCGGCATTTGCAGCAAGAGCTGGATTGGCAGGATCGACCGTCAGATAGATCAAGCCCGGTTCCGGCGCATATCCAAGATGCCCCTTCTCGGACAACACGTGGGTTCCAGCTTTCACCACGACATCGACGGGTGCTGCCCGCAGTAGAGCGCTCCCTTTATCGAAGGCGTCGGACAGCCGCTCATCCAGCCAATCACGCAGCTCGGAAAGTGCACCGCGTGCATCAAGAAAATGAAGGTTCATGCGAGACATGACTGCACCATAAGTTCATGCAGGGGATTTCGGCAAATGGCAGCCGGCACCGGATCGCCGGTCTGTGGAAGAAGGCCTCATGGAAGCCGAGCGGGTGTCAACCGCTGGAGCGCAGGCGGTCTTCTTCCATCTCAAGCTGATCGAAGAGCATGCGGATCGCCGGCCATTTGCGGTGGAAGGCGGCGACGCAAGCCGGATCGAAATGGGTGCCGCTGCAGGCGATGATTTCCCGGTAGGCTTGGTCGATCGGCCATGCCTGCTTGTAGGGGCGCTCGGAGCAGAGCGCATCGAAGACATCGGCAACGGCGACGATGCGCGCCTCGATCGGTATCTGTTCGCCGGCAAGGCCTTGCGGGTAGCCGGTGCCGTCCCATTTTTCGTGGTGGCCGCCGATGATGGCGGTGGCGACGCGCGAAAGCTCGGCGGAACTGTTGCGCAGGATCGAAACGCCGATCGGCACATGCTCGCGCATCTTTTCGATCTCGTGCGGCTCCAGCTTGCCGGGCTTCTGCAGGATGGCGTCGGGAATGCCGATCTTGCCGATATCGTGCAGGGGCGCGGCGAGATAGATGTTGCGGCGCTGGATGCGGTCCATGCCGAGGCCTTCGGCAATCAGTTCGGCGATGTTGGCGACACGTTCGATGTGATCGCCGGTATTGCCGTCACGCGAGGCCATGGCCTGCGCCAGACACCAGACGATCTCCTGCTCGCGGATATCGGCTCGTTCGGTGGCACGGCGGAAAGCCTGATCGAGCGAGCGGGCCCGATCGACGAGGGCAAGCTGAGCGCTGCGCAATGCCAGGAGGTTCAGGACGCGGGCCTCGAGCTCCAGCGGATCGAAGGGTTTTGCCAGGAAGTCCGTAGCACCTGCCTCCAGCGCTTCCAGGCGCACGGAGCGTTCCGTCTGGGAGGTCACCATCACGATGGGTATGGTTTCATAGCCGCGCTGGCTGCGCAGGCGGTGGATCACGGTGATGCCGTTGAGCTCGGGCATCATGTAATCGACCAGCACGAGATCGAATTCGACTGTTCTCGTGCGCTCGAGGGCTTCCAGCGGATTGGTGAAGCTTTCGATCTCGCAGCTGGCAAAGCGGCGGACGGCGGTTTCAAGGGCAAGCAGGCTGGATTTGCTGTCATCGATAATAAGAAGAGACATAAACGACCTACTGAAATCTCAAAACAGGCCGGCGCGCTGTGCGCCGGTGCCCACAAATGCGGGCCTTATGAGCGCACAGCTTCCGCCAGCCGGTTTAAGATCGGGTTAGCTCGAAGTAGAGAATTGGTTGCAACAGCAATTATTGCGTGTTTCAACGCGCATGATGCCGCGGCAAATCGGCCTGCTCTTGTCAGTTCTGGCTTTGGCTCTGCATCTGGCCGCTGTCTTCGACCTTTACGGTGACCGACAGTTTTTCACCTGGAGTGCCGATGCGCATGCCCGACACGGGAGCCGCATCGCGATAGCAGAGGCCGGAAGCCATGCGGACATAGCGGTCGTCCGGGCAGATCTCGTTGGCAGGATCGAAGCCGACCCAGCCGAGGCCTGGAATATGCGCCTCGCCCCAGGCATGGGTGGCAGCCTGATCGACCTTTTCTTCCATCATCAGATAGCCGGAGACGTAGCGCGCCGGAATATCCAGGGCGCGCGCCGCGGTAACGAAGATATGGGCATGGTCCTGGCAGACGCCGGTCTTCCTCTCGAGCGCCTGTTCGGCAGTGGTCTCGGTGCTGCTGGTGCCGGGCCTATACTCTACCGCCTCGTGGATCGCCGCCATCAGGGCATGCATGCGGGCAAGATCGTTCTCGCCGGTTATACCCTTGGTCAGTTCCTTTACCAATTTGCCTGCCTTGGTGAGCGGCGTATCGCGCAGGAAGAGCCAGAGCGGGCAGAAACCGGTATGGGGGCCGGTGACACCGTTGCGGTCTTCAGTCTCGATCTCGCCTTCGGCGACAATGCGCGTCACCTGCTGTTCGCCTTCCAGCGAGACGAGGTTTACATGATTGCCGAACTGGTCGTCATATTCGACTTCCGGCTTGGCGCCTTCGACATGGAGGGACCAGTTGAGCACGGTCTGGCCGATCGTGGTCGGCGGTGTCAGGCGCAGCCGCTGCAGGGAAAACTGCGCCGGTTCGTCGTAGCGGTATTCGGTGAGGTGGCTGATCTTCAGTTTCATGATCTGACCCGCTTAAGCATAGAACCGGTAGCCATCGGAGATTTCGTTGCCGAGCTTGTTGTTTTGAGCGACGAAATCCTCGAGAAACTCATGCAGGCCCTGATCCATGACATCCTTTATCTTCAATGTCTGCAGCGTGGCGCGAATGGCATCCGCCGTATCATGTGCGGCCAGCCGCTCGCCGTAATCCTTGGCAATGTAACCAAGGTTGCTGACGATCTTCTCGTAGCTATAGGCGAGTGAACGCGGCATCTGACCGTTCAGGATCAGGAAGTCGGCAATGTTCATGGCACGGTATTCGCCGTCATAGGCCCAACTGTAGGAGCGGTGGGCGGAGACCGAACGCAGGATCGACTCCCACTGAACGTTGTCGACCGAAGAGCCTACCTGCGAGATCGAGGGCAGCAGCACGTAATATTTCACGTCGAGGATGCGGCTCGTATTGTCCGCACGTTCGATGAAGGTGCCGATGCGGGCGAAATTATAGAGTTCGTTGCGCAGCATCGAACCATGGAAGGCGCCGCGGATGAGGCCGGCGCGATGCTTGATGACATCGATGACCTCGGGCAGTTCTGCCGCCTTCAGTTTTTTCGACAGCAGTTCCTTGAGGTCGATCCAGCATTCGTTGGTCGCTTCCCAGGTCTCGCGTGTCAGCGCGGTGCGCACCATGCGGGCGTTGTTGCGGCCGAAATCGATGCAGGACATGACGCTCGACGCGTTCTGGCGGTCGCGCAACATGTAGTCGATGACATCGGGGCCGGTCAGTTTCGAATGGGTCTCGTCATAGAGTTCGCGCACGCCGGCGCTTTGCAGCACGCCGTCCCAGTTGTCATCACCGGCGTCGCTGCGCGTCAGCGACATGCGCAGGCCGGCATCGACGAGACGTGCAATATTCTCGGCGCGCTCGATGTACCGGAACATCCAGTAGAGCCCGTTTGCAGTTCTTCCGAGCATCAGTCCTCCAATACCCAGGTGTCTTTGGTGCCGCCGCCCTGGCTGGAATTGACAACCAGCGAGCCCTGCTTCAGCGCCACGCGGGTGAGCCCGCCCGGAATGATCTGCACCTTGTCCGAGACCAGCACGTAGGGGCGCAGGTCGACATGGCGGGGTGCTATACCCTTGTTGACGAGGATCGGAACGGTGGAGAGCGAAAGTGTGGGCTGGGCAATGTAATTGCTGGGCTTTGCCTTCAGCTTCTCGGCGAAATCGGCGCGTTCCTTCTTGGAAGCCGTCGGACCGACGAGCATGCCGTAACCGCCCGAGCCATGCACTTCCTTGACGACCAATTCTTCCAGGTGCTCCAGCACATATTTCAGGCTTGATGCTTCTGAACAGCGCCAGGTCGGCACATTCTCGAGGATCGGCTTGCGGCCCGTATAGAACTCGACGATCTCAGGCATGTAGGAATAGATCGCCTTGTCGTCGGAAATACCGGTGCCGGGCGCATTGGCGATGGTGATATTGCCGGAGCGGTAGACATCCATGATGCCGGGAATGCCGAGGGCCGATTCCGGGCGGAAGGTGAGGGGATCGAGGAAGTCGTCGTCGACGCGGCGGTAGAGCACGTCGATCGCCTCATAGCCGCGCGTCGTACGCATCTTCACCTTGCCGTCGATGACGCGCAGATCCGAGCCTTCGACGAGCTCGACACCCATCATGTCGGCGAGGAACGAGTGTTCGTAGTAAGCGGAGTTGTAAATGCCGGGGGTGAGGACGGCGACACGCGGCTTGCCCTTGCAGCCGGGAGGTGCGAGCGACGCCAGGCTCTGGCGCAGGAGATAGGGATAGTCCTCGACGCGCTGCACCTTGTTCTCATGGAAGAGTTCCGGGAACATCTGCATCATGGTTTCCCGGTTTTCCAGCATGTAGCTGACGCCCGAGGGCGTGCGGGCATTATCTTCCAGCACATAGAACTGGTCTTCGCCGGTGCGCACGATATCCGTGCCGACGATATGAGTGTAGACGCCGCCGGGCGGCCGGAAGCCGATCATCTCGGGCAGGAATGCAACGTTCTTTTCGATCAGCTCGCGCGGGATGCGGCCGGCGCGGATGATTTCCTGCTTGTGGTAGATATCATCCAGGAAAGCGTTGAGCGCGATCACCCGCTGCTCGATACCCTGAGCGAGCTTTCGCCATTCGCGGGCAGAGATGATGCGCGGGATGATGTCGAAGGGGATGAGCTTTTCGGAACTGTCGGCGTGGCCGTAAACCGCGAAGGTGATGCCGGTTTTGCGGAAGATGTTTTCAGCGTCGCGGGACTTTGAAATCAGATGTGCCCGGTCTTGGCTGTTGTACCACTCAAAGTATTTTTCATATGGCGTACGGGGACTTTCGTCTCCGGTGATCATTTCATCAAATGCCAAAGGTGTGGCTCCCCTTTTTTCTTCATTTGAATACAACGCAAAAGGCAATGCAAGAACCATGCACAGTTCGCATGGAAGATTCATAAAATCTTCTGCAGTGCGAAAAACCGGTGAAAAACTGGGCATTTATCAAGATCTGGCGCGAGGCGGATTCCTGTCAATCCTGACGTCGCGCACAAAAGATGAGCAGGTGATTATTTCCTGCCCGGGCGACGGATCAAACTCTGCCCGTGCCGGTGACCGAAGGACGGCCAAAAGAAAAGGGCCGGATCGCTCCGGCCCTCACTGATATCACTAGCTTAAGCGCGTTCGCGACGCGGGCCGCCGCCATTGCGGCCCTTGCGGCGCAGACCGCCATTGCCCTCGCGGCGCTGTTCGCCCTGCGGCTGCTGGTCGCCGTGATTGCGCGGCGGGCGGCCATGGACGTGCTGCTTGTTACCGCGATGATGGCCGGTTGCCTCAGCCGGCTGAGCCGGGCGCTGCTGCTGATTGCGGGCAGGGCGGAAATCCGAGGTCGAAACCAGATCATTGTCCGGGCCGTGATCCGGCGCCTGCTCGTTGCGGCGCTGGCCACGGAAATCCTGATTGCGGTTGTTGTGCTGAGGGCGGGCGCGGCGCTCTTCGCCGGCGCGCACTTCAGTGACGTCGCCATCGTTACGCGGACGGCGATCACCATGGCCGGCGGGACGGCCGCCATTGCGGGTTTCGCTGCGTCCGCCTTCACGACGTTCGCCGCCGCGGTGGCCACCTTCGCGACGCTCGCCACCTTCACCACGGCCACCTGGGCCGCGCTGCTGGTTCTGGCCGCGGCCGCGATTGTTGGCACGGGGAGCGGCACGCATATCAGCCGGCGGTTCGCCGCTGGCAACGGCAATGTCGATGCCCATCAGCTTTTCGATGTCGCGCAGCAGGCGGGCTTCGTCGGGTGCGCAGAAGGCAATTGCGATACCATCGCGGCCGGCACGGGCCGTGCGGCCGATGCGGTGGACGTATGCTTCCGCCACTTCCGGCAGGTCGTAGTTGAAGACGTGGCTGACGGCAGGGATATCGATGCCGCGAGCGGCGACGTCGGTTGCGATCAGCGTCTTGATGGCGCCGTCGCGGAAGCCCTTCAGCGCGCGTTCGCGCTGGCCCTGGCTCTTGTTGCCATGGATGGATGCGACGGAATAGCCGACCTGCTCCAGATGCTTGGCGAGCTTTTCAGCGCCGTGCTTGGTGCGCAGGAAGACGATGGCGCGGCCATCAGGGTTTTCGGTCAGCGACTTCTTCAAGAGAACCGTCTTGTCGTTCTTGCCTGGAACGAAGTGCACATACTGCTCGACCTTGTCGGCAGCCTTGCCCGGAGGCGTCACTTGGACCGTGACCGGATCGGTCAGGTAGTCGCCGGCGAGATCGGCAATCGCCTTCGGCATGGTTGCCGAGAAGAGCATGGTCTGGCGGCGCTTCGGCACCATCTTGGCGATCTTGCGCAGGTCATGCACGAAGCCGAGATCGAGCATCTGGTCGGCTTCATCGAGCACGAGGTAGCGCACGGCCGTCAGTGTAATGGCATTGCGGTTGCAGAGATCGAGCAGGCGGCCGGGAGTGGCGACGAGGATATCGGAGCCGCGCTCGAGCTGAAGCTGCTGCTTGTTGATGGAAACGCCGCCGACGACGACGTTGATGCGCAGCGGCGACTTGCGGATGAATTTTCTGAGACTGTCGGCGATCTGGTTCACCAGTTCGCGGGTCGGCGCCAGGATCAGCGTGCGGACGGAGCGATTGTCCGGACGCTTCTCTTCCTTGAGCAGGCGCTCGATGAGCGGCAGGCCGAAAGCAGCGGTCTTGCCGGTGCCGGTCTGGGCAAGGCCGATCAGGTCACGGCCCTGGATGAGGAGGGGGATAGCCTGTTCCTGAATGGGCGTCGGCGTTTCGATGCCGAGCTGGAACAGAGTGGCGACGACCGGCTTGGAGACACCGAGCGATTCAAAATTGGTCAAGTCATAACCTTTTAGGGCGCGCCAAACGAAAACGCCGGATCGCCGAATGCGGTCCGGTGTTAATCTGGCGTCAAGAACCCCGCGTGAAATGGGAACTTGTAAGTTGGAAAAAGCTTCCAGCGCGTCTTGCCGCTCTTGGGTGCGACATTATCAGAATGCGCTCTATCCTTCTTCAGCGTCTATCGCAGTGGCACGCTCACGCGGCGGCCGGAAGGTGAAAGCTGAGCGCCATGTGGTCTATTTCCCACTGAAAGTCAAGGGGATCGGCCGACAATGACCTCTGAGGGCATGGAAAGGACGAAATTTCCCGAGGCCGTCTCGGTACCGTTGACGAGAATGACGATGCGATGTTCGCCGGGATAGTAGCGCCGCGTCGTGATCGGCCGCATGGCGTGGCGGCGCTGCACGATATGGTCTTCGCCCGCTTCCAGCGTGACGGTCTTCCATTTGAAGACCTTGGGAGAGAGCGAGCCGTCGGCCTTCACATGGTGGATCGCGTAGTCGATCATCAGTGATTGCGCGATATCGCCGGCATTGCGCAGGCGGATTTCGAAATCCAGCCCTTCGCCGAAAAGCACCGCCGGGTTCGCGAGCAGCAAGTTGCACTCCAGCGATGCGGCCGCGCCGAAGCCGAAATTGGCGAGCGCCCGGGCATGACCCTTTTTCAGAAGGGTGCGGGAAGCATGTTTCAGCAGCCAGCGGCGCTCGGCAGAAGCGCCTTCGATATGCTTGGCGATAAAGGCCGCGACGAGATCCGGATGATCCTTGGCGATATCGTTCAGGCTGTTTGCCACTGAACGGCGAACATAATCTTCGGGATCGTCCATCAGCGCAGTCAGAATCGGCAGGATGGGAGAAGGGTCCGTGATCAACCGCGGCAGGCGCATCGCCCAGGGCAGGCGCGGGCGGGTGCCCTCGCTCGCCAGCCGGCGGACATGGTGGTCGGGATCGCCGACCCAGCTGGAGATGATGGCGAGCGCGCGCTGCTGATCGCGATGGATGAAAGGGCGGATGCCGAATTCGGCGGTGAAATGCGGCGTCAACCCCTTCAGGAGATCGATACCGAGGTCGAAATGATCGGGGCCGCGGGCGGCGATGAATTGGTTGACCGGCAGGAGCATCCAACCTGAGAGTCCCACCCTGCCTGATATCGGAAGGCTCGCCTTTAGGATGGCGGCGGCCTCAGGAAAATCCTCGGGAAGGGTTGTAAACAGCGCGTCGCGGATCAGCGCCGAGCGCTCCATCAGCTCCAGAGCTGCGAGGCCGTCGGTCGCGAGCCTTATGAAGCGCTCCTTATCGAAGGACGGTGCGTTGCCGGCAATGCGATCGGCCATATCGCCGACCAGCCCTTCATGTAGCAGGTTCTTGAGCGGTTCCGGCATGGTGGTCCTCCTACCTATCTGGCGGCCGCAAACGGCAAGTTCGGATAGAGCCGTTTAATAACGGCGCACCGCATCGCGATAGCGAGATCGTCGTGAAAGATTTCCAGCGCTTTGCTCGCTTCGTTTGGTACGAGCCAACCGTCAGCAAGACGCCAGTGGCGGAAGAACAGCCAGTCCAGTTCGATCTGGCATAGGAACTCCAAACCTCTTCTTGCTTGTTCGGGAGTGTCGGGTGGGCCTATCCACGCGTTCGGCCCAAATTTAGCGCGCGACTCCTCTACAGCTGCCGCACTGCGCTTCACCGCTGCCGTGACATCCGCGTCGGTGATGGTGACAAGTTTGTCCATTTCGGCGCGGATATCAGCCGGGATCGTAGCGAGAGCTTGCTCAGCCGCAGCAGAAAAACGGGGATCGAAGGTGAAAGCCATTTCCCACTCCTCTGGCCAGTCTCGCCAGAATACGGTTTCAGCAATCTCCGTCCAACGGCCTTCGGCCAGCAGCCCCAATGCCCGAAGGACGGACAAGACCTCGGGTGTTGCTAACGCAGGACCAAGACCGTTTGCAGCCCCGATATTCGGCGGAGGCGGAGGCGGAGGTGGTGCGCATATCCGGTAAATGAGAAAGGCGCCCGTCGGCAGGGGCGCGCTGCCGTCTTGCAGGTGATAAGATAGCAACCTCTGTTGTGCCGCCAGTCGAAGCACTGAGACGCACAGGTCGTCCCAACGCGGTAGCTCTTCAGGTAGTCTGGCATTCTTACGCGGGATTGCGCCTCCGCTGGTTTTATCGGCCTGGCCAAGTGCCACCAGCGCTTCGCAGCTGATCTCGTAGGCCGTTAGGGCCATATCGTTCCAACCCTCTTCCTCATCGTCGCGAGGGAGGTTTCGGGATAGAAAATCGATTACTTCGGCCGCCCAACCGGCAGCTGCGGTGTTCGTGGCCATTCCGTCTCTGCCCATCTGCATGCCAATATCTGGCTGAATGCTTGAAATGCGATCGATAGCGAAAGCAAAATGCATGAACGCTACGGGCGGATTACTAGCTGCCTTCTATGATATTTGACAGAGCGACGAACAGATTGGTCAGCGCGGAATTGTTGCTCCGGCGTTGTGGAGCAAAGGCGTTTCATCGGATTGAGTGATGCCGTAGCCATGACGCTATCGGCACTGATGCCGAAACTCGCCATTGCATGGCCCGGCGCCGCCGGGAGGGCAAGTGGCGCCGGGAAGAGACTCAGCGCCTGCAGACTTCGATGCGATAGGGTTGGCCCCAGCGATCGTAGCGCCATTCAGGATGGCAGAAGCGCGGGCCGTAATAGGCGGGATAGGCGGGATAGTAGGCATAAGGTTGTGGATAATACGCATAGGGCCCGGGGTAAGCAGGACGCGAGGCGATCGCCCCACCCACGACGCCGCCGACGACACCACCGGCAAGGCCGCCCCAGAAGGCATTGCCGGAATGGGCGTTTGCGGTCCCGGCCGTTGCCAGCGAAGCGCCGGCAAATGTCAGTGCAATCAGGCCCGCCGCCATTGTCTTATGAAGAACGGACATGTCGAATTCCTTTCGTGGTAGGCTCGTCATTGAAGCCATTGCCAGAATCGGCKCCGATCGCGGCGCGCTGATGGTCGCGCAAGCCGCGTCGGGATTAAATTTTCTCCATGCTTGGTCATTGCCAGGCCGGGATCCTCCCCGTGGCCCGGTGGCGTTTTTCTCGGTGAATCTTCAAATCATTTCAGTTTCGTGCAAGCCTTTATTGTCACTCTGATTCATCAACTTCATGAGCCGGCTTGGAATTTTTGCCAGTGGAATTTTATGGTTAACAGCTTGTTAAAAGCCTTGGCGTTATAGTTGTTCTAGGGGATATTTCGTTCATTGCGGGAGTGAAGATTTTTTGAATTTTACCGGGGAACTCTTGGAGCTGGCCTGCCGCCGGATCGCTGATCTGGATACCCCGGCCTATGTCAAAAACAGCGAACTCCGCTATGTCGCCGTCAACGAGGCCTATGCCCGCTTCTTCGGTCGCGAGATTTCCGATTTCATCGGGCGGCGCAGCCGCGAACTCTTCGACCGGCCGGAAGAAGAGGAGCGCGAGGATCGCGAACGCCGTGCGCTGGTGTTCGGTACGGAAGAGAGCGCCATCTCCTTCGATGCCGCCGGGCTCAGCCATGAGCGCGTGCTGATCGAAAGCTTTTCGCCTTCCCAGGACCGGGCCTATGTGCTCGGCATCTTCGATGCACGCGAACCGCGCCGCGCCATTCCCGAGGCTGCCGATGCGATGGCGACCGATCTCGGCCGCATCCGCGAGACGCTCGAAAATCTCGATCATCCGATCGGTATCTTTGCCGATGACGGCCGGCCGCTGATCGTCAACGCGGCCTATCGGAGTGGCAGCAGGTATGCGCCAGACGGCAGCAAGCCTGCGCCTGTGGGTGAGACTGCCTGGCATGAGAGTGTGCGGGAGCGCGATCTGCTGCGCACCATCATGGAGGATCTTCCGGTCGCCGCCTTCGTGCGAGACGAGGACCACCGGCTGGTCTATGCCAACCAGTATTACGAGACCTTCACCGGCCATGCCCGCTCCAAGGTACTCGGCCTGACCGAGCACGACATGTTCGGGCAGGAGGCAGGTGAGGCGATCTACCGGGAAAACCTGCGGGCGCTGAAAAACGGCGCACTGACCGAGGTCGAGAGCACCCTGCCGAATACCGACGGCGAAATCTTCCAGGTGATCTCCCGCGTCAACCGGGTCGTAACACCTGATGGCAAGCACTATGTCGTCGGCTCCTTCTCCGACATCACGCCGCTGAAGGCGCGCGAGAAGGAACTGATCGAGGCGCGCAAGCATGAGGAAGTGCTGCATCAGGAAATCGAGAGCATCCTGCGCTCGCTTCCGGTCGGCGTCCTCATCCTCGACAACGACCACACCATTCTCTACGTCAATGACGAGTTCTACAGCATCTGGGAGCTGCCGCTCGACGACCGTTTCGATGGGCGGCCGTTCATCGATGTCATCAAGCGCAATTACGAACTCGGCCGCTACGGTGAGACGCAAACACCGGAGGAGATCTACGAATTTCGCAAGGGGCTTTTCGAGGCTGACAATCCGGAGCCGATCGAGCTTGACTGGGCCGCGGGCAAATCGGTCATTTTCGACAGCCGGCGCATTTCCAGCAACCGTATCCTGCTGACCTATTCGGATATTTCCTCAGTGCGTGAGCGCGAGAGAGAAATCCACGAGGCGCGTGCGGCGCTGGAAAATCTCGGCGAGATGATGCGAGATGCGACGCATGCCATGCCGCAGGGGCTTGCGATCGTCCAGGACGGCCTGATCAAGCTTTCCAATGACGGGCTGGCCGAGGTGCTGCACATTCCGGCCGAGCTGACGGGAGTTGGCAGGGAATGGATCGATCTCTTCCAGTTCTGCGCCAATCGCGGCGATTTCCACGACAGGGCGGTCGAAACGCTGGAGGGGTGGCGTGCCAATATCGCCGCGCGTCAGCCGATCTCCACCGTCTTCCACGTCGGCGGCGAGCGCTGGGTGAACATGGAAGCCACCATCAGCGAACGTCAGCACTGGGTGGCGCTGTTTACTGACGTCACCGAGCTCAAACGGCGCGAGGAGGAACTGACGCAGCTTCTGTCGCGCGCCGAGGCCGCCGACCGCGCCAAGTCGGAATTCCTTGCCAATATGAGCCATGAGATCCGCACGCCGATGAACGGCGTGCTCGGCATGGCGGAACTACTTGCCAAGACCAATCTCGATACCCGCCAGAAGACCTTCGTCGATATCATCGTCAAGTCAGGCAATGCGCTGCTGACGATCATCAACGACATCCTCGATTTCTCGAAGATCGATGCCGGGCAGATGAAGCTGCGCAAGGCGGCCTTCGATCTGATCGAGGCTGTCGAGGATGTGGCGACGCTCCTTTCCTCGCCCGCTGCCGAGAAGGATATCGAGCTTCTGGTGCGCGCGGCGCCCGATCTGCCGGCAGCCGTCATCGGCGATGCCGGGCGCTTCCGCCAGATCGTTACGAACCTCGTCGGCAATGCGGTGAAATTTACCGAGCGCGGCCATGTCTTCGTCGATATCGGCTCGGAGCAATCCGCCGGCGGCGAGATCATGATCAGCATCCGCATCGAGGATACCGGCATCGGCATTCCGCCCGAGAAAGTGGAAACGGTCTTCGACAAATTCTCGCAGGTCGATGCCTCATCGACCCGGCGGCATGAGGGCACGGGCCTAGGCCTTGCGATCACTGCCGGTCTCGTCGATCTTTTCGGCGGTTACATCGATGTCGAAAGCGAATGGGGCAAGGGTTCGGTCTTTACCGTCAAGCTGCCTTTCGCGGTCGCCGCCGCCCGCATCGAGCCGAAGCCCTTGCCGATCAATGTGCAGGGTGCGCGCGTCCTCGTCGTCGATGACAATGAGGTCAATCGCCGGATCCTCACCGAACAGCTCGGCCTCTGGGGCTTTGACGGCGTTGCCGCAGAGGGCGGCGCCACGGGCTTTGCCATTCTGGAGGCTGCCGCTGATCTCGGCATCAAGGTCGATGCCGTCGTGCTCGATTATCATATGCCCGACATGAACGGCGCCGAAGTCGCCCGCCGCCTTCGCGCTGATAGCCGTTTCGTGGAGCTGCCGATCATCTTCCTGACCTCGATGGATATTTCCGGAACGGAGAAGGAGTTTGCGGCGCTGAACGGCCATGCGCATCTGATGAAACCGGCGCGCGCCAACTTGCTGCGCAATACGGTCGTCGAGGTGGTGCGGGCAAGCCGCGTCAAACAAGCCTCCGAGGCCGAGATTGCGCGGCTGCAGAAAGAGATCGAGGTGCTGCCGCCGGCACCCGCACCTGCTCCGCAAAGACGAGCTGCCGAATTCGTCGATGTTCTCGTCGCCGAGGACAATGAGGTCAACCAGATCGTCTTCACGCAAATTCTGCAGGGAACCGGGCTTTCCTTCCTCGTCGTCAACAACGGCGAGGAAGCGGTGGAGGCCTGGGAGCGTCATACTCCGCGGCTGATCATGATGGATGTCTCGATGCCAGTCATGAACGGCCATCAGGCGACCAGGCTGATCCGCGAGAGGGAACAGGGGCAGGGGCATCGTGTGCCCGTTATCGGCGTCACCGCGCATGCGCTGGAAAGCGACCGCGAGCTTTGCCTCGATGCCGGCATGGACGATTACATGTCCAAGCCGATCAGCCCGGAACTTCTGGAAGACAAGATTCGCCAGTGGCTTGGTGGTGGCGAATTGCAGCCGGGCCGCTCCGGCTACTGAGGCTTTACCCCGCAGAGCATTTCCCGCTTGCCGGCAAACCCCTTGCGACGCTCGACAATAAAGCCGGCGGCCGCGAGATTGCGGCGCACGAAACCCGCGGCGGCATAGGTCGCGAAACTTCCGCCAGCAGCAGTCTTTTCGCAGACGAGATGCATCAGCTCTTCCGACCACATATCGCTGTTGCGCGAGGGGGCGAAGCCGTCGAGATACCAGGCGTCGAATTCGGGAGCAGCTTCAGAAACCCCGTCGAAGGCTCCGCCGCAGACAACGCTGAGCTTTGTCTGGTTGTCCAGATCGAGCGCGACGATGCCCTCGGGATTATCCGGCCAGATGGTGGCCAGCGCCTGCCGTTCGGCATCGATCTCAGGCCAATGGGCAAGCGCGCGGTCGATTTCCGCGCGGCGCATCGGATAGAGCTCGAAGGACATGAAATGCAGATGCTGGCCGGGCTGGCGGCAAAGCTTCCATTGCCGCCAGGTCTCCGAGAAATTCAGCCCGGTGCCGAAGCCGAGTTCGCCAATGAGAAACGTTGGGCGGCCGCTCCATCGATCAGGCAGGCCGTTTCCCGAGAGGAAGACGTGGCCGCATTCCAGCCGTCCGTCGGTCTGGCAATAAAAATGGTCGCCAAAGGCGGTCGAATAGGGCATATCGCCGTCGCGCCATTCGAGGGGCTGCGGCTTGCCCGCGCCGATCTGATCGGGATTGATGTCTGTCATGGAAAAAGCCGATAATCCCGCCCCGGCCTCGGGTCAATCATCGATCGATCTCCTCATCGTCGGCGGCGGCATTATGGGCCTATGGGCAGCCGTCCATGCCGAGCGCCGCGGTATCAGCACTCTGCTTGTCGATGCAGGTCTGCTCGGCAGTGGCGCAAGCGGCGGACTGCTCGGCGCCCTGATGCCGCATATGCCGGATCGCTGGTCGGAAAAGAAGCAGTTTCAGTTCGATGCACTGGTTTCGCTGGAGGCCGAGATTGCGGCCATTGAGGCGGAAACCGGGTTATCAGCCGGTTATCGGCGATCGGGCAGGCTCATCCCGCTGCCGAAGCAGCATCTGCGCAAGATCGCGCTTGGCCATTCCAAGGATGCCGAGGTTCACTGGAGAGCGGGAGAGCGGCGTTTCCATTGGCATGTGCTGGATAGGCCACCCGGGGAAGGCTGGATCGGAATCGATTCAGTCGCCGGCGAGAGTGGTTTCGTGCATGACACGCTTGCCGCTCGTGTCGCGCCACGCTCGCTGGTGGCAGCACTTGTCGCCTTTCTGGGCAACGCACGGCATGTGCGGATGCTGGAGAATACGGAAATAGCAGAGCTCGATCCGGCGCGGGGAACGGCCTCGATCGACGGCGGGACGATCGCCTTCGGCCGCTGTATCCTTGCAGCGGGATATCGCTCGTTTCCCTTTCTGGAAAAACTGACGCCCGGGTTGCGGAAACCTCTCGGGCAAGCCGTGAAGGGGCAGGCGGCCCTGCTTGCCGCCGATATCGATCCCGCCTTGCCGACAATCTTCCGCGATGGGCTTTATGTGGTCGCGCATGAGGGAGGGCACGTGGCTGTTGGTAGCACCAGCGAGAACAGCTTTGCCGATCCGTTTTCCACCGATGAACAACTCGACGCGCTGATCGAAGCCGCCCGTGATATGGTGCCAGTGCTGCGCGATGCGCCTGTCATCGAGCGCTGGGCCGGATTGCGTCCCAAGGCGATAGACCGCGATCCGATGGTTGGACGACATCCGGAGAATCACAATCTCGTCGCCCTGACGGGTGGTTTCAAGGTCAGTTTCGGGCTCGCGCATCGGCTGGCGGAAGCGGCGATATGCATTGCAAGCGATGCAAATGCAGAATTTTTGTTGCCGGAAAGCTTTGCAATTTCAAACCACATAACAATCTCTTCACGTTAAACGTGAATTAGAAGCCGCTCCGCTTCGTTATTCTGTCATGCAAATCACCTATCAGCTTGCGCATCGACGGCGCGGGACGGGATCCCGCGCTCATTTCATCCGATGGAGGAAATCGCATGCGCTATGCCATTTGCTTCACGCCCCCCGCGAGCGATCCGCTCTCGCATGTGGCGGCCAATTGGCTTGGCCGCAACGTATTTTCAGGTGATATGGTCGAGCCCCCGGCAATCCGCGGCCTCGGGATCCATGAGATCGCCTTTCATACGGCAGTGCCGCGTCGCTATGGGTTTCACGGCGTGCTGAAGGCCCCTTTCCACCTCTCGTCCGAGGTTTCCGAATCGCAACTGCTGCGCGATCTGATGCGCTTTTGCGGGACGCTTTCGCCCTTCCAGATTCCGCGTCTGGAAGTTGCGCGCCTCGGCACGTTCTACAGCCTGTCACCGATCCGTCCTTGCGATCAGGTTCACTACCTCGCATCTGCTATCGTCCAGGAGTTCGACCGGTTTCGTGCGCCGCTCTCCGAGGCGGATATCGAGCGCAGCGATCCGGATGAACTGTCGGCCGCGCAATTCACGAACCTGCATCGCTGGGGCAATCCCTACGTGATGGACGAGTTCCGCTTTCATATGCCGGTCACAGGTCCGGTCAACGCGGTCGACATGCCGCGTATCGAGCAGGCGCTGCGGTCACTGTTCGATCCAGTGCTTGCCGAACCGGTGACGGTCTCGAATGTCGCGCTGATGATCGAGGAGGGCACCGGCGGCCCGTTCCGGGTACACTCGCTGCATCCGATGGGCAAGGTCAGCGCGCGCAAAATCGCCTGAGGCGCGCGCCTCAGGCCGAAGGCCAGTTACGCACTTTTACGGCTCGACATTCCGCTCACGGATGCTACCGTTTCACCTGTCTTTTCAAAAGGTGATTTGATGGTATCCGAGACCTATCCGCGCAATCTCATCGGCTACGGGCGCAATACGCCCGATCCGAAGTGGCCCGGCGAGGCACGCGTCGCAGTGCAGTTCGTCATCAATTACGAGGAGGGCGGCGAGAGCTCCATCCTCGACGGGGATCCGGCTTCGGAAAACCTGCTGTCTGAAATCGTCGGCGCGCAGCCCTGGCCGAACCAGCGCAATCTCAACATGGAGTCGATCTACGAATACGGCTCCCGCGCCGGCTTCTGGCGGCTCTGGCGTCTTTTCACCGATCTCAAGGTGCAGGCGACCGTCTATGGCGTGACGCTTGCCATGGCCCGCAATCCGGAAGCGGTGGCTGCCATGAAGGAAGCGGGCTGGGAGATCGCCAGCCACGGCTATCGCTGGCTGGAATACAAGGATTTCCCCGAGGATCTGGAGCGCAAGCACATTCTCGAAGCCGTGCGTCTGCATACCGAGCTGACCGGTGAGCGGCCCTATGGCATGTATCAGGGCAAGCCCTCCGACAATACGCTGAAGCTGGTTCAGGAGGAGGGTGGTTTCCTTTATTCGTCGGATTCTTATGCTGACGATCTGCCCTATTGGGTGAAGGGCATCGACGAAAATCCCTTCCTCATCATTCCCTATACGCTCGAAACCAACGACATGCGGTTTGCCACGCCGCAGGGCTTCAATTCCGGTGACCAGTTCTTCACCTACCTCAAGGACGCCTTCGATACGCTCTACGAGGAAGGCAAGGAGGGTAGTCCGAAGATGATGTCGGTCGGCCTGCACTGCCGTCTCGTCGGCCGGCCGGGACGCGTGGCGTCGCTGAGGCGCTTCATGGAATATGTGCTGAAGCACGACAAGGTCTGGATCCCTCGCCGTATCGAGATCGCGCGGCACTGGCATGCGAACCATAAGCCGGAAACAGTCTGATGATTTCGCGCAACGAATTTGTGTCCCGCTTCGGTGGGGTGTTCGAGCATTCGCCCTTCATCGCAGAACGGGCTTATGACGATGGCTTTGTCGGCGACAAGCTGACGGTGGATCGTGTGCACACGGAGCTCGTCGCCATTTTCCGCGCCGCGAGCAGGGAGGAACGCCTCGGCGTCTTGCGTGCTCATCCCGATCTTGCCGGGCGGCTGGCGATATCGGGTGAGCTGACTGAAGACAGCAAAAAGGAACAGGCTGGTGCCGGGCTCGACCGGTTGAGCCCTGCCGAGCATGCGCGTTTCACCGAGCTTAATTCCGCCTATACGCAGAAATTCGGCTTTCCCTTCATCATCGCGGTGAAGGGGCTGAACAAGGACGATATCCTTGCCGCTTTCGAAAAGCGGATCGACAATACCAGCGACGAAGAATTCGTGACTGCGGCAGCTGAGGTCGAAAAGATCGCGTTGCTGCGCCTGACATCCATGCTTCCGGAGACCTGAATGACCGCTACGACCGATACCAGCCTGCCAGCTTTCGCCACGGGCGCCATCAATCTTGCCTCGGCCCGTCTCGGCGCCAAAGGTCTCTACGCCACGGACGAATTCTTCGCGCCGCTGGAGCGCATGCTGCAGGATGTGCCGGCAAGCTTCGATCCGGATCTCTATGACGATAACGGCAAGTACATGGACGGCTGGGAAAGCCGTCGCAAGCGCGTTCCCGGCCATGACTGGGCAATCGTGAAGCTCGCCATGCCAGGCCGCATCTTCGGCTTCGATGTCGATACCAGCTATTTCACCGGCAACTATCCGCCGCATTGCTCGATCGAAGCTGCCTTCGTCGAGAGCGGCGACCCGACCGACACGACCGCATGGACCGAAATCCTGGCAAAGTCGCCGCTCGGCTCCAGCGCGCATCATTTCTTCGAAAATGCCGACAAGGAGAAGATCTGGACGCATCTTCGCCTGCATATTTACCCGGACGGAGGCGTGGCGCGTCTGCGCGTCTATGGTTCAGCCTATTTCGATTGGTCGAAGGTCGGCGCGGGCGAGGAGATCGACCTTGCCTATATTTTCAACGGCGCGAAATCGCTTGCCTGGTCGGATGCGCATTACGGCCATCCCGACAAGCTGCTCGGCCCCGGCCGCGGCCTCAACATGGGCGACGGCTGGGAAACCAAGCGGCGGCGCGGCCCGGGTCACGACTGGGCGATCATCCGCCTCGGCCATGCTGGCACGATCAAGCGCGTGATCGTCGATACGGCCTTCTACAAGGGCAATTTCCCCGACACCTGCGAACTCCTGGGCGCCTATCTGCCTGATCTCGGCGATACGCTCTCGGAAGCCGATATTGCCGCATCGGAAAACTGGAAGCCGATCCTGCCGCGCAGCAAGCTGCAGATGGATCACATCCATGAATATGGCAGCGATACGATCGCCGATATCGGTCCCATCACGCATGTGCGCTATGCCATGCATCCTGACGGAGGCACGATGCGGCTTCGGCTCTATGGGGTGAAGGCTTGAGTTCTTTCCTCTTTCAGCCACGTCCCTTATATTCGCGGCATCAGGAGTGATGCCGCGATGACACCGTCGGAAGTGCTGGAGAAGAACAGGCAGGCGATCCGCGAAGCGACCAAGCGCTTCAACGCGGCGAACCCGCGTGTGTTCGGTTCCGTCGCCCGCGGCGAGGATCGGCCGGACAGCGATCTGGATATTCTGGTGGACGCTTTGCCCGGGACGACGTTGTTCGATCTCGGCGGGCTGCTGGAAGAATTGCAGGACATTCTGGGGGTTGAGGTGGATCTGGTTACTTCAGGCGGATTGCCGGAGCGCATCAAGCATCGTGTTCTATCGGAAGCCTCTGCCATATGAGCCGTGAGCGCCTTCTTGAACACGTGGATCGTATGCAGGAGGCCGCGCAGCAGGCCTTCGACCTGACAGAGGGCATGAGCCAAGAACAGTTTCTCGGTGATATTCGCACTCAGTTGGCAGTGACGATGTCGCTGGTTTTAGTCGGCGAAGCGGCAGCCCGAATTTCGGCAGGCGACCCCGGCTTTATCCAGGATCATCAGGAAATTCCGTGGACCCGGATCGAGGGCATGCGAAACCTCATTGTCCACGATTACTATCGGGCAGAATTGCCCGTCATCTGGCAGACGGTGAGGAGCGACCTTCCGGCTCTGGTTTCCCAACTTGAAAATGTTCGCCACTGGCGCGTTCAGGGCGAGTAACACCGTGTCCCAATATCTCGAAATACAGCCTCTCACGAAATCCGCCTTCGCGCTCTTCGGCGAGGTGATCGAAGCCGACCCGGCCAAGATGCGCTTTATCAACGTCGGCAATACCGAGCGCTTCCATGCGCTTGCTACCCCCGAAGTCGTGGGCGAGGGCGCGCGTGTCATCATCAATCTCTTCCGCGGCCAGCCGCGCGGCTTTCCCTATGACGTCGGCATGATGGAGCGGCATCCGTTCGGCAGCCAGAGCTTCTCGCCGATATCAGGCCGTCCCTTCCTCGTCGTCGTTTCGGAAGATGAGGGCGGTCGTCCGGGGCGTCCGCAGGCCTTTCTCGCGCGCGGCGATCAGGGCGTGAATTACAGGCGCAATGTCTGGCACCATCCGCTGATGGCGCTCGGTGAGCCGAGCGATTTTCTCGTTGTCGATCGTGACGGGCCGGGCAACAATCTGGAAGAATTCTTTTTCGACGAACCCTTCATCATCAAAGAGCCAGGCCTATGACCGGACTGACCACTCATGTTCTCGATACTGCGCTCGGCAAGCCGGCGCAGGGGCTGCGGATCGATCTCTTTCACATCGAGGGTGAGCTTCGCCACCTTATCAAGACTGTCGAGACCAATGCCGATGGCCGCGTCGATGGCGGGCCGATCCTGATCGGCGAGAGTTTTCGCGCCGGCACCTACGAACTGCTCTTTCACGCCGGCGATTATCTGAGGTCAAACGGGACGCCTCTGCCGCATCCTGCCTTCCTCGATCTCGTGCCGATCCGCTTCGGCATTGCCGATATCGCGGCGCATTATCATGTGCCGCTGCTGATCTCGCCCTATGGCTATTCCACCTATCGCGGGAGCTGATATGCGCTTTGCCGCTATTGCCGATATCCATGGAAACTACCCCGCACTGGACGCTGTGCTGGCTGACATCGCCGCCCAAGGGATCACAGATATCGTCAATCTCGGCGATTGTTTCAGTGGCCCGCTGGAGGCGGGCAGGGTGGCGGACCGGCTGCTATCGCTCTCCATTCCGACCGTGCGTGGCAATCACGACCGCTATCTGATCGAAGGACCGCCGGAGGAGATGCATATCTCGGACGCTGCAGCCTATGCGCAACTAGATGCAGCTCATTTCGATTGGCTACGGTCGCTGCCGGTCGACCTGATCTACAGGGATGAGGTCTATCTCTGCCACGCGACGCCCGGGGATGACAACCTCTACTGGCTGGACATGGCCGTTGTCGATGGCAGCGTGGTGCTGCGGCCGCAGGCGGAGATCGAAGCGCTGGCGGAGGGTATCGAAAGCCCATTGATCCTGTGTGGTCACACGCATATTCCGCGCATGGCAGCACTTTCCGGCGGCCGTCTTATCGTCAATCCCGGCAGCATCGGCGGCCCGGCCTATGACGATGACAAGCCCTATCCGCACAAGGTTGAAACCGGCCACGCGATGGCGAGTTATGCGGTGCTGGAGAAACCGGCCAGTGGATGGACGGCGCAATTCCGCAATGTCCGATACGACAACATGGCCATGTCGGCACTGGCGGAAGCCAATGGACGCCCGGAGTGGGCATCCGCGCTCGCGACAGGCCGAATGCCGTAACCTTACTGCCGTCCGGCGATAATCGAGGAATCGACATCCTTGATATCGCGTTTGCCGCACAGCGCCATGGTGACGTCCATCTCCTTACGGATGATCTCAAGCGCCAGCGTGACGCCGTCCTTGCCCATGGCGCCGAGGCCATAAAGGAAGGGGCGGCCGATATAGGTGCCGCGCGCCCCGAGTGCCACGGCCTTCAGCACATCCTGACCGGAGCGGATACCGCCATCCAGATGCACTTCGAGACGGTCGCCGACGGCATCGACGATCCGCGGCAGCATGCTGATCGTAGAGGAGGCGCCATCGAGCTGGCGGCCGCCATGATTGGAGACGATGATGGCGTCGACGCCGGTTTCGGCGGCCTGCCTCGCATCCTCGACATCGAGAATGCCCTTGATGATCAGCGGACCGCCCCATTGTTCCTTGATCCAAGCGACATCTTTCCACGATAGCTGCGGGTCGAATTGTTCGTTCGCGAAGGTCGTGATCGAGGGAAGGTCGTTGAGGCCCTTGGCGTGGCCGAGGATGTTGCCGAAGCTGCGACGCTTCGTCTTCATCATCTCCATGCACCAGAAGGGGCGGGTCGCCATCTGCCAGATATGCTTGGGCGTGAATTTCGGCGGGGCCGACAAGCCGTTGCGCAGATCCTTGTGACGCTGGCTGAGGATCTGCAGGTCGGCGGTCAGCACCAGAGCGGAGCATCTGGCTGCCTTGGCGCGGTTGATGAGATCAAGCACGAAGCCCCTGTCGCGCATGACATAGAGCTGGAACCAGAAGGGTTTCGTCGTGACGGAGGCGACGTCCTCGATCGAGCAGATGCTCATGGTCGAAAGTGTGAAGGGTACACCGAATTCTTCCGCCGCGCGGGCAGCCAGCATTTCACCGTCGGCATGCTGCATGCCGGTCATGCCGGTGGGAGCAAGCGCCACCGGCATCGACACCTTCTGGCCGATCATCGTCGTCTCAAGCGTGCGGTTGGTCATGTCGACCAGCACCCGCTGGCGCAGCTTGATATCCCGAAAATCGGCTTCGTTGGCGGCGTAGGTCGATTCCGTCCAGGCGCCGGAATCCGCATAGTCGAAGAACATCTTCGGGACGCGGCGCTGAGCCATTTTCTTGAGATCGGCAATGGTCAGCGGCTTGGCCATGGATCGAACCTTCACATCTGGTGATGTGGTCGAATACCACGCTTTCTCATTCTCTGGTATTTGATTTCAGAGGAGTTTTACCATCAGGCCATCGCCTTTCTAAAGCCCGCTTTTCATTGCGACGCCCGCCACATAAGTCTCCGCCACGGCGCGGTCATCGCCCATGGTCTGCAGCAGGAACAGTTCCTCCGGAAGCGTCTTCACGACCTCCATCTTCAAGGCCATGGCAGGTGTCGCTGCGGCGTTGAGAACGACGAGGTCGGCATCCGTGCCGGGCTCCAGTGTGCCGATCTTGTCAGCCAGCGACAGTGCCTCGGCATTGCCGAGGGTCATGTAATAGTAGCTGTCCAGCGGATTCAGCCGTTCACCGAGAAGCTGCTGGATTTTGTAGGCTTCGTCCATGGTCCGCAGCATGGAATAGCTCGAGCCGCCGCCAATGTCCGTGGCGACACCGATGCGAACGGGCTTCTCGCGGCGGGCGAGCGCCTTCAGCGGGAAGAGGCCGGAGCCGAGGAAGAGGTTGGATGTCGGGCAATGGACGGCGACCGCGCCGCTCTCGCTCATGGCGTCGGCTTCGCGCTCCGAAAGGTGGATGGCGTGACCGAACAGGCTCTTCGGCCCGAGCAGGCCATAGCGGGCGTAGATATCGGTGTAGTCGATCGCCTCCGGATAGAGCTCGCAGGTGAATTTGATCTCATCGTGGTTTTCCGACAGATGCGTCTGGATGTGCAGGTCGGGAAATTCGCGGGCGAGGGTTGCCGTTGCCTCCATCTGGGCGGGCGTCGAGGTGATCGCGAAGCGCGGCGTGATGGCGACGTGGTTGCGGCCCTTGCCGTGCCAGTCGGCAATCACCTGCCGGGTCTCGTCATAGCCCATCTCCGGCGTATCGAGCAGGCCCTGCGGCGCATTGCGGTCCATCATTACCTTGCCGCCGACCATGCACATGTTGCGGCGCATGGCTTCAGCGAAATAGGCATCGGCCGAGGTCTTATGAACGGAGCAATAGGCAACCGCCGTCGTGGTGCCGTGGCGGATCAACTCGTCGTAGAAATGCGTCGCGATCCTCTGCGCGTGGGCGCTTTCGACGAAGCGGCACTCCTCCGGGAATGTGTAGGTGTTCAGCCATTCCAGAAGGTTTGCGGCATAGGAGGCAATGACCTGCATCTGCGGAAAGTGGAGGTGCATGTCGATGAGGCCCGGCATGATCAGATGCGGACGGTGATCGATTTCGGCGATCTCGGCAGGTGCCTTGGCCTTGACGTCAGCATAGGTGCCGACAGCGGCGATGATGCCATCCTCGATCAACAGACCGCCGTCTGTCTCGTAGAGATAGCTCTCGCTATCGGCGAGGCTGAGTGGGGCACGGCGAAAGGAGAGCAGGCGCCCGCGCAGGAGTATCGTGGTCATTCTTGTTTGCCTTCGACTGCGCTTTCGAACCAGGCGACGAGCAGCTTGCGCTCGTCGGGCGTAATGTCGGTTACATTGCCCGGCGGCATCGCATGGCTGCGACCGGCCTGTATATAGATTTCGCGCGCATGCGCGGCAATTTCCGCGTCATTTTCCAGAATCACGCCCTTTGGTGGCCGGGCGATGCCCTCATAGACCGGTTCCGCCGCATGGCACATGGAACAGCGCGTGCCGATCAGCTGCTTCACGGCGGGAAAGTGCGGATCGCCGGCAAATTGCTGGAAGGCGGGAGCAACGGACGCATTCTGATCCTCGCCGGTCAGCAATTTGGGCACGGTCGACAGCCACATGATGAGGATGAAGAGCACGACCGTGACGATCCAGGTCCAGGTCGGTCGTCCCTTGCGGGCATGGGTGGTGTTGAACCAGTGGCGGATCGTGACGCCCATCAGGAAGACCAATGCGGCGATCACCCAGTTGAAGGCAGTACCGAAGGCCAGCGGATAGTGGTTCGACAGCATGAAGAAGATGACGGGCAGCGTCAGGTAGTTGTTATGGAGCGAGCGCTGCTTGGCCATGTAGCCATATTTGGCATCCGGCGTGCGGCCGGCGATCAGGTCGGCGACGACGATCTTCTGGTTGGGAATGATGATCATGAAGACGTTGGCCGACATGATCGTGGCGGTGAAGGCGCCGAGATGCAGGAAGGCGGCGCGGCCGGTGAAGACCTGCGTGTAGCCCCAGCCCATGAAGACCAGCACGACGTAGAGGACCGCCATCAGGCCCCAGGTGTTCTTGCCGAGCGGCGACTTGCAGAGCAGGTCGTAGATGATCCAGCCGCCGGCGAGTGATGCAAGCGAGATCAGGATCGCCACCGGCCTCGAAATATCGAGCACGTGGCGATCGATGAGGAAGAGGTCGGCGCCGCCGTAATAGACGATGCAGAGCATGAGGAAGCCAGAGAGCCAGGTGAAATAGCTCTCATATTTGAACCAGGTCAGGTGCTCCGGCATCTCAGCCGGCGCCACCAGATATTTCTGGATGTGGTAGAAGCCGCCGCCATGCACCTGCCATTCCTCACCGTGAACACCGGCGGGCAGATGCGGCCGCTTCACCAGGCCGAGGTCGAGCGCGATGAAATAGAAGGACGACCCGATCCAGGCGATCGCGGTGACGACATGGAACCAGCGCGCCGCAAAGGCCAGCCACTCCCAAGCTATTGCATATTCATACATTCAGTTCCCCTGTTCTTCTTCCCGACTCGTGAGATTGCGAGAAATTCCGGCGCGAGGAAAGGGGGCACGTGGGGTTTCTTGCCGCAGTGGAGATTGCAGGAAGAGCTTGCCGGGTGCGGCATTTGTGCTACGGCATCGCCGACGACGCTATTAAGGAGGCGCTGAAACATGCAGATCGAAGTCCCTTGCCCGAAGTGCCGCAACACGCGCATGAAGTTTCCGCGCCCGCAGCCGATCGACAGCGACATCATCACCTGTTTCAGCTGCAATTTCGAACTCGGCACCTACGGTTCGATCAAGACGAAAATGGTTGCAATGCTGAACCGCGTCGCGGCTGCCGAACAGCAGCAGAAGAAGCACTAGTTTACGGTTTAAGCCGGTGCAGTTGCGCCGGCCGCGGCACGAGCCCGTTCACAGGGTCCTTTAGCGACAGCCTAAAAGATTAGCCCGCTTCGATCAAAGCGTCCTTTCCGACCGGGCGCCTGTCGGCGTCGAGCAGTGCCTTGAGCAGCGAAATCGCGCGCTGGCCGAGCGCAATCGACTGACCGTCCCGCCGCAGCACGCCGCTGCCGGGGTTGAGTATGAAACGGCCAAAAGCATACGCTGCTCTTCCATCACAATACTTATATCCGCGCAATTTGAGGTGGCAATCTGGTTGAGTGCTGCGCTGTTGAGCGGGTACGTCGTTTCCACGCCTTAAAAAACAACGGATTTCTGCGACATTTTATCCACCGCTAATGCTCCGAAGTGGAGCAGATGATTCCTTGAAATGTGAAGATCGGGTTACAGTTTTTTAATGCTTGCCGCCGGGAAGGGGTGGAAACCGCTAAAGACCGGCGGCGCATTCATCGACGGAGAAGATGCCAATGCGCAGCATTCTGACATGTGTGATGATTGCCTATGCGTCGTTTGCGACAGCTCACGACGCCGCCACGGGTTGGAGTTACGACCCCTACTGTTGCAATGGAAATGCCGAAAACGGCGATTGCCAGATGATCCCGTCCAAGACCGTGGCCATCACGCCGGATGGTTATCGCGTGACACTGAAGCCTGGCGACCACCGGCTTGTGACGCGCTATCATGTCTTTCTGCTACCGATGACCAGGGCGATGCATTCGGGCGACAGCGATTATCATCTCTGCCTGTTCCCGAACGAGGATACGCCGCGATGTTTCTATGCGCCCGATATGGGTTACTGAGAGGATTTTAAGCCCTGTCGTTTTTGCGTGACATGTTCAGTCCTGCTCCACATCGAATTTCTGCAGCAGCCATTTCCGAAAATTCCTGATTTTCGGTACGTTTCGCCTGTTTTCCGGATAGGCGAGCCAATAGTCGCGTCCGTCATTGCCGGTCAGTTCGAAGGGCTGGTAAAGCCTCCCGGCGGCGACATCGTCCTGGAAATGGCCGGGATTGAGCATGGCGACACCGCCGCCGGCAATCGCGATGCTGGCATCGAGGATCTGGGTGCCGAATTCGCTTTTCGGATAGCGGGAGAGATCGGCATCCTTGACGCCGGCGGCTGCGAACCATTCGGCCCACCAGGAATCACCGGCGCTGATCAGGAACAGTTTCAGAAGATCGGCGGGCTCGTGGATGCCGCCGATTTCGGCCGCGAGCTTGGGGCTCAGCATGGGGGAGTAGTCAAGTTTCATCAGCCGATGACTGATCAGGCCCGGCCAATCGCCGCGTCCCCAACGGATCGCCACGTCGGCAGCCTCTTTCTGGAAGTCGACGATCGTGCCTGAGGTGACGAGCCTGACGGCAATGTCCGGAAACTGCAGCTGGAAAGCGCCGATGTAGCGCGAGAGCCATTGCTGGGCGAAGGTCGCCGTCGAATGGATCGTCAGCGTTTCCCCGGTCGTCTTGCGCATCGAGGCCATGGCTTCGATCAGAATGTTGAATGCCTCGGAGACCCTGGGCGCGAGATGTTTGCCCGCTTCCGTCAGTTCGATCTGGCGGGGCAAGCGCAGGAAGAGCGGCTCGCCGATATTCTCTTCCAGAAGCTTGATCTGGTAGCTGACGGCCGTCTGCGTCATGCCGAGCTCATCGCCGGCCCGGGTGAAACTGCCGAGCCGGGCCACGGCTTCGAAGACGCGCAGCGCATTCAGCGGGAACTGCTTCGACAGTTTCATGGATAAGTTCTCTTTATGGATGCAGGCGGTTGTTCGATTGGAATTGCAGCATTTTTTCCGGCAAACTGCAATCATCTCATCAAGCCATTAAGGTGATGTCATGGATTGCCAAGCTATCGAAGAGAGCCGTTCTCCCACAAGAGAGACATTGTTCACCGTCATCATTCGCCGGCTGGCCCGGGGGATCGGCAGCCGGATGCCGCGGCTGGATATCGACGTCACACCCGATCGCATCAAGCGCGATCTCGGTTTCCTGGATGGACGCGATCCGCGTTATGAGGATGACCGCTCGCGGTAGGCCGCGAGCGCAGTCAGGATTTCGGCTGCTGTCATGGTGGCGATTACTTCGGGGCGTTTGTCCTTCACGAAGGAGCCGCCGATCGGCAAGGTAAGGCGCTCCAGCCAAGAGCGTTCGCCGCCGGCTTCGCGGGAAAGCCAGCTTGCAAAGGTCGCTCGTTTGGTCGCCGAGCCGATCATGCCGGTATAGGCAAGGTCGGTGCGGGCAAGTGCTTCACGGGCGATCAGGAAATCAAGGGCATGATCGTGGGTCAGGATGACGAGTGCTGCGCCGGCGGGCATGTCCTTCACCAATGCCTCGGGCATCGGCACCAACAGGCTCTTCGTCGAGACCGGAAGATTGGCGAGTTCATCCCGCCGGGTCTCGATGACGGTGATGGAAAGCGGTAGTGGTGCGAGCGCCGCTGCAAGGGCGCGGCCGACATGACCTGCGCCGAAGACGTAGACTTCGGGCAGGCGTTCGGCTTCACTTTCCTGCTTTTTCTCCAGTTCATCCCTGACGGCATCGGTCACACAGCGGAAATGCAGTTGCGTGCGGCCGCCGCAGCACTGGCCGATTTCCGGACCGAGCGGAATATCCATGATGTCATTGCCGCCAGTGCCGGCAAGCAATTCGCGGGCATTGCCGATGGCGATATATTCAAATTGGCCGCCGCCGATCGTGCCCCAGAGGCTGCTTGCCGAGACCAGCATGAAGGTGCCGGCCTCGCGCGGTGTCGAGCCTTGGGTGCCGGTTATTTCGACGAGGATCGCTTCGGGCTGGAGGGCCAGAAAGGCGCGGAAGTCGCTGCCGGGCACAAAACCGGAAAGGATTTCGCGCCGCGTCATGGCTACACCCTCTTCATCCTCTCGACCGCCATCAGCACGCGTTCAGGCGTTGCGGGCGCATCGAGGTGAGGGCAGACGCGGTAGTTTGCGATGCTGGCGACGGCCATGGAGAGCGCTTCCAGCACTGAAATCGCCAGCATGAAGGGCGGTTCGCCGACGGCCTTGGAGCGGCCGATCGTGGCTTCCGCATTCTCGGACCATTCGGCGAGCCGCACATTGAAAATCTTCGGCCGGTCGGAGGCGAGTGGGATCTTGTAAGTGGAGGGCGCATGCGTGCGCAGGCGGCCCTTGTCATCCCACCACAGTTCTTCGGTCGTCAGCCAGCCCATACCCTGGACGAAGGCGCCTTCGACCTGGCCGATATCGATTGCCGGGTTCAGCGAGCGGCCGACATCGTGGAGAATGTCGGTGCGGTCGATGAGATATTCGCCGGTCAGCGTGTCGATCGTGACCTCGGTGCAGGCGGCGCCATAGGCGAAATAGTAGAAGGGCGTTCCGCGGCCGGCCTGGCGATCCCAGTGGATCTTCGGCGTCTTGTAGAAGCCGGCGGCGGAAAGCTGTACGCGGGCGAAATAGGCCTGCTTGATGAAATCGGGGAAGGGGATTTCGATCTCGCCGACCCGCACCCGGTTCGGCAGGAAGATGATTTCAGAGGCCGGAACGTTCCATTTCTCCGCCGCAAAGGCGACGAGGCGCTCCTTCAACTGGCGCGCCGCATCGTAGGCGGCCATGCCGTTCAGGTCCGAGCCGGAGGAGGCGGCGGTCGCCGAAGTGTTCGGGACCTTGCCCGTCGTGGTCGCTGTGATCTTCACGCGGTCGATATCGACCTGGAAGCTGTTCGCCAGCACCTGCGCCACCTTGGTATAGAGGCCCTGGCCCATTTCCGTCCCACCGTGGTTCAGGTGGATCGAGCCATCCTGATAGATATGGACGAGGGCGCCGGCCTGGTTGAAGGCTGTCATGGTAAAGGAGATGCCGAATTTCACCGGCGTGAGCGCGATGCCCTTGCGGATATAGCGGTTGTCGCGGTTGAACGAGACGATGGCGTTGCGTCGGGCGCGGTAGTCGGCGCTGTCCTCCAGCTCCTCGACCACGCGGGCGATGATATTGTCCTCGACCTCCTGATGGTAGGGCGTGGTCGTGCGCCCCGAGCCTGGCTGGCCGTAGAAGTTCAGCTTGCGGATATCGAGCGGATCCTTGCCGACGGCATAGGCGATCTCCTCGATGAAGCGCTCGGCGCCGAGCATGCCCTGCGGGCCGCCGAAACCGCGGAAAGCGGTGTTGGAGACGGTGTGCGTCTTCAGCGGCTGCGAGGTCAGATGCACATGCGGATAGAAATAGCTGGAATCGGCGTGAAAGAGTGCACGGTCGGTCACCGGGCCCGACAGGTCCGACGAGAAGCCGCAGCGTGCCGAATAGGTGGCGTCGACAGCGTGGATGCGGCCTTCGTCATCGAAGCCGAGTTCATAATCGACGCGGAAATCGTGGCGCTTGCCGGTGGCGCTCATATCCTCGTCGCGATCGGGGCGGAACTTGATGGCGCGCTTCAGCTTCTTGGCCGCGACCGCGGCGAGGGCTGCGAACTGGTTGCCCTGCGTCTCCTTGCCGCCAAAGCCGCCGCCCATGCGGCGCACATTCACGGTGACGGCATTCGAGGGAATATGCAGCACATGGCCGACGATATGCTGGATTTCGCTCGGATGCTGGGTCGAAGACCAGACGGTGACCTCGTCGTCCTCGCCTGGGATCGCCATGGCGATATGGCTTTCGAGGTAGAAATGCTCCTGACCGCCGATGCGCATGCGGCCTGTCAGCCGGCGCGGGGCGTTTTCCATTTCGGTCTTCGCCTCACCGCGTTTCAGCGTCATCGGGGTGATCACAAGCGGGCTGCCGTTTTCGATGGCGCCGTCGATGTCGCTCCAGTGCGGCAGGTCGCGATATTCGATTTTTGCCTCGCGGGCCGCACGACGAGCAGCCTCGCGGGTTTCGGCTATGACGGCGAAGATCGGCTGGCCGTGGAATTGAACCAGGGTTTCGGCAAGCAGCGGCTCGTCATGGCTGCCATTCGAGCTGACGTCGTTGACGCCGGGAATGTCCTTGCCGGTGAAGACCCAGACGACGCCGGGATAGGCCGCGACTTCCGACAGGTCCATCGAGATGATCTCGGCATGAGCGCGATCGGACATGCCGAGAGCGCCGTGCAGGAGATCAGCAGGCTCTGGAATATCGTCGATATAATCGGCACTTCCGGTGACATGCTTATGCGCTGAATCATGGCGCAAGGACACATGCATCTGGCCGTTGATGAGCTTGCGGTCCTCGAAGGTGGATTTGTCCATCAGGCAACCTCCTCGAACCGCTTCAGTTCGGCAGGTGCGCCGACGGTTTCGAGATAGAAGCGCGTCAGCAGGTTCTTGGCCGTCAACTGGCGGTATTCCGCCGTAGCGCGCCAGTCCGTCAGCGGCTGGAAATCGGCATCAAAGGCAGGGCGTGCGGCCTCTATGGCTGCTTCCGTCCAGGGTTTGCCGATCAACTCGGCTTCGACGCTGCGGGCGCGCTTCGGCGTTGCCGCCATGCCGCCGAAGGCGATGCGGATCTCTGTCACGCGCTCGGCCTCATCAAGCACCAGATAGAAAGCGCCGAGCACGGCGGTGATATCCTCGTCGCGGCGCTTGCTGATCTTGTAGACCGCGAATGTCGCGTCTGCGACCGGGTGGGGCACGAAGACGCTTTCGACGAATTCGCCCGGCCGGCGATCCTGCTTGCCATAGGCGATGAAGTAATCTTCCAGCGGCAGAGTGCGGGCGCCTTCGGCCGAGCGCAGCGTCAGCTGCGCGCCAAGCGCAATCAGCGGCGGTGGGCTGTCGCCGATCGGCGAGCCGTTGGCGATATTACCGCCGATCGTGCCCATGTTGCGCACCTGATCGCCGCCGATGCGGGTGATGAGGCGGGCAAAGGCGGGGATCTTCCGGGCGATGGTGTCGAGCGCGCGGGTGTAGGTGACGCCGGAGCCAATGCTGATGCCATATTCACCTGCAGTAATCGTCTGAAGCTCAGCCAGATGATTGATGAAGACCACGGGGTTCAGGTGCTGCATCTGCTTGGTGACCCGGAGGCCGACATCGGTGGAGCCGGCAATGACGGTTGCGGTCGGCTCGGCCGCCAGCACCCGCGCAAGCGCATCGACGGAGCGCGGCACGATGAGGCGGCCTTCTTCTGACACAATCGAGATCGTATCGGATGCCTGCATGGCCCAGAGGCGAGAGATGATTTCGGCACGGGTCTTTTCGAGCGGATCGAAGAGGGTGCTCGGCCGCTGCAGGCTCACCTGTTCGGCGGCCTTGACGATCGGCTCATAGCCCGTGCAGCGACAGAGATTGCCTTGCAGCGCCTTTTCGATCTCGGCACGGTCCGGCTTCTCGTTTGAGAGCCAGAGGCCGTAAAGGGACATGATGAAGCCCGGCGTACAGAAGCCGCATTGCGAACCATGGCAATCGACCATGGCCTGCTGCACCGGATGCAACGTGCCGTCCTTGGCTGCCAGATGCTCGATCGTCACCACATGTGTTGCGTGGAGCGAGCCGATGAATCGGATGCAGGCATTGACGGATTCGTAGAAAAGCTTGCCGTCGATCAGCCGGCCGACCAGCACGGTGCAGGCACCGCAATCGCCTTCGGCGCAGCCTTCCTTGGTGCCCGTCAGCCGCCGCTTCAGCCGGAGAAAATCGAGAAGAGTCTCCGTCGGCCGGACGTTACTCAAGGAAACGTCCTCGCCATTGAGGATGAAGCGGATGCTGTCGTTCATGATATTCCCGGTTGTTTTTCTTAAAATGGTTATGCCGCCGTCCAGCCCCCGTCAATCGAGATATGCGTGCCCGTCACCTGCCGGGCTTCCTCGCTTGCGAGGTAGAGGGCGAGCGCGCCGATCTCCTCGGCCTTGACGAATTCATGCGTCGGCTGCGCCTTGAGTATGACCTCGGTCTTGACCTGCTCCTCGGTCATGCCGCGCGCCTTGGCGGTATCGGGGATCTGCTTTTCGACCAGCGGGGTCAGTACATAGCCGGGGCAGATGGCGTTTACCGTGACGCCGAATTCGGCAAGCTCGAGGGCAGCCGTCTTCGTCAGGCCTAATATACCATGCTTTGCCGCTACATAGGCAGATTTGAAGGGCGAGGCGACCAGGCCATGCGCCGAGGCGATATTGATGATGCGGCCATGCTTCTTCGCCTTCATCAGCGGGATTGCGGCCCGCATCGTATGGAAAGAGCTGGACAGATTGATGGCGATGATCTGGTCCCACTTCTCGATCGGGAAATCCTCGATCTTTTCGACATGCTGGATGCCGGCATTGTTGACGAGCACATCGACCGTTCCGAAGGTCTTGCCGGCAGTCTCGATCAGATCGGCAATCTCTGATGGCTTCGTCATGTCGGCCGGATGATAGAGTGCCTTCGCTTTCGACGATGATTCAAGGCGTTCGATTATCGCCTTGATTTCGTCGTCCTTTCCGAAACCGTTGATGACGACGTTGTCGCCCTTGGCAGCAAAGGCAGTGGCGATCGCAAGCCCGATGCCGCTGGTGGAGCCGGTGACGACGACTGATCTGCTCATGCTTTTTCCTCCCTGACTATGAGATGCTGCATTGCAGCGTCAAGGCGAGGTTATGCCCAAAGGCGGCGAGCTGGCAATCGGGAAGTGACTGAGGGGCCTGGCTGCCACTTACGCCCTTCCAAGCCAGGCGGACCTGCCCTATTGATTTGCCACGACAACAGCATGCAGCGGGAGGAATCGCATGGGTGGATATGTTCTGACGGTCGATCAGGGAACGACCTCGACGCGGGCGATCGTCTTCGACGGCGACATGAAGATCGCCGGCATGGGCCAGAAGGAATTCACACAGTTCTATCCGCGCTCCGGCTGGGTGGAGCACGATCCCGAGGAGATCTGGGACTCGGTCGTTTCCACGATCCATATGGCGCTGCGCGAAGCCAAGGTGACGGCCAAGGATATTGCCGCACTCGGCATCACCAACCAGCGCGAGACCGTCGTCGTCTGGGAGCGCGAGACCGGCAAGCCGATCCAGAACGCCATCGTCTGGCAGGACCGGCGCACGGCAAGCTATTGCGACAATCTCAAGCGGCAGGATCTCGAGCGCACCTTCACGAAAAAGACCGGCCTTATCCTCGATCCCTATTTCTCGGGCACCAAGCTCTCCTGGATGCTCGCCAATGTGAAGGGCGCAAGGGCGAGGGCGGCGCGCGGTGACCTCTGCTTCGGCACGATCGATACTTTCCTCATATGGCGGCTGACTGGCGGCAAGAGCTTCGTCACCGATGCGACCAATGCCTCACGCACGCTGATGTTCAATATCGCGACCAACGAATGGGACGAGGATCTGCTCGACATCCTGCGCGTGCCGGCCGCTATGCTGCCCGAGGTGAAGGATTGCGCCGATGATTTCGGCACCGTCGATCCCGAACTGTTTGGTGCAGCCATCCCGATCCTCGGCGTTGCCGGCGACCAGCAGGCGGCGACGATCGGCCAGGCCTGCTTCGAGCCGGGCATGCTGAAATCGACCTACGGCACCGGCTGCTTCGCGCTGCTCAATACCGGCAGCGATATGGTGCGATCGAAGAACCGGCTCCTGACGACCATCGCCTATCGCCTTGATGGCGAGACGACCTATGCGCTGGAGGGTTCGATCTTCATTGCCGGGGCAGCCGTGCAGTGGCTGCGCGACGGCCTCGGCATCATCGACAGGGCGTCCGATACGAACGACCTGGCCGAGAAGGCTGATCCGACACAGGACGTCTATCTCGTGCCGGCCTTTACCGGCCTCGGCGCCCCGCATTGGGATGCCAAGGCACGCGGTGCGATCTACGGCCTGACCCGCAACAGCGGCCCGGCAGAACTTTCCCGTGCGGCGCTGGAGGCCGTCTGCTACCAGACGCGCGACCTCTTGGAAGCGATGCAGAAGGACTGGAAGAACGGAACCGACGATACGGTGCTGCGCGTCGATGGCGGCATGGTCGCCTCGGACTGGACGATGCAGCGGCTTGCTGATCTGCTGGAAGCTCCCGTTGATCGTCCCGTCATCCTGGAAACGACGGCGCTTGGTGCTGCCTGGCTTGCCGGCAGCAGGGCTGGAGTGTGGCCGGACAGGGAGAAGTTTTCGGCGACCTGGAAGCGTGACCGGCGCTTCGAGCCCTCGATGGACGAGAAGACCCGTGCCGCTAAGCTCAAGGGTTGGAAGAATGCGGTGAAGCGGACGCTGAGCGAGCTTTGATTGCTCAGTTTGGCGAGCTTATATGAGCGTACTGCTTGCGGTATTCCGCCGGCGTCACGTCAAGATGGCGCGTGAAGGCGCGGCGTAGCGTATCGTCATCGGCAAAGCCGCATTCGCTCGCCGCAATTCAGCCTGGATCGGCTAAGTCTCAGGCAGGCGGCGTCGATGCCGTCTGCCTCTTTCGTCTCCCAAATTAAAACAACTCTATTTTGTGGTGTGGAAAAATATACGCTTTAATGTAGAATTTCCTAGGGTATTGGCTTATACTCTTGCGCTGCATCTGTGGGGGATAATGCCATGAACAGCATACACCCAATAGCGACTGCACTTGTACTTTCTCTGCTGTCAGACATTGTTGCGCCGACTTTGCTCTATGCGCAGACGCGCGTGCAGGTGAAGTATTTCGCAGCCTTCACGATGGATGGGCGGCCTACGTCGCGGCCATATGCAAGTTGTCAGCGGGTTCAGATCCGCAGCAGGACATTATGGGCATGCCCGTTGTCCGCACTTCGTTCCGACGCCGCCGAGCGCAACCGCAGTGGATCGGATATGGGCAGCATGAGCAATTCCCGTTCCACGTCTAGCGACAACGGCTCCATGGGCGACCAAGGCGGTAGCGGCATGGGTGGATCAGATTCGGATCCTATGAACTGAAGAATCACACGCGATGCCGATTGATTTTGCTTTTAGGGGGTGAGCCGTCGGAATGAGCGAAAACTGGGCCGTCTGCATCGGCATCAACAGCTATGACAGTCTGAAGCCGCTTGATTGCGCCCGGCGGGATGCCGAGGCCGTGAATGATTTTTTCAAGGACACGCTCCATTTCAAGAATGTCTATTTCCTTGCCGAGGACGCACCGCCGCTAAAGGCGGATTATGGGCAGATGCTGCATTCACGACCGACATTCGGCAATCTTATGCGGTTCCTGCGCGTGCGCTTCGAACAACCGTTTCTGCAGCCGAGCGATAATCTCTGGTTCTTCTTCGCGGGTCATGGCCGGCGCGAGCGCGACCAGGATTATATCCTGCCGCTGGACGCGGATCCGGGCAATGTCGAGGAAACCGGCATACCCGTGAGATATGTCGTCGAAAGACTGCGTAGAAGCGGCGCCGAGAACGTCGTTCTATTGCTCGATGCCTGTCGCAACGAAGGTGCACGCGACGGTCAGGGTGTCGGTCTGGACAACCAGCGCGGCACGGTGACGATCTGCTCCTGCAGTCCCACCGAATTTTCCTACGAGATCGATGACCTAGGGCACGGAGCGTTCACTTACGGGTTGATCGAAGGGCTGCGGCTGCATGGAGAGCAGAATTGCGCAACCGTCGAGCGGCTGGATGCCTATCTTCAGACGCGCGTGCCGGAAATATGCCGGCTGCACGGCAAGCCGCGTCAGACGCCGTGCACTTTTGCCGAACCCCTGTCCAAACGGCATTTCATTCTGTTGCCGGATATTGCCCTGCCGGAAGACCTGGAGCCGCTCAAACTGGAGGCGCTGGAGGCGGAGGCCAACGACGATCTGGCGCTTGCCGAGCAGCTCTGGTGGCGGATCAACGCGGTCGAGCCTACGGACGCGCAATCGAGAGCTGCCATCAGGCGTATCGCGCTGAAATTCGAACGTCTGGCGGCACAGCCAAAGAAGCCCGAACTGCCGGCGCCAGATCCTCCTACACCTCCGCTGCCGCCGGACGATCAGACTGTGAAGACCTCACGGCGCAGGCTGGTGATTGGTGCGGCCGCCGGGGCTGCCGCGCTTGCTGCTGGTGGGGGCTTTTTGGTTCTGCCTCGACTGATGAAGCCGCGATTTCCCGAGCTTCGGCAAGAGATGCTGCAGATTGAAACGGTGGATAGCGAGGGCAGGCCGCAGCCGACGGCCTGGCAGCAGGCAAATTGTTTCGACCAGCCGCTTGGTGGCGATAACKCCATCGAATTCAGCATGATACCGGCCGGCGAGTTCACCATGGGATCGCCCGACGGAGAATTGTTGCGCAGCGACGATGAGGGACCGATGTTCGTCAAGGTCGGACATTTCGCGATCAGCCGAACGACGATTACGCAGGCACAGTGGCGCAGCGTCGTGCTGGCGCGACCCAGCACGATCCGCTGGGCGATGCCGGTCGATCCATCCTCCTTCAAGGGGGACGACCTGCCGGTAGAGACGATCACCTGGCAGCATGCGTGGGAATTCTGCGCACGGCTTTCGGCATGGACCGGCCACACCTACCGTCTGCCAAGCCAGGCCGAATGGGAATATGCGTGCCGGGCGCGCACGACGACACCCTTTCACTTTGGACAGACGCTAACGCCGAAGCTCGCCAATTATTGCGGCACGGGCGGCGCGGTCTGCGGGGTGAGCGACGGAAGAGACATCTCCGACCTCGCCTATGATGGAAATGTTTATCCTGACGGCGCCTATGGCAGCGGCCCTGCCGGCATCTTCATCGGCCAGACAAAACCGGTCCGGTCCTACCCGACGAACCGCTTTGGTCTCTTCGAGATGCATGGCAACGTCTGGGAATATTGCAGCGACAACTGGAGCGACCGGCTTGAGGACATCCCGGATAATGGCAGTCCCTATGTGGGCGGCCGGATGGACCTTCATGTGCTTCGCGGCGGTTCATGGTCGCACAATCCGGCCATTTGCCGGTCGGCTTACAGGGATCGCGTGAATGAAACCTCCCGAGGCTGGTCCGGACGGATCGGTTTCAGGATCGTTTGTGAAGTCTGAGTGCAAAGGGAGCTGAATTGCGATGGACAGGCAGATCCAGGTTATTACCGACGCCGAACCCCTTGTTACGAGCGGCGCAAGGGGCAGCGAAGACGTGGGTGGCGGTTTCGGCGCTCGCTCTGATGGCGGGCTCTTCCGGTCGATCACGCTCAGTGCCGATGGGTTGCGCGATCAGGTTTCCAATCTCGTCGAGGTCGTCCAGTATGTCTTCAGCCATACGCTGGAGAAGCCCGATCTTTCGCTCGATCAGATCGAGCTTTCTGTGGAGATCAGTTCGGAAGGGCAGATCAGTATTCTCGGCACTGGAGGCAAGGCCGGCGGCCGAGGCGCGATCAAGCTTGTCTTTAAGCGTCCTCCCCAGCCGGTCGCCAAAATTGCGGTTGCGGCAGGAGAGGGGCATGCAGGAGCCGAAGCCGTGGTTAGCAAACCGCAATAGCTGCCGACGAGGGTCGGGTTCCGATCATTTCTTCAGCCAGGGTGTCGCGGTGCTCCAGAAGATCACGTTGGCGCCGAGATAGTCCTGCGCGAAGGCGGTGAACTCTTCCTTGGTGAAGGGCTTCCTGGTCGCCGGGTTCTTGTAGGTCAGCGTCGGCTCCTGCACGGCGAGGCCGACATAGGAAATCTTGCCCTTGTACTTGTTGAAGAAGGGGTAGGAATTCTTCATCTGCGCCTTGCGGTTCGGTACGATATCGGGACCGCCGAGGCCGACATTGTTCTTGGCGGCATAGTCGAAGAGCCGACCCATATAGTTGTGGTCGTTCTCCCATTCGCAGGGCCAGAAGTTCACATATTGCACGACCAGCGATTTTTCGAAGGCCTTGCGGGCGAAGGCGAGGTTTTCCATCTCGGCGGAGAAATAGGCATCGCACGAGAAACCTTTCGGATCGTGCTTGGGATCGAGATCGATAGAGGTTTCCGGCAGGTTGATGCCGTAGACCTGGCCGTCGAACCTTTCGGCGAGCGCCTTCAGCAGCGCCTGGTAACGTTCGCGAACGGCCGGGTTCCACTGCTGGGCGACCCAGCCGGAACCGACCGGCTTGTTCTCGCCGGGATTGTCGAATTGCGGGGTCAGGCCGCCGTCATATTCCGGTTCGGTCAGCATGTAGTCTGGAATGTTGCGCGCCTTCGGATTGAAGAAGCGGTCCTGCACCTGGATGAACATCTTCTTGTTCAGGCTTTTGGCAATGGCCAGGTCCTGCTCGATTGCCGAAAAATCATACTGGCCCTTCGCCGTTTCCAGGCTCTTCCAATTATAGACGACTTGCACGCCACCGATATTGGGCCGAGCGAGCTTCGCCTTTGCGGCCGCGAGGTCGCCGGAGCCCATATAGAGGAAGTTTTCCGGGGCGGAGGCGGCATGGGCAGCCGGCGTCGACAACACGAGGGCGGCAAGCGCAACGAGAAGTCTCTGAGATTTGTTCATGGGGTTCTCGAATGGAAAGGTGATGGAAAGCGCGCAAAGCTCTCCCGGCCAAATCGGGCAACTCAATGGCGGCGATTGCCGAGCCCTTGTGGATAGTTAACCGCGCTACATTCATCGGATTTACTAATTTTTCCATCCGTAATTTTTTGATGCGGCCTGTCGGCCAAACGGTTACTCCTTCGTCATTCGGAAAGAGGAGCTACCGATGCTTTACGCAATCCTTTGTTACGCCAATGAGGAAACCGTCTTCGCCTGGACCGAGGAGGAAGAGGCCGCCGTCATGGGAAATCTCCATGCCGTGATCGAGCCGTTCGCCGCTGCCGGCAAGCTCGGCCCGACCGGCCGGCTGATGCCGACGACGACGGCAACGACCGTGCGCAAGGGCAGGGACGAGGCCTTTGTGGTCGACGGTCCGTTTGCGGAAACGAAGGAGGCGCTTCTCGGCTTCTATACAGTTGATTTCGAAACGCTGGATGAGGCGATCGGCTTCACGAAACAGCTTTCGGCGGTCAATCCGGGTTCCACCTCTTACGAAATTCGGCCGTTCTACACATTCCGGCCGGGAGAAGTTGCATCATGACAGACATTGCCTGGATCGACCTCGCGCTTGCCTCGGCCCGGCCGAAGGCGCTCGGCGCGCTGCTGCGCTACTTCCGCAATCTCGATACGGCGGAAGAGGCGTTTCAGGAGGCGTGCCTGAGGGCGATCCGGACATGGCCGGAAAAGGGACCGCCGCGCGATCCGACGGCCTGGCTGATCTTCGTCGGCCGTAACAGCGGTATCGATGCGGTGCGCAAGCGGGCGAAGATCCAGGCCCTGCCGGACGAGGACCAGATTTCTGACACTGAGGACGCTGAAAGCGATATTGCCGACCGGCTGGACGATTCCCATTATCGGGACGATATCCTGCGGCTGCTGTTCATCTGCTGCCATCCGGACCTGCCGGCCACCCAGCAGATCGCGCTGGCGCTGCGCATCGTTTCCGGCCTGTCGGTGACGCAGATCGCCCGTGCCTTCCTCGTCTCCGAAAGCGCCATGGAGCAGCGCATCACTCGGGCCAAGGCGCGGGTGGCAAAGGCTGGCGTGCCGTTCGAGACGCCGAGCCCGCAGGAGAGGGCCGAGCGGCTGATAATCGTCAGCACGATGATCTATCTGATCTTCAATGAGGGCTATAGCCAGGCTGATCCGGAGCAGGAGGCGGCAGCCTTCAGCGACGAGGCGATCCGGCTGGCGCGGCTGATACTGCACATCTTCCCCGCTGAGCCGGAACTGATGGGGCTGCTTTCCCTGATGCTGCTGCAGATTTCCCGCCGGCAGGCACGCTTCAGTGCCGAAGACGAGATCGTGCTGCTCGAGGATCAGGACCGCTCGCTCTGGAACCAGCCCTTCATCAACGAGGCGCTGGCACTGCTCGACAAGGCGCTGCGTCACCGCAAGCCCGGTCCCTATCAGTTGCAGGCGGCAATCGCCGCCGTTCATTCCCGTGCCAAACGCGCCGAGGATACAGACTGGGTGGAAATCGATCTGCTTTATCGTGCGCTCGAACGTGTCCAGCCTTCACCTGTCGTGACGCTGAACCGCGCTGTCGTCATTTCCAAACTTCATGGCCCGCAGGCGGCGCTCGACCTCATGGAGCCGCTCGGCGAAAAGCTCGACGGTTACTTCTATTATCACGGCCTGCACGGCAATCTCTTGAAGCAGCTTGGCCGTGTCGCCCAGGCACGGATCGCCTTCGACCGTGCGATTGCGCTTGCCCATTCGGCTGCGGAAGCGGCCCATATCCGCCGGCAGATCGACAAGATGCAGGAAGAGGCGGGGCAGTCGGTGGTAAAGTAAGCTGTGTGTCCATGGGATACCGCGTCTTGCGATCTCAGTGAATGGGCATCGAAATCATCGATACCCGGGAGTCGTCCGCCTGACGCGGCTATCAACTTTATCGAACGATCCGTTCCAGAATTTCCGTTTGCTCCAAGCCCTGCCGGACCTTATCTCAGGGGCAAGTCAAACAGGATGCCGACCATGGAACTGGGCCTTTATACATTCGCAGACGTCAATCCCAACCCGTCCCGCAGCAAGGGGGTGGAGGGGGCCGAGCGGATCAAGCATCTGATCGAGGAGATCGAGCTTGCCGATCAGGTCGGGCTCGATGTCTTCGGGCTCGGCGAACATCATCGGCCAGATTATGTGGCCTCGGCACCGGTGGTTGCGCTGGCTGCTGCTGCGGCGAAGACGAAGAATATTCGGCTCAGCAGCGCCGTCACGGTTCTCTCCTCCGACGATCCGGTGCGGGTGTTCCAGCAGTTTGCGACGCTCGATCTGATCTCCAACGGTCGTGCCGAAATCATGGCGGGGCGCGGCTCCTTCATCGAATCCTTCCCGCTCTTCGGCTATAACCTAGAAGACTACGACCAGCTCTTCGAGGAGAAGCTCGATCTTCTTCTGGCCTTGCGCGATAACGAGGTCGTCAACTGGAAAGGCGAGCTTCGCGCGCCGATCCAGGGACGCGGCGTCTATCCGCGGCCGCTGCAGGATCCGCTGCCGCTGTGGATCGCGGTGGGTGGTACGCCGCAGTCCGTCGCTCGCGCCGGTGCGCTCGGCCTGCCGGTGGCGCTTGCCATCATCGGCGGCGAATATCCGCGATTTGCGCCACTGTTGGATCTCTATCGGGAGGCTGCCCGCCGGGCAGGGCAGGATGCGGCGAAGCTGAAGACCAGCATCAACGTCCATGGTTTCATTGCCGATACGACGGAGGCCGCGGCCGACCAGTTCTACGGCCCGCAATCCGAGGTGATGAACCGCATCGGCCGCGAGCGCGGCTGGGGTCCGACGAGCCGGGCGCATTTCGACATGTCGCGCGGCCCGAGCGGCAATCTCTTCCTCGGCGATCCGGAAGTGGTGGCCGAGAAGATCATTGCCGCCCACAAGGTTTTCCGCAACGACCGCTTCCTGCTGCAGATGGCGATCGGGCTGATGCCGCATGACCAGATCATGCGCGGCATCGAGCTCTACGGTACAAAAGTGGCGCCGATCGTCAGAAAGGCATTGACTGAGGCTGCCGAAGGCGCGAAAGCCACCGCTTGACGCAGAGCCTGTCGCTCTCGGGTAAAATCCGGAACGGTCTATGGTTATCGAGAACGACGAAGAACTTACCAAGCTCAAGGATATCGGCCGCATCTGTGCCAATGCCATACAGGTGATGGCAGCGGCCATGGAGCCGGGGATGACGACGCTGGAACTCGACCAGATCGGCCGCAAGGTGCTGGAAGATGCCGGCGCGCGTTCCGCTCCGGAATTCTGCTACCAGTTTCCGGGCGCGACCTGTATCAGCGTCAACGAGGAAATTGCCCACGGCATTCCCGGGCCGCGGGTCATCCGACCGGGCGATCTCGTCAATATCGATGTTTCGGCGGAAAAGGACGGCTTCTTTGCCGATACCGGCGCTTCCTTCGCCATGCCGCCGGTCAAATCAAGGATCGAGAGGCTCTGCCGGGACGGCAAGCGGGCGCTTTGGGTCGGTCTCAACCAGATCAAGGCTGGCGAGCCGCTGGCGAAGATCGGCAACGCCGTCGGTGCCTTCGCACAGAAGAACCGCTATACGCTCGTCGCCAATCTCGCCAGCCACGGCGTCGGCCGTTCGCTGCATGAGGAGCCGGCCGAGCTTTCCACCTGGCCCGATCCGTCCGAACGGCGCATGATGACGGAAGGCCTCGTCTTTACCGTCGAACCTTTCCTGTCGCTCGGCGCAACATGGGCAGAAGGTGGAGATGACGCCTGGACGCTTTATGCCGATCCCAAGGCCCCGACGGTGCAGTATGAACATACCGTGGTTGCAACCCGCAACGGGCCGATTATTCTGACATTGGCGGCTTGAGGGGCAACGCCCTTCACTGTTGGAGGTCGAGATGGCTGTTGCCTTCACCAAGGAAGAAAGTGCCGAAACCGCAGCGGAAACGCTGCTGCCAGATCGCACGATTTCGCCTCATCCAAATCTCGTGACTGATGCAGGGCTAAAGGCGCTGGAACTGCAAGTGCAGGAAGCGCGGCAAGCCTATGAGGCTGCGAGCACGATCGAAGATGTGAATGAGCGGCGGCGGCAGGCAGCAAATCCCCTGCGTGATCTGCGTTATTTTGTCGAGCGCGTCCGCACAGCCCAGCTCGTTCCTGCTCCGGCTTCGACTGAAATTGTTGCCTTCGGAAGCACTGTAACCTTCAGCCGCGATGATGGGCGGGTCCAGACATATCGCATCGTCGGAGAGGATGAAGCCGATCCGAAAGCTGGGTCGATTTCCTATGTCTCGCCGGTCGCCCGGATTCTCATGGGCAAGGCCGTCGGCGACGTCGTTGCGGTCGGCGATCAGGAACTTGAGGTCATGAAGATTTCGTAGAGCGCCGCGCGCTTCATGCGCGACGCTCATGTCTGCGTCAGGCGGCCTGCGGCAGGCGAGCGATGACCTTGATCTCAAAATCGAAGCCGGCCAGCCAGTTCACGCCGACGGCCGTCCAGTTCGGGTAGGGCGCCTCGCCGATTTCCTTCATTCTGATGCCCGAAATTACCGGCCACTGTGCCTCGGGATCGGTGTGGAAGGTCGTGACGTCGACGACGTCGTCGAACGTAGCGCCGGCAGCTTTCAGCACGGCTTTCAGATTATCGAAGGCAAGCTGTACCTGCTTTGCGAAATCGGGCTCGGGCAAACCGTCTTCGCGGCTGCCGACCTGGCCGGAGACGAAGAGAAGGTCACCGGAGCGGATTGCCGCCGAATAGCGGTTGATCTCATAGAGCGCCTGCCGGCCGGCGGGGAAAATCGCATTGCGCTTGGTCATTGTTTTACTCCTGTTCAGACAAAAGGATACCGATCGCCGAACTTGCGTTCGTCGAGAGAGGTGAGGCCTTTATGGGTGCGGGGTTGGCCCGTTACGCGGAGCCGCAATTGATATACGCTCCGTATGTGGATATATCATGAGATACGCCGCGTATGTCAATACACATACGGGGCGTATGTGAGTTTTGGAGATAGTAATGGCCGCAAAAACCCGGGCACAGATGATGGAGGAGACGAGGGCGAAGCTTATCCATGCGGCCCGGAAGGCTTTCGCAGTCAAAGGCTATGCGGCAGCCTCCATGGACGACTTGACCGCCGATGTCGGTCTGACGCGCGGCGCGCTCTATCATAATTTCGGAGACAAAAAGGGCCTGCTGCAGGCCGTCATCGACCAGATCGATGGCGAGATGGTGGAACGGTTGCGCATCGAGCGCGATCGGGCGGAGACGAGCTGGCTCGGGCTATTGGCGGAATATACCGCCTATATCGAGATGTCGCTGGAGCCGGAAATTCAGCGCATCATGCTGCTCGACGGGCCGGCGGTGCTGGGAGATCCCTCGCAATGGCCGAGCCAGAATGCCTGCCTTCGCACGACAACGCAGACCATCCAGGCGCTGATCGATGAAGGCACGGTCAAGTCAGTCGATGCAGAGGCCGCCGCCCGCCTGCTCAATGGGGCGGCGCTCAATGCGGCACTCTGGATCGCCGCAGAGAATGATCCTCATCCTTATCTGGCAAAGGTCATCGAAGCGTTCCGATGCCTTGCGGGCGGTCTATTGAAAACCGAAAGCTGACGAGGGCGGCGATTTAGGCCGTCCTCGTCGGGTGAGATTAGTCCTGCTGCGGGTCGGTCTTGCCGCCCTGCAGGATCTCCATGGCAGCGCGCTCCAATATGCCTGATATCCTGACGGCTTCGCTTGCCGACCAAGGATGGCGCATGCGTAGCGCTGAGCGCAGCAACTGGCGTGCGGCATGTACGTTGCTGTGGTCGCGGCCGAACTCATCGTCCTCATGATCGCGGCGGTGCTGGCTGCGGCCACCGCCACCTCTGCCATGGCCACCCTGCGGCTGGTCTGGGTCGAACATGCGGTTGACGAAGGCCATGCCCTCGGCAATGCGCTCCAGCTTGGCAAGCGTCTCGTCGATCGCCGCGCGGTTATCTTCCACCTTCTGGCGGCCGGCCTCGGTGATCTTGTAGAGCTTCTTTGCGCCGTCGTTTTCGACTTCGGCCAGTCCGGTTTCTTCCAGATAGATCAGTGCCGGATAGATGACGCCTGGGCTCGGCACGTAAAAGCCGCCGGAGCGCTCTTCCAGCGTCTTGATCAGCTCATAGCCGTGGCTGGGACGCTCTTCCAGAAGCGCCAGCAGGATCGTCTGCAGTTCGCCTGCGGAAAACCTACGGCCCATTCCCATGCGCATCGCCTCACCGACGAAACCACCTCGAAAACCTCTCATGACATGCTCCTTTATATCTGATGTATCGCTCACTATGTCGTAAAACATATATCGTAAGATATGTCGTTCAAGAGGTGAGCGCGAAAAATCTGTTGCGAAATTGAAGCACCCATCAGAATTACTCACTTGTGGCACCCATGTTGCAGCGCGATAAACGGGCAATGTTGGCTCCGAATAACGACCGCCCGGTCAATCTCCTCACCGCAGCGCTTGCAGGCGCCGTCGCCATGGCGGCGGCCATGGGCTTCGGGCGCTTTTCCTTCACGCCGATCTTGCCTGGCATGATGGTCGGCGTGCCGCTTTCGGCCGCCGATGCGGGCTTCATCGCTTCCGCCAATTTCGTCGGTTATCTGGTTGGCGCCGTTCTTGCCGCCTATGGCTGGGCGGCGGGGCGCGAGCGGCTGGTGGCGCTTCTTTCCTTGCTTGCGACTGCAATCCTGCTGGCCGCCATGGCAGCGACGGATTCAGTCTTGCTCTTTGCCGTCATCCGCTTCCTGGCGGGCGTGGCGAGCGCCTTCACGCTGGTCTTCAGTTCGGCAATCGTGCTAAGCCACGGTGCTGCTGCAGGCAATGATCACGTTCAGGCGACGCATTTTGGCGGGCCGGGGGCGGGGATTGCGATTTCCTCCGTCATGGTGCTTGCGCTCGGCTATGTCTTTGACGATGCGGCCGGCGGCTGGCGCGCGGACTGGATCGGTGGAGCGCTCTTCTGCCTGGTCAGCCTCGTTATCGTCTGGTCATTGCTGCCGAAGGCTCCTGTGCACACGGGGCAGGTGAAGGAGCCTGCGCTGATCTGGAGCCGGCCGATGGTGCTGCTGACACTGTCCTATGGCTTGTTTGGCTTCGGCTATGTCATTACCGCCACGTTCCTCGTCGCCATCGCCCGCGCGAGCGCGTCCGGGCCGATCGTCGAGTTCCTCTGTTGGTTCATAGCGGGGCTGATGGCGACGGTCGCGTTGTTCATCTGGAAGCCTTTCGTGCGCTCGCTCGGCCTTGGCGGCGTCTATGTCGCGGCGCTCATCATCGAGGCGATCGGCGTGCTCGCAACGGTCGAACTGCCGCATTCGGTGGCACCATTGATCGGCGGCGCGCTTTTCGGCGCGACGTTCCTTGCCATCACCGCCTATGGATTGCAGATCGGTCGCCGGCTCTCACCCGAAAGCCCGCGCCGCATCCTGGCGCTGATGACCGCCGCCTTCGGTGTCGGCCAGATTATCGGCCCAGTCGTTGCTGGATGGATCGCCGAGGCAACCGGAAATTTCGTGCTGCCGACCATTATTGCTGCCATCGTGCTGGTTTTCTGCGCACTACTCGTCATGCCTGTGATGAAGAAAATCCCTTAAGTGGTTACAAGTGCGTAACAATGGGCTGAACCCATTGCCGCTTTCTTCGAACTGCCTTAATTTCCGGGCAATCAGTGGTTCGCCACTCTTCCGTGACTCCAGTTCAGGAAAGCAAATCCTCCCGTGTTCCATTCCTTCTTTCCCCAGCCAAAGGCGTTCTTTACTTCGCTCGTAGTCTGGACGCTGGCCGCAATTTTCGGCTGGTATTTCTTCGCCGCCGGTCTTGGTGCTTCCCTCGGTTTTGCACCGGTTCCTGAAGAGCAGCAGCCGATCGATCTCTCTTTCTTCCTGCTGCCGGAAAACCTCTGGTTTTATGGGTATTTCTTCCTGGCTGCGCTGATCTTCTGTGGTGCGTGGCATCTGAAGGCGCTCAGGCATCCGTGGAAGATTTGGTCCATCTGGGGCTCGGCGCTTATCATCTTCGTGACCTATTTCAGCGTGCAGATTTCGGTTGTTATCAACAACTGGCGCCGGCCGTTCGGTGATCTGCTGCAAAATGCGCTGGCGAAGAAGCCGGGTATAACTGTCGATAACTTCTATGATCTGTTTCTAATCTTTGCACAGATCGCCTTCCTCGCCATGTTCGTATCGATCATGACCGACTTTTTCACCAGCCACTACATCTTCCGCTGGCGAACCGCGATGAACAATTTCTACATGGCGAATTGGGAAAAGCTTCGTCATATCGAAGGCGCATCGCAGCGTGTGCAGGAAGACACGATGCGTTTTTCCACCACGCTGGAAGGTCTCGGCATCAACCTGATCAATTCAGTGATGACGCTGGTCGTCTTCCTGCCGATCATGCTGGCGCTATCACATTACGTAACGACCCTGCCGTTTCTGGGGGAAGTGCCAAACTCTCTCTTCTGGCTGGCTATCTTCTGGTCGGCCTTCGGTACCGTTCTGCTTGCTGCCGCGGGTATCAAGCTGCCTGGTCTGAACTTCAAGAACCAGCGCGTTGAGGCCGCCTACCGCAAGGAACTGGTCTATGGCGAAGATCATGCGGACCGGGCGCAGCCGCCGACGGTTCAGGAACTGTTCTCAAGGGTGCGGAAAAACTATTTCACGCTCTACTTTCACTACATGTATTTTAACGTCGCCCGCTCGTTTTATCTGCAGGCGGACAATCTTTTCGTCTATTTCTTTATGGCGCCCACCCTCGTCGCCGGCGCCATCACGTACGGTATCTTCCAACAGATCGCGACCGCTTTCGGCCAGGTCAGCAATTCTTTCCAATACCTGGTAAACTCCTGGTCTACGATCATCGAGCTGCTCTCCATCCACAAGCGTCTCAAGGCCTTCGAGGCGGCAATCGACAACGAGCCGCTGCCTGATATCGACCAGCGCTACCTGGAGCGCGAGGCCGGTGTTGTCCACGTCGACGGCTGATCACAGGAATAAGGGCCACCGCTTCGGTGGCCCTTTTCTTTTGGGGATCCGACGAGGATCGTCAGTTCGGGCGCGTACAGCCCGTATTTTTCCGGTCCATATCCATCAATGCCTCCAGAATATGGTCGGCGACGGCCCTGTTGCCTTCCCTGATGGCAATATCGTAGGCCGCCAGGCAATGGTCGAGCAGCGGTGTAGCCACTGGCGCTTCCTCGGGAAGAGGAAAGACAATGCCGCCGTAAAGAGACGGAATGCCGTTCTTGTTGCGGAAGCACCGCCCAAATGCCATGACCTGATGGAAGGTGCCGTTGGCGCGACGTACGCGGTAGCTCTGTTGCTCCGGCTCCTGCGTCAGGATTGTATCATGGATGATCTTGGCTGCGGCCGGCTGATCCTCCGGATGGATACGGGCGACATAGGCTTCGAGTGGAAGGCCACTTGCCGTTTCCGCGGAATCAAGTCCGAACATTTCAGCGACCGCTCCGTCGCCATAGAGGAGGTTCGCAACGATATCCCAAGTGAAAAAGCCAGTTTCACAAGCGGGAAATTCGTCCTTGTCAGCCAGGCACTCCGGGTTCTCAATAAATGTCATGACGTTACCTCCCATGCTTGCCGCGCATTTGTGAGGTAATGCTTATCGAAGTGCAGGCTCGATGCAATCAATAGGTGCAGGTGGTTTTTGATATCCAACAGTTTGAGCGGTAAGTGCGCCTTACAACCCGGAGTTCTCCTGCAGCTTGCCACGGGCCTCGATCATGGGGATCGCTTCGGAATAGCTGACGCAGGCAACATCTGATCTGTGGCAAACGTCGCTGACCAGCCTGTCGAGCGCGCGCCAATAAGCGCCGCCGTTCATTTCCACGAAGTGGAAGCCGAGCTGCAGGGGAATGCGGCTGCCGGTATATTGCTTGTCGAAGGCTTCCTTAAAGGCGGCGTAGGCACGCTCTTCGAAAGCGGCGGTGTCTGCTGCATCCTCCTCGCCCTTGGAGTGGCGGACGAAGAGATTGTAATCCATTCCGATGATGGGCTTTTCGCCCGGACCTTCAGGGATGAGCGGCAGGCCGAAGCGTATGACGCCGTCTTCCTCGACCGGCATGGCCGGCCCCCTGGTAACGAGGCTCGCATCATAGGTAAAACCGGCCCTCTTCTCGGCTGCGATCATGTCCGCGCCGCCGCCGGTCGAAAGGTACGGGGCGCGAAACCCCCTGATGCCGTGGTCGACGAGATCCTGCCAGCCGGCTGGCTCTTCCAGGCCGACGCTTTTCCAGGCGTTTTTCAGCGTCTGTTTGAAGGTCGCATATTCGGCTGACCAGTCCGCCTCGCTCCATTGCCGGCCGTCGAAATGGCCGCAAGCATGGCTGGAAATATCATGGCCCTCGAGGTGAGCGTGCCAGATATTGCCGAGGCGTTCACGGATTTCGTCGTCGCTCTGTGCGAAGCCGACATTGGATTTTCCGCGTTTCTGATGAGGGGCCTGGTAAGCCTGCTTCGCGTCCTGATTCATCAGAAAGGTGCAGGATAGGAAATAGGTGAAATGTGCGCCGTTCTTCGCCGCCATTTCACGGCTCTTCTGCCAGAGCGCATTGTCGTGCGCGCCGTCAAAGGAAATGATGACGAGCTGTTTCGGCTTGTCGGCGGCGCCAGCAACAGCCGGAAAAATCAAGGAGAGGGCGAGGGAGGCAGAAAAAATAGAACGAAACATGGGCACCGCGACAATTTGCATTGCGGTTTTCCTGTTACAGAAATGCGGCGAAGCTACGGTCTTGCTGGCATTTTTCGCCGTCTGCCGGTAATTCATTGCTGACCGTCAAAATAGGAAAACCAGATCATCATGGCTCTGCTCGTCCTCAGCCTCATTCTCTTCCTCGGCCTGCATCTGATCCGCGTCGTCGTTCCGGGCTTCCGGCAGGCGATGATTGACAGGGTGGGCAAGCCCGCCTGGATCGCCTTCCACTCGATTGCCAGCATTCTGACGCTGATCTTCGTGATCTATGCCTTTGGCGTTGCTCGCAGCGAACCGATCGGCATGCTTTACAATCCACCCATGGGTATGGCGCATCTCACCGTCACCCTGATGTTGATTGCAGTGATCTGTCTCGTTGCCGGTTTCCTGCCTGCCGGTTATATCAAGACGAAGACGAAACATCCGATCGTTCTGTCGGTGAAGATCTGGGCGCTTGCCCATCTTCTGTCGAACGGCGAGGCCTATTCGGTGCTGCTCTTTGCTGCATTCCTTGCCTGGGGCGTGGTGGTGCGCATTTCGCTGAAGCGGCGCCAGCGCCGCGGCGAGATCACGCTGCCGGTTTTCGTTTCGGCCAAATATGACATCTATGCCGTCATCATCGGCGTGGTCGTCTGGGCGCTGATGATCTGGCGTGTTCACGAATGGCTGATCGGTGTCGCGCCGCTACCGATGCTTGCTTCGTGACGATTCTGCGATATCCCCCTTACAACTGCTGCAAAATGGAGTAGAAGGCCCGACAATGTGCGTTTTGCATTGTATATGGGTATCCGCGGCCGGAGACGAGAATGGCATTCAACGACGATAGCTTCATTCGTGAAGTCAATGAGGAACTGCGTTCCGACCAGATGAAGGGCGCGGTGCGCCGGTTTGGCCGCTATATCATTGCCATTGCCGTTCTTATCGTTCTCGGAACCATCGGCAAGGTCGCCTATGAATATTGGGACAGCAACGCGTCCTCCGGCGCTGGCGACCAGTTCCTGGCGGCGATGAAGCTTGCCGACGAGAACAAGACTGACGAGGCGCTGGCCGCTCTCGACAAGCTGGAGAAGGAAGGCCACGGCGCTTACCCGGTCCTGGCGCGCATGCGCGCCGCGACTGTCCAGTCGCAGAAGGGCGACAATGCCGGTGCGATTGCATCCTTCCAGTCCATTGCCAAGGACACGTCCGTTCCGGCTGCCGTGCAGGATGCCGCCAAGATGCGCGCCGGCTGGCTGCTGATCGAAAACGGCACCTACGAACAGGTTTCTGCCGCCGTCGAGGAAATGGCCGTACCGGGCAATGCCTTCCGCCATTCGGCGCGTGAGGCGCTCGGTCTTGCCGCCTACAAGGCCGGCAACATGGCGCAGGCACGTCAGTGGTTCCAGTCGATCGTCGACGATGTGGACAGCCCGCGCGGTGTTGCCAATCGTGCCCATATGATGCTTGATCTCATCACCGCATCCGGCAAGGCGCCCGCCGCGCAGGGCTGAGCTTAAGGGAAAATAATGAGTTTTACGGTCGCCATCGTCGGACGCCCGAATGTCGGCAAGTCGACGCTTTTCAACCGACTGGTCGGGAAGAAGCTTGCGCTTGTCGATGACACGCCCGGCGTGACCCGCGACCGCCGTCCGGGTGAAGCGCGGCTTATCGACCTGCGTTTTACAATTGTCGATACGGCAGGCCTCGAAGAGATGACGGATGAGAGCCTGCAGGGCCGCATGCGCCAGCAGACGGAAACGGCAATCGACGAGGCTGATCTATCGCTCTTCGTCGTCGATGCTAAAACCGGTCTGACGCCAGTCGATACGGCGCTCGGCGAGATGCTGCGCCGTCGCGGCAAGCCGGTCGTGCTGGTTGCCAACAAGTCTGAGGCGCGCGGTTCCGACAGCGGTTTCTACGATGCCTATTCGCTGGGGCTTGGCGAACCCGTGCCGATTTCGGCCGAACATGGGCAGGGCATGCTCGATCTGCGCGACGCCATCGTTGCCGCTCTCGGCGAGGATGTCGCTTATCCGTCGAAAGACGATGTTGCCGTCACCGACGTCGATCTGCCGCAGCCGACCGGTGAAGAGGGCGAAGAAGACGAAGAGCCTGCCTATGACGACACCAAGCCGCTGCGCGTGGCAATTGTCGGTCGTCCGAATGCCGGCAAGTCGACGCTGATCAATCGCTTCCTCGGCGAAGACCGGCTGCTGACAGGCCCGGAAGCCGGCATCACCCGCGATTCCATCTCCGTGGAATGGGATTGGCGCGGACGTACTATCAAGATGTTCGATACGGCCGGCATGCGCCGCAAGGCCAAGGTGATCGAGAAGCTGGAAAAGCTTTCCGTTGCCGATGGGTTGCGCGCCATCCGCTTTGCCGAGACCGTCGTCATCGTCTTCGACGCGACGATCCCGTTCGAAAAGCAGGATCTGCATATCGTCGACCTCGTGCTGCGCGAAGGCCGTGCGGCTGTGCTCGCTTTCAACAAGTGGGATATGATCGAGGATCGTCAGGCTGTGCTGGCGGACCTGCGCGAAAAGACTGACCGACTGCTGCCGCAGGCGCGCGGCATCCGCGCGGTGCCGATCTCCGGCCAGACAGGCTGGGGGCTCGACAAGCTTATGCAGGCGATCATCGACACTGACCGTGTCTGGAACAAACGCATCTCCACTGCCAAGCTCAACCGCTGGCTGGAGCAGCAGCAGGTCCAGCATCCGCCACCGGCCGTTTCCGGTCGCCGCATCAAGCTCAAATATATGACGCAGGTAAAGGCGCGCCCGCCGGCCTTCATGGTGTCCTGTACCCGGTCGGATGCCCTGCCGGAATCCTATACGCGCTATCTGATCAACGGGTTGCGGGCGGATTTCGACATGCCGAGCGTACCGATCCGGATCCATTACCGGTCGCCGGACAATCCGTTTGAGGGCAAGAAGAGGCGGACCTAGCCCGCTTCTTGTTGTCGCCTTACCGCTTGGGCCAGAGTGGGTTTGCCGGACGCGCCGGTAGCCCTCAAGCCGCGCTCTTATTCAGTGCTTCCCGCAGCGCGACGATCTCTGCCTGTAGCCGGACAAGCTGATCCGCGTCGTGGCCGCTTGCGTCGATGATGCAGCCCGGTACGGTCTCGGCTTTTTCCTTCAGCCGCTTGCCTTCTTCCGTCAGGTGCAGCACGACGACACGCTCGTCCTCTCTGCTGCGTTCGCGGCGGATGTAGCCTGCTGTTTCCAGGCGCTTGAGGAGAGGGGTCAGCGTGCTCGATTCCAGGAAGAGCTTTTCACCGAGGCCGCCGACGGTCTGGCCGTCTTCCTCCCAGAGGCAGACCATCGCCAGATATTGGGGGTAGGTGAGGCCGAGCTTGTCGAGCAGAGGCTTATAGACGCGGTTGAAAGCGTGGCTTGTCGTATAGACGGCAAAGCAGATGAAGGTGTCGAGTTTCAGCTGGTCCGACATGATGCGTTCTCCAAAATCGTCAAATTTTATATCGCGCGATAAATAATCGTAGCCGCTTTTAGCGCATGGCAGCTATGCAAGAATTATAGTCGCACGATAATAAGTCGTGTGCGATATAAAAACTGTGTTCAGGACGAACGCGACGAACCCAAGAGGACACGACAATGTCGACGATCAAGACCGCAGTTTCCGCAGCAGCAATCCTGGCAGCTTCCGCCATTGGAGCGTTTGCCGATCCGGTACTGGAACCGACAACGCAGAAATTCATCGATAGCCTGGCCGGCTCCAAGCCGATCTACACGTTCTCGCCCGCCGATGCCCGCAACATTCTCGCCGGCGCCCAGAAGGGCGACGTCAAGAAGTTGGCGGCCCAGGAAGAGGATAAGGTGATCAAGGTCGGCCCGACGGGCAGTGTCAAGCTGCGCATCGTACGCCCTGAGGGCGCCAAGGGCACACTGCCTGTAATCATGTATTTCCATGGCGGCGGCTGGGTATTGGGCGATGCCGATACACATGACAGGCTGGTGCGCGAAATTGCCAACGGCGCCAAGGCTGCCGTCGTCTTTGTCGACTACGATCGTTCGCCGGAAGCCCGTTACCCGATCGCCATTGAACAGGCTTATGCCGCGACGAAGTACGTCGCCGATCATGCCAAGGAATTCCATGTCGATGCCAGCCGCCTTGCCGTTGCTGGCGATAGCGTCGGCGGCAACATGGCAGCCGTCGTGACGCTGCTTGCCAAGGAGCGTGGCGGTCCTGCTATCGACCAGCAGGTTCTGTTCTACCCCGTCACCGACGCTAATTTCGACACTGGCTCCTACAACCAGTTCGCCAATGGCCCGTGGCTGACCAGGGAGGCCATGAAGTGGTTCTGGAATGCCTATCTGCCGGACGAGGCCAAGCGCAAGGATCCGACCGCTTCGCCGCTGCAGGCGTCACTCGAGCAGCTGAACGGCCTGCCGCCGGCGCTCATCATCACCGACGAAAACGACGTGCTGCGCGATGAAGGCGAGGCCTATGGCCGCAAGCTCACTCAGGCCGGCGTGAAGGTCACGTCGATCCGCTACAACGGCACGATCCACGACTTCGTGCTCTTGAATGCGATTGCCGAAACGCCGGCCGTCCGTGGCGCCATCTCCGTCGCCAACGATACGCTTCGGGCTGCTCTTCACAAGTAAGGGTCAATCAGCGGATGGAAGAGGCCCGGCAGGTTCGCCGGGCTTTCTTCTTGGAAGGGATTTGGTGGCATACTGCCAAGCCTTCTTCCATTTCGGCGTGATAACGCCGTTGGCGGCGCGGATATTATTGATGAATTGCAGCGTCGCCGCTTCCCAGGAATATTGCATGGCAAGCTCGCGTGCCTTCTCTCGCGAGCTGGAGAGGGCAGCAATGCAGGCAGTCTGCAGGTTCTCGTCCAGCGCGCCGACAAGGCTTTCTTCGCCGATGATATCCAGCGGGCCGGTAACGGGATAGGCCGCGACCGGGACGCCTGATGCAAGCGCTTCCAGAATGGTATTGCCGAACGTATCCGTCAGCGACGGGAAGACGAAGACATCGGCCTGCGCATAGGCCTTTGCCAGTTCTTCGCCGAATTTCACGCCGGTGAAATGCGCATCCGGATAGCGTTCTTCGAGTTCGGCGCGTGCGGGGCCGTCGCCTACCACCACTTTCGAACCGGGCAGATTGAGATCCAGGAAGGCCGGCAGGTTCTTTTCCAGTGCCACGCGGCCGACCGTCATGAAAATCGGCCGGGGAAGGCCGAAGGGCTTTTCCTCCTGCGGCATCGGATGAAATTGCGCGGCATCGATGCCGCGGCTCCAGGGCATCAGGTTCTTGAGCCCCTTGGCAGACAGTTCGCGGGCAAGGCTGGGCGTCGCCACCATGCAGCCGGCGCCACCATTATGGAACCAGCGTACGAAGGCGTAGAGCCAGCTTTCGGGGATCGGCAGGCGAGCCGACACATATTCGGGAAAGCGGGTGTGGTAGCTGGTGGAAAAGGGCATGCGCTTGCGGATGCACCAGCGCCGCGCCGACAGGCCGAGCGGGCCTTCAGTCGCGATGTGGACGTAGGAAGGATTGTGCTTTTCGATCTCGCGGGCGACGCGGCGGTACCAGGCGATCGACAGGCGGATCTCGGGGTAGGTGGGGCAGGGGATGCTGGCGAAACGCTCGGGCGTCACCATCGAGACTTCGACGCCCATCCTGGCCAGTTCGCGATTGGTGTTCTCGATCGAACGGACGACGCCATTGACCTGGGGATGCCAGGCATCGGTGACGATCACAAGCCGCTCCGGCACGGCCCCAGCGGCTGCGGCACTAGCCCAGCTTTCGCCGCTATATGAATTTGACGGACGTTGCAGCATGTTTCCATTTCCATCAGCGTCGCTTAGTTCTGGCAACGCACAACCCCTGGCGGGGTTTCCGGAATGGCGATTCCCGCTTTCTTATTTTGGCGGAAGTGCGTGATGGAAATATTACAGCCCTGTACGAGTATTTACAGGAACTTGCGGCGGCAGGGGCCAGCAATTATGTCGGCGATGAATGGCCGGAAGGCGTTTGCGCCTTAAAAGGAACGGCGCCGACGGGGAAGTCGGCGCCGCAGTAAAGCTTAGGCTGCAGCCGAAGCGAAGCCGGAAGTCGGGACTTCCGAGATCGTCTTCAGAACCTGCGAAGCGATCTGGTAGGGGTCGCCCTGGGAGTTCGGGCGGCGATCTTCGAGGTAGCCCTTGTAGTCGTTCTTCACGAAAGAGTGCGGAACGCGGATCGAAGCGCCACGGTCAGCAACGCCGTAGGAGAACTTGTTCCACGGAGCGGTCTCGTGCTTGCCGGTCAGGCGCTTGTCGTTATCCGGGCCGTAAACGTTGATGTGGTCCATCAGGTTCTTGTCGAACTGCGCCATCAGCGCTTCGAAATAGGCCTTGCCGCCGACTTCGCGCATGAACTTGGTCGAGAAGTTGCAATGCATGCCCGAACCGTTCCAGTCGGTGTCGCCGAGCGGCTTGCAGTGATACTCGATGTCGATGCCGTACTTTTCGGTCAGGCGCTGCAGGAGGTAGCGCGCCATCCAGATCTGGTCGGCGGCCTTCTTGGAGCCCTTGCCGAAAATCTGGAATTCCCACTGGCCCTTGGCCACTTCGGCGTTGATGCCTTCGTGGTTGATGCCGGCAGCGAGGCAGAGGTCAAGGTGCTCTTCAACGATTTCGCGGGCAACCGAGCCGACATTCGAATAACCGACGCCGGTATAGTACGGACCCTGCGGAGCCGGGTAGCCGCTCTCCGGGAAGCCGAGCGGACGGCCGTTTTCGTAGAAGAAATATTCCTGCTCGAAGCCGAACCAGGCATCCTCGTCGTCGAGGATGGTCGCACGGGCGTTGCTTGCATGCGGTGTCACGCCATCCGGCATCATGACTTCGCACATGACGAGCACGCCGTTGGTGCGGGCCGGATCGGGATAGATGGCAACGGGCTTCAGCACGCAGTCAGAGCTGCGGCCTTCAGCCTGCATCGTCGACGAACCATCGAAGCCCCAGAGCGGGAGCTGTTCGAGCGTCGGGAAACTATCGAATTCCTTGATCTGCGTCTTGCCACGCAGGTTCGGTACCGGGGTGTACCCATCGAGCCAAATATACTCGAGCTTATACTTTGTCATCGCGACTCTCTCTGCTGCGAACTTGAGCAAATCCTGAGGCAGTAGACGCAAGGGTGCGCTCTCCCGCCGGGGGATGTCTCATGTAAAGCACGTAGCGTGCCAGATCGGGCGATCGACATAAAAAATTTACGAATCATCCCGCCATCGCAATTTCGGAGTAGGCACGGCAGGAGGCCGAATGAAGCCGGTATATGGCTATCCCGCTTTGAGATGAGCATCTTCCGCGTTGGAACCAGATGAAAATTCTGGCGTTGAGGCTGACGGATGAAGTTTTAAACAAATCAGCGCACGCTTAATCAGGAAATGCTGCATCGATCGTTCATAATTGCAACATTGCTGCTATTTTGTGCAATTTGCATAAACTATGTGCATTGTGCTATTATACAGACCGTGAATGTTGATAGGCCGAGCTGAAGAAAGGCTATCTCATGGCAATCGGTTTCCACCGTGAATCCGCGACAATATACCAGTTTCCCATCAAGGCCGTTCAGGCCCAGAACCGCTTCGAGCGCTTTCGCATGATGGAGCGGGAGGCCGCTGATGTGTGTGACGCTGCGCTCGACAGCTGCTGGTATCACGACGAAGCCGTTCGCACCGACGATAAGAAACCCAATTCCTGATCTGGCGATCGACGATGAATGACCGCTTAGGCGGGGGCGAGCCTGCGCGTGGCCAGCGATAAGCGACATGCGCAGGCTTTAATAAAACGGTATCAGAGGCCGAGCTTTTCCTTCGGCACGAGTGCGCCATGCTCGCTGACGACGCGGGCGGCAATTTTTGCCCCGAAGCGAGCAGCTGCCGGGGCGTCCCGGTTCTCCAGATAATGAGCAAGGAATGCGCCGTTGAAACTGTCGCCGGCGCTCGTCGTGTCGACGACCTTTTTGACCTTTTCCGCCGGCACGTAAGCTTTCTCGTTGGCGAAGCTCAGCGTTGCACCTTCGGCGCCGTTCTTGACGACGACATGCGAGGCGCCAAGAGCAAGATAGCGCTCAATGGTGGCGTCGATGGAGGCGTCTCCGAAATGGGCTGCCTCGTCATCGAAGCTCGGCATGACCAGCGAGGAGGCACGGCCGCCTTCGCTAATCGTCGTGTGCATCACATCGTAGCTCGACCAGAGGCGGGGACGGATGTTCGGATCGAAGACGACGAACTTGCCGATTGCCTTGGCGCGGCGGATTTCCGCCAGCAACGTCTCGGCGTCGTCATGGGAGAGGATGGCAAGCGTGATGCCGGAGAAATAGACGACGTCAGCACTTTCCACCGCCTCACGCAGGCGGTCAGGATCGGCGGCAAGGCTGCGGGCGGCGGAGCTGTCGCGCCAGTAGCTGAAGGAGCGTTCGCCGTTCCTGAGATTGATCATGTAGAGGCCGGGCGTCTTGCCCTTGATGCGATGGATGAGGTCCGTGCCGATACCGGCCTTGCCCATGAAGGCGACCATTTCGTCGGACATAGGATCATCGCCGAGCGCGGTGAAATAATCGACCGACCAAGCGGAAGGCAGGCAGGCGCGAGCATACCATGCGGTGTTGAAAGTATCGCCGGCAAAGCCTTTCCGCAGCAGGCCTTCACCCGCCTGCGAGAGCTCCACCATGCATTCGCCGATCGACAGAAACCGTCCGCTCAAGCCGTCCTCCCGGATTTTTTCTGTTCTTGCGGATACGCGAAGTGCTGAGATGAGACAAGCCGCACGGAGCGGAAAGTCCATCGCCCCGATGTAGGGCGATGGAAGATGGGAGATCAGGGCCGGTCTATGTGATAGCAGGCGGCTGTCTGACCGGGACGGATCATTTCCGTCGGCGGCATTTCGGTGCGGCAGATATCTGTTGCCTTCCAACAGCGGGGCGAAAAGACGCAGCCCTTCGGCGGATTGAGCGGCGAGGGCGGGTCTCCCTGCAGGCGGATGCGGCTGCGCAGGCGCGCAAGTTTGGGATCCGGGATCGGAGCCGCGGAGAAAAGCGCCTGCGTGTAGGGATGGGCCGGGTGTTCGAAGACCGTCGCGCAATCACCGGCCTCTACGACCTTGCCAAGATAGAGCACCAGCACGTCATCCGAGATCAGACGTACGACCGAGAGGTCGTGGCTGATGAAGATCAGCGTCAGGCCGAACTCCTTGCGCAGCTTGCGAAGCAGCGTGATGACCTGGCCCTGGATCGACACGTCGAGAGCCGAGACCGGCTCGTCGCAGATGATGAGCTTCGGCCGGGTGACGACAGCGCGGGCGATGCCGATGCGCTGCGCCTGACCGCCCGAGAATTCGTGCGGATAACGGTTGATCATTTCCGGCACCAAACCGACGGCGGTCATGATCTCCCGCACGCGCTCAAGACGCTGAGACCTTGTCAGCTTCGGTTCGAAGACGGTGAGCGGCTCGGCAATGATGTCGCCGACCGTCATGCGCGGATCGAGCGAAGCGATCGGATCCTGGAAGATGATCTGCATGTCGCGGCGTGCGGCACGCATTTCCTCATCCGTCAGATCGAGCAGGTTGCGGCCCTGCCAGAGGATACGGCCCTTCTGCGCCTTCAGAAGACGCAGGATCGAGCGGCCGAGCGTCGACTTGCCGCAGCCGGATTCGCCGACAATGCCAAGCGTGCGGCCTTCGGCGAGATCGAAGCTGACATTGTTGACGGCCGTCAGCATCAGCGGCGGCTTGAAGAAGGATTTCGAGGGGATCTCGAACTGGGTCGTCAGGTTCTCGACCCTCAGAAGCGAGCGTTCAGCCATGGACCAGCAACTCCTCGCGGCGGGGGAAGGGATGGAAACAGGCGGCACAGTGGTTTGCGCCCTGCTGTTGAAGCTGCGGCGGTCGGTCGATGCAATCGTCCTGGACCTGCGAACAGCGCGGCGAAAAATTGCAGCCCTTCGGCAGGTGCTGCAGGTTCGGCGGGCGGCCGGGGATGACGACGAGGTCGTCGACATCCTGGTCCGGGCGCGGGATCGAAGCATGGAGTGCGGCCGTATAGGGGTGGGCCGGGTTTTCGAAGAGCTCGTCGACCGGAGCTTCCTCGACGATGCGGCCGGCATACATGACTGCAACCCTGTCTGCGAGACCCGCGACGACGCCGAGGTCGTGGGTGATCATCAGAAGCGCCGTGTTCATCTCGGCCGTCAGATCATTGAAGAGGTCGAGGATCTGGGCCTGAATGGTCACGTCGAGCGCGGTGGTCGGCTCGTCCGCAATCAGCAGTTTCGGCTTGGTGAGCAGCGCCATGGCAATGACGATGCGCTGGCGCATGCCGCCCGAAAGCTCGTGCGGATAGAGGTTGAAACGGCGTGTCGGATCGGGAATGCCGACGCGCTTCAACATCTCCAGAGCCGCGGCAGAGGCCGCCTTGGCGGTAAAGCCGCGGTGGATCTCGAGCTGTTCCGTCAGCTGCCGGGAAATCCGGAGCGACGGGTTCAGCGCCGTCATCGGGTCCTGGAAGACCATGGCCATATCCTTGCCGCGGACATGGTCGAGCTCGCGGGGTTTAAGCGCCAGCACGTCCTTGCCTTCGAGCAGGGCCTGGCCGGTCGTTTTACCGTTCTTGGCGAGCAGGCCCATGATGCCGAGGAAGGTCTGGCTCTTGCCCGAACCGGATTCGCCGACGATGGCGATGCGCTCACCGCGGCGCACCGTCAGGTTCATGTTGGAGACCGCCTTCACCTGCCCTTCGGGCGTTTCGAAGGTGATCGAATAGTCCTTCAGTTCGAGAAGGATATCGTTCTGTTTTTCTTTTTGATTTTCTGGGGTCATCCTATCGATCCTTCGGGTCGAACGCATCGCGCAGGCCGTCGCCGATGAAGAGCAGGCTCAACAGCAGGGCAACGAGGAAGCTTGCCGGGAAAATCAGCAGCCAGGGCATGCTTTCCATGGCGTCGGTGCCTTCGGCAATAAGGGTGCCGAGCGAGGTCAGCGGTTCCTGAACGCCGAAGCCGAGATAGGAGAGGAAGCTCTCGGTCGCGATGATCTCAGGCACGGTCAGGGCGGCGAAGATGACGACGGGGCCGACGAGGTTCGGGATGATGTGCTTGGTGATGATCTTGAAGGGCTTCTGACCGGAGGCGCGGGCCGCTTCCACGAATTCGCGGTGCTTGAGCGAGAGGGTCTGGCCGCGCACGATGCGGGCCATGGTCAGCCATTCGAGCGCGCCGATCGCCGCAAAGAGCAGGTAGACGTTGCGGCCGAAGATGACCATCAGCAGGATGACGAAGAGGATATAGGGGAGCGCATACATGATGTCGACGAAGCGCATCATGATGGAGTCCAGCCTGCCGCCAATATAGCCGGAGACCGCACCGTAGAGCACGCCGATGACGACGGAGACGAGGGTTGCCGTCAGCGCCACGGCCAGCGAAACGCGCGTGCCGTAGAGCACGCGGGCGAGAAGGTCGCGGCCGTTCGGGTCGGTGCCGAAATAGTGGCCGCTTTCGAAGGAGGGCGGGGTGCGGAAGGCGGCCCAGTCCGGGTCTTCATAGTTGAAGGGGATGAAGTTCGGGCCGAGGAAGGCGGCGAGGATCAGCAGCACCAGCACGCCGATGGAGATGACTGCCGCTTTGTTACGGGAGAGACGGCGCAGCGCGTCTTTCGTCAGCGAGCGGCCTTCCGGAGCCAGGCCTTCCGCTTCCAGCAACTCGGCTGCGAGCAGCTCTCTTTTTGCAGGATTGAGGATCATCTGTTTCTCACTTTCGGGTCCAGCCAGGCATAGGCGATGTCGACCAGAAGGTTCAGGAACACGATCAGCACCATGTAGAAGATGACCGTACCGAGAACCATGCCGTAATCGCGGTTCAGCGCTGCGTTGACGAAATAGCGACCGATGCCGGGCAATCCGAAGATGCTTTCGACAACCAGCGAGCCGGTGAGAAGGTAGCTTGCCGCCGGGCCCAGATAGGAGACGACGGGCATCATGGCGGGCTTCAGCGCGTGGCGCATGACCGTCAGGCGCGGACCGATGCCCTTTGCCTTGGCGGTGCGGATGAAGTTCTGGTTCATCACCTCGATCATCGAACCGCGGGTGATGCGCGAGATGCGGCCGGCATGCGGCAGAGACAGAACGACAATCGGCAGGACGAGATATTTGATCGAACCGTCACCCCAACCGCCGACCGGAAACCAGGCGAGGTGAATGCCGAAGATCAGCTGCATGATCGGCGCGATCAGGAAGTTCGGAAGAACGACACCCACCAGAATGAGGGCACCCAGAATATAGTCCGGTGCCTTGTTCTGATAGAGCGCCCCAAGACAGCCGACGGCCACGCCGACGATGATGGCGATCAGGAAGGCTGCCGTACCGATGGTGAAGGTGTAGGGCAGACCGATCATGATCTGCTGGGTGACGGTGAAGTCCTCGCTCGCGAAGGAGGGGCCGAGGTCGCCTTTCAACAGGTCGCCGACATAGATCAGGTACTGCTGAACGAGCGGCTTATCCAGATTGTAGTGGATCGCGAGGTTTTTCAGGATCACCGGCGGCAATGGCCTTTCGCCATCGAAGGGGCCGCCGGGGGCAAGGCGCAAAACGAAAAAGCAAGCTGTGACGGCGATCCACAGAACAGGGATCGTCGACAGCAATCGACGGAGAGCGTATTTGATCATGATCGTGGAGCGGCTCTTCCCGGGAGGACCGGGAAGAGCCTTTCATCCTTATTCCTTGATGGACAGCCAGCGGGTGCGGTGGATGTCCTGAACGTTGTCGACGAAGCCTTCGATCTTAGGCGAGACGACGTTCTTGGAGACGTAGTAGTAGATCGGAAGTGCTGCGGAATCGTCCAGCGCGAGCTGTTCGGCCTTCTTGAAGATTTCGGCGCGCTTCGTCAGATCGGTCTGAGCGTTGCCGTCCTTGATCAGCTTGTCATAGTCGGCATTCGACCAGCGGCCGTAGTTCATCTGGACACCCGTGACGAGCAGATTCAGGAAGTTGTCCGGATCGTTGTAGTCGGCGAGCCAACCGGCACGGCCGATCTGCACTTCACCACGCTGCAGCTGGTCGTAGTGGACCTTTGTCTCAGCGTTGACGAGCTCGACATTCACGCCCAGCGGCTTCCACATGGAGGCGATCGCGACGGCGATACGCTTGTGGTTGTCGTTGGTGTTGTACTTGAGCTCGGTGGTCAGCGGATGATCCGGGCCGAAGCCGGCTTCCTTCAGCAGCTTCTTGGCTTCTTCAACCTTGTCCTTGTAAGGAAGGTCCTTCCAGGAAACGTAGGCCGGTTCGCCGTAATTTGCCGTGCCCGGTGGAACCCAGGAATAAGCCGGGAGTTCGCCGGTGCCGAGGATCTGAGGGCCGATGACTTCGCGGTTGATCGCCATCGAGAGAGCCTGACGGACGCGCTTGTCGTTGAAGGGCGGCTTGGTCGAGTTGATGACGTAGTAGTAGAGACCGGAGAAGGGGGCGACATGCGCCTGGCCAGGCAGGTTCTTCTTCATCCACTCGTACTGGTCGGTCGGGAAGTCGGTGAGGATGTCGAATTCGCCGGCGCGGTAGCGCTTCAGCGCGGCTTCCTGGTCTTCAAGCACGAAGAACTTCGCGCCGTCGATCTTCACATCCTTGGCGCCGTAGTACTGGTCGCTCTTGACGGTCGTGACATGCGAACCGGGGACCCACTCGACCGGCTTGTACGGACCGTTGGTGACGATGTTGCCGATCTTGACCCAGTCCTGACCCTTGGCCTCGACGACATGCTTCGGCAGCGGATAGGCCGTGTAGTGCATCAGGGCGTTGATGAAATAAGGGGTCGGGTTTTCAAGGGTGATCTCGAGCGTCTTGTCGTCGATTGCCTTGACGCCGAGCTCGTTCAGATCGGTGATCTCGCCCTTGTTGATCTTTTCCGCGTTCTTGATGGTGAACTGCAGATAGGCGTAGTCGGCCGCATTCTTCGGATCGATGAGGCGCTGGAAGGCGAACACAAAGTCGCCGGCCGTTACCGGTTGGCCATCGGACCACTTGATGCCGTCACGCAGCTTGAAGGTGTAGACCTTGCCATCAGCGGAAATGGTCCAGCTTTCGGCCTGGCCGGGAACCGGGTTGTCCTTGGCGTCTTCGGTGACGAGGCCTTCGAAGATGTCGCCGGCAATACGGTTTTCCCAGTCGCCGGAGAGTTTTTGCGGATCCAGCGAGGTGGGGTCGCCACCATTATGGATATTCAGCGTGGCCGCGTGGGCCGAAAATGCGAGCAATGAGCCAACCATTGCAGACGCGAGAAATTTTTTCGTGAAAAAGGACATACTGGGTCCACCTTTCTAGGCTTTTCGCCTTTTCTTTAGTCATTTGTTCCCGATTTGACCTGTTACGTGCAGGTCAACGGCACCTTAACGCAAAGGTTTGGCGTTGCAACCCCTAAACCGGTGGGTAGCATTCGGGTGTGGACAAGCTTATAAGCGTCTCCCTTTTGTCCGATCGCGACCGTCCGTCATTCAAGTCCAAATGCGCCATTGCGCTGTTGTTTTTTGCTTCGCCGCCTTTAGTGTTGCGGGCGAAATGAAGCAGGAGGCGGTGGTCAATGGTGCTGCAGACAGGCGGGAATGCGGATTGGTGGCGCGGTGCGGTGATCTATCAGGTCTATCCGCGCTCGTTTCAGGATACGAACGGTGACGGGCTCGGCGATCTCAAGGGGATAACCCGGCGCCTCTCTCATATCGCAAGCCTTGGCGTCGATGCGATCTGGCTCTCCCCCTTCTTCAAATCGCCCATGGCCGACATGGGTTATGACGTCTCCGACTATTGCGACGTCGATCCGATTTTCGGCACGCTCGACGATTTCGATGCGATGATGGCAGAAGCTCACAGGCTCGGCATCAAGGTCATCATCGACCAGGTGATTTCGCACACATCCGACCGCCATCCGTGGTTCGTGGAAAGCCGCTCCAGTCGCATGAACGACAAGGCCGACTGGTATGTCTGGGCCGATCCGAAGCCCGATGGGACGGCGCCGAACAACTGGCTGTCGATCTTCGGCGGACCGGGTTGGGAATGGGACGGCGTACGCCGGCAATATTACCAGCATAACTTCCTGACCTCGCAGCCGGACCTGAACTTTCACAGCAAGCCGGTTCAGGATGCGCTGTTGCAGACGGTGAAATTCTGGCTCGACCGCGGCGTGGACGGTTTTCGGCTGGATACGGTGAATTATTACTTCTGCGACAAGCTGCTCCGAGACAATCCGCCGCATCAGCCAGACCCGGATCAGCCCGGCCTCGATGCGCCCGACAGCAATCCCTATGGCATGCAGAACCACCTTTACGACAAGACGCAACCGGAAAACCTCGAATTCCTCAAGCGCTTCCGTGCATTGCTCGACCAGTATGAGGGGCGCACGACTGTCGGCGAAGTCGGCGACGGTGCGCGCTCGCTGAAGACCGTTGCGGCCTACACGACCGGCGGCGACAAACTGCATATGTGCTACACCTTCGACCTGCTTGGTCCGGACTTCACGGCAGATCATATCCGCGGCTGTGTCGAGAGCTTCCAGCGCATGGTGAAGGACGGCTGGGTCTGCTGGGCCTTCTCCAATCACGACGTCAACCGCCACGTCAGCCGTTTCGCGCTGACAGAAGAGGAGCGTCCTGTTATCGCCAAGCTGGCGATTTCGGTTCTGGCAGCACTTCGCGGTTCGATCTGCCTCTATCAGGGCGAGGAGCTGGGGCTGCCGGAGGCGGAGCTTGCCTTCGAAGACCTGCGCGACCCTTATGGCATTCGCTTCTGGCCGGCCTTCAAGGGCCGCGATGGATGCCGCACGCCGATGCCCTGGGAGGCCGGCAAGGCGCATGCCGGTTTTACCAGCGCGGAAAAGAGCTGGTTGCCGGTGCCCTATGAGCAGGCAGCACTTTCCGTGGACACGCAGGAAAACAATGACAGCTCCGTGCTGCATCATTACCGGCGTACGCTGGAATTCCGGAAAACCTATCCAGCGCTCGTCGACGGCAGCATGGAATTCGTTGGCAGCAATCAGGATCTGCTCGCCTTCGTGCGTGAGAAGGGAGACGAGAAACTGCTCTTCGTCTTCAATCTGACGCGTGAGCCTGCGGAGTTTCAACTTCCTGCCGGCATGGTACTGGGCGCTCCATTGTCCATGCCCGGGTTCAAAGCCGTCGCCAGCATCAAGGCAGTGCAGCTCGACGCGCTTGACGCCTTCTGCGCTCGTATCAGCTAACTCAGTCGTCAGCTGATCAGCGCGAAGCGATCGACGTCCACCATTCCCTTGTCCGAGATCTTCAAATGTGGGATCACGGGCAGGGGCAGGAAGGCGACCTGCAGGAAAGGTTCTTCCAGGGTCGTGCCCAGCGCATAGGCCGCCTTGCGCAGATGATGCAGCGTGTCGCGCACCGCCTCATAGGGTTCGAGGCTCATCAGGCCGGCAACGGGCAGGGCGATCTCGCCGGTGACCTTGCCGTCTTCGACAACGACGAAGCCGCCCTTGATCTCGCCGAGACGATTGGCCGCAAGCGCCATGTCATCCTCGCTGACGCCGACGACGCAGATATTGTGGCTGTCATGGCCGACCGTCGAGGCGATGGCGCCTTTCTTCAATCCAAAACCCTGGACGAAGCCGTTGGCGTGATTGCCGTTCTTGCCGTGACGCTCGATGACGGCCACCTTGATGATGTCATTGCCGAGATCGACGGTGGTCTGGTTGCCCCTGGCTGGCAGGCGGTAGCGACGATGCTCGGTGATGATCTTGCCGGGCATGACGCCGATGACGGGCGTCTCGCCTTCCGAAACGGGTACGCCGAAGTGGGCCGCATTGACCGGCCGCGCCTTGACGCTGTCTAGGCCGACAGGCGAGACGGGCTTGCGGGTGGCAAAGAGCGCATCGGTGACGTGGCGGCCGGCCGAGAAGACCATCTCCGCCCGGCAATTCTCCAGGCTGTCGACAACGACGAGGTCGGCCCTCCAGCCCGGGGCAACGAGGCCGCGGTCACGCAGGCCGAAGGCGCGGGCGGCGGAGATCGAGGCGGCCCGGTAGATCGCCAGCGGCTCGACACCAGCAGCGATCGCCGTGCGGATCATGTAGTCGAGATGGCCCTGCTCGGCGATATCGAGCGGATTGCGGTCATCGGTGCAGAGCGCGAGGTATGACGACAGGCGTTCGGTGATGATCGGCATCAGGGCGTGCAGGTCCTTGGAGACGGAGCCCTCGCGCACGAGAATATGCATGCCCTTGCGAATTTTCTCCAGCGCTTCGACAGCACTCGTGCATTCATGCTCGGTGCGAATGCCGGTGGAGAGATAGCCATTCAGATCATTGCCTGAAAGAAGCGGCGCGTGTCCGTCGATATGGTCGCCCTGGAAGGCGTCGAGCTTCGCCATGCAGACGGGATCCTTGTGGATCACGCCGGGGAAATTCATGAATTCGGCGAGGCCGATGACCTTGGGATGGTCGCGATAGGGCAGGAGGCTTTCGACCGGCAGGTCGGCGCCTGATGTTTCCAGATGCGTGGCCGGCACGCAGGAGGACAGCTGCACGCGGATATCCATGATCGTTTCGAGCGCCGAAGCGAGGAAGAACTCGATACCGTCCTTGCCGAGCACATTGGCGATCTCGTGAGGATCGCAGATCACGGTCGTCACACCATAGGGCAGCACGCAGCGGTCGAATTCATGCGGCGTGACGAGAGAGGATTCGATATGCAGATGTGTGTCGATGAAGCCGGGAACGACGATCTTGCCGGAGATATCGATCTCGGTCTCGCCGCTATAGGCGCCGCAGGTGCCGACAATACGATCGCCACCGACGGCAATGTCCGATTGGACGAGTTCACCCGTCACGAGATCGAAGAAGCGTCCGCCTTTCAAGACGATATCGGCCGGTATGCGACCCACACCCTGATCGATGAGACGTTCGAGTTTGGCGGTCATGACTATCCTCGCGATACAATCGATTCCGCGAGTTATAGCGCATCTGTCTGTGGATTCGATGCCCGCAAACGAAACCGGGCGCCGACGACGCCCGATCCCGTGTTTCATTCGTTTCGATTACTCGGCAGCGACGATCTTGCCGCCTTCCCACTTGTAGAGCGAGAAGCTCTGCGAGGTGAGGTCGCCGGTTTCGCCGTAGGTGAGCTTGCCGATGACGGTCGAGATTTGTTCGCCACCCTTCAGGGCAGCAGCAACGGCTTCCGCATCCTCGGCACTACCGGCCTTCTCGATGCCGGCCTTCAGCACTTCGACGGCAGCATAGGCGTTGAGCGTGAAGGCTTCGGCCGGGATGTTCTTGGCGGCCAGTGCATCGGCAGCAGCCTTAGAGTCCGGGCTCTTGGTGGCGTCGGAGGCGTTGGTAAACAACGTGCCGGCTGCCGCATCCGTGCCGATCGACCAGAACTCGGTGTTGGAGAGGCCGTCGCCGCCGATGATCTGGGCGTTGACCGAGAGGTCATGCAACTGGCGGGCAAGCAGGCCGCCTTCCGGGTGGTAGCCGCCGAAATAGACGAGATCGACCTTTTCGGCCTTGATACGGGTCGTGAGTGCGGAGAAGTCCTTGTCGCCGGGCGTAATGGAGTCGTTGATGACTTCGGTGACGCCGCCTGCGTTCAGTGTCGCCTTGAAGGCGTCGGCAAGGCCCTTACCGTAAGCGCCCTTGTCGTTGATGATGGCGACGCGCTTGTCCTTGAAGTGTTCCAGAGCATATTTGGCGGCGACTTCTGCCTGCTGGTCGTCGCGGCCGCAGGTGCGCAGAACGTTGGTCAGGCCGCGCTTGGTGAGGTCAGGCGCGGTTGCCGTTGGCGTGACCATCAGCACGCCGTTTTCGGCCAGAACGTCGGAAACCGGGATTGCAACGCCGGAGGTGACCGGACCGACGACGAAGCGGATGCCGTCGGCGACAACCTTGTTTGCGGCAGAAACGCCCTGCTTCGGTTCCCCGGCGTCGTCAGCAAGCTCGAGCACAACCTTCTCACCGAGAATGCCGCCGCTCTTGTTGATTTCATCGACGGCGGTCTGTGCGCCGTTCTTTACCTGGTCACCATAGGCAGCCACCGGGCCGGTCAGCGGCGCGATGAGGCCGATGACGATATCCGCATGCGCGAGCGGCGCAAATGCCAGCGAGGCGATGAGCGTCGCCGTCAGGGTCTTCAGGGTCATGTTCTCTCTCCTTGGGTAGGGTCTCTTCGACCACCGGTTGCTTGCCGCGAAAGCCGTTTCTTTTGTCAGCGATCCCTTCGGGAGCGTGCCAAGGACGAGGAAAAGCTGCGCGATCAATGAGCCTCGCGGCCATATTTGGCTCGCGCGGCGCATGGCAAGATTTCTAGGAATTTCGGTGAGATTCCGCAAGATGATAACAAGATCGGGTTCGTTTTCGCCAAATCTGGAAAGATTGCGCCCGATTTTTTGATTTTTCAGTCCATTTCCCGCAATTTTCGGTCTGCCTTGTCTCGACCATCCCTCAGGCTTGCCGCGGCCGCTGCCAGGGCAGTCTCAAGCTGCGACCGTTAGGCGATGTTTTTTTGATCGCGTGCTTTCAGTCGGGTGTGACTTCAACTTCTGCTGAAAACCGAAGCGAATCTTCTTCGACCGAGCATATCGACGGCTGCGAATAAGCAGACAGCCGGTAACGTCGCCAATGATCCTTGCGGTAATTCATATATTCAAGACAATTAATAATTGATTCTGAAAATCCCAGTATAACTGTCGTTCCTGTAGATATTGTTGCGGTGCAATAAAATATTCGATTTGTCGATATATAGATAGCGGGAACAGATATCTGGATGCTCAAGCGTATTGAAGCCAGGCAGGTGCGCACCGGAATGTTTATCGAGATGGTCGAGGGTATCTGGCACGATCCTCTTCTATCTCGGCGACGGTTCTTACTGCGGCGCGAGAGCGATACGCTGAAGCTCAATGAGTGCGCGGATGCAGGTGTCGTGATCAACACCACCAAGGGTCTCGATGTCAGGAACACCTCACGTAAGATCGAGATCGACGTCAAGGCAGCGCGCGAGACCATTCAGAAATCCGTGGAGGTCCTGGAAGATGTCTTCGGTCGGCTGCAGGGTGGAGATGCGATCACCGTCGATCAGGTCGAGCCGGTGATTTCCTCCGTTTCCAAATCGATGGATGACCACCCTGCCGTCTTCATGAGCGTTACCCGGCTGAAGTCCAAGGACGAAGTGACCTTTCTGCATTCCCTTTCGGTCAGTGCCTTGATGATCCTTTTCAGCCGCCATCTCGGACTGGATGAGGAAGTGGTGCAGACGCTCGGCACGGCGGGGCTGTTGCACGACGTCGGCAAGCTCGAAATTCCGCTCGAAGTACTCAACAAGGAGGGGCGCCTGAACGAAGACGAGATCCAGTTGATCCGTGATCATCCGGAAAAAGGGCATGCAATCCTGTCGCGCCAGGAGGGCATGTCGGAAATCGTTCTCGACGTTTGCCTCAATCATCATGAACGGATCGACGGCAAGGGTTATCCGCGCAAGCTGTCCCACGGCGAGATTAGCTTTCACGCACGTCTTGCCGCGATTTGCGATGTCTATGACGCCGTTACTTCGGTGCGCCCCTACAAGGCTCCGTGGAGCGCGAAGGAGGCGTTGAGCTGGATGCTGGCCAATGAAGGGCATTTCGACCGCCGGCTCGTCAAAAAATTCGCCCTCTGCCTGTCGATCGCCTCCGTTTCCTGAGCGTATCTGTCTCATCACACAAGGCCTGCAGGGCCGCAGGCCGAATGTCTTCGTGATCCGTGGCTCCCCGAAAGCGCGCAGACGAGGAAGCTGCTCTATTGATCAGCGAGCGCCTTTCCCAGGAAATCCGTGACCATGCTGGAAACCTGCCGGTGAATCGTTCCGCGATCTGCGCCGACGCCATCCCGGCAGACGATGCTCTCCCCTGGCGCTTCCTTCTCGATCAGTTCGGCGGCGCCAGGTTTGCAGGGCTGCATGAAGCTGAAATGCAGCGATCCGGGGATAAGGCTGTAGGTGGTGGCCGCTGGCGGCAGATGGCGGGCAAGGTAATCGGAATCCTTGTTGGTGGCGGCTATGTCCGCCTCGGTTGCCGTGTCCGCATCCACATCCGCCGAGGCACCCAGCACCATGAGGGGGATATGGATTGCCGCAAGGCTCTCCGGTGTCAGCCCGCGGCCAGGTCCGAGGTCGAGTGTCACGACGGCACGAATCCTTGCATCACTGAGATCGGCGGCCATCGCCGCATTTGACGCCGCATCGCGCCCGATGCCGAGCGCCTCGAATATCTTGCAATAAATCGGGCTGAATTCAGCCACGCAATTCTTCGTCACCTTGGCGGCGTCGAAGCGGCCGCCCGCCAGTTCGACGACCGTCCAGCCGCCGAGTGAATGGCCGATGGCGGCAATCCGATCGGATGCCACGCGGCCCGTCAGATCAGGATTGTCGAGCAGAGCATCGATCACGCGGCTGAGGTCGCCGGGGCGCTTCCACAGTTCAACGGCATCGGGCTTTCGCATGTCGAATGTGGTCGTGCCGGGATGATCGGGTGCGGCGACGACATAGCCTGCGTCCACGAGATCGGCGGCGAGCCAGGCGAGGTTGCGCCAGCTGCCGCCATAACCATGGGAGAGGACGACCAGCGGATGCGGGCCGGCTACGGGTTCGGCGTCCTTGATTACAGGTTGGCCGATGAAGGCCGGTGTTTCGCCGAGAAGGACGGGCGTGGCGTCAGACGCGGTCGGATACCAGATGCTGACATGCATCGGGCGATCGGCGTTTTTGCCGGGCAGGGTGATTTCGCGGAAACCGGTTCCGGCATGTGCTGCTGATACCAGCAGCAGGAGCAGAGGGAGGACAAAGGCAAGTCTTGGCATGGGATCTCCATTGGGTTGATTTGCCCTGTCTGGAGGAAATCCCTGAGGCTGGAGACCGATAACGCGATTGAGGTCGCCGATATCAAAAGAAAGGGCGAGGCCGGCGCCTCGCCCTTGAATTCACTTGGGACGATTGAGCTCAGATGTTGTTCTGCAGGATCGTACGCAGCTTGCCGAAGAGCTCGTCGATGTGCTTCTTCTCGATGATTAGCGGCGGGGAGAGCGCGATGATGTCGCCTGTCGTGCGAATCAGCAGGCCGCTTTCGTAAGCCTTGAGGAAAGCCGTGAAGGCGCGCTTGGTCGGTTCACCGGCGATCGGGTCGAGTTCGATGGCGCCGATAAGGCCGGTATTTCTGATGTCGATGACATTGGGGCAATCCTTCAGCGAATGCAGCGCGTCGGCCCAGTAGTCCGAGAGTTCGGCTGCACGCGTCAGCAGGCCTTCTTCCTTGTAGGTGTCGAGCGTTGCAAGTGCTGCGGCCGAGGCGATCGGGTTACCGGAATAGGTATAGCCGTGGAAGAACTCGATCATGTGCTCGGGGCCATTCATGAAGGCATCATGGATTTCCGAGGTCACGAAGACCGCGCCCATCGGGATGACGCCGTTGGTCAGGCCCTTGGCGGTGGTGATGATATCGGGCTTCACATCGTAGTACTGGGCAGCAAAGGGAGCGCCCAGGCGGCCGAAGCCGGTGATGACTTCATCGAAGATCAGCAGGATGCCGTGCTTGGTGCAGATCTCGCGCAGCTTCTGCAGATAGCCCTTCGGCGGAATGAGAACGCCGGTGGAGCCAGCGACTGGCTCGACGATGACGGCAGCAACCGTGGATGCATCGTGCAGAGTGACGATGCGCTCGAGTTCGCTGGCGATATCGCCGCCATGCTCGGGTTCGCCGCGGGTGAAGTTATTCTTGCCGGGCAGATGGGTGTGCGGCATGTGGTCGACACCGGTCAGCAGCGTACCGAACATCTTGCGGTTGGTGACGATGCCGCCGACCGAGATGCCACCGAAATTGACGCCGTGATAGCCACGCTCACGGCCGATCAGGCGGAAGCGTGAGCCGTTGCCCTTCACGCGGTGATAGGCGAGCGCCACCTTGAGCGCCGTTTCCACCGATTCAGAACCGGAATTGGTGAACAGGACGTGGTCCAATCCTTCCGGCGCGATGTCGACCAGGCGGTTGGCGAGCTCGAAAGCCTTGGGATGGCCGAGCTGAAAGGCCGGGGCGTAATCAAGTTCGCCAGCCTGTTCGCTGATCGCCTCGGTGATCTTCGGACGGCAGTGGCCAGCATTCACGCACCAGAGGCCAGCCGTACCGTCCAGAACCTGACGCCCGTCATGGGTCTGGTAGTACATATCCTTGGCGCTCACGAAGAGGCGCGGTTCCTTCTTGAACTGGCGATTTGCGGTAAAGGGCATCCAAAAGGCGCGAAGGTCGTTTGGCGTTGCATTCAGGCGGTTGGACATGCTGTTCTCCTGGCCGTTGGGGAGGCCGTTCCCGTTCAAGGCTTGGTGCCGTTTATTTTTACTGCCCGGTCAAATTATCAGCGCCCGGCAAGGCGTCAAGCCGAAGAAGCGCCGCCGTCTGCCGTTCCCGGACACTTCGGGCGTCATCAATCCTTCGCCCGGCATTGCTACAAAAATCGATGGCCGCAATGGCCGAGGGCATTTCATTCATTTCCTTGAAATTCAACCGTTTTTACCGGAGGTAGTCATGACGGACCGCCAGAAAACCAGACCGCGTCCCAATCCGCGGCGTGCATTTGCGCCGAGCTACGGCACCATTCTCGAAGAAGGCGTTCGTCGCCGTACCGTTCTCAAGGGCTTCATCGCCGCCATGGGGGCAGCCGCTTTTGCGCCGGCGCTCGAAGCAACGAAGGCAGAAGCTGCCGAGTCGACCCTTACTTTCCCCGAACTGAAGCGCGTGCGCGACACCGCCGACCATTGGCCTGATGGTTACGAGCGCCAGATCCTCGTTCGCTGGGGCGACGCTCTCTTTACCGACAGCCCGGAATTCGATGTCGCCAAGCTCAATGGCAAGGCGGCCGAGCGCCAGTTTGGCTACAACAATGACTTCACGCAGTTCCTGCCGCTGCCCTGGGGCGAAAAGAGCTCCGATCACGGCCTGATGGTCGTCAGCCATGAATATGCGACGCCCTATCTGATGTTCCCGGGCCTGACCGCCGACGATTACCGCGAGAAGATGACCGAGGACCAGATCCGCGCCGTCATGGCCGCCGTTGGCGTATCCGTTTTCGAAGTGCGCAAGGATGGCAATCAGTGGCAGGTGGTCAAGGACGGCAAGTATAACCGCCGCATCCACATGAGCACGGAAATCGGAATTTCCGGCCCGGCTGCCGGCGACGACCGTCTCAAGACCAAGGCCGATCCGACCGGCACTGTTGTCTTCGGTACGATCTCGAACTGCAATGGCGGCATCACGCCTTGGGGCACGATGCTTTCGGGCGAGGAAGGCGCAATGGACGTCTTTGCAGGCGACTATACCAAGTTGCCGAACCAGGAACTGGTCAAGCGCCAGGGCTGGGACGAGGATGAGAACGACATCTACGCTGTCAGCCGCGTCGAGCCGCGCTTCAAGTTCGAGGAAGAGCCGAATGAGTGGATGCGTTTCGACTGGGTTGTCGAAATCGATCCGTTCGATCCGACGGCAAAGCCGGTCAAGCGCACCTCACTCGGCCGCATGACGCATGAAGGCGCGCAATGTTGCGTCGCCCCTGACGGCCGCGTCGTGGTCTTCATGGGTGATGACGATGATTTCGAATATATCTACCGCTTCGTCACCCGCGATCCGTGGAACCCTGGCGATCGCGCCGCCAACAAGGACCTGCTCGACCACGGCACACTGTCGGTCGCCAAGTTCGAAAGCGACGGCACGATGCGCTGGATCCCGCTCGTTGCCGGCGAAGGTCCGCTGACGGAGCAAGCCGGCTTCAAGACGCAGGCCGACGTGGTTCTCGCCATCCGCGCTGCCGCCGACCTCGTTGGTGCGACGCCGATGGACGGGCCGGAAGGCTTCATCCCGCATCTCGGCACCGGCAAACTCTATGTCGCCATGACCGAAAACGAGGATCGCCTGCCGAAGGGCCAGGGGGACGACGAGAAGGAACAGGTCAACGTTGCCAATCCACGTGGCCCCAACCCGCATGGGCATCTGCTGGAGCTGGTAACGCCAGGCGGTCCTGACAAGCCCGATTACGCAGCTGAAAGCTTCAGGTGGGACGTTTTCGTGCTCTGCGGCGATCCGGCCAAGCCCGAGGACCAGGCGATGTTCCACCCGGCGACCACCTCGGCCGGCTGGTTTACCGACCCCGATAACCTTGCCGTGGATCCAGCAGGCCGCCTTTGGGTGACCACCGACGGCCCGCCGCCGGAAGGCATCGCCGATTCCGTCTACGTTATGGATACGGAGGGTCCGGGCCGCGCGCTGCCGAAGCTCATTTATATCGCGCCTGTCGGTTCGGAGACCTGCTCGCCGACCTTCACCTCGGACGGCTCCAGCGTCTTCCTCTCGGTCCAGCATCCGGGTGAATTGCGCATGGCCGACAACGAGGATGCGACCTCGATGGAAGATGCCGGCACCAACTGGCCGGACTTCAAGCCGGGCGTACCAGCCCGTCCGTCGCTCGTCGTGTTGACGCGCGCCAGCAACGGAGTGGTGGGCAGCTAAGCCTGTCGTTCTGACATAGATGGGACCGGCAATTCTTGCGAATTGCCGGTCCCAAAGGTTTTACGTGCTGAAAATCGTTAAGCGGCGCCCTCGGAAACATTTCCTCGGAACGTTGCTCAAACTGACGTCATGTCAGCGCTAACATCAGGCTGCAGACCTGCTCCGGTTCTGAGCCACGTAGATATCCTCCAGCGTCGCGAGGATCTTCATGACCGGCTCGGAGTTGCTGGAATAGTAGATCGTCTGTGCATCACGACGGGTCTTGACCAGCTTCTGAGCGCGCAATTTCGACAGATGCTGGGAGAGGGCCGACTGGCTCAGGCCGACCTGGGTGGCGAGAACGCCGACAGGCACTTCTCCCTTTACCAGGCTGGTGAGGATCAGCAAACGCTTGGGGTTGGCCATGGCCGATAATAAAGCTGCCGCCACATTGGTGTGCTCGGCCAAATCAGAGGTTTCCATATTTTTTCTTCCTAATGCGAAACGTACATCATCCGTACAGGCACAGGCCGTCAGACGGTTCTTTGACTGACGGCGAAACCTAGCAATTGGGCTCGAAGATTGTATATACCTAAATTTAAGGTATCAGGTATGCTATTTTAGATATGTTTGAACAAATGTGATCTAAGTCTTCAGCGGGTATGTCGAACTCGCAACGCATCAATAAGTCACCTGAAATCATATCAAAACCTTCGGAATCGACCCCACATATGCGCCAGGGACCCGCTTCAGGTGCCTTCAGCCTGGATGTCAGCGCTAACATCAGGTCCGGATGGCGCGCTACTAAATCTTGCACTGCAGCGTCAGCTTTTTCAGCGATGTGATCATTTGCCTCGGAGTGAATCACGAGATCGCTGCCGTCCAAAATGTAAGCACGGCCGAATCCGCCATTAAGGCTGGCCGATTGCGGGATGAGCCGGAAGAAACGGAAATCCGGGAAATCGATATAGAGTTTCGCCTTGGCGTGACGGTTGAGGAAACGAGCGCGGATGCGCGCGTGGAGAGGCGTATCCCGCTCCACCTGTTCCGCACGGCATTGGGTCGTCAGGCGGGCATGGGCGAGCGGATCGCCCTTGCCGGGCTCGCCGGTCAGGAGCGAGGCCCTGGCATCGGCAGCGAGCGCTTTCGTGTGGGTCGAGAGCGCAGAAACGAGAATAACAGGCACGCCGTCTATGTCGGTGCCGAGGAGAACCCGGCTTGCGAAGGGAAAGCCGGTTTCAGGATCGAGAACGGCGAGAGCCGCATAGCGGGCGGAGCGCAAGAGGGTGCGCGCCAGCTTGCGGGCCTCGTCGTCGGTTTCGCGGAGCGTAGAGGACGGTTCTTTCATATCCGCGTTGTCGCAAAGCGGAGTGAAAGGATCAAGTCTAAAGCGTGTCGCGATCTTTCAGATTCGCTTGCCACGCTTTAGTTTTCGCATGTCGTTACCGCAAAACCGCTGCACACTTTTGCGCGACATGCTTTATTCCTTCCGCTTGTGCCGCGTGAGGCCGGTGACGACATCCTGTGCAGAGATCGTGCCGACGATCTGGCCGTTGTCGACCACGCCGATGCTGCCGGGCTGCCGGGAGAGGGCGTCGAGGATATCGACAAGCGGCGTCGTGGGGCGCGCAGTGGCACTGACCGACATGCCGATTGCCGCGTCGCCAAGCCCAGGCTGCATGATGTCAGAAGCCATCAGCATGTTGATCGGGTTCATGTTCTGCACGAAGTCGGCGACATATTGATCGGCCGGGTTCTTGACGATTTCCTGCGGCGTTCCGCACTGGATGATGCGTCCGCCCTCCATGATGGCGATGCGATTGCCGATGCGGAAGGCCTCGTCGAGATCGTGGCTGACGAAGAGGATGGTCTTCTTCAACCGCCGCTGGAATTCCAGCAACTCGTCCTGCAGGCGTGTACGGATCAGCGGATCGAGCGCGGAGAACGGCTCGTCCATCAGCAGGATCGGTGCGCCGGTGGCGAATGCACGGGCGAGGCCGACACGCTGCTGCATGCCGCCGGAGAGTTCGTTGACCTTGCGGTCGGCCCATTTCGTCAGGTTGACGAGTTCGAGCTGCTCGCCGACCCGGCTCTTGCGCTCGGCTTCCCGCACGCCCGAGAGCTCAAGGCCGAAACCGACATTCTCGGCAACGGTGCGCCAGGGCAGGAGGGCGAATTGCTGGAACACCATGGAGACCGTATGCGTGCGCAGGTCGCGCAGCGCCTTGGCGTTGCATTTGTAGGGGTTTACTGGCCCCGTTGCCGTCGAAACGGCGACGTCGCCGCGCACGACCGGCGCAAGCCCATTGACGGCGCGCAGGAGCGTCGACTTGCCGGAACCCGAGAGGCCCATCAGCACGAGGATTTCGCCTTCCTCGATGGTCAGCGAGGCATTGGCGACGCCAAGAACGAGGCCGGTCTCGGCGCCGATCTCGTCACGTGAGCGACCCTGGTCGACCATGGCGAGCCCAATTTCCGGGCGGTCGCCGAAGATGATGTTGACGTCTCTGAAACTGACCGCGGTCATGCGCCGTCTCCTTCGCCTGCGGTGCGGAACATGCGGTCCAGAATGATTGCCAGGATGACGATACAGAAACCGGCCTCAAAACCCTTGGCGATATTGACGGTGTTCAAGGCACGCACGACCGGTACGCCGAGACCGGGAGCGCCAACGAGGGCGGCGATCACGACCATCGAGAGGGAGAGCATGATTGTCTGTGTCAGGCCGGCCATGATCTGCGGTGTTGCAAACGGCAGCTCGACCTTGCGCAGAACCTGGATCGGCGTCGCGCCGAAGGCGACGGCGGCTTCGACGAGGGAAGGGGGCGTCGAGATGATGCCGAGACGGGTGAGGCGGATCGGGGCGGGGATGGCGAAGATGACGGTAGCGATCAGGCCGGGCACCATGCCGAGGCCGAAAAGGATAAGTGCTGGAATCAGATAGACGAAGGTCGGAATGGTCTGCATGAGGTCCAGAACGGGCCGCATCGCGGCATAGATCCAGGCGCGGCGGGCAGCCGCAATGCCGAGCGGAATGCCGATCACCATGCTGACGAAAGTCGCGGCGAGTACGAGCGCCAGGGTTTCCGTCGTCTCCTTCCAATAGCCCTGGTTCATGATGAGCAGCAGCCCAAGACAGGTGAAGACCGCCACTGTAATCGACCGGCGCAGCCACCAGGCGAGGAGGCTGATGGCAAGGACGGCAATCAGCGGATTGGGCGTCTGCAGCACGAAAAGCAAGGCATTAATGACGTGCGACAACAGGGCGGAAAGTTGGTTGAAAAACCATTCGCCGTTCGATGTCAGCCAATCGACAAAGGACTTGGCCCAGGGGCCAATGGGAATTTTAGCGTCGGTGATCCAATTCACGAGGCGCGCCTGTCTTTTGAGAACGAAGATCGGGATGAAAACGAAAACGGGGCGGCAGATCCGCCCCGTTCATTTCATCAGAGGCCGAGGCCAGACTTGACGGCCGCGAGGCCATCGCTGCTGCCGTCACGCGTCTTGACACCGGCGAGCCAGGGTTCGACCGTGGACGGATTGGCCTTCAGCCATTCGCCCGCTGCCTTTTCCGGTTCCTCGCCGTCGTTCAGGATCTTGTTCATGATCTCGTTCTCCATCTTCAGGGAGAACTTCAGGTTCTTGACCAACGCCCCGACGTTCGGGCACTCACCGAGATAGCCGGCACGTACGTTGGTATAGACTTCGGCGCCGCCAAAATTCGGCCCGAACGTGTCGTCCCCACCAGACAGATAGGTCATCTTGAAGTTGGTGTTCATCGGATGCGGTTCCCAGCCGAGGAAGACGATGGGCTTGCCTTCCTTCTCGGCGCGGGCGACCTGCGCCAGCATGCCCTGCTCGGAAGATTCGACGAGTTCCATGTCCTTCATGCCGAAGGTGTTCTTGTCGATCATGTCGATGACATGGCGGTTGCCATCATTGCCGGGCTCGATGCCGTAGACCTTGCCGTCGAGATCGCTCTTGTGGGCAGCGATATCCTTGAAGTCCTTGATACCGAGTTCGGCGCCCTTGGCATTGGTTGCCAGCGTGTACTTGGCGCCAACGAGGTTCGGACCGTAGGACTCGACCGACTTGTCGTCGAGGTAGGGCTGGATATCTGCCTTCTGGGACTGCATCCAGTTGCCGAGGAAGACGTCGATGTCCTTGTTCTTCATCGAGGTATAGGTGACCGGCAAGGAGAGAACCTTGATGTCGGTCTCATAGCCGAGCTTCTTGAGGAGCAGGGAGGCGGTCGCCGTAGTCGACGTGACGTCCGTCCAGCCGATGTCCGAAAGATGGACGGTGGAGCAGCTTTCAGGATCTGCGGAGAAGGCGGCGGTCGCAACGGAAAGAGCTGCGATTGCAGTTGCGGTAACGAGTTTGAATGCGCTTGTTGTTTTCATTTTAGACTCCCAGTCTTACGTTCCCAAGCCAACCATCAATAGACCAGTTTTACAAGCGATCTCGGCGCGTTTGCGGCGTTCCGGACTATATGATTGCGACGCCCCAGCGTTTTTTGGGAAAGCTTGAATTTCAAGGCTTTTGGCGATTTCGCCGCCAGGATTTCCTGTGATTATCGATTTGTCGGGGCTTTTCTTTGCGTTCTCCAGCTTTCAAGAAGCCAGATAAGGAGAATCCGATGGCAAAACTCTATTTCAACTACTCGACGATGAATGCCGGCAAGTCGACCATGCTGCTGCAGGCCTCCTACAATTACCAGGAGCGCGGCATGCGCACGGTTCTCTTGATCGCGGCCTTCGACGATCGGGTGGGGCGGGGCATCATCGGCTCGCGTATCGGGCTCGAAGCGGAGGGCATCCCCTTCGAAAGCGACAGCGATCTCTATGCGCTGGTCCGGAAACTCAGCAGTGAAGGACAGGCGATCTCCTGCGTCTTCGTCGACGAAGCACATTTCATGACGCGCGATCATATCTGGCAGCTTGCCCGCGTCGTCGACAGGCTCGGCATTCCCGTGATGGTCTACGGCCTGAGAACGGATTTCCAGGGCAAGCTCTTCCCGGCCTCGCAGGAGCTGCTGGCGATTGCCGACGAGATGAGGGAGGTGCGTACCATCTGCCATTGCGGGCGCAAGGCCACCATGGTCGTGCGGCTCGATGCCGAGGGCAAGGTGCTCCACGAAGGCGCACAGATCGATGTCGGTGGGAACGAGAAATATGTTTCGTTGTGTCGCCGCCATTGGGATGATGCAATGAACGGCGAATGGATTGCCGAACCGGTCTGAACGGATCGACGCCCTGTTTTCTTTAGCGCGGCAAATGAATAATCTGGAAGGCGGAGATTCCCTGGGAGTGCCTGGTGCGCAAAAGCCCGCCTTTCGATAGCCAATATGATGCTGCCCGTGACCTTGCCGAGGCCATGGCCGGCGAGGCCGATTATTGCGCCGCCTGCATCACAAGTTTCGATGGCGACGAGTCGCGCTCATCCGACGAGATTTTCCTGGAGCAGAATGCGCGCTTCCAGGCCTTCTTAAATGACAGTGCCACACTCGATGTGCTGCTTGCGGAACTCGTCTTCTCCCTCGACCGGCTGACGGCCAAGGTTTCGGCCGATCTCGACAGTTTTCGCGGGCTGACGCGGCGCGAAAAGATGGCCGGATGGTTTTCCCGGCAGCGCATGTGGCGCATGCATAGCGCGCGGGTGCGCGAGGCGCCGGTCGTGGAACAACTACTCGATCTTCTGACGAAATCCGATCTGCTGGCGACGCTGCTTAAAGGCCAGAGGCTGTCCCTTGTCGAGCGTCACAAGAGCGCTGAATTGAGCCTCATCGACATTGTCGAGCACCGGCGGCGGCTTGTCGACGAGATCGACATTGCGCGGATGCGGATGAAGGAGCTCAACGCCAAGGCATTGAACACGCAGGGGCGCATCGGCGTCTACGGCAACAAGGCGCACTGGGAGCAGATGGAGGCGGAGCGTCTGGCGTTGAAGGCGGAGGCCGAGCGCATTTCCGTCGAGGAACATGCGATGCGCGACGAGAGCCAGCGGCGCGAACGCTTCATCGGCATGTTCCAGGCCTTCGTCGACAGGCTGAACGGTCGTATCGCCGGCTGCAACGTGCTCATCCGCAAGCTTTCGGTCGATACCGAGGAGCGGCTCATCATCTATCAGGCACAGGTCGATACCGACCGCCCGGGCATGAAGGTGAGGATCAAGCCCGAGCTTTTCCCGAATATCGCCGCATCCATCGCGCTTTTCGAAAAGGGCATGCTGGTGCCTCAGGATCTGGTCCAGCGAAAGAGCCGTGCAGACCAGGAATTTGCCCGGAAATTTCCCGCCTATGCCGAGGAGCCCTCGGAGGCGCCACTGATCGATGTGGTGCGAAAATCTCCGATGTTCGGCCTCGGATTCCTCCGTTCGCTGCGCTCCTGACGGGGCGGCGAGGGAAGGCGCATCCGATCTGTCGCGTCCGGCTCGCGCACCGTTTGGCCGAAATATCCTTGTCTGTTGTTGTACTTGGGCGATCGAGCGCATATGTGGATGGAAAGGATATCCCTGTTTTCGCCGCCTGACAGGAGACGACGATGCTCGACCGGATTGCCGGTTTTTTCAGACTGATCGGCCAGACGATCAGCCGCTGGGTTCGCCTTTTTGCCGCCTGGGCGATCTGGCCATTCATGGCCGCGCACGGATGGTATGCGCGGCGGACCTGGATGATCCGGCTGCCGATCATCGCGTTTCTCGCACTTCTCGTCGTCCTCTATGGCTATTTCATCTGGCAGACGCAGGTCTGGTCGAATTTCAATACGAACTTCGTCGATCAATATCGCCTTTCGGATCGCAAGGTGCCGGCAGGACAGGAAATTCCGGCCGCCGACGGAAGTGCTGCCAAGACCTGCCAGCGTTCGGCGATCGTCGATGTCGCGGCCGATCTGACGGATTTCAACGTCAACCAGAATGCCTGGATATCGTCGATGGTGCTCTACAAGATGGGCCTGTTCGGCATGGACTGGGATCACACGCCGTTCCTGGACAACAAGGCATCCTTCCAGCGCGGCATCAACCAGGCGGTCCGGCGGACTTCGGCGGAGCTTGTCGATACGCTCGGGCGCGTGCGCGGCACGTCCGGTATCAACAACGATCTGCAGAACGCGCGCGGCAATCTGCAGTTCGATGAACACAGCTGGTATTTCGGGCTCGATCCCTTCGGACTGAAGACGCCGACGCCTGCCTATTATCGCACGGCCATCAAAGACTTGCGCAAGTTCAACACTGATCTCGCCGCCTGCAACGCAGTTTTCGACGGTCGCGCCGACAACCTGATGCAGTTCATCGACCGCATCGCCAACGATCTCGGCAGCACCTCCGACATGCTGGCGGAGCGCTCGGAAAACCATAATCGCGGCTGGTTTGACACGCGGGCGGACGATCGATTCTGGTTCGCCTATGGCCAGCTATACGCTTATTACGCGATTCTGTCGGCCGCGCAGTCTGACTTCTCTCAGGTTGTGGCAGAACGGAACCTCGGAGCAATCTGGGCGGGCACGACCAAACAATTTCAGGCCGCACTTCGCATCCAGCCGGCGATCATTTCCAACGGCCGGGAGGATGGCTGGATCATGCCGAGCCATCTTGCCACGATGGGCTTTTATATGCTGAGAGTGCGGTCGAACCTGGTTGAAATGCGCTCGGTGCTGGACCGTTAAGCCGGAGTGCCGCCGTCCTCGAAGCCGAGGATGCGCAGCTTCTCGACGAATTCATAGGTGATACCGACGATACCGCCGCCGCTGGCGTCGTCGCGGAACTTGCCGACGGAGCGCACCATCTTGTAGCCGCCGAGCCCGTTGTCGACGCGATAGACATAGTGGAAGCCGACCCGGTAGAGGCTTGCCTGCTCGAAGGTTTCGGCAATCAGCAGCCGGTCTTCCGCATGGATGCGCGACATGAGTTCGGTCAGGTTGACCGGACCTTCGCTGTAAGGAAGATCGAAGATCTGGTGTACGTCTTCGCTGGCGAAGAAATGCCCGGTCTCGAGGTTCATCCGCCAGAAGCCGAAGAGGCGGTAGGCGGCAAACATGGTCAGCGCTTCGGCATCGGTAATTCCGATGTGGGCACGGGATTGCAGCCGATGTTCGACGGCTGACTGTTCGAAACGAAGAGGCACGGTTTCCCCCTAATTCGGGATGGCGCGCTGATTCTCTTCTGATTCCTCAGTTGATCAGCTTCAATCGGATGGCTTTTGCTACCAACTGGGTGCGGTTGACGCAATCGAGTTTTTTAATTGCGTTGGTCATATAAGCATTTACCGTGTGATCCGAGAGCGCCAGGATCTGGCCGATCTCGATCGAGGTCTTCCCCTGCGCCGTCCACCGCACGACCTCGAGCTCGCGGGCCGAGAGCGCGCTATGGGGGCTCTCCTCATTGCGCTTGACGCTGTTGTAGGTGTCGACGGCGTGGAGAACGATCATCGCGAGTTCGTTGATCTCGCTCTGGCCGAGGGATGCACGTTCGCCGCCGAACCAGAAGACGAGGCGCTGTCCATCGGCCGAATTGATCGGCATGGCAATGCCGGCGCTCATAGCGTGCTGCAGCATCAAGTTTCTGGTGCCGGCAGGGAAAGACTGGGCATGGCCGGGATCGTTAAGATGCCATACCTGCGGTACGGCTGATTCCCTCATGCGTGCGGCAAAGGGACAGGCGCGCAGCATATGCGCGCGATCGAAATCCCTGATGTAGGAAACCGGTAGCGAGCTCTCGATGATCAGCGGCTTGAGCAGCAAATCTTCTATCGTCGGCGCGTTGAGCAGAGTGGCGTGCTCAAAACCGAATGCGGCCGCCACCCTTCCAAGCGCTTGTGCGAACAGGCCGCGCGTGCGCGCCACTGCCAGTTCGCTCGATAGCAATGACTGCCTTTCAGAGGTAGTCATGTAAGACATATATGCCCCCGCAAGTCCCCATGTTACCGCTATCAAATACATAAATCCGCCTGCATGCTAGCCCTAATTGACTTAGCACACGCTGATTAATTCATTTTGTGAAAAATTAACCAGATGAAAAACGCGCCTAAGTTGATTTTCGAGCTATACGGGTAGAAGGGCTGTGCCTTTTACCTCCTCCATGACCGCATAGGTGTGTGTTTCGCGGACGCCAGGGAGGGAAAGAATCACCTCCGAGAGAAACTGACGATAAGCCTCCATCCCCGCCATGCGCGCCTTCACAAGATAGTCGAAGCCTCCTGCGACCATATGACATTCCATGACGTCGTCGCTGCGTTTTACTGCCGCAGCAAAAGCGTCGAAAACGTCAGGCGTGGTGCGGTCAAGTTTTACCTGTACGAAAACGAGGAGATTGCGGCCGAGTTTTTCCGGCGAAAGGATTGCCATATAGCCCGTGATATAACCGTCTCGGGTCAGCCGCTTGACGCGCTCGGCAGTGGCCGTGGGGGACAGGTTGACACGTTCGGCGAGCTCTATGTTGGAAAGCCGTCCTTCCTTCTGTAGCGCACGGAGAATCTTGCGGTCGAGACGGTCGAGCTCTTTCATTTTTCGCGGCCTTTCAGGCGGTCGGTAGGCGAAGATCGTGTTGGTCGGCCTCAGTTTAGTGAAAAACACCACGAATGAACAGCTATGTTGCCGAAATCACGGAGAACACTTCATGCCGACCCAGATTTCCACGCCTTTTGCCCCGTTCAACGCTCCATTTGCCGGTGACGATGATCGCCTGCTGCATGGTTTCGCCGAAGGCTTGCGCTTTTCGGCCTCCCAGGATGTTGCGATCGACAAGCGTGCAGGGGGTATGATCGAGGCGATCCGCAGCAATTCGGGATCGATCGGCGGCGTGGAGGATTTCCTCAGGGAATACGGGCTTTCCACCAAGGAGGGTCTGGCGCTGATGGTGCTTGCCGAAGCGCTGCTGCGCGTGCCCGACGCGCTGACGCAGGACAAGCTGATCGAGGACAAGCTGAAGGAAGGCGGCTGGAGCGAGCATGAAGGCAAGGCAGACAGCTGGTTCGTCTCCGCCTCCGCCTGGGCGCTCGGCGTTTCAGCCCGCATCATCCGTCCCGGTGAGACGCCCGAGGGCGTGCTTCGCGGCCTTGTCAAACGCATGGGCCTGCCGACCGTTCGCAATGCCACTAAGCAGGCCATGCGCTTCCTGGGCCATCACTTCGTGCTCGGTGAAACCATCAAGGACGCTCTCAACCGCGCGGCCAAGAGCGAGGAGAAGGGTTATCGCCATTCCTTCGACATGCTGGGCGAGGGCGCGCGGACGGCCGAAGATGCCAAACGTTACTGGCAATCCTACGCCATGGCGATCGAGGCGATCGGCGGCTGGATGGCGAAGAACGCCAAGGGCAAGGATCTGCCCGATCGCATGGGTATTTCCGTCAAGCTTTCGGCGCTGCATCCGCGCTATCTCGCCACCCATCGCGACCGCGTCATGAAGGAGCTGGTGCGCGATCTCCTCAAGCTTGCGCAGATGGCCAAAGCGCATCAGCTCAATTTCACGATCGATGCCGAAGAAGCCGACCGGCTGGAACTTTCGCTGGACGTGATCGCCGCCGTGTTTTCCGATCCGTCGCTTGCCGGCTGGGATGGTTTTGGCCTGGCGATCCAAGCCTATCAGAAGCGCGCGGTTGCCGTGATCGATTATATTGACGAACTCTGCGCAAAGCTTGGCAGACGTATGATGGTGCGCCTCGTCAAGGGCGCCTACTGGGATACCGAGGTCAAGCGAGCGCAGGAGCGCGGGCTCGACGATTATCCGGTCTGGACGCGCAAGCAGGCGACGGACCTTTCCTATCTCGTCTGCGCGCAGCATATGCTCGCCAAGCGGGCGCGCATTTTCCCGCAGTTCGCCACGCATAATGCGCTGACGGTTTCCACCATTCTGGAGCTTGCCGGCAACGATCGCTCCGGCTTCGAATTTCAGCGCCTACATGGCATGGGCGAGAGCCTCTACAACCATCTGCTGGACTCCAACGACCGTATCGCCTGCCGCATCTATGCGCCTGTTGGAGGCTACCGCGATCTGCTCGCCTATCTTGTCCGCCGCCTTCTCGAAAACGGCGCCAATTCCTCCTTCGTCGCGATGGCCGGCGACAAGAACGTGCCGATCAAGGCATTGCTGGAGCGTCCGGCGGACAAGCTGCAGTTCGATGTCGGCGCGAGCGCGCGCAACAGCAAGATCCCTATGCCGCTGCAGCTCTACGGCAAGCGCAAGAACAGCGTCGGTCTGGAATTCGGCCATCGCGCGACGCTTGAAAAGCTGATGGAGGCGATCCGGAAGGGTCTTCCCGCCATCGCGGCCGCTCCCCTCATTCCGGGTGTGGCTGCCAGCGGTTCGGAAGCGCCCGTCCTTTCGCCGTCCGATTGCTCCAGGACCGTCGGCTCGGTTCGCAATGCCACCGCTGCCGATATCGACAAGGCCTTTGCCGTTGCTGCCAAAGGCTACAAGGCATGGTCGCGCCGTTCGGTCGAAGAACGTGCATCTGCGCTGGAGCGCATGGCCGACCTTATGGAAGAAAATCGCGACAGGCTGCTTGTGCTTTTGGCCGCAGAAGCGGGCAAGACGCTCGATGACGGCATTGCGGAGATACGCGAGGCGGTGGACTTCTGCCGCTACTACGCCGGCGAGGCGCGCCGGCTCTTCGGCACGGCGACCAAGATGCCGGGGCCGACCGGAGAGGATAATCGGTACCTGTGGCGTGGTCGCGGGGTTTTTGCCTGCATCTCGCCCTGGAACTTCCCGCTGGCGATCTTCCTTGGGCAGGTTTCGGCCGCACTCGTTTCCGGCAACGCCGTGCTCGCAAAGCCTGCACCGCAAACGCCGCTGATCGCCTATGAGGCCGTCAAGCTGTTCCACAAGGCCGGAGTGCCGGAAGATGCGCTGCTTTTCGTGCCTGGCGGTCCCGACGTCGGTGCCGCCATCACGGCGCATGCAGCGCTTGCCGGCGTCGCCTTCACCGGTTCGACGAAGACGGCATGGGCGATCAACCGGGCGCTTGCTGCCAAGGACGGACCGATCGTGCCGCTGATTGCCGAAACGGGCGGCCTCAACGCCATGGTGGTCGATGCGACGGCTCTCGGCGAACAGGTGGCCGATGACGTGGTCCTTTCAGCCTTCCGTTCGGCCGGTCAGCGCTGTTCCGCACTCCGCCTGCTTTTCCTGCAGGAGGACGTGGCCGAACACATGACGCAGATGATCGAGGGGGCTGCGCGCGAGCTGCAGCTCGGTGATCCCGCATTGGAAACGACCGATGTCGGCCCGATCATCGACGAGAAGCAGAAGGCGATGCTGGAAGCCCATATCGCCGACATGCAGAAAACGCAGAAGGTGCGCTATGCCGGCAAGGCGCCTGATGGCGGCAGCTTCTTCGCGCCGCATATCATCGAGCTCGACAAGCCTGCGGCATTGACCAAGGAGGTGTTCGGGCCAGTGCTGCACATCGTCAGATGGAAGGCGAAGGAATTGCCTGGGGTGCTGCAGGATATCCAGGCCTCCGGCTACGGCCTGACGCTCGGCGTTCACAGCCGCATCGAATCCACGATCCGCACCGTTACCGATGCGCTCGATACGGGCAATGTCTATGTGAACCGCAACATGATCGGCGCCGTCGTCGGCACCCAGCCCTTCGGCGGTTCGGGTCTATCCGGCACCGGCTTCAAGGCCGGTGGGCCGGCCTATCTGCAGCGTTTTGCGCTGGAACAGGTGATCTCGGTGAACACGGCGGCTGCGGGTGGTAATGCCAGCCTGATTGCGATGGGGGAATAAGATAAAGGTACGGCGGCAGGCGTCAAAATCCAGCTTGCTGCCGTTCAATCCTATTGCTAAGCGTATCGTTAGATACAGCTGAGGCGATTTAATCGTGCGATTTGCAGTTTGCTTTTTCGTGAAGTGTCTATTTTCCCGAACAATACTTGTTTTGCTTCTTTCCAGCTTGCCGATAGGGGCTGTGTTTTCGCAGGCTGCAGAGCAAAAGCAGTCAGAACACCCGGCCATGAGCTTCATCATCGTGCGCAGTTCTGTTTGTAAGGAAGACTGTCCGGAATGGGTTTCGGCTGAGGGACGCATTACTTCCGATACACCTGCCCAAATGAGAAAAATTCTCAAGAAAATCGGGCAACGGAAATTGCCGATCGTATTCCGTTCGGAGGGTGGGGATGTGAACGCCGCATATGCCATGGGACGAATGATTCGCAAGGCTGGTCTGGAAACCGCGGTCGGTGGTACACGGCTGGAGGGCTGCCCGACCGAGGATCTGCGGTGTACCACTGCCATCGTCAAGAATGACGCTTCAGTAGGATCTACCTATTCGTATGGAGCATATTGCGTTTCGGCGTGCCCGCTGGCTTTGGCCGGTGGCACGACGAGGGTTTCATCTCAATGGGCCTATATCGGCGTTCATCAGATCACGACTGTCTACAACAAGATGCGAGTGTCCTACCGCATTGAATACAAGATCGTGAACGGGAAAAAGCAGGAAGTCTCACGCAAGGAGATTGGCCGCAAGGTCACCGGGCAGAGCAGTTCTACCAAGCTCGGCAAAAAAGCTGCGGCGACTCTCAAGGCGTATCTGAAAGAAATGGGAGTCAGCGATGACATCGTTGATCTGATGATGAGCGCCGCGCCCGACAGTATGATGATGGTAGCGCCTACCGAAGCACTTCGGACAGGTCTGATTACAGATATGTTGGCTTACAACGAATGGCCCGGCATGCCGCTCTGCGCACAGGACGCGGCGGCCGACGCCGTATGCTATCGCCATCCGGCGCCCAAGGCGGTTGTCGCTAAGGCGCCCGTGAAGCGTGCGACCGTCTACCCAAGCTATCCTGCGCCTAAAACCCACCCGATGGACTTTCTCCTGATGTACAATGGCAATTGCCAGGAAGAGTGCACGCAGTGGATTTCGGCGGATGGCGACATCATGCCGGATACACCAGCTCAGCTGGAAGCGATCTTGAAGGCGCTCGGCGACAGAAAGTTGCCGGTCGTCTTTCAGTCCTTTGGTGGCGACAAGGATGCAGCTTTCGCGATGGGGCGTATGATCCGCGCCGCAGGTCTCGATACGTCGATTGGTAGAACGCGCTTGCCGAATTGTCCTATGCAGGATCCGCGTTGCACGGCGAGCATGGCCAAAAACGGGCCGACCGAGGGTGAGGTCTTTGCCGGCGGTGCGTACTGCTTTTCGAGCTGCACGCTTGCCTTCATGGGCGGAGAGTTGCGGCTCGTCGGAAAGACTTCCGCTCTTGGCCTCAGCCAGCCGGCGATCGAGCTTACGGAGACTGAGCGCGGAAAATTCATTGCCTATTTCAGCGAGATGGGCATCAGTCCCGAGACATTCGACACGATGATGATAACGCCGTCATTCGGGAGGGGCGATATATATCCACCTCAGGCGCTCATGCTTGACATCATCGGTGGTGTGATCCCCTACGATGAAGAGCCGGGCCTTCATCTCTGCGGACCGAACGCGAAGGAAAGCGTCCGGTGCCCCAGGAGATCCGGTGTGGAAACTGTTCCGGTTGCGGCCACGGTCAATTGATGCCGATATCCGAAAAGATGCGCCGCCGCGATACGGCACCTTTGCTTTGTGCCGCTCTCGTTCGCCGGATGTGTCCGGCTTGACGTCGCCTTACGCCTTGTCCTTCAAATCATTCTTCGAGGTCACGCTCATCAGCTTCTCGAGGAACCCGAGCATGACTGCCGAGACGACAAAGGCGAGATGCATGAGGGTCAGCCACATGATCCTGCCGTCGGTATATTGATCGACGTTGAGGAAGACCTGCAGGAGGTGGATGGAGGAGATGGCGACAATCGAGGAGGCGACCTTGATCTTCAGGCTGCCGGAATCGAGCTTGCCGAGGAAGGAGACTTCGCCTTCCTTTTCCGCTTCGTCAAAGCGGCTGACGAAATTCTCGTAGCCGGAGATCATCACCATAACGATGAGGCTTGCGACGAGCGCCGCATCGATGAGACCGAGCATGGCGAGGATCATTTCAGCCTCGCCGAGTTCGAATACGCTTCCTGCGACCTTCAGGAACTTGAAGGCGAAAGATACGGCATAAACGGCCAACGCAAGCACAAGGCCGATATAGAAGACCACCAGCAGCCAGCGGCTGGAAAGAATGATGCGCTCGACCAGAAGTTCGAGTGATTTCATGGTCTACCCCGTAAATCCCAGAATCGTTGGTCCCTAATAAACAATGGAATAGGCGGACTGCAAGGCGCAGTACTATTCACAGGTTCGGGATATTTCGCTATCCGATTGAAATAAACGCCGAGTCCGTTGTGCTGAGAGAATGAGGACACGATCCATGGCTGCCATCAAATCCGATATCGAAATCGCGCGTGCAGCGACGAAGAAGCCGATTTTCGAAATCGGCGCCACGCTTGGCATCCCCCCGGAACAGCTCGTTCCCTATGGACATGACAAGGCGAAGATCAGCGCCGAGTTCATCGCCGCCCAAGAGGGCAAGAAGGACGGCAAGCTGATCCTTGTTACCGCCATCAACCCGACGCCGGCGGGCGAGGGCAAGACGACGACCACCGTCGGTCTCGGCGATGGGCTGAACCGCATCGGCAAGAAGGCGATCGTCTGCGTGCGCGAGGCCTCGCTTGGTCCCTGCTTCGGTGTGAAGGGCGGGGCGGCAGGTGGCGGATATGCCCAGGTCGTGCCGATGGAAGACATCAACCTGCATTTCACGGGCGATTTCCACGCGATCACCTCGGCACACAATCTGCTCGCGGCGATGATCGACAATCACATCTACTGGGGCAACGAAGAGAATATCGACCTGCGCCGCATCACATGGCGGCGGGTGATGGACATGAACGACCGGGCGCTGCGCAGCATGGTCTCGTCACTCGGTGGGGTTTCCAACGGTTTTCCGCGGCAGAACGGCTTCGATATCACTGTCGCCTCCGAAGTCATGGCAATCCTGTGCCTTGCGACCGATCTCAGGGATTTGGAACGTCGGCTCGGCGATATCATCATCGGCTATCGCTTCGACAAGACGCCGGTTTATGCCCGCGATCTCAAGGCGGATGGGGCCATGGCCGTGCTCCTGAAAGACGCCATGCAGCCGAACCTCGTGCAGACCCTGGAGAACAATCCTGCCTTCGTTCACGGCGGTCCTTTCGCCAATATCGCTCATGGCTGCAATTCGGTGATTGCGACGAAGACCGCGCTGAAGCTCGGCGAATATGTCGTGACGGAAGCGGGCTTCGGGGCCGATCTCGGCGCAGAGAAATTCTTCAACATCAAGTGCCGAAAGGCAGGGTTGAAGCCGAGTGCTGCCGTGATCGTGGCAACCGTTCGGGCGCTGAAGATGAACGGCGGTGTGAAGAAGGACGATCTCGGCGCGGAGAATGTTCAGGCGCTGGTTCGCGGCTGCTCCAATCTTGGCCGCCATATCGCCAATGTGCGCCGGTTCGGCGTGCCTGTCGTCGTTGCGATCAACCATTTCACCTCGGATACGGATGCGGAAATCGCTGCCGTCAAAGATTTCGTCGCGCGTCACGGAGCGGAAGCCATCCTCTGCCGTCACTGGGCGGAAGGGTCTGAAGGCATCGAGGACCTCGCCTATAAGGTTGTGGAGCTTGCCGAATCCGGACAGGCGAAGTTCGAGCCGCTCTATGGCGACGACCTGCCGCTGCTCGAAAAGATCGAGATCGTCGCCTCGAAGATCTATCACGCCGGCGAGGTGACGGCTGACAAGGCTGTACGCGACCAGCTCGCAGCCTGGGAGGAACAGGGCTACGGCAACCTGCCGGTCTGTATGGCGAAGACGCAATATTCCTTCTCCACCGATCCGAACCTGCGCGGTGCGCCCGAGGGGCATATCGTAACGGTGCGCGAGGTGCGCTTGTCAGCCGGCGCCGGTTTCGTCGTGGTCATCACCGGCGAGATCATGACGATGCCCGGTCTGCCGAAGTCGCCGTCGGCAGAGCGGATTTACCTCAATGACCATGGTTATATCGAAGGGCTGTTCTGATCCGGAGCAGCTTTCACGCCTCGGATCAGGCGATGACGTTGGCGGTTCCCAAATTCGGGGTCGATGAATAGCCAAATGAAGAGCCTTTCAAGGCTGCCGCTCAGCAATATCCCTATGGGGATGAGCCAGAGAATGTGGCCTGTAACCAGCAAGGCTATGGCGGCTAAAAGCAGCCCGAGGATGATACAGGCTGCGATAGCCTTCATTCACTTTCCTAACTTCGCCTTCGTTATTCTCAGACTTTGATTTGGGGATGTGAGGAACTGATTCAAGCCGCTGTCTCAAGCGCCTGAAATGATTAATGGCAATAGCGATAACCGCCCTTTCTCTGCAATACGTCTAGATGGAAGTGGGTCTCGTGGGCAGCATCGCTCTCGGGATCGAGCACGGTGGTGAAATAGAGGCAGCCTGCGGCGCTGACGGTGCGCTGGAATGCCCCTGTCAGCGTCGAATCCTCGCGGCGCGAGCGGACGGCAACATCCTCGCCCTTCTTGAAGCTGAAGCTTGCGATATCGATGGCATTGCCGCGGGCATGTTCGGAGATCTTGCCGGTGTCGGCGCCGTTACGCAGGCGGCAAATGTAGGCGGAGGCCTGATTGATGGTGGTGATATCGCCGCTTTCCGGCAAGGCGACCGAGGCTGTGGGAATGACGCTTCCCTTCATCCATCGTGCGAGCGCCAGGGCCGTCGGGCAGCGTAGTGTTGCTTCAGGCTTCAGTGCGATGCCGGGCAGGGCCTCAGAGACAATGATTGGTTTGTCGATGCCGCATCCGTTGCCACCATCGACGCGGGGCGTTTCTTTGAAGACAACACCAAGGCTCTGCAGCTCTTTGGTGCATTCTGCATGGTCGGCATCGCTTTCGGGTTCGATGGTTAGGTGCTGTTCCTCAAGTGTCTGTTCCCCGGGTTTCGCTGGCTCCTGATCTTGGGGCGGGGAAGGGGGTAACTCATCCTTTCCGCTTGGCGGGGTGGCAGGGGTTTCGCCGGGTTTGGGCTGCGGCGTTGGAACCTCTGAGGCCGCCGGCGTTTCGGGCTTCTGCTCGGGCGCAAGTTCCGGCTGAGGCCTGGGGGCGTGCTCGGTTTCCGGTTTCTTTTCTGGCTGAGGGGCCGCAGGCGCTTCGGTTGCTGCTTCTGGCTTTGCCTGAGGCACCGGGCCGGTTCGCGGCAGTCTTGCGCCGGGGAACAGGGCGAGTGCGGCCAGAATGACCGCCATCTTCCGAAATTCTCTCACACGTCGTTTCCCGTTGATCGAGCGGAGGGGAAACGCAAGAACGGCGAATTCGTTGCAATTGGGCAACGTTTCCTGAGATCCTTAAAACTTGACGTTATTATTCAACATAAATTGGCGGAATATATTGACAATAAAACTCATGTTTTTTATGCGGCAAAAAGAAGGCGGAAATCTCCGCAGTCGTCCGCAAGCCTAGCCAGCCCCTCGAGCGTCTGAAACGCCACGACAGCCAGCCCGGTAATTTTCATTTGAGGGTAGGTTATGATCGTCCGGCATTGGCGCTCGGTTCTAATGGTCTGCACAGCAGCCGCACTTGTTCTTCCTGTTTCACAGGCTTTCGCTCAGAGCGCTCCGGCGACCACGCCGGCCACAAATGCTGAAGGCGCAACTGTCCTTCAGAAAATCGTCGTCAAGGGAAACCGTGCGGCCCCTGGCAGTGTTGCCGACACCCCGCTTGCGACCCAGATCGACAAGAAGGAACTGGAAAAGAAGCAGGTCACGAATTACGACGATATCGGCCGCAGCGTCGATGCAACCGTGAACTATTCGCGTGCAGACGCGGGCTTCAACCTGCGTGGCCTTTCAGGCTCCCGTATCCTGACGACGATCGACGGCATCCCGATCCCGTATGTTTCCAACAGCTCACGCCAGGGCGCTTTTGCAACCAGCAACGCTAATGGCGGCGGCGACACCTTCGATTTCGATTCACTCTCCTCGCTCGACATCGTGCGTGGTGCGGATTCGAGCAAAGGCGGTTCGGGCATGCTCGGCGGCGCCTTCGTTCTCAATACGCTCGAGCCGGAAGACCTGATCCCGGAAGATCGCGACTGGGGTGCGATCGTCAAGTCGACCTATGATAGCGAAGACCGCAGTATTGCCGGCTCCGTTGCTGGCGCAAAGAAGGTCGGCAACACTTCGATCCTCTTCCAGGGAGCCTATCGCAAGGGTCACGAGCGCGACAGCGAGGGCAATGACGATGTCTATGGACGTTTCCGCACCGAGGCGAATCCAGCCGATTTCGATCAGCACAACCTGCTTTTCAAGCTGCGTCAGGACCTCGAAGGTGGTCATCGCATCGGCCTGACGGCCGAACGCTTCCGCCGCGATTTGGATACCGATCTTCGCGATCAGCAGGGCGCGCCCCGCAGCTACATGATTGGCAACTACGATGGCAGCGAACGGCGCGATCGCGACCGCGTTTCCCTTGATTACGATTACGAGGCGCAGTCCTCAGACGCATTCTTCAGCACGGCGCGCGCCACTCTCTACTGGCTGGATTTGAAGAAGGAAGCCGGCAGCAGCGGGCGGACGGTCGCCAATGTTCCATACGGCCGCAATAACGAAATCGAAAACGAAACCTGGGGCTTCAGCGGCACCGCGACCAAGGATTTCGAATATTCCGGCCTCAATCACTCCGTTCGTATCGGCCTCGACGTCGGCGTATCGCAGTGGACGCAGTATAGCTCGGCGCTTTGCCCGACACCGACGACGTGCCCGTCGCTGAACAACCAGGCGGAAGTGCCCAATGTCGACAGCCAGAACCTTGCCCTGACTTTTGAAGACAAGATCGAGATCGGCAACACCGGCTTCGCTTTGACGCCTGGCTTCCGTTTCGACTGGTTCAATTATAATCCGTCGACCGGCGGTGGTTTTGCGACCAACACCGGACTTACTCGTTTCGGTAATCTTCGTGATCGTTCGGAAGCGGCCATGTCACCGAAGCTGCTTGCGACTTATGATCTGACGCCCGATGTCCAGCTCTACGCACAGCTGGCCGTTGGTTTCCGCGCTCCGACCGTTGATGAGCTCTATAGCCGCTTCTATAATCCCACAGGTCGTTATGCTCAGCTTGGTAACCCGGATCTCGAACCCGAAATCGGTCGCGGCATTGAGATCGGGGCGAATTTCGACACTGGCGGTCTGCAGGGTCGCGTAGCGGCATTCCACACGCGGTATCAGAACTTCATCGAAGTCGTGACGACGACCACGCCGGGCTTCACGACGTTCAATTACACGAACGTGTCTTCGGCCTCCATCTCCGGTCTCGAAGCGAATGTGATCAAGACGTTCGACAATGGTATCAACCTCCATACCTCGCTTGCCTACACTTATGGCCGCAATGACGATACGCAGGAGCGGCTGCGCTCTGTGGCGCCGTTCAAGGCGATCATCGGTGGTGGCTGGAGCAACGATGAATACGGTTTCGACCTGTCTTCGACGCTCTCGTCGCAGATGACCGGCAACGACAATGCGACAACGTCGTTCGACGCACCCGGCTATGGTATCGTCGACCTTACGGCTTGGTGGACGCCGGAGCAGGTCAAGGGGCTGCGCATCCAGGGCGGCGTCTATAACATCTTCGATCAGGAATATTACAGTGCACTCGCTGTTCGTGACGTGAACCTCGATGCAGCTTCCTCGCAGCCGAAGGAATGGTATTCGGAGCCGGGCCGTACCTTCAAGATCTCGGTCACCAAGACTTTCTAAACAAGTATCAGCCTTTCAAGGCTGGGGTGAGGGGCGGCTTCCGGGCCGCCCTTTTTCGTGAGCCGATCGCCTCTTGCGCTTGGTCTCATCTCAGGCTAACAATTTCGCCCATGAAGAAGTCTGTGAACATTGCAGTTTGGTGGTGGGCTCGCTGAGGCGGCCTCGACCAATCGTGTCCAAAGACGACGAACGAGCCGCCCGAAACTTCGAGGCGGCTTTTTTGTTTCAAAGGCCGCCTCTCGTCCGGGCCCGATAACGGAGTGGAACTATGGTAACGATCCTGCGGGATGATGGTGCGGAAATCTACGAGACCAAGGGCGGCATCACCGTCACGCGGCAAAGGCGGGCCATTCCCTATGCCGATGCTGTTTCGTCCTATGTCGACAAGCTCGATGAGCGGCGCGGTGCCGTCTTCTCCTCGAATTACGAATATCCGGGCCGCTATACGCGCTGGGATACGGCTGTTGTCGATCCGCCGCTCGGTGTTTCCTCCTTCGGCCGCAATGTCTGGATCGAAGCTTACAACGAGCGTGGCGAGATCATCCTCGGCTTTATTGTCGAGCGGTTGAAGACTGTCCACGAGCTTGAACTCGGTGCATTGACCGCGCGCAGGCTCGACCTGACGGTCAAGTTGCCCGACCGCGTCTTCACAGAGGAAGAACGCTCGAAGATGCCGACGGTCTTTACCGTGCTTCGTGCCATCACCGATCTCTTCTATTCACAGGCCGATGCCAGTATCGGCTTCTATGGCGCCTTCGGCTACGATCTCGCTTTCCAGTTCGATGCGATCAATCTGAAGCTGGAGCGTCCTTCCGACCAGCGCGATATGGTGCTCTACCTGCCGGACGAAATTCTCGTCGTCGACAACTACGCCGCCAAGGCGTGGGTCGATCGCTACGACTTCGCCAAGGACGGCAAGACGACGGAAGGCAAGGCGGGCGATATCGCTGCCGAGCCGTTTATCCGCACGGATACCATCCCGCCGAAGAGCGATCACCGCCCTGGCGAATATGCCGAGCTCGTCGTCAAGGCGAAGGAGAGCTTCCGCAAGGGCGATCTTTTCGAAGTCGTGCCCGGCCAGAAGTTCATGGAGCGTTGCGAAAGCAAGCCCTCGGACATTTCCAAGCGGCTGAAGGCGATCAATCCGTCGCCCTATTCCTTCTTCATCAACCTCGGAAACCAGGAATATCTCGTCGGCGCCTCGCCGGAAATGTTCGTGCGTGTTTCCGGCCGCCGCATCGAGACCTGCCCGATCTCCGGCACGATCAAGCGTGGCGACGATCCGATCGCCGACAGCGAGCAGATCCTGAAGCTCCTGAATTCCAAGAAGGACGAATCCGAGCTCACCATGTGCTCGGATGTCGATCGCAACGACAAGAGCCGCGTCTGCGAGCCGGGTTCCGTCAAGGTCATCGGCCGCCGGCAGATCGAGATGTATTCGCGTCTCATCCACACTGTCGACCATATCGAAGGTCGCCTGCGGGACGATATGGATGCCTTCGACGGCTTCCTCAGCCACGCATGGGCGGTCACCGTCACAGGCGCGCCGAAGCTCTGGGCCATGCGCTTCATCGAATCCCATGAGAAGAGCCCGCGCGCATGGTATGGTGGCGCGATCGGCATGGTCGGCTTCAATGGCGACATGAATACCGGCCTGACGCTGCGCACCGTGCGCATCAAGGACGGCATTGCCGAAGTGCGCGCCGGTGCGACGCTGCTGAACGACTCCATTCCCGAGGAAGAAGAAGCCGAAACCGAACTGAAGGCCTCTGCCATGCTTTCCGCAATCCGCGATGCCAAGACGGGCAATTCCGGCAAGACCCAGCGCGATGTCGCCTCAGTCGGCAAGGGCATCAACATCCTGCTGATCGACCATGAAGACAGCTTCGTGCACACGCTGGCGAACTACTTCCGCCAGACGGGCGCCACGGTTTCGACCGTGCGTACGCCGGTGCCCGAGGAAGTCTTCGATCGGCTGAACCCGGATCTCGTCGTGCTGTCGCCTGGTCCCGGCAATCCCAAGGATTTCGACTGCAAGGCGACGATCAAGAAGGCCCGCGCCCGCAATCTGCCGATCTTCGGTGTCTGCCTTGGCCTGCAGGCGCTGGCGGAAGCCTATGGCGGGGAGCTTCGTCATCTGGCGCTGCCGATGCATGGCAAGCCGTCGCGCATCCGCGTGCTGGAGCCGGGCATCGTCTTCTCCGGCCTTGCCAAGGAAGTGACGGTCGGTCGTTATCACTCGATCTTTGCCGATCCATCGACGCTGCCGCGGGAGTTCATTATTACTGCGGAGAGCGAGGATGGCACCATCATGGGCATCGAACATGCCAAGGAGCCGATCGCAGCGGTACAGTTCCATCCGGAATCGATCATGACGCTCGGCGGCGATGCCGGCATGCGGATGATCGAGAATGTGGTGGCGCACCTTGCCCGCCGGGCCAAGACCAAGGCGGCCTAATGCCAAAGGCATAAGCAATAAAAAACCCGCCGGAATGGCGGGTTTTTTATGTGCGTTGGTTTGTTCGTCTATACACGCCGCATGAGCCGGGCGACGATGGATACGACGAACAGCACCAGGAAGATGAAGAACAGGACCTGGGCGATCGAAGCGGATGCGCCGGCAATGCCGCCAAATCCAAGGACGCCTGCAATCAGGGCTACGACGAGAAATACCAGAGCATAGTACAGCATCGCGATCTCCTTTGTCGGTTGCTGGCAATATAACGGAAGCGTGAGCCGTTCGTTCCATTGCCGCTGCGACAATTGAATTGTGTGCTGATTTAAATCTGCTCAGCCGAATTGCAGATCGGTATTGAACGACCGGTCCCCATCGCGCGGCATGGGCGGTTCTGCTGCTGCCAGATAGGATCTCGCCGGGCCGGTCAGCACGAACCAGAGGCTGGCGCCGATCATGAAATAGGCGGCCGTCGGATCATCCGAGCGTGAGATGAAGGGAAGGCAGATGGCGGTGAAGAGGATGGCGAGCCGCACGGCCCATTCCGCCTCGCGTTTCATGAAAGCCCTGGTTCTCAGCTTCTTGTAGGCGGCGACGTTATAGCCGTCTGTCTTGCGACTGGATGTGAAGAGCATCCAGACCGAGGGGAAGGTCAGCATCACGAGACCGCCGTAACACAGAAGCAGGGCGGGTCCGGAGAGGAAGTGTCCGGCGGCAAAGAACAGAAAGCCTGTCACTGCAATGTTCCAGAGCGGCTCCAGCCGTTCCGGCGAAAGGCCGGTTCGGATATGCCAGGCCCGCAAGGAACTGGCCGCACCGTCGAGCAACGGTTGGTCGATGTAACGATTGATCCAATGCATGTCTCATGCGGTCCCCAATTGACTGCAGGGCCGTCAACACCATGCAATTGGGACGCTATCATGGCGCAAATGGGCAAAAGCGTGAGCCTGCGGCGTTTTGGTCAGCCTATGCGCTGCGCTTGACGACGCGCAGGTTCATTTCCGACCGCAGCTTGAAGCCGAGTGCCTTGTAGAGCGTTATGGCTGAAATGTTTGTGTAATAGGCATGCAGGAAGACGGTGTCGCCCCTGGCGGAAATTTCGCCAGCGACGAAGCGGAAGAGCAGGGTGCCGAGGCCTTGCCCCTGAAAATCAGGATGGGTGCAAAGGCCGCTGAGCTCGCCAAATCCGGGATGTCGCAGGCGCTGCCCGGCCATGGCGACAAGCCGGCCGTCGATCTTGACGCCCCAGAAGGTGCCAAGTTTTTGAGCGCCAAGTGTGAAGGGCCCGGGTTTGGTCAGTATGGCGAGGGCCAGCATCTCATCCGCATCGTCGGGGGTCAGCGGCTGCAGCCGGCTGTCGGAAATGCGCGCGTAAGGCCGCTCGGCGATCATCTGCACCAGCTTTCCCTCGGAGACGACCGTCAGTCCCTGCGGGATGGTGACGGGTCCGGCTTCGACGATCGCCATGACCTCATCAACGGCGGGGAGGTTTTCGAGCGCTTCGAGGCTTTCGCGCCTATCGTCGGCGGCCGCTGCGAAGGGGACGATGGAGGGCGGGTAGCGCATCGCGTATTCGCCGCCTTCGGCGAGTTCCGCATGCGCTGTTTGCAGCGCGTTCCAGATCGGTCGGTCGAGAATATGGCTCATGGTGTCTTCTCCTGTACGGCGCTACAGCATCGGCCCGAAAATCGGGACCGATTTTCGGAAAGCCTGATGCGTAGATTCAAAAAGTTAGAGCGTCCTTTGTGCGTCCGAATGAACGCACGGCGCTCTAACGCGGCGGATCAACGGTGCTTCGGCGAGCCCGTCCTCCATCGCGGAAAGTTGCTCGAGCAGCGAGCCGTCGAGGTCCCGGCAGAGATCGGCAACGGCGGCTGCGATGCGCGGCCAGACCTGTTGCTTCGAATAGTCAACGAGTTCCTGTCCTTTTGGTGTCAGCGAAACGACTCTGCGCCGCTGATCTTCGGCAGATGGTTGCATATCAAGGATTCCTAGCTCCATGAGCTGAGAGGCGGTGCGCGTCGCGCCGGGCTGGGTGATGCCCACTGCCTGCGCCAATTCCCCGATGGTCAGCGGGCCGAGCCTGTCAATGGCGCCGAGGAAGGGATATTGCGCGGCCTGGATGGAGACGCCCAGTTCCTCGATCACCTGTTGCGTGTCGGCCTGCAGACGTTCGCCGATCCTGCGGAAGCGGCTGCCGAGGCAGAGGTAGCCCAGCGATTTCACGACATCTTCGACCAAGGCAGGTTCCCATTCTAATTGCATAACAAGTTATATAACTGGTAATGTAGTTATCGTCAATTCACAAGTGAGTTAGGGCGCCGTTCACATGGAGATGACCTCGCCTTTGTCCTGCCAAAACCTTTGACATTTTGAGCCTGACTGCCCATATCACCCGCATTGGCCGCCTGCGCGATTCCTGCGTGGGCGGTTTTGCGTTTCAATGGCTTAAATGCTGCAATTCATTCGCATCCGCAGGGGGATGATATGAACGAAGAAGGCAATCTCACGGTTCGGAAACTGGCGTTCTGGGGCATTCCCCTGTCGCTCGGCGTTCTAGGGCTGAAGATGGTCGCCTGGTGGGTGACGGGCTCCGTGGCGCTGCTCTCCGACGGGCTGGAATCCTTCGTTAATGTCGTGGCGGCCTTCATCGCCTTTTTCGTCATCCGCTACGCGCAGAAGCCCGCCGACCACGACCATCCCTTCGGCCACCATAAGGCGGAATATCTTTCGGCCGTCACCGAAGGGGTGATGATCGTCGTCGCCGCACTGCTGATCGTGCAGGAGGCCGTGAACCATCTCGCAGATCCGCGCATGCTCGAGGCACCGATGCTCGGTCTTTCGATCAACTTCGCGGCCGGTGTCATCAATGCCGTCTGGGCGCGGCTTTTGATCCGCACGGGGCGCAAGCATCGCTCTGCGGCACTGACGGCGGACGGGCAGCACATCATGTCGGATGTGGTCACTTCTGTCGGCGTTCTCGTCGGCCTGCTTCTGGCGCTTGCGACCGGTTATGCGATCTTCGACCCCATTCTCGCCATTCTCGTTGCGCTCAACATCCTCTATCAGGGCTGGAAGGTGATCTCGCAGTCGATCGGCGGGCTGATGGACCAGGCGGTCGAACCGCAGGAGGAGGAGGCGATCAAGCAGGCGATTGCCACCCATGCGGCAGGCTCGATCGGCGTGCATGACCTGAAGACGCGGCGCGCCGGGTCGGTGACCTTCGTCGATTTCCATCTCGTCGTGCCCGCCAAGATGACTGTGCGGGAAGCCCATGATATTTGCGATCGCCTTGAAGATGCCATTCGGGCCGCGCATTCGGGCTCGACAATTGCCATTCACGTGGAGCCGGAGGGCGAAAAAGCCCATGGCATCCGCGTCAAAGTGATCAAGGAGGCGTAATGCCCAATACAGACGTTTCCAGCCTTTCGATGCTGGGCCAGCAGACTGAAAGCGCCAAGAGCCCCGAAGAGGCAGTTCTGGAAAAAGTGCCGTCCAATCATGCCGGAACCGACTATGTCGTGCGCTTCACCGCGCCGGAATTCACGTCGCTCTGCCCAATGACCGGACAGCCGGATTTCGCCCATATCGTCATCGATTTCATTCCGAACGAATTCCTGGTGGAATCGAAGTCGTTGAAGCTCTTTCTGCATTCCTTCCGCAATCACGGCGCCTTTCACGAGGATTGCTCGATCTATATCGCCAAGAGGATCGTCGAGCTTCTCGATCCGAAATGGTTGCGCATCGGCGCGTACTGGTATCCGCGCGGCGGCATTCCGATTGACGTCTTCTGGCAGACAGGCAAGCCGCCGGAAGGTGTATGGCTGCCGGATCAGGGCGTTGCGACCTATCGTGGGCGTGGGTGAGCCGTGGTCGGGCGCAGCCCGAGCAATCGATGCACTGCTTTGTTTTTCGCAATTCCGGACGAAAAACCGCTTGGCACTTTTTCTGGAATTGCTCTGAATCGATTGCAACGGCGAACGCCCTGAGCTTAAGGCGAAGGGCCGGGAAACGGTGCGGCAATTGAAACCAACTGCCGCTCTTTCCTTACAGCTAAATCCTAGACATCCGTCGTGTCGTCGCCGGAGTCATCTGTAAAATCGTCGTTGTCGTCGTAATCGGCCTGCTGGATATTGTCGTTATTGTCGGCTTGGTTGTCGTCAGCCTTATTGTTGTCGCCGTAGTAATTGTTGATAACGGTTTCCTCGGTGGGCGCGCTCGCATTGCCGAAGGGATTGGCGCCGCCGAAAGGTGAACCCAAGCCGAGTGACGACATGTGGTTGCCGAAAATGCCACTGAGCGAATTGGCAAGCAGCATGCCGCCGGCAACGCCGGCTGCCGTGCCGAGGGCGCCGCGCAGGAAACTGCCGCCGGCGGACGGTGCATAGGCCTGCTGGCTCCAGGGGCCTGACGGTTGCTGCGGCACCTGGCGGGTATTGTCGTAGCCGCGTGGCTGCTCGTAACTGTCTCTCGGAGCGCCACCCCATGGGCCGGGTGCGGGCGCCGGCTGTTGCGTCTGCGTATTGCCGAAGATGGAGCTCAGAAAGCCGCCTTGTTCGGCCCGGCGGTGATCGGTTTCGCCCGCTTCGAACTGCCGGACGCGCTCTTCAAGCTCCTTGATGTGATTGGCCGCAGCTTCCAGGCCCTTTTCCTGCACGATGACGGCCTGCGCCAGATAGTAGGTGGCGGAGGGTTGTGCACGGGTCGCTTCCGATATCAGCGTTTCGGCTTCCGGATCGCGCGGCGTGGCGTCGGCGGTACGCACGCGATCGAAGAGGGCGGTTAGCAATTGGCGTTCTTCCGGTGACATGTCCTGTCTCCTCTAAAGTTCTGCGGCTTTAACATTCGGCGGATGGGCCGCTAAGGCTGAGTTAGGAAGCGATTGGGGCATTTCAAAGCCTTGGCAACTTACATTTCAGTAAGCTCAGGCCTCCTTCAGCCAGACGCGCAGCGGTCCCAGAAGTTCGAAGCCCGCGCGCAGCGCCTCGTCCAGCTCGTCGCCGCGTTCGTAACCGACAAACGGTTCTCGCGGATAGAGTTCCGCTGCCTGCGCAATCAGCCCACGGCGGATGGTTTCACTGTGCCGGCCCTCGGCAAAAAGGTTCGAATGGCCGACGACGCCGGCGTGGTGATTGAGGATGCCGCCGCCGATCGGCTTGCCGTGTTCGAAGCCGAGCAGAAAGGCGATTTCGGGATCGTGCAGCAGTGGCTCGGTAAATATCTTCTGCGTTACCGGACCGTTCGCTTTGCCCCATGCCGCCTCCCATTGCGCAAGATCGGCAGCGCTTTCCATGCGCTGCCAAGTGATTGGAGACGGCGCCGAGACCGGCGTGCGCATGCCGATCCATTCAGCTTCGAACAGCAGCTTGAAGCCGAGCGGCGCAAGATCGAGGGCCGCATAGCTGTCCTTGATCGCCCAGTCCCGTTTCTCGCTATTGATCAGCGTCGCGATCGTCTCCGTTTGCTCGCCGTCTGCCTCGGTCAGCGTTACGGCATCGGGATAGAAGGGCGGTGTGGCTCGGCGATGAAACCACAGTGTGGCCGTAAACTCACCGGGCGAGCCCAGCGCTTTGCAGACGGCATCGCACCAGAATGCATTGTTGCTGATGGCGGCACGCAGAAAGGAGGAGGTCATTTTGCGTTTCTCCCGGTCTTTTCAGAGGATGCGATGATATCGTCCGTTTGTCATAAGAATATCTTCACCGCTTCCTGCTTCCTCTTTCTCCTGCATTGTTTTACGCATTGAGTCGCACTATGTGCGAGGAACCGCATTAGACGTGAGAGAGGTTCGAATGAACGAAGAAGAAGATCAGGACGACAAGACGAAGGAACTGCCGCTCGGCAAGGAAACGGAGGCGAACCTTTTCAAGTCGCGTTCGATCTTCATCTATGGGCCGATCACGCAGGAACTGGCGCAGAAGGTTAGCACCCAGCTCGTGGCGCTTTCAGCCGCCAATGACGAAGATATTCGTATCTATGTGAATTCGCCCGGCGGTCACGTCGAATCCGGCGATTCCATCCACGACATGATCAAGTTCATCAAGCCGAAGGTCTGGATGATCGGCACGGGCTGGGTTGCCTCGGCTGGTGCGCTCATCTATGCCGCGGCTCCGAAGGAACGTCGCATCTGCCTGCCGAACACCCGCTTCCTGCTGCACCAGCCGTCAGGCGGCACGCGCGGCATGGCTTCGGACATCGAGATCCAGGCACGCGAAATCATCAAGATGAACGAACGCCTCATCAAGATCTTCTCGAAGGCAACTGGCCAGTCGGAAGAAAAGATCGCCAAGGATATCGACCGCGATTACTGGCTCTCGGCTGAAGATGCCGTCGCCTATGGTCTCGTCTCTCGCGTCGTGACCTCGCAGAGCGAAATCTGATCTTTCGCCACCTGGCTTTTTGAATATACGCCCCGTCTGCCAGTCGCAGGCGGGGGTTTCCATATCTACCGACATAGCGCCGTGTAATCTGGGGGATTGCCGCCCAAGCGAACATTTCCGGCGGCAATCCGGCTTGCGCGCCTCCCGCTTATGCGGCTCCATGCGCAATCTTCGCAGCCGGAGTCGCGCCATGCTCAAAGATTTTTCCGTCCAGAGCCTGTTCATGGGTCTTCTGACGGCTTTCGTCGGGTTTACCAGCTCCTTTGCGGTCGTGTTGCATGGATTGCAGGCAGTGGGCGCGACGGATGCGCAGGCGGCCTCCGGGCTGATGGCGTTGTCGATCTCGATGGGACTTTGCGCCATCGTGCTCAGCGCCGTCACGCGTCTGCCGGTCAGCATCGCCTGGTCGACGCCGGGGGCTGCGCTGCTTGCCAGCATCGGCACGATCGACGGCGGCTTCAATGCGGCGGTTGGGGCTTTCATTCTTTGCGGTTTGCTTATCGTCATTGCCGGGCTGTTCAAGCCGCTCGGGCGTGCGGTCGCCGCCATTCCGGCGCCGCTTGCCAATGCAATGCTGTCGGGCGTGCTGCTCGGTCTCTGTTTTGCCCCGGTCAAGGCCATTGCCTTCAATCCGCTGCTAGGCCTGCCGATCATTCTGACCTGGATCGTGGTCGGCGCCTTCAAGCGGCTGTGGGCGGTGCCGGCAGCGCTGGTGGCCTTCGCGCTGGTGCTGGCGTTCGGAGTCGATATTCCCGAGGGGGCGTTTGCATCACTCGAACAGTCGCTGGTGCCCGTTATCGACATCGTCCATCCGGTCTTCAATCTCGCCGGTTTCGTGTCCATTGCCCTGCCGCTCTTCATTGTGACGATGGCCTCGCAGAATATTCCTGGTATCGCGGTGCTGAAGGTCAATCACTATGATCCGATGCCAGGCCCGCTCTTTGCCGTGACCGGCGTCTTCTCGCTTCTGGCGGCGCCCTTCGGCGGGCATGCGGTCAACCTGGCGGCGATCACGGCAGCGATGTGCGCCGGGCAGGATGCGCATGCCGATCCTTCGCTGCGCTATTGGGCAGCGCTGATTTCGGGTGTCGGTTACGTCATTTTCGGCCTGCTTGCCGGGGCGGTGACCGCCTTTGTCGCGCTGGCGCCGCCGATTCTGATTGAGGCCGTTGCCGGTCTTGCACTGGTCGGCGCCTTCTCCGGTTCTGCCATGGCTGCCTTCCAAGCGCCGGAGTCACGTGAGGCGGCGGCTATCACCTTTCTTGTCACGGCTTCCGGAGTTTCCTTCGGTGGCATCTCCGGCGCCTTCTGGGGCCTGATCGCCGGCGGGCTGATGCTTGCGCTGTCCCGGATAGTGCAGGCGCGGAAAAAATAGGCGAGGGGTTGCCGGAATTTGCGGCGAAGGCTATAAGCGCGGTCATGAAGAGCACAAGCGCACGGATTTCCGACACGATTGCACGCGGCCGCACGGCCCTGCGTGACAATACGCGCGCCCTGACTTCGCTTCTTCTCCTCGGCCTTACGCGCGGTTGCCGGGTCCTTTGAGGAGCGCCCGGCGGCCGAAAGCCCGCCCGGCCATCGCTCCTCGCGACTCACTCTCAAAATTGACCAAACGACCGAGTAAAGGTCCGCATTTGCAGTCGCCAAGCCAGATATGATCGGCTAAGACGCGGGGCAAATGCCGGGACGAGGAGACAAGACAATGGATACGAACACCAGCCGATCCTCCGCAAGCGCTGCTTCCGCCAAGGGCATGCCCGACGCCGGCATGAAGTACCGGCCTTATCCGCAGGTAAACATTCCCGACCGCACCTGGCCGACCAAGACCATCACCAAGGCGCCGATCTGGTGCTCCGTCGACCTGCGCGACGGCAATCAGGCGCTCGTCGATCCGATGGGACATGACCGCAAGGCGCGCATGTTCCAGCTGTTGCTTGAGATGGGCTTCAAGGAAATCGAGATCGGTTTCCCCTCTGCCTCGCAGACCGATTTCGATTTTGCCCGCTGGTGCATCGAAGAGGGCAATGTGCCCGATGACGTTTCGCTGCAGGTGCTGGTGCAGTGCCGGCCTGAGCTGATCACGCGTACCTTCGAAGCGCTGGAAGGTGCCAACCGGCCGATCGTGCATTTCTATAATTCGACCAGCGAATTGCAGCGCCGCGTTGTGTTCGCCAAGGATGTGCAGGGCATCAAGCAGATCGCCGTCGATGCCGCCAAGATGATCACAGACATGGCTGCCAAGGCCGGCGGCGGCTACCGTTTCGAATATTCGCCGGAGAGCTTCACCGGCACAGAACTGGATGTGGCGCTGGAAATCTGCAACGCCGTCATCGAAGTCATGAAGCCGACGCCTGACAACAAGCTCATCATCAATCTGCCCTCGACCGTCGAAATGGCGACGCCGAACGTCTATGCCGACCAGATCGAATGGATGTGCCGCAATCTCGATAACAGAGAAAACCTGATCATCTCGCTGCACCCGCATAATGACCGCGGCACCGGTATTGCCGCTGCCGAATTGGCGCTGCTGGCAGGCGCCGATCGCGTTGAGGGCACGCTCTTCGGCAATGGCGAGCGCACCGGCAATGTCGACGTCGTCACCATGGCGCTCAACATGTTCACGCAGGGCGTCGATCCGGAAATCGACTGCTCGAACATCGAACGCATCAAGGAAGTGTTCGAATATTCGAACCAGATGGCGATCGCAGAGCGTCATCCCTACGTCGGCGAACTGGTCTACACGGCCTTTTCCGGTTCGCATCAGGATGCGATCAACAAGGGCATGAAGGCGGCGCAGGTTGCCAACCATCCGGTCTGGGAAGTGCCTTACCTGCCGATCGACCCGCGTGACGTCGGCCGCTCCTACGAAGCGATCATTCGCATCAATTCGCAGTCGGGCAAGGGTGGCATCGCCTATATCCTGCAACAGGATTACGGGCTCAACCTGCCGCGCAACCTGCAGGTCGAATTCCGCGAGGACATCCAGCGCATCACCGATGAAGAGGGCAAGGAGCTTCCTTCGAAGCGCATCCACGACCGTTTTATCGAGCGCTACGTGACCCAGCCGGGCGCCCGTCTCCGGTTCGTCGACCACCACACCTATCCCGATACAGAGCACAAGGGACAGCGGATTGTGGCGGCCGAGATTACCGACAATGGTGAGATCAAGCGTATCGAAGGCCGTGGCAACGGCCCGATTGATGGCTTCATCAATGCGCTGTCGCACTATCTCGGTATCGAGATGTCGGTCGAGGATTATTCGGAGCATTCGCTGCAGCACGGCTCGAATGCCGCCGCCATCTCCTATGTCGAGACATCCTATCCGGGCGGCAAGCTCTTTGGTGCCGGCATCAACACCAACATCGTGGCCGCGTCACTCGAAGCGATCGTCTCGGCTGCCAACCGCGTGCTCGACGTGAAGGCCGGCAAGATCTGACCATTCTGATCAGGCCGCGATCGCCTCGGAGTGACGCGGCCTGACGATGCAATCGGCGAGCTCATCGAGCTCGCCCTTCGCTTCCGCGTGGCTCTGTCCCCATTGGCAGAGAGCAAACAGAATCGGCTCCAGCCCGAGTCCGAGTTCAGTCGCGGTATATTCCACCCGAGCGGGCACTTCGGCAAAGACTTCTCGGCGTACAAGGCCGTGCTCCTCCATCTCCCGCAACTGCTGGATCAGCACCTTCTGGGTGATCTCGGGTATCATGCGCTTGAGCTCTGAAAGCCGTTTCGGTCCTGAGAAGACATGATAGAGAATGACGGGTTTCCATCGCCCGGAAATGACCTTCAAGGCCCGTTCCACGGGGAGTTTCGGCAATCTTTTCATAGGCTCGGCCATGGTCACCTCCTGGTGGGTATGGCACTGATATGTGTGTATTTTGAACCGTAAATCGAGTGCTAGAGCCTGCCTTACGCCATCAAAACGTGAGGTCTGCCATGAAAGCCGTTCAATTCACCCGCTTCGGTCCGCCTGAGGTTCTCGAAACTGTAGAGGTGCCGATCCCGAAGCTAAAGGGCGGCGAAGTGCTGGTGCGCGTCCATGCCGCCGGCGTCAATTTCTTCGAGGTTCTTATGCGGGCGGATCGCTATGCCGTGACCCCACACCTGCCTGTCTTTCCTGGTGTGGAAGTGGCAGGCATCGTCGAAGATTTTGGGGCGGATGCCGATCCGTCGCTGCTTGGCGCGCGTGTCGCCGTGCCGCTCTTTGCAATCGGGCGTGGCTTCGGCGGTTATGCCGAATATGTGGCTGTGGATGCTGGAGCGGCGGTGCATTTGTCGGACGGCCTTTCCTTTGCGGATGCGACGGCGTTGATGGTGCAGGGCCTGACGGCTCTGCACATGGTGCGTCGTAGCCCGCCGAAGGGAAAGGTGGTGCTCGTCAACGCTGCTGGCGGTGGAGTTGGGTCTCTGTTGCTTCAGCTTGCCGGGTTCGAAGGGGCGAGCATGGTCATTGCAGCGGCCGGCAGTGAGGCGAAGAGGCAGCTTGCACTCTCGCTCGGCGCCGATCTGGCAGTCGATTACACCGCCAAAGAGTGGACTGGTTCGGTCAGGACAGCGACCGGAGGGCAGGGTGCCGATGTCATCTACGAGACGGTCGGCGGCGATATCGCGAGGGCGTCTCCGGCTGCGCTTGCTCCCGCCGGAGAAATGCTGTTTGCGGCCATGGGGCGGTTCTCGCTGGAGTGTTCCGAGATCGGCTCCATGCTCGATATGAACCAGTCGCTGAAGGGCTTTTCACTCTTGCCGCTGATTGCGGGAGACAAATGGAAGGGTGATCTGGCGGCTCTCTTCGATCTTGCCGCATCCGGAGGGCTGAAGATCGTGCAAGGCGGTCGGTTTTCGCTTGATGAAGTCGCTGAGGCACATCGTGCGCTTGAGGAGCGTCGGGTCAGCGGAAAAGTCGTGCTGGTGCCATAACCGTCAAATGGCGGCGGCGATTTCCATGGCGAGCTGGCTGAGCGTGGCTTCGGCGGAGGGGCCTGCCAGTACATAGGACGTGCCGGCATTGTGCCAGGTTACGAGGCCGATCTCGTCACGGATCGTTTCCTTGAAGTCTTCCGTTTCCGGCGGCTGCGCATCCTTGCGGAAACAGATCGAGATGATATCGCCATCGGCATTGGAATAGACGAGCTGGCCGACAGGGCGGCTGTCACCAAGGATCACGCGCGCGCCCTGGAAGGTCCAGGTTTCTGCGGAAAGGTCCGGCACGCGAAACGGCACGCCGATCGCGGTCGTCAGCCAGGAGGAGATTTCCTCTGACTGCGAGGCCGGCACTTCGACGAGGTGGCGCGGCTGGCGCACGAGAAGCCGCTGGAAGGCGGTGACGTCACCCAGCCAGTCATTGGTGTTGATCTGGGGGGCTGCGACCGGTGTGGCGTCATCCGTATCTGGCGCATTGCCGATGAAATAGCCGATGCCACCGCCGACGACGAAGAGAATGAGGGCTGCGGCAAGCGCCTGGCGGCCGTTCGGCGCGAGCTTCAGCTGCGGGCGCGCGTTGCGCTGGGCAATGGGCGTTTTCGGCGGCTGCGTGCTCTTGATGGAGCGAACAAGCGCCAGCGGAACAGGTTCCTTCAGCATGTCGTCCAACTTGCGACGGCCGAAATCGACGCCGTGGCGGAGCTTATCGTAGATCTTGCGGGCGTTTTCATCCGTTGCCAGCCTGCTTTCCAGCTCCAGCTTCTGTTCCGATGTGGTTTCGCCGTCGAGGAGGGCGGCAAGCTGGGCTTCAAGCGGCTGTTTTTTGAAATCAAGCAAATCAGTCAATACCTGTGGACGGGCGGATTGTGACCGGACAATGCGGCGAAATGGAGTCGTGCGGTCGCAAGCTGACCGGCAATGCCGCCAATTGCGATGCCCATGATTTCGGCTGCCTGCTGATAGCTGTGACCTTCCACGTCGATCAGCACGAAGATGCTGGCCACGCCCTCGGGCATTTCCGCGAGCATACGGTGCAGGGCGTCGGTATCGACGAACGCTGTACGGTCGCGAATGGCATCGCGGATATCGGTTACATTGCCCCGTGCGACCGGACGCGGCTTGCGCTTGCGGCTGTCATCGGCCCATTGCTGGCGGGCCAGTGTGTAGATCCAGCTTTCCAACCTGCCTTCGCCATTCCACTGATGCCCTTTGGAAATTGCACGCAGACAGACCGCCTGGACCAGCTCATCGGCCGCAGCCGTCTCTCCCGCGAGCGTGATGGCAAAGCGGCGGAGGCGGGGCAGGAGACCGACGAGATCACGCCGGATATCGGTGGTGGTGGCGGGTTGGCGCATGGTTTTTCCAAGAAGCACTCACATTGGCCGAAACTCATACCAGCTTCAAATATGGGCCAGCTTCGCATGCGGGCCTTGCCCGGCGGGTGCGAAGCCATCGTATTCATCCCGGCCATACAGGCGGCTTTTATGGAACAAGTCGCCTGTATTTCGCAAGCGCGGGGTTCAATTCATCTATCCCATCCCAAGGGATTTCCGCACCATACCCCGCGGAGCTTGCCTCAATATGTCCTGTAGCCGTTCAGGCTCTGCAGCAGAGCGCGATAGGCCCAGGTATTTTCGCCGCCGCGATCACGAATCTCGACGAGCTGGACGCGGGCGCCCTGAATATCTCCCTGCTCGGCGAGCGCCATGCCCATATAGGAGCGGGCAAGGATGTAATTCTCATCCTGCTGCAGCGCCTTCTTATAGTAGGACATGCCGAGCTCCATGCGGCCGGCCTTGCGGTTGGCGTAGCCGAGATAGTTCAAGATGCGCGGATCGTTCTGGTTCTTGGCGAGATTGAGCACCGTAATGGCGTTCTCATACTGGCCTGTATAGGCAAATTCGCGGGCGAACTTGTAGAGATCGTCATCGTTGAAGCTCTGCTTCTTCGGATCGACGCATTCCTTCTTCTTGGCATCCCAGACCTTGCCCTTGGTGCAGGTCTTGGTCGTTTGGGTCTTCTGCGGCGGGGAGGTGTCATCGTTCCCGCCACCGACCGCGAAAGCCGACGTGGCGAGGCCGAAAGCAAAGACGGAAACAAGCGAAAGTCTGCACAGGCGATGAAGAGAAGCAGTCATCGGGCGTACTCCGTTTTGAAGCGCTGCGGTTGTTGAATTGTACGCCGACGTTTAAAAATACCAAGAGCCCCGGCGGCCTTTATTGCCAATGTTGCGATATTGGCGATCGCTCTTCAGGTGTTGATCCAACAACTGCCGAAGTTGATTCCGCAATCGCCTCTAAAGCGCGAAAATATCTGCACTTTCCGGCATCATACCGTCGCCCATATCATTTATGCTGAAGCGCTCGCCCTTCACTTCCCAGGCGCCGGGAGAACCGGAAATGGAGAAGAGATTGTAGGCGGCGCGCGGCTTGATGCCGCCCGGTCCTTGCGATGCCGAAGCTATGCCAACCACGGGTACCGGGCCTGTCTGTCCGCGCAGCCAATGGAGGGTGTTGAGATGGGTATGGCCGTGCAGCACGAGCTCGGCTCCGCCGGTGGAAACGATGGCGGCAAAACGGCGGATGCCGATCATGCGTTTATAGAAAGAGGTCGCGCCGCGGATCGGCGGATGGTGGATCATGACGACACGGAACAGACCGGCCTCGCCGGCAGYGCGCAGCATGTTGACCGTATCGCGCGCCTGGCGCGCGCCGAAGAAGCCGGAGGCCGCGAAGGGCGGAGTCGCAACGGCGGTCGAGCAGCCGACGATCGCGACCTTGTCGCGGATGCGAAGGTAAGGGAATATGTGCCGGTTTTCTTCCCATTGCGGCGGAGCGAGGTCGCCGCGCACATAGTCGTACCAGGCGCGCATCGACTTCTCATAGGCGCCCGGCACATAGGCATCGTGGTTGCCAGGGACGACCGATGTAGCGGCAGGATCGCCGAGTTCGCGCAGCCAGGCTGCCGCGCTCCGGATCTCTATGCCGCTCGCGAGGTTGACGAGGTCGCCGGTCACCGCCAGATGGTCGGCCTTGTGTGAGCGGATATCGTCCAGAAGCAGATCGAGCGTGCTGCCGAAAAGATGCTTGCGCCGGTTGCGGTGCCAGTTCACAAAGCCCGTAATACGTTTTGAAAAAAGTTCATGAATGGAAAGGCGGGGCAGGGGTCCGAGATGGACGTCGGAGATATGCGCGAGCTTGAACATGCAACGACACATAGACCAGCTTATTTACAATTCAAACACATCCCCGCGATGAGAGTATGAAAGAACCCATGGCAGACAAACAAACGTGGCCCCTTCACATGGAAGTGTTGGTGCGGCTGCTGCACGTGTATTTTTCCATCGCGCGCGGCATGACAATGGGGGTGCGCGCAGCCTGTTTCGACGAACAGGGACGCCTCTTTCTCGTTCGTCACGGCTATACCGGCGGATGGCATATGCCGGGCGGCGGGCTGGAGCGGAACGAGACGGCAGAAGAGGCGCTCATCAAGGAATTGCGGGAGGAAGGCAACCTCAGGATCGTGGGCAAGCCGCAGCTCTTTCACGTTTATTTCAATACCAACATCACCCGACGCGACCACGTGGTCTTCTATCGAGCTATCGTGGAACAGACTGCGCCGCGCTTGCCGGACTGGGAAATTGCCGAGAGCGGCTTTTTCGAAATCGACAATCTGCCGGCTGAAACGACTGAAGCGACGCATAGAAGGCTTGCCGAGCTCCGCGGTGAGGCGGAGCCGGCACATTACTGGTGAGGCTCAGGCTGCGGCTGCGAGCCTGTCGCGGCCGTGCGGCCGATCGAGATCGAGCGCCGGACCGACGGGCACGATGCCGGCCGGGTTGATGGTCTTGTGACTGCGGTAATAGTGCTCCTTGATGTGGCGCAGGTTTACCGTCTCAACGACACCGGGAGTCTGATAAAGGTCACGCAGATAGCCCGACAGGTTTTGGTAGTCCTCGATGCGGCGGATGTTGCACTTGAAGTGGCCGACATAAACAGGGTCGAAACGCACCAGCGTCGTGAAGAGCCGCCAGTCGGCCTCGGTCTGGCGATCGCCGAAAAGGTAGCGGCCCTTGCCAAGACGCTCATCGAGCTTATCCAGCGTTTCGAAGAGCTTGACGACATTCTCCTCATAAGCCGCTTGCGTGGTGGCAAAGCCCGACTTGTAGACGCCGTTGTTGACGGTGTCATAGACCACCTCGTTCAGCGCATCGATATCGCTCCGCAGGTCTTGCGGGTAATAATCCGCCGTCGAGCCCGTCAGATGATTGAAGGCGCTGTTGAACATGCGGATGATTTCAGCCGATTCGTTGTTGACGATCGTGCTCGCCTTGATGTCCCAGAGGACCGGTACGGTGACGCGGCCGGAATAGTGCGGATCGGCCTTCACGTAGATTTCCCAGAGTGCCTTGGAGCCAAAAAGGTGATCACCGGTGGCGCCATTGCCAATCTTGAACTCCCAGCCATTTTCCACCATCAGCGGATCGACGACCGAAACGGAAATCAGGTCTTCGAGCTTCTTCAGCTTGCGGAAGATCAGCGTACGATGCGCCCAGGGGCAGGCGAGGGAGACATAGAGGTGATAACGGCCGGCCTCGGCTTTAAAGCCGCCTTTGCCGCTGGGACCAGCCTCTCCGTCAGCCGTGATCCAGTTGCGGAACTGCGAGGGCTGACGCTTGAAATGGCCCTTCGTTTCCTTCGTATCGTACCAGACGTCATGCCAGACGCCGTCCACCAGCATGCCCATGTTTTTTACCTCTGAAATTGTCCGTTGCGCATAGATATCGCAGCACGCCGCTTTTTGCAGGTCGGTAAAGATTGAACACTGCGTCTCGGTCGCTTAATTCCTGACCGAATTTTTGCAATGGACGACGGAAATTTTTCCTGCTATCCGCCTTCCTCACAAATTTCAGGAATCCTGCTTGATGTCTATTCTCAGAGGCCTGCGACGACGCTGATGCTCCCGAACGCCCGACGGCGTGTTCGCGAACCCATATATCTGCGTCTATACGGTCTCTGTTCCCATGCTCATGTACAAGCACGATCTCGTCTACCTCACTGAGGATGCGTCTCACGACGCCGCAATCGAACACATCAACGAAGAAGCATTCGGCCCTGGCCGGCACACGCGCGCCGCTGCCCGTATTCGCGAGCAGGGACCGCATGACCTGTCGCTCTCCTTCATCTGCGCCGACGACGGCGAGACGATCGCTTCGGTGCGGATGACGCCGGTTCTGGCTGGAACGGTGAAAGGCCATCTCCTGGGACCGCTTGCTGTGCGGCCGTCACACAAGAGCAAGGGCATTGGCCGGGAACTGGTGCGTATCGCGGTCGAGGCCGCCAAACGCAAGGGTTCGGAAGCCATCATCCTCGTCGGTGATCCGCCGTATTACGGCCCGCTCGGCTTCGAGAAGGTCGCCTATGGCGCACTGACTTTTCCCGGTCCCGTCGATCCGGGCCGTGTGCTCGTGGTCCCGATCGCGGAAGATACGCATGCGCGGCTGAAAGGCACGATCGCCTGGCGGCGATAGAGCATTTCCGTTCTTCTTCGGATCACGGAAACACTCTATCTCTTTGTTCTTACGCAATTCCTGACGCAAAACCGCTGCGCACTTTTGCTGGAATTGCTCTCGTCAGAGGTTCTTCTTGAGGAAAGTCCGCGTCCTGCCCTCGGGGAAATCCGGCAGTTCGCCAAAGACTTCGTAGCCCTGACGCTTGTATGCGCTGAGCGCATGCGGGTTGAACGTATCGATCCAGGCGCCACGGCAGCCCCGGGCGGCGGCTTCTTCTTCAGCCTTCGCGAGGATCTTGCCGGCCATGCCACTGCCGCGCAGCATGTCGGGAATGTAGAGCATCTGCACGAAGAGCCAGCCCCAGGCGGTGTAACCGGAAAGACCGCCGGAGACCTTGCCATCGGTGTCACGGATCAGAACGGCAAGCACATGCCGTTCGGACGGGCCAACATCTTCGGTGTTAAAGGCTGTCAGGCCGTCGGTGATGATGGCGAGCTCTTCCGGTGACGGGGAGGCAGTGAGCTCGAATTCCCGCATGTCAGATGCCTTTCCTGGTCAGATTGAAGCATTCTGCCGGGCATCTTTCCGCCAGGATCGGAAGCGATCGGCTTGGACGTACCAGGAGGTATGCCCTTCGCCAATCACCTCCGCCCTGACGAAAATCTGCTCCGACAGAATGCTTCAATCTGACCAGGAAAGGCATCTATCGTCCTTCACGCCACCACATGGCGCCAAAGGCCAGAAGCAGAATTCCGACACCTGCGAAGCCCGCAAAGAGCGGCAAGGTATTGATGCCCTTCAGCACGGTCTCATTGGTCATACGGATCGTCATGCGATCATTGTCGGCCACACGCACCTGGCCGCGCACCGGCAGGATCGGTGGGACGGCAATGGCGCCGGCATTATTGACGACGCGTGTGACAAGACCGCGGCTCTTATCGGTGATCGGCTTCAGCGCAGCGGTTGTCGAAATCATCGCCTTGAATTCCGGCGCATCGACGGCACCGACATGGGCGAGCGTCGTCAGGTCGCCGTTGCGGATTTCGAAAAGGCCGATTTCGTCCATGCGCTTTTCGGCCTTGTAGAGGCCGGGCTCGGTCTGCGTCAGCGGCAGGTTCTCGGTCCTGCCTGAGGGGTATCGCACGACCGCATCTCCAGGGGCATCGCCAATCGTCTGGCGGGTGATTTCCAGCGTACGACCGGAGGTGCGTGCCGTCAGCGCCTCTTCCTCCAGTGCCGGTTCCTTCATCAACCAGTGGGCGATGCGGCGATAGAGCGAGACATGCGGGCCGCCGCCCTCGAAGCCGCGCGCCCAGAGCCAGCCCTGATCGGAAAGCAACATGGCGACACGGCCCTGGCCGGCGCGGTTGAGTACCAGCAGCGGATGGTTGTCGGCACCGACCATGACGGTCTGGCCTTGCGGCCGCTCGACATCGACGCTGCGGAACCAGCGACCCCAATGCGGCGGCTCATCGCCGGAACCGTCAAGCCCGCGGGTGACGGGGTGCTTGCGGCCCTGTTCGGAAAGACGGGGATAGAAGGCCTGTTCGATCATCCGGCCGGTCGGCTCTGCCGGCAGGACGGAGGCAAGCGGGGTCATCGCGATCGACTCCGGGCTTGCATGTTCAGGACCGGCGGCGATCAGCAGTGCGCCGCCATTTTCCACATATTGCGCGATGTTGTCGTAATAGAGCATCGGCAGCACATTGGCGCGATCCTGATAGCGGTCGAAGATGATCAGGTCGAAATCCTTGATCTTGTCGACGAAGAGCTCTCGGGTTGGGAATGCGATCAGCGACAACTCGTTGATCGGCGTGCCGTCCTGCTTTTCCGGCGGGCGCAGAATGGTGAAATGCACGAGATCGACCGATGCGTCGGACTTCAGTAGATTGCGCCAGGCGCGCTCGCCTGCATGCGGTTCGCCCGAGACGAGGAGAACGCGCAGGTTCTGGCGGATGCCATCGATGATGTGCACGGCGCGATTATTGGCATCCGTCACTTCGCCGGGAATACCGGCGACGGAGAATTCCAGCACGTTCGGGCCGCCGCGGGTCACCTTGAAGGAGAAGGGTGTATCCTGGCCGGGTGTTGCCTGCAGGGTGGCGATCTCGTCGCCGTTGAGGCGCACCGTCACATTCGCAGCGCCGCCGGGGCTCGGGCCGTCGTCGAAGACACGCAGAACGAGCTGCTGCTCCTCGTTGACGATGCCGAAGCGGGGCGCCTTGATGACCTCGATGCGGCGGTCGAACTCGTTCGGCTTGCCGGTGATGAGGCCATGGATCGGCGCGTCGAAGCCGAGTGCCTGATTGACGCCGGGCACATCATGCACCTCGCCATCCGTAAGCATGATCGCGCCGCCGACGCGCGAGGGCGGGACATCGGCGATCGAAGCCGACAGGGCCTCGAAGAGGCGTGTGGAGGGCACATCGGAATTGCGGTCCTCGTTCACGTCCACGAAGCGGGGCTCGATCTGCGGAAAGCGGGCGAGTTGGGTTTTCAAGGATGCCAGCGCATCATCCGTCATCTTCATGCGGTCGGCCGTCTGCTGGCTCTGGCTGCGGTCGACGATGACGGGGACGATGGTTGAAAGCTGGTCGCGGTCCTCCTGCAGCAGTACCGGATTGGCAAGTGCTGCCAGTAGCGCCAGCGCCGCAAGCGTGCGGATCCATGCGCCGCGTATGCCGCGCCAGATCGCGAATACGGCGATCAGGAGGACGATGCCGGTCAGTACCGCCAAAAAGGGCCAGGGCAGGAAGGGTGAATAATCAAGTGTCATATCACTGCCCCAGCCGTTCGAGCAGGTCGGGCACGTGAACCTGGTCTGTCTTGTAGTTGCCGGTCAGCATGTACATCATGATGTTGACGCCRGMGCGGAAGGCATATTCKCGCTGCGTCTCATCCGGCGGCACAGTGGGCAGCAGCGGCGTGTCATTGTCGTCAACGGCCCACGCGCCGGCAAAATCGTTTGCGGTGATCAGGATCGGCGAGACGCCGTCTGCGGCAGCGGCCGGCCTATTGGCGCTGTTCTGGTTCTGGCCGCCCTGCCGCGCCTCGATCCAGAGCGGGCTGCCGGCGTAGCGGCCGGGGAAGCTGGACAGAAGATAAAAGGACTTGGTCAGCACATGGTCGTGCGGAACGGGTTCGAGCGGCGGAATATCCAGATTGGCGAGGATCTGCTGCAGGCGCTGGCCGTTGGCGGTCGTGTCGCTGCCGCCTTCGAGGGAGTCAAACTGGTCGCGCGTGTCGAAAAGCACCGTTCCGCCATTGCGCATATATGCGTCGATACGGCTGATGGCGTTGTTGGACGGCATCGGCGCGGTTGACGAAATCGGCCAGTAGATGATCGGGTAGAAGGATAGCTCGTCCTTATTCAGGTCAATGCCAACGGGCGGGGACGGCTCCAGCGTGGTGCGGTAGGTCAGGAATCTCGTGAGGCCATTGAGCCCCTCTTCGGAAATATTGTCCACATCCTGCTCGCCGGTCACGACATAGGCGAGATGGGTATTGTCGAGCCGCTGCATGATGATGTCATCGCCCGGCTGGGTGTCATTGGCATGCGAGATGTCCGGCTGCAACATCAGGCCGGCCGCAAGTGCCACGGCGATCGTCGCCGCAGCCCGAACGCGCGGGCGCATGCGGGAGAAGGCGCCGTTCATGAAGAGCACGATCAGGCTATCGGCCAGAAGCAGCAGGAAGGCGATGAAGAAGAGCAGGGGCTTGGCCGACCAGCTTTCGCCACCGACGAGGCCCGCGCGCACGACATTGACGCCATCGATGTCGAGTGGTTTCAGCTCGGCATTGTCGGGCAGAACGTTCAGCGCCGTGAAGCCATCTTCGGAACCATAGAGGCCGGGTGGATTGTCGAAATTGGCAATGGGTGCTGCCTTGGCATTCGGGATCAGCGGGCGGGCATTGCCGGTTTCGGCGACCAGGATGCCCTTGGCGGTCAGCATGCGGAAGGGCGGCAGGGTTTCGGCAACGCGCGCACTGCCTGATGATTCCGAGGTTACCCCGCCGGAGCGCGAGATCTGGATGAGGTGGCGCAGCATTTCGACGAAGGTGCCAGAAATCGGCAGGTTCGACCAGGTCGCTTCGGCACTCACATGGAAGAGCACGATCTGGCCGGCATTCATCTTGTTCATGGTCACGAGTGGCGTACCATCGGCAAGGCTTGCCCATGTACGCTCGGCGAGATCGGGTGTCGGCTCTGCCAGCACCTGGCGGTTGACCGTCACGTCGGTTGGACGCGGTATGCCGGCAAACGGGCTGAATCCAGGGAATTCGGCGAGTGCTTGCGGCTCGCTCCAGGACAGGCTGCCGCCAAGCGCACGTTCCCCCTGGCGCAGGGTGACCGGGATCAGTGGATCTTCGGCAGGTGCCGCGGCAAGGCGCGGGCCGGCAAAGCGCAGCAGCATGCCGCCATTCGATATCCAGCGCTGCAGGGGCGCGTAGGTATCCTCCGGAAGGCGGCCGATATCGGCCATGATGATGATCGAGGGATTATTGGCGAGCAGTTTTGGGATCGCGACCGAAAGATTGGCATCGGTCGGCCGCACGAGGTCCGCATAGGGTTCGAGCGCCCGCTGGATGTAGTAGAGCGGGGACAGCAACGGCTGGAATTCATCGCCGCTTTCGCCCGAGAGAAGCACGACCCTGCGGCGCTTGAAGGCATCGTCGAGCAGATGTACCGCGCCGGCGGTGGCGCCGGTATTGATGCTGACGCGGGCAAAATCGTTGCGCATCTCGAAGGGGGCGGAAATGCCGGCATTGACGGCCATCTGGCCGGGGGCAAAGTCGGCTCTGCCGGTGGCGATCACGCGGCCCTGCGCGTCCTGTGCATTGAGCGGGACGGAGGCCGCGCCACCGGGGCTGAGGCGGGTCACCTTGACCGTCATCGCATCGGCCGTATTGGTGGCGCCCGAGATTGCTACCGTTTGGGCCGTATCGCCTTCGATCACGCGCAGTTCGGCGGGCTGAAGGTCGGAGAGTTGACGGACGGTAGCATCGTTGTCGCTGCTTGCCGCACCGTCGGTGAGGAAGGCAAGCGTGCCGGGATGCGTGCCGTTCAGGGCGGCGCGCAGCGCTTCGAAAGCCCGCTGGCGATCCGGCACGAGCGGCTTCGGCTCGGCGGCGCGCAGCTTTTCGCGGGCGGCCGCGGCAGTGCCGGGTGTCGCGTTATTGGTCGGGTCGGCGGTGAAGGCGATGGAGACGACAGCGCCGGCAGTCTCGGCATCGTCGATCAGCGCGTCGGCCGTCTGGACGCGGCGCTCCCAGTCGGGTGCCGAAGCCCAGCTATTGTCGACGAAAAGGACGAGCGGACCACCCGATGCGAGCGAGCTGGTGCGCGGATTGAAGACCGGATCGGCGATCGCGAAGATGATGGCGGCTGCCAGAAGCATGCGCAGCAGCGTCAGCCACCAAGGGCTTTTCGCCGGCGTTTCCTCGCGCTTCAGCACAGTCGCGAGGATTTTCAGCGGCGGAAAGACTTCCGCCTGCGGGCGCGGCGGGGTGAGCCGCAGCAGCCACCAGATGACGGGAAGGGCAATCAGCGCGCCCAGGATGGCGGGATAGGCGAAGGCGAAGGGAAGCGCGCTCAAAACTGTCCTCCATGCGTTGCCTTTGCCGGCATGCCGGAAAGATACATATGGACGGCAACCAGCGCTTCGGACGCCAGGTGATCGGTGCGGTGGCTGACGAAGGTCCAGCCGAGATGGCGCAGTGATTGGCCGAGATTTTCGCGTCGAGCCAGATAGGCGTTGCGATAGGCTTCCCGCAAGCTCTCTGCCCGCCCGGAGGTCAGCCTTTCGCCGGTCTCCGGATCGGTGAATTCGGTGCGGCCGTTATAGGGGAAGATTTCCTCGGCCGGATCGGCGATCTCGACCACATGGCCACGCAGGCCCCGGCGGGCAAGCGGACCGAGACGAGCCATGATGGAAGGCGCGTCATCGAGGAAATCGCCGATGAGGATGAGGTCGCTCCAACCGCGCACCATCGCGGTTTCGGGCAGTCCGCCAGTCAGCGGCGTGTGCATCAGGGCGGCTGCCAGCCTTTCGGCTGCATTGCGGGCGGAGACAGGTTCCATCACGCCGGGGCAGCCGATGCGCTCGCCGGAGCGGGCGAGGATCTCGGCAAGCGCCAACATGATGACCAGCGCCCGGCTTTCCTTGGAAACGCTGCCATAGGTCGACTTGTACATCATCGAGGGCGACATATCGGCCCAGAGCCAGATTGTGTGGGCAGCCTCCCATTCGCGGTCACGCACATAGGTATGGTCGTCGCGGGCGGAGCGGCGCCAATCGATGCGCGACAGGCTTTCACCTTCGCTATAGGGGCGGAACTGCCAGAAATTCTCGCCGATACCGCGTTTACGGCGGCCATGCCAGCCGGCAATCACGGTGTTGGCGATGCGCTTGGCTTCGACCAGGCAATCCGGCACGAGGGCAGCCCGCTGCCTTGCGCGGGAAAGGGCATCGCTGCCGGGTGTCGGATTGACGATCTGTCCGATGGATGCCACGCGCAGCGCTTCCTTATCCCTTTGCCTGCTTGACCAGTCCGCCGATGACGTCACGCACCGACATGCCCTCGGCGCGGGCGGCGAAGGTCAGCGCCATGCGGTGCTCGAGAACGGGCTCGGCCAGAGCGTAGATATCGTCGAGCGAGGGTGCCAGACGGCCTTCGTAGAGCGCGCGGGCGCGGGCGCAGAGCATCATCGCCTGGCCGGCGCGCGGGCCGGGCCCCCAGGCGACATGCTTGTCGGTGGAGGCATTGCCCTGGCCCGGACGGGCGGAGCGTACGAGCGAGAGGATGGCATCGACGACGGTATCGCTGACCGGCATCTGGCGTACGAGCGTCTGGATTTCGGACAGACGTGCCGCATTGATGACCGGTTCGGGTTTGGCTTCGGTGAGACCCGTCGTTTCCAGAAGGATCTGGCGCTCGGCGGCAAGTTCGGGATAGTGAACATCGACCTGCAGAAGGAAGCGGTCGAGCTGGGCTTCGGGAAGCGGATATGTGCCTTCCTGCTCCAGCGGGTTCTGCGTTGCGAGAACGTGGAAGGGCGAGGGCAGGTCATAACGCTGGCCGGCAATGGTGATATGATATTCCTGCATCGCCTGCAGAAGTGCCGACTGGGTGCGCGGCGAAGCGCGGTTGATTTCGTCGGCCATCAGAAGCTGGGCGAAAACCGGCCCCTTGACGAAACGGAAAGAGCGTCGGCCGCTCTCGTCCTGGTCCATCACTTCGGAACCGAGGATATCCGAAGGCATCAGGTCGGGCGTGAACTGGATGCGGTTTGCGGCAAGACCCAATACTTCGCCGAGCGTCGTCACGAGCCTCGTCTTGGCAAGGCCGGGAACACCGACGAGGAGGGCATGACCACCGGAGAGGACGGCGAGAAGCGTGTTTTCAACCACGCTTTCCTGACCGAAGATGACCTTGGAAACTTCCGTGCGGATGGCGGCGATATCGGATAGCGCTCTTTCTGCGGCGGCGACAATCGCCTGTTCATCGAGGCTGGCTTCGGTCTTGATCATACCCACGGGCATCTCCAACGGCTGAAATCATTCGGCTGCGAATCGTCTGACTTTAATAGGCGTGCCTCATACCCGATACAGTTATGAAGATGTTGCGGGCTGACAAGTTTGTTTCAAATGACTATCTCGTGACTTTATTTTGTTAAGAGCAAACCGGGACAGAAGAATGGCAGCCGAGGAAATGAGGCATACGGCAGATGCAGCGGGGCTTGCCGCGCTGATTTCGCGCGCTTCCGAAGCGAAATCCGGCAAAAAGCGCGGCTTGCCGCCTGTCGAGAAATGGAATCCGCCCTTTTGCGGCGATATCGACATGGAAATTCGGGCGGATGGCACATGGTTTTACATGGGCACGCCGATCGGCCGGGCCCCGCTGGTCCAGCTCTTTTCGACCGTTTTGAGGAAGGACGAAGACGGGAAAACCTATCTCGTAACTCCTGTGGAAAAGGTCGGCATCAGGGTCATTGATGCACCCTTTGTGGCCGTCGAGATGAATGCGAGTGAGCGTGATGGACAGCAAGTCCTGACCTTCCGCACCAATGTCGGCGATGTCATAGAGGCCGGCAAGGATCATCCTCTGCGCTTTCCGGATCATGGGCCAGAGTATGGGAAAGACAGTGAACTAAAGCCCTATCTGCATGTGCGGGGACGGCTTGAAGCATTGGTGTCACGTGCCGTGATGTATGAACTGGTCGAACTCGGCGAGGTGGCCGAGGTCGCCGGCCGGGAGATGTTCGTCGTTCGCTCCGGTGGTGGGATTTTTTCGATCATGCCGGCCGATGAACTGGAAGCAGCCTCCCGATGAGTGAAGCGATCAGCAAGACCTACCCCCCGTTTTCGGCTGCCGAGTTCCGTCGCCGTGCGCTCAACCAGATCGGCGCACCCATCGATCATGCCTGGCGCGACCATGGCGACCATGTGCTCAATCCCGATATCGTTGCGCTGGCCGAGACCTTGAAGCTCCGTGATGCGGCAGTGCTGGTGCCCGTCGTCGATGATGGCGATGAAGCGAAGGTGATCTTCACCAAGCGGACGTCGACATTGCGCAAGCATTCCGGCCAGATCGCCTTTCCCGGTGGTTCGATCGATCCCGAGGATGTCTCGCCCGAGATGGCCGCGATCCGCGAAACCGAGGAGGAGATCGGTCTTGGCGGCGGCTTCGTCGAGACAGTCGGCCGGCTGCCGAACTATCTGTCGTCCACCGGGTTCCGCATCACGCCCGTTCTCGGCGTGGTGCAACGCGGTTTTTCGCTGCAGCTCAATCCGATCGAAGTGGACGACGTTTTCGAAGTGCCGCTTTCCTTCCTGATGAATCCTGCCAATCACACACGGGACAAGCGCATGGTTGATGGTATCGACCGGCATTTCTACCGCATGCCCTATGAAACGCGGATGATCTGGGGCATCACCGCCGGCATCGTCCGCACGCTTTATGAAAGGCTCTATGCATGACCTCTGTTGCCGACCAGGCATGGTTTCAGGATCCGGCGCTCGGTCGGGTCTTTGCGCTGCTGAACGCCGATGGCGGGGAAGGGCGTGTGGTCGGTGGCGCGGTGCGCAACAGCCTGATGGGGCTTGCGGTCGCCGATATCGATATCGCCACCACGCTGCTGCCGGAAACAGTCATGGAGCGGGCCGCTGGTGCCGGCGTCAAGGCGGTGCCGACCGGCATTGACCACGGAACGGTGACGCTCGTCATCGATGGCCGCCCCTTCGAAGTGACGACGTTGCGTACCGATGTGGAAACGGATGGCCGTCGCGCCAAGGTGGCCTTCAGCGCGGACTGGCAATCGGATGCGGAACGGCGCGACCTCACCATCAATGCACTTTACGCAAATGCTGCGGGCGAGGTGATCGATCTCATCGGCGGGCTCGATGATATCGAGAAGCGCAATATCCGCTTCATCGGCAATGCAGCGACGCGGATCGCCGAGGACTATCTGCGCATCCTGCGCTTCTTCCGTTTCTTCGCCTGGTACGGTTCCGGACGGCCCGATGCGGAGGGGCTGAGAGCGTCATCCGCCGCGCGTTCGAAGCTGAAAACGCTGTCGGCCGAACGGGTCTGGTCGGAGCTCAGAAAGCTCCTGTCGGCTGAAGATCCCGGCCGGGCGCTTCTCTGGATGCGGCAGGTTGCAGTTCTCTCGGAAATCCTGCCGGAAACGGAAAAATGGGGCATCGATGCCATTCCAGCGCTTGTTGCGACCGAGAAAGCGCTTAGCTGGGAGCCTGATCCCTTGCTTCGGCTTGCTTCAATCATTCCGCCCGATCCGGCGCGGCTGGAGGAATTGGCAGCACGGCTGAAATTTTCGAATGCGGAAGCCGCCTATTTCAGGGCCTGGGCAAAAACCGCCCCGATCAATGACGAGATTTCCGCTGCCGCCTTCGAGAAGCTGCTCTACAGAAATGGCGCAGACGGCATCATCGTGCGGCTGAAACTGGCGCTTGGCGTTGCCAGGGGCAAGGCAGAGAATGGTAGTTTTGATGAGATGAGCCGTTCGGCTCGGCTTTCGAAGCTTCTGGATCATGCGCGCATCTGGAAGAAGCCGCAGTTTCCGCTGAACGGCGCAGATGTGATGGCCACGGGCATACAGGCCGGCCCAAAGGTCGGTGAAATCCTGTCGACCTTGGAAAACCAGTGGGTAGAAGAGAATTTTGTCTCCGACCGGGCGGCATTGCTCGCCCGGCTCTCGGAGATTGCAGGTTGAGATCAGGCCGCGTTCGCTTCGTCGCGGATGCGGGCCTTGATATTGTCCACCATGTTTTCGCGAATGGTCGTTTCGCCGTGGGCGGTTCTCATATGTTCGACGGCGCGGCGAACGACTTCAGCGTCATTGTCGGCCCTGGTGTGCCAGTCGCATCCGGGAACGAGTGTACCGCATTCGAAAAGTCGCATGGTCTTCTCCTGTCTCTGAAATGCAAAACCATCGCGCTTTCGCGCGCTTGAGGAATGTGCGGCAACGGAGAAGGTTCCGGGGAGAAAGCTTCGGCCGACTTGGAGGTCGGCCGAAAGGCTCTGTTTATTGATGGGGCATTGCCCAGGCCATGTAAGTGTCCGAAAGGTGCGCAGGCTTGTTGCTGTTGGCAGCACCTGTTGCCTGCTGTTGAAGTTCTTCCGGAGTCTTGCCGCCTGCGAGCTGCAATTTCACCTGCTCGACAAAGCAGGAGAGCGGCAGGTCGGAACCGCTTTTCGCTCTCAAGTCTTCAGCGATGCGCGTTAGAAACTCGGGCGCTTCGATTGCGCGGGACGTTTCCTGGATATCTGCAGAAGCAGGCGAGCTGCTTTGTACCGTCATGACAATCCTCCTCCGATTGTAACGCACAGAGACTAATTTAGGACGCACTCAGTTCTGATGAAGGCCGTTCAACGCGATTTTACCGGAATAGTATTTCAAATTTATCAGCAGGTCTGCCTTTGTCAGCATGCCGGTCTTTGCCCGCATGCTTGGCGCCGGCTTATGGCCAGCGCACGACGGGCGGCAGGGAGGAAAGAATGGATTCGACATTGCCGCCGGTTTTCAGGCCGAAGATCGTCCCTCGGTCGTAGAGCAGATTAAACTCGACATAGCGGCCACGGCGAATCAATTGTTCGTCACGGTCGGCCTCGGTCCAGTTCTTGTTGAAGTTTGAGCGGACGATCTTGGGGTAAACCATGGCGAAGGCCCGGCCGACGTCCCGCGTGAAGGCGAAATCGGCATTCCAGCCGCCGGCTTCCTCGGCGGAATGCAGCCAGTCGTAGAAGATGCCGCCGACGCCGCGCGCCTCATTGCGGTGCTTGAGGAAGAAATAGTCGTCGCACCATTTCTTGTAGGCCTCGTAATCGGCGACCGCATGGTTGCGGCAGGTGATTTCCATGGCCTTGTGGAAGAGCTGCGTGTCTTCGTCTTCCTGCGTGCGGCGGCGACCGAGAACCGGGGTCAGGTCAGCGCCGCCGCCGAACCAGCGGCTGGTGGTGACGACCATGCGGGTGTTCATGTGAACGGCTGGCACGTTGGGATTGACCGGATGGGCGATCAGCGAAATCCCCGATGCCCAGAAGCGCGGATCTTCGGCGGCGCCCGGTATCTGTGCCCGGAAGTCGGGCGCGAATTCGCCATAGACGGTGGATGTATGAACGCCGACCTTTTCGAAGACGCGGCCTTCCATCATCGACATGCGGCCACCGCCGCCGGCACCGTTTTCGCGCGACCAGTCCTTGGCGACAAAGCGACCAGGCTCCTGATCGGAGAGGGGACCTTCGAGTTCATCCTCCAGCGCTTCGAAGGAAGCGCAGATCGTGTCCCGCAGCCCCTCGAACCATGTACGGGCGGCAGTCTTTTTGTCCTCGATGTCTTCGGGCAGGCCGATCGGCAGTTCCGGTCTTTCCATGCGATTCGCTCTTTGTTGATTACAATCCCGGTTTAGCAGGTGCAGCAGAAGCCTGCCAGCAGTGGAAAGCGCCTGCAAGATTCGACTCGCAAAGGGCGGATTTCGATACTACTTTTCATTCAGAGGTAGGTTTTATGGCGAAAATTCCGGGGCCTCCGCCCTTCGAAGGCTTGAAGCGCAGAATAGCAAAGCATCGGGCAGAGGCGTCCGCCCGCGAGCGAGATCATTTTGTCCGCGAAACATACCGGATGGGGCTTTTGGAAGCCCGCGCCAAGGCACGCGAATGGTTCGACGAATATCCGAAAGCCGCCTATTGGACCGAAGTGGAAAGCTGGCGCCAGCTGGAAGGCGACCAGATCGAATTCACCATGCGTCGCTTGCCATCTGCCGATTGAACTTATTCGGCTGCATCACGCAAGCGGCTTTCGATCAGAAGGCCGCTTTCGTCGAGGATCGGATGCGCCACCGAGACGATGTGCGCATTGATACGCTTCAGGTCACGCAGCATATCGAGATGAAGTGAGCTCGTCTGGAGGCTGTCGGCACGCCCGTCGCGCAGCCGCTCCAGATGCCGCTCGGCCGATTGCTTTTCCATGCGGCGGACCTCGACCTTCACTTCCATCATCTGCCGGGCGAGATTGAAGTCGCGGGTGACGAAGATCGTCTGGGCGACACGCAGGTTGTCGATCGTCAGATCAAACAGTTTGCGCAATTCCCTGTAGCCGTCTTCGGAGAATTTCAAGCCGAGCGAGACCTTCTTGCCGACCTGCTCAAGCAAGCCTTTCTCGATGATGTCGCCCATGTGCTCGAGATTGATCGCGTAATCGATGATAACGATCGAGCGGCGGGCATTCTCGTCGCTGAGACCGCCACGGCCGAGCTTGGAGAGATAGACCTTCACCTCCTGCTGCAACAGATCCACGCGCTTTTCGAGTGCAGGGATCTCGGCGAGCTTGGACATGTCATTGTGTTCGAAGGCATCGGAAGCGCGCAGGAGCATGCGTTCGATCAGATCGCCGACGCCGAGCACTTCGCGCGTCGCGCTGGCAAGGGCCACGACGGGCGTCGACAGCTCCTGCATATCGAGAAACTTGGGACCCTGATCCGGCTGCACGTCATCGGGCACGAGGCGGGCAGTAAAGACAGCCAACATCCGCGAAAAAGGCCAGGCCACGGCGGCAAGAAGGATGTTGAAGATCAGATGCGTATCGACCGGCAGCTTGGCGGGGCCGAAAGGCAGCATCTGGAGTAGCGGCGCCGCATAGCCGGCAAGCGGCAGCGCAATCAGGCAGCCCGCACTGCGGACGATGAGATTGCCGAGCGTGACGCGTCTCGCCGAGGCAGGGCCGGAGAGGGTGGCGACAACGGGCGGAATCGCGCCGCCGAGATTGGCGCCGAGGACGAGAACGATGATCAGTTCCGGGGACACGATGCCCGTTGACGCGAGCGACAGGATCAGGACGACGACCGCAAGGCTCGACGACGAGATGAAGGCGAGTGCTGCGGAAAAAACCAGAGCGACCGGCCAGGCATCGCCGAGCAGGCCGATGAAGGCAGCCAGTGCCGGCGACGTGCGCATGGGCTCCGTCGCATTGCTGAGCAGATGCAGGGAGAGCAGCATCAGGCCGATGCCGATCATGGCCGCGCCGCCGCCGTGGCGGGCGCTGGACTTTCCGCGATAGAGCACGATGCCGCCGAGAATGAGCAGCGGCGAAAGCCATTCGATGCCGGTAGCGACTATCCAGGCAGTTACGGCAGTCCCGACATTGGCGCCGAGCAGCACGATCTGGGCCATGCGCGGCTTGATGAGGTCGCGCTCCACGAAAGAGGCCGTCATCAGGGCCGTCGCGGTCGAACTCTGCAGGGCGATGGTTGCCAGGAAACCTGACAGGATCGAGCGCGGCCCGTTCGCCGTGCCTGTCGCAAGCCCGGTCCTCAGGCGTGCGCCGAAGGCACGCGTAACACCGTCCTTGACCTGCGCAAGGCCGAAGAGCAGCAGCGCAATCGCGCCGAACAGATTGATCATGACGATCGTGGATTCCATGGCCTTGGTCTTTTTCTTCTTCTTGAGAAGTTTTCTCGGCTCTACGTTTCCGCAGCAGAGTAAATCATTGGAATCTCACTGCCTGTGCAGAATTATTGATTGCCTGGCTAATTAATATAGGCGCTTTTGCGTCGATTCAAAGCGTCGTTTGCGACCTCGAGGCCGCCAAGGATCGGCATGGGGCCGGTTCACGACCAGACGGTCTGCCGCATAGCCTCGCCCGTTATCATCGCGGCGGAGACGGCAAGGTTGATCGAACGTTGGCCTTCCACCATCGGAATCAGAATGCGCCCGTCGGCGCGTTCATGCACATGATCGGGCACGCCGGCGCTTTCACGGCCGAAGAGCAGGATATCGTCGGGACGGAAGGCGAAATCCGTGTAGCGCTGTGATGCCTTCGTGGTGGCCAGGATTAGGCGGCGGCCGGTGGCTGTGCGCCATTCCTCGAAGCGTTCCCAATTGACATGGCGGGTGAGGGCGGCGGCGGCCAGATAGTCCATGCCCGCGCGCTTCAGGTTTCGATCGGAAATGTCGAAACCGGCGGGCTCGATGATGTCGACCGCAAAGCCCAGGCAGGCTGCAAGGCGCAGGATCGTTCCGGTATTGCCTGGGATATCGGGTTGATAGAGCGCCAGTCTGAGGTCTGCCATGGGAAATTGTCCGTTGAGATGATACGCAATTGGCCTATCCGAACTGTGATTTTGAGGCAACAGAGCGCTTTTTGACCGTTCGATGGTCACTTTCCGAGCGGCCGGGGCTGGAAATTTAGGCATTTTCGCGTTATCGGTGCATATCTTCAATCGCCAACAGGGAGCGCCGACATGGATACATTTGTGCTGATGCGTCTCCCGCCCGTGATGCCACGCTTGGCGACCTGGCGCGTATAAGGCGCTTTTCTTTCCCTAATTGCCCATTTTGAATAATTGCGCGGCCATTACGGCCTCGCCCCTTGAGCCTCCGGTTCCCATATGTGCTTTCGTGCGCCACAAGAGCGCAAAGCCGGGGCCGGAACGCGGAAGTTCTGGAGCGATTTCATGTTTGACTGGTTCGAACGGCGACTTAATCCCTATCCGAGCGAGGAGCCGGTCGCTCCCCCGAAGGGTCTTTTTGCCTTCTGCTGGCACTATAGCAAGCCGGCGGCGGGATGGCTTGCGCTCATGGCCTTCCTGACGGCGCTGATCGCGGTCGGTGAAGTGGCGCTCTTCCAGTTCCTTGGCGATATCGTCGACTGGTTGACGAATGCGGATAAGGCGACCTTCCTGCAGAATGAGGGTCACAAGCTGATCTGGATGGGCGCGCTGGTGCTGATCGGACTGCCGCTCATTGCCGGTCTCGATTCGCTGATCATGCACCAGATGATGCTTGGCAATTATCCGATGATCGCGCGCTGGCAGATGCACCGCTTCCTGCTGCGCCATAGCATGACCTTCTTTGCCAACGAGTTTGCCGGACGCGTGGCCACAAAGGTCATGCAGACGTCGCTTGCCGTGCGCGAAACGGTCATGAAGATCCTCGACGTCTTCGTCTATGTCGTGACCTACTTTCTGTCGATGATCGTCATCATCGCGGCTGCCGACTGGCGGCTGATGCTGCCGATCCTTGCCTGGCTCGGCATCTATATAGGCATCGTCGCCTATTTCGTGCCGCGGCTTCGCAAGATTGCGGCGCAGCAGGCGGATGCGCGCTCGCTGATGACCGGCCGCGTGGTGGATAGCTATACGAACATTGCCACCGTGAAGCTGTTCTCCCATGCAGGCCGTGAAGAGGTCTACGCCAAGGAGAGCATGGACGGCTTCCTGGACACGGTGCACAGGCAAATGCGCAAGGTGACGCTCTTCCATATCAGCGTCTACATGAACAACTGCATTTCGCTGTTTGTCATTTCCAGCCTGTCCATCTGGCTGTGGCTGAACGGCACGATCTCGGTCGGGGCGATTTCCATCGCCATCGGCCTTGCGATGCGCGTTAACGGCATGTCGCAGTGGATCATGTGGGAAGTCTCGGCGCTCTTCGAAAACATCGGCACCGTCTATGACGGGATGGAGATGATGTCGAAGCAGCACGATATCGTCGACAAGCCGGGTGCGCCTGCGCTGACGGCGAAGAAGGGTGCGATCCATTACGAACGCATCGGCTTCCACTATGGCAAGGGCAAGGGCGTCATCGATAACCTGTCGCTCGATATCAAGGCCGGCGAGAAGGTGGGTCTGGTCGGCCGCTCCGGCGCCGGCAAGACGACGCTGATGAACCTGCTCCTGCGTTTCTACGATCTGGAAGCCGGGCGCATCACCATCGACGGCCAGGATATCTCAGATGTGTCGCAGGATAGCCTTCGTGCGCTGATCGGCGTGGTGACGCAGGATACGTCATTGCTGCATCGCTCGATCCGCGACAACATTGCCTATGGGCGTCCTGACGCAACCGATGAGGACATCATCGAGGCGGCAAGGCGGGCGAATGCCTGGGAGTTCATCGAAGAGCTTGTCGACATGCACGGCCGCAAGGGGCTCGACGCGCAGGTCGGCGAGCGTGGCGTGAAACTCTCCGGCGGCCAGCGCCAGCGCATAGCGATCGCTCGCGTCTTCCTGAAGGATGCACCGATCCTGGTGCTCGACGAGGCGACCTCGGCGCTCGATTCCGAAGTGGAAGCGGCGATCCAGGAAAACCTCTTCGCGCTGATGGAGGGCAAGACTGTCATCGCGATCGCCCACCGCCTGTCGACGTTGACCGAGATGGACCGGCTGATCGTGCTGGACAAGGGCCGGATAATCGAAAGCGGCACGCATGGCGAACTGGTCAGCCATGGCGGCATCTATGCCGATCTGTGGAATCGCCAGTCCGGCGGCTTCCTCGCTGATCATGAGGAAGAGGCCGAAGTCGCAGCCCAGTAAAATAAGCCCTTCCCGTTTCTGCGGGGAGGGCTTTTCTTTTGTCCTGCTGAAGAAATCAATTTTCCGCTTAGAGCGTGCGGACTCGGTCGGCGCAGAGGCTGTCGGCCCAGTCGATGACGCGATGATGCTCGACGACAATGATCGAGTTCGAAGCAAGCGACTGAAGCGTGAAAATCCGCAGCCGTTCCTCCCGTTCGATCCAGCTTGCGATGGCTTCCGTCACGATGCTGTCACGCGGCACATCCAGCGCGTCCGCCAGGGCGTCGAGCTTTTCCGCAAGGGAAAGCGGAAGATGCGCATTGAGCGTTTTCGTTTCCATATCTGCGGTCTCCGGTAAGGCAAGATCATGGCACGAGATCGTGGCTGCTTCCACCCGTATCAATGGCGATGACGCCGATATTACCGATCATTACGAAAATATAAGGTTGCGTCCGCCTTATATTCTCTTTGCCGCAATTCTGAACGGGCCTATATCGCGGTGATGCTGCTCACTCCGATCCTTCGCCTGTTCGAAACTTGGATAGATCCCTTCCGCGCCAGCGACAATCTTCAGCCGCCGCGCAATACTTTTGGATTCATCTGGTTCTATATCGGTCAGGCCAAGTGGCCGTTTATCGCCATGCTGGTGCTCGGGGGCATGTCGGCGGCAATCGAAGCAGCCCTCTTCTGGTTCGTCGGGCGGCTCATCGACATCCTCAGCACGATCAAGCCCGGAGCCGGCTGGGGGACGCTTCTGGCCGCCCATGGCGGCGAGATTTTCGGCATGCTGGCGCTGATCGGCATTGTCCGTTTCGTCGTTGCCTTCCTGATTGCGCTGATCGACCAGCAGGTGATCACGCCGGGTTTTTATAATCTGGCGCGCTGGCAGTCCTATCTGCATGTGTCGCGCCAATCGCTTGCCTTCTTCCAGAGCGATTTTTCCGGCCGCATCGTTACCAAGGTCTGGTCGGCGGGGCAGGCGACGGGCGATCTCGTGACGTCGCTGATGGAAAGCGTCTGGTTCGTCGGCATCTATGCCGTCACCACGCTGGTTCTGGTCGGGCAGCTCGATTTCTCGCTGGCGGCGGTGGTTCTCTTCTGGCTGGCGGCTTTCAGCGTGCTTGCCCGCTATTTCGTGCCGCGCATCCGCTATCACTCGCGTGAGACCGCGGAGGCGGCCTCGCTGCTCAATGGCCGCATCGTCGATGCCTACAGCAATATCCAGACGCTGAAGCTCTTCGCACGCGACGAGGAGAGTGACCGCTACATGCTTGACGGCTTCAACGCCTATCAGGAAACAGTGCTGCAATTCACGCGCTTCATCACCGGCGTTCGTGCGTCCATGGCGCTGCTCTCAGGCCTGATGATCGTCACCATGGCCGGCCTCAGCGTCGATTTGTGGCTGCGCGGGCTGATCAGCTCGGGTGGGGTCGCCTTTTCGCTGACGCTGGTTCTGAGGTTGAACTTCCTTCTCGGCCGATTGATGACGCAGTTTAACGGCATCATGCGCAATCTCGGCACCATTCAGAATGCGGCCGAGCTGATTTCCCAACCGCTGCATCTCGTCAACCGTCCCGATGCGAAGGAACTCGTCGTCAAGCAGCCGAGTATCCGTTTCGAGAATGTTTCCTTCCATTACGGCAAGGAAAACGCGGTCATTGACAATTTCTCGCTGACGATCCGTCCTGGCGAAAAGGTCGGCATTATCGGCCGCTCCGGTGCGGGCAAGTCCACGCTCGTGAATATTCTCCTGCGTCTCTACGATCTCGAAGGCGGGCGCATTTTGATCGATGGGCAGGATATCGCCGCCGTCACCCAGGAATCATTGCGCATGCAGATCGGCATGGTCAGCCAGGATACGTCGCTGCTGCATCGCTCCGTGCGTGACAATATCCTGTTCGGCCGGCCTGATGCCGGAGAGGAACGCCTTGTCGAGGCCGCCGGACGCGCCGAAGCGCTCGATTTCATCGAGCGGCTGCGGGACCAGCAGGGCCGCAAGGGTTTTGACGCGCATGTCGGGGAGCGCGGAGTCAAGCTCTCGGGCGGCCAGCGCCAGCGTATCGCCATTGCGCGGGTGATGCTCAAGGATGCGCCGATCCTTGTTCTCGACGAGGCGACGTCGGCGCTCGATTCGGAAGTGGAAGAGGCGATACAGTCGAACCTCAGCCGTGTGATGGAAGGCAAGACGGTGCTTGCGATCGCTCACCGGCTTTCGACGATCGCCGCACTCGACAGGCTTGTCGTGATCGACCGCGGCAAGATCATCGAGGAAGGAACGCATGATACGCTCCTCAAGCAGGGCGGGCTCTATGCCGAGCTCTGGGCACGCCAGTCGGGCGGCTTCCTCGCCTCCGATGACGATACGCGCTCAGTATTCGCGAACGAAATCGCTGACTAGGCCGTAATGGTTCGAGCCGAAGCTGTCCTCCAGCCGGCTCGTCGAGCGGATGAGCAGCGGCGGTCTTGCGAAGATATGGTCGATGCTGATGCCGAACGAGCCGGCGCCGACCGGCCAGGTGGTTGGTTCCGGGAAATCTGTGGTCAGGCCGGTTCCGCGCAGAAAGTGCTGAATCGTCGGCGCGAGGATCGAGGAATTGAAGTCTCCGGCGACCACCAGTGCACCCGTGTGAGACTGCATGAAGGCCGTGAGATCCTGAAGCTCGTCAGCCTGGAAATCATCAAAATATGGCTTTGACAGGTGAGGGAACAGGAGGTCGACAGGCGTTCCGTCGAAGTCGATCGATACCGACACGAGCCGCTGTTTCCAAAGCTCGCCGATGTCATGGATCTCCTGCCGGGCAAAGGGACGCTTCGACAGCACAAGCGTATCGCATGCCTCGCTCGCATCGCAGCCGATACGGTAGGGATAGAGCTGCTGAAGCCGTGGCAACTGCGCAAAGACCGGCTCGGCCTCCATGATGTCGACCACATCGGCGCCTGAAGCCAGTATGGCGTCGGCAATCCGCTCACTGTTTTCAAAATTGTCATTCTCGATGTTGAAGGACATCAGCCGGAAAAGGCGAGGGGCATCTTCAGCGGGATTCTTGCCGGCAAATTCGCGCAGCATGATGACGCCGTGGATATTCAGGAAGGTCGCCACCGCCAGCATCAGAAAGCCATACCAATGCCGCTTGAAAAAGAGGGCAATGACCGCGCCGACTGCGCAGACGATGCTGAGATGAATCTGGAAGCTGTAAACGAGCGAAAGCAGCCAGAAATCGGTGACATAACGGAGCGAAACGAGGGCCAGGACAATGGTGATGAGGACGCTCAATACGCAGAAAACAGTATGCCTCATCGGCGCAAATCCAAATTCGTATGGCAAACTCACCAGCGCCTAACACGGCCCCCGGTTTGTTGCAATGCAGCAAAGCTGCAAGCCAGTGATTGCCTTAAAAAATTCACTGAAATTTCCCGCGACATTGTGCCCTCATCCCCTTGCCAAGGCTGGACATAATTTGCGATCAAGCATAGAACGCGCCGGATTGGTGGGGAATCTATGGCCGAAATATGTTCTGATAGATTCGCCGCCTCTGGAGGGGCAGGGCGGAATTCCGCGACAATTGCGCAGAGGATGGTTAAGCCGTGAGCGAACACGTAACGACAAGCGAGGCCTCAGAGCCCACTCGCCGTGATTTCCTTTATCTCACCACCGGCATGGCTGGTGCGGTCGGCGCCGTTGCGGTTGCCTGGCCGTTCATCGATCAGATGCGCCCGGATGCTTCGACGCTGGCTCTTGCCTCCATCGAAGTCGATGTCGCGAGCCTCACGCCCGGTATGTCGCTGACGGTCAAATGGCGCGGCAAGCCGATCTTTATCCGCAATCGTACGCCGGAAGAAGTGAAGGCCGCAGCCGACGTCCAACTGTCGGACCTCAAGGATCCGATCGCGCGCAATGCGAACCTTCCGCCTGATGCGTCTGCAACGGGCGACGACCGCTCTGGCGGCAAGGGCAAGGAAAACTGGATCGTCATGGTTGGCGTCTGCACCCATCTCGGCTGCATTCCGCTCGGTCAGGCCGGCGAATACAATGGTTGGTTCTGTCCCTGCCACGGTTCTGTCTACGATACGGCCGGCCGTATCCGCAAAGGTCCGGCGCCGCAGAACATGGCGATTCCGACCTTTTCATTTTTGTCCGATACAAAGATCAAGATCGGTTGAGGGGAGACTGATTAATGAGTGGCCATTCCAGCTACGAGCCATCAACCGGCTTGGAAAAATGGGTCGATGCGCGCCTTCCGCTGCCGCGCATGGTCTATGACAGCTTCATCGCCTATCCGGTTCCGCGGAACCTGAACTACGCATACACCTTCGGCGCCATGCTCGCCGTCATGCTGATCGTGCAGATCCTGACGGGTGTCACGCTCGCCATGCACTATGCCGCCGATACGACGATCGCCTTCAACTCCGTTGAAAAGATCATGCGCGACGTCAACCACGGCTGGCTGCTGCGCTACATGCATGCCAACGGCGCATCCTTCTTCTTCGTTGCCGTCTATCTGCACATCGCCCGCGGCCTCTACTACGGCTCCTACAAGGCGCCTCGCGAAATCCTCTGGATCCTCGGCGTCGTCATCTACCTGCTGATGATGGCAACCGGCTTCATGGGCTACGTTCTGCCCTGGGGTCAGATGTCTTTCTGGGGCGCGACCGTCATCACCGGCTTCTTCTCGGCCTTCCCGCTGGTCGGTGAATGGATCCAACAGTTCCTGCTCGGCGGCTTCGCCGTCGATCAGCCGACGCTGAACCGCTTCTTCTCGCTGCATTACCTGCTGCCCTTCATGATTGCCGGCGTCGTCGTCCTGCATATCTGGGCTCTGCACGTGACCGGCCAGACAAACCCGACGGGCGTCGAGGTCAAGACCAAGACGGACACGGTTCGCTTCACGCCTTACGCAACGCTCAAGGATGCGCTCGGCGTTTCGGTCTTCCTCATCGTCTATGCGTACTTCGTCTTCTACCTGCCGAACTATCTCGGTCACGCCGACAACTACATCCCGGCCGATCCGCTGAAGACGCCGGCTCACATCGTTCCGGAATGGTACTTCCTGCCGTTCTACGCGATGCTGCGCTCGATCACCTTCAATGTCGGCCCGATCGACTCCAAGCTCGGCGGCGTCCTGGTCATGTTCGGTGCGATCATCGTGCTGTTCTTCCTGCCCTGGCTCGACACCTCTAAGGTTCGTTCAGCGGTCTATCGTCCGTGGTACAAGCTGTTCTACTGGCTGTTTGTGATCAACGCGATCATTCTCGGCTGGCTTGGCTCGCAGCCCGCGGAAGGTCTCTACACGACGATCTCGCAGTTCTGCACGCTGCTCTACTTCGCCTTCTTCCTGGTCGCGATGCCGGTCCTCGGTCTGGTTGAAACACCGCGCCGCATTCCGAACTCGATCACTGAAGCAGTGCTCGAAAAGCGCAACAAGATTGCTGCGGCCAAGGCCTGAGCGAGCGACGGGAAGGATTAGAAATATGAAAAAGCTTGTTACAAGCATCCTCTCGCTCGCTGTCATAGCTGGCCTTGGTGGTATCGCTCTTGCTCAGGAAGCTGCCGCTCCGGCCGCTCACCACGAGGAAGGCGCCACCCCGCATTATCCGCTGAAGGAGCCGAAGGAGGTCGATTGGACCTTCGCCGGTCCGTTCGGACACTACGACAAGGCCCAGCTCCAGCGTGGCTTGAAGGTCTATACGGAAGTCTGTTCCGCCTGCCACTCAATGAACCTTGTTCCATTCCGCATGCTGAGCGAACTCGGCTATTCGGATGCGCAGGTGAAGACCTTTGCCGCGAATTACGAAGTCCAGGACGGCCCGGACGCAAGCGGCGAAATGTTCACCCGCAAGGCGGTTCCATCCGACCACTTCCCGGCGCCCTATCCGAACACGGAAGCTGCCAAAGCTGCAAACAACGGCGCGGCTCCGCCGGATATGTCGCTGCTTGCCAAGGCGCGCGAAGTCGAACGCGGTTTCCCGCAGTTCGTCTTCGATATCTTCACCCAGTATCAGGAAAGCGGCCCGGACTATATTCACGGGCTGCTGACCGGCTACGAAGAGCCGCCGGCCGGTTTCCAGGTTCCTGCTGGTGCGCATTACAACCCGTATTTCAACGCCGCCGCCGCCTTCGCCATGCCGAAGCCGCTCTCCGACGACCAGGTCACTTATGACGATGGATCGCCGCAGACGGTCGATCAGTATGCCAAGGACGTTTCGTCCTTCCTGATGTGGGCTGCCGAACCGCATCTCGAAGAGCGCAAGCGCACCGGCTTCATGGTCATGATCTTCCTGCTGATCTTCACAGTGCTGATCTACCTGACCAAGCGCTCGATCTATTCCCGGACCGATCACTAAGCGGACCCTTAGTCCCGAGGAAAAGGCGGCTTTATAGCCGCCTTTTTTATTTGGTTTGATCCGACGCAGTTGATAGTGTGCGGGCGCTTTGTGCCCCTCGCAGATACGGATTATCGATGAACAATACGCTTTCGGAGCTTGCGGCCAGCATCCGCTCCATTCCGGATTACCCCAAGCCCGGCATCATCTTTCGCGACATCACCACGCTGCTCGGCAATCCGCGTGCCTTCCGCCGTGCCGTCGATGAGCTCGTGCAGCCCTATGCCGGCCTGAAGGTCGACAAGATCGCCGGCATGGAAGCGCGGGGCTTCATCCTCGGCGGCGCGGTTGCGCATCAGCTTTCCTCGGGCTTCGTGCCGATCCGCAAGAAAGGCAAGCTGCCGCATGATACGGTGCGCATCGCCTATAGCCTGGAATATGGCGTGGATGAGATGGAAATGCATCGGGATGCCGTCCAGCCGGGCGAGAAGGTGATCCTCGTCGACGATCTGATCGCCACGGGTGGCACTGCTGTGGGTGCAACGCAGCTTCTTCGCCAGATCGGCGCGGAAGTGGTCGGTGCCTGCTTCGTCATCGACTTGCCGGATCTCGGCGGCCGCAAGAAGCTCGAAGACCTGGGTGTCGACGTGCACACGCTCGTAGAGTTCGCCGGCCACTGAGCATCTCAATTTCAGTAGAGCCGTTGCAGGCTCTGCTGAAATTGCTCCGGCCGGATCATTCGAATTCCAGCACGCTGCTTTCGAAACGGATGACGGGAATACCGTCCTGATTGACACCTTCGCAAAGAATGGTGTTGAGATGCCAGCCCGGCCGCGATGCAAGCGGCCGGCCGGAGAGAAAGGTCACGGAGTAGCTGACCGTCTCATCAACAAAAACCGGCTTCAGCCATTGCAGCTTCTGGAAGCCGGGTGAGGGGCCGAGGTTCGGTGGCTCCAGGCCCTCCTTCTTCAGCCGGCCAATCTCCGCCATCCAGTATCTGAGGAAGCATTGCATCCAGGCGGCCGTCGTGTGCCAGCCAGAGGCGCAGAGCGCGCCGAACATGGTGTCTTTCGCAGCCTGGCTATCGGTATGAAAACGCTGCGGATCGTATTTCCGTGCGAAGCGGAGGATATTTTCCTCTGTAAAGACGTAGGTGCCGATCTCAATCTTGTCGCGGGCGGCGTAAAGTTCGGTCATTCTCATACGCCAGCCTCCGGGCTGCCACGCATGCCGAAGATGACGGAATTTTCCGATAGGCAGACCAGTTCGCCGCGCTGGTTTTCCACTTCGTGGCGGAATTTGACGATGCCGAGGCCTGGACGCGAGCGCATCGGACGCGCCTCCAGCACCGTCGAATGGCCGGAGAGCGTGTCGCCTGCCAGCACCGGTTTGCGCCATTCCATGAAATCGACGCCCGGTGCACCTTCGCAAAGCGAGTTCAGCACGAAACTGTCGGCCATCATGCGCATGAACATCGCCGACGTGTGCCAGCCGGAGGCGGCAAGGCCGCCGAGGATGCTCGCGCGGCCTGCCGCTTCGTCCAGATGCATCGGCTGCGGGTCGAACTCCGCGGCGAATTCGATGATTTCGGGTGCCGTTACCGGCTTCGGGCCGAGCGGGAAGCGCCGGCCGGGCTGGAAATCCTCATAGGCGAGCTTTTCTGCAGGCATCAGGGTCTCTCATCATAGGCAGGCCTCATTGCTTACAATAGCATCCGCGCGGGCTCAATGATTCCCTGGGGGCGAACCAGAATGACAGAACTAAGGTCGATACTCGATGAGGCGGCGCGGGAGGGGCTGATTACCGCCGAGGCCGGCGAGAGGCTGGCGCCGTTCCTTGCGGAGCGTGGCGTGATCGTTGAGGCGCAGGCGGCCGGGCCTCAAGAACCTGCCTGGTCTGATACCGAGACACCGCGCTTCGTCCGCGGCTTCCACGATGTGCTGATCACCATCGGCATTCTCATCGCACTTGCGGGCCTCTGGGGGCTTGCCTCGCTCTATGCGGTGCTGCCTGCGATCCTGGTGCTGGCTGAAATCCTCGTGAAGCGCCAGCGCCTCGCGCTGCCGGCCGTCGTGCTGACGCTGGCGGTTTTTTTCTGGACCTTCCGGATGATGCTGTCGGTCTATCCCTCCAATGCCGATCTGTGGCTGACCGGCGATGGTATCGATAGGTTCATCGTCGCATTCCCCGTCATCATGGGGCTTTTCTATCTGCGCTACCGTGTGCCGCTTGCGCTTGCGCTTTGCATCTTCTCGGGGCTGGCCCTCGTGCTCGCGCTCGTCTTCCGCCTGCTGCAATGGGGGAGCGGCGACGATGCCTTCATTCTCAACCATCCGACGCTCGTGTCGATCATCCTGTTTGCCTGCGCCGTCGGTCTGTTCGTTGCCGCACTCGGATTCGATCTCAGCGACAGGTTCCGCCGCACGACGCGATCGGATGTCGCCTTCTGGCTTCATCTCGTCGCCGCGCCGGCCCTGCTTTACAGCATCCGGATATTGCTCTCACTAGACGGCGGCTGGCTGGATATCATGGACGCCAACTCCTTCAAGACGCCTGTTGTCGTCATAATCGTCGCGCTGCTGATGCTGATTGGCCTGATCATCGATCGGCGCGCTTTCGTGACGTCCGGCCTGCTGACGCTGGGACTGGCGATCTATGGGATATTCCGGCAGGGGAGTGCGACCGTCGATACCTACATCTTCGGGACGCTTGTTATCGTCGGCGTGATCGTGCTCGTCATCGGTACGGGCTGGATGCCGCTTCGGCGCATCGTGCTGCGCGCTTTGCCCTCAGGCGTAGTGGAAAGGCTGCCGCCCGGCTGAGCGGAAACTGAAGCGTGTCGCGATCTTTCAGATCCGCTTCCCACGCTTCAGGTCTTGTTTTTCCGCATCGTTATCGCAAACCGCTGCACGGCTTTGCGCGACATGCTTTGGTCAATCAGGTGTTGAAGCGGAAGTGGATGACGTCGCCGTCCTGGACGACATATTCCTTGCCTTCGTCGCGTGCCTTGCCAGCTTCCTTGGCGCCGACTTCGCCGCCGAATTGGATATAGTCGTCATAGGCGATGGTGTTGGCGCGGATGAAGCCGCGTTCGAAATCCGAGTGGATGACGCCGGCCGCCTGCGGCGCCTTAGTGCCGCGCTCGATCGTCCAGGCACGTGTTTCCTTTGGGCCGACCGTGAAATAGGTGATGAGATGGAGCAGCTTGTAACCGGCGCGGATCAGGCGGTCGAGGCCCGCTTCGTCAAGGCCGAGGGCCGAGAGGAATTCCTTGGCCTCTTCGTCCGGAAGCTGGGCGACTTCGGATTCGATCGCCGCCGAGATGGTGACGGTTTCGGCACCCTGAGCCTTCGCCATCGCAGCGACGGCCTCGGTATATTTGTTGCCGGTCGAGGCATCGCCTTCTGCGACGTTGCAGACATAGAGAACCGGGTGCGATGTCAGAAGGTTGAGGCCCTTCAGGATGTTGGTCTCTTCGGCATCGAGCTTCGAAAGCAGCGTGCGGACTGGCTTGCCGTCCTGCAGCAGCGCCAGTGAGGCTTCCATGATCGGCAGCATCGCCATGGAATCCTTGTCCTTGCCGGTGGCGCGCTTGCGCGTCTGCTCCGTGCGGCGCTCGAGGCTGTCGAGGTCGGCGAGCATCAGCTCGGTCTCGATCGTGTCGGCGTCGGCAACCGGGTCGATGCGGCCTTCCACGTGGGTGATGTCGCCGTCTTCGAAGCAGCGCAGCACATGTACGATGGCATCGACTTCGCGGATATTGGCGAGGAACTGGTTGCCGAGACCTTCACCCTTCGATGCGCCGCGCACGAGGCCGGCAATATCGACGAAGTTGATGCGGGTCGGGATGATTTCCTTCGACTTGGCGATGTCGGCAAGCTTCTTCATGCGCACGTCGGGAACGGCCACTTCGCCGGTGTTCGGTTCGATCGTGCAGAAGGGATAGTTTGCCGCCTGCGCAGCTGCCGTCTTGGTGAGTGCATTGAAGAGGGTCGATTTGCCGACATTCGGCAGGCCGACGATACCGCATTTGAAGCCCATGGCTGAAACCTGCTGTTCTCTGGAAGTCCTTGGCCGTGCCTATGGGATAAAGGAGGGGAGCGGTCAAGTCTTAGAGAGCTTTTCTCGCGGCTCCCTTGCCGACAGGGTCTAGTGGCCTTATTCTTATTGCGGCGGGATTTTTGCCGACACCAAGTGTCGAAATTCTGCAATCGAAATAGTTTAGTTAGGTCAAACCCCCTTCCCATGTCATCAACGGGCGGATTTCCGATGGTTGACAACGATATTGCCTTGAAACCCAAGACCAGAACGAAGCTCAAGCTGGACAAGCCGAAGCTTTACAAAGTCATTCTCGTCAATGACGATTATACGCCGCGCGAGTTCGTCATCATGGTGCTGAAGATCGTCTTCCGCATGAGCGAGGATACCGGCTACCGCGTGATGATGACGGCGCACAAGCTCGGCTCGTGCGTGGTCGTTGTCTGCACCAAGGACATAGCGGAGACAAAGGCCAAGGAGGCTATCGACCTTGCCAAGGAGATGGACTTTCCGCTGATGTTCACCACGGAGCCTGAGGAATAGGGGTCTGAGAAATAGGACAGGCGTCTCAAGACGGCCGGCGGATCTGGTAGCCGGTCTTGTCCTGCATGAAGCCGCAATTTTCATAGAAACGCAACGTCGCCGGATTTTTCGATCCGGTCAGTAGCATGACCTTGTAGCAGCCGGCATTCCAGGCTTGCGCAATCGCATGCCGGATGACTTTGCCGGCATAACCTTGCTTGCGGTGATCGCCGTGGGTGACGACGTTTTCTATCAGTGCATAGGAGGCGCCATTGCGCGTCAGGTTGGGCACGATGATCAGCGTGACGGTCGCAGCGGCAATCTCGCCGGCAACGCCGATGAGGACCGTCATGCCGGGCTGCGCCAGAATGGCGGAGAAACGTTCCATTGCCACATCAGGCGCGAGGACCGGATCGGTCGGGCTGAGGTGCTGGTAAAGGGTGATCAGGTTCTGCAGATCGCCGACGACCGCAGGTCGGATGATGAAATCCCCGCCAGCCATAGCGTTCAGTCGCCCTTGTTGCCGAACATCTTCTTCAGCATCTCGGCCATGGGACCGGTTGCAGGAAGCTTCTGCTGGCTCTGATTGCGGGCCTGATGGATATGGGACTTTCCCGCCGGCTTCTTCTCCTGTTTCGGCTTTTCCTCTTCCGCCTTACCGCCCAGCGCCAGCGCGATCTTGTTCATGAGCTGGGAATCCTCTTTGCGGACCAGCATCTCGGCATTGTCGGCGAGCGTGTCGAGCAGTGGCTCCAGCCAGTCGCTGTCAACCTTGGCGAAATCGCCGAGCACATGGTTATGCACCAGTTCCTTGACGCCGGGATGGCCGATGCCAAGGCGCAGGCGGCGGTATTCCTTGCCGCAATGCGCATCGAGCGACTTGATGCCGTTGTGGCCTCCATGGCCGCCGCCGGTCTTCAGCCGCGCTTTGCCGGCTGGCAGATCGAGCTCGTCATAGATCGCCACGAGATCGGAAGGCTGCAGCTTGTAAAAGCGCATGGCTTCGCCGACTGCTTCGCCCGACAGATTCATGAAGGTCTGCGGCTTGATCAGCAGCACCTTCTCACCCGCCAGCTCGCCTTCGGAAATCTCAGCCTTGAACTTCTTCGACCAGGGCGAAAAGCTGTGGCGGCGGTAGATGGCATCCACCGCCATGAAGCCAATATTGTGCCGGTTGCCGGCATATTTCGCGCCGGGATTGCCGAGACCCGCAATGATCAGCATGGCCTGTCTTCCTTGCAAGAGCTGTTGGCGTTCACCACCGCGAAATGGCGGCAAAGTCAAGTGGCAAAGGCGGGCGTGAACGGCAGGCGGCCGATCATTTCAGCAGATGCAGACCATATTTCAGGAAGATCTGCTTCTGTTCACCGCTGGCGATCAGCTTGTCCAGCGAGGCCCGCATGCGGCCCAGAAGATCGTCCGGGAAGTTCTTCTCGCAGGCAATACCCATCGGCTGGGAGGACAGCACCGTCACCATTTCCAGCGGCTGGTCGGCCTTCAGCTTGTCGAAATAGAGTTCGGAGATCGGCATCATGTCGATGCGCCCGCCAAGCAGCTTTCGCAGCGTTGCGTTGAAATCGCTGGCGACGTCGAGCTTGGTAAAGCCCTTCTCCTTCAGCGTCACTTCGGTGTAATCGTCGCGCTGCGTGCCGATCACATATTTCTTCGCCTCTTCGAGATTGGTGGCAGAGACGCCCGAACCCTGGCGGGTGATCAGGATGTTGCGGTCTACAAGAAGCGGCTCGACCCATTTGAACAGGCTGTCACGGGCGGCATTGTGGGCGGTCGCGAATACGCAGGTCATCGGTGTCGCGCGCGCGAGACTGAAGGCGCGGGCCCAGGGCATTATCTCGATCGTATACTCGACGCCGATATCGGCCATGATCTTCTCGACCTGCTCGACGGTCGCGCCCTTGATGACTTTTCCGTCGCGGTAGTTGAAGGGGGCGTATTCCTCGGTCACGAAGGATACCGTCTCGGCCGAGGCGGATGCGGCAAAACAGGGCAGGGTCAAAAGTGCAAGAAGCAGCAGCTTTTTCATCGCGATACCTCCCGTATCTCGTCAGTTCATGAAGCACGCGCCACGTTCGGCAGCGAGCTGCTTAGTTCCTCGATCAGCTTGGCGGCATTCTGCGGACGGTGGAACAGATAGCCCTGACCATAATCAAGGCCCATCTGGTGCAGCGTACTGCATTCCTCCTCCGTCTCGATGCCTTCGGCGATGACGGTGCAGTTCATCTTGTGCGACAGCGTGGTGATGCCTTCGATCAACATGCGGCTCTTCTGGCGCACGTCATCGTCAGCATCATTGATGGCGCGCGTGAAGGACTGGTCGATCTTGATGATGTCGACCGGGAAGCGATTGAGATAGCTCAGCGACGAGTAGCCGGTACCGAAATCGTCAAGCGCGATGCGGCAGCCGAAGCGGCGCAGTTCCGTCACGATCATACGGATCTGCGGGTTGTCGTGCATCAGCACAGCCTCCGTGATCTCGACGACGATACGATCCGGCAGGATGCCATGGCGGCCGAGGATGGCGGCAAGGCGGGCGGCAAGCGCCGGCTCGAACTGCAACGGCGAGAAATTGATCGCGAGATAGCTGTCCTGCATGCCGGGCAGGCGAGAAATCTTCGCCAGATTGGCGATCGCCTTTTCCATGATGACATTGCCGACGCGGACGATCTTGGCAGTCTCTTCGGCCACGCTGACGATCTCGGCCGGCGGCATGAGACCCTTCTGGGGGTGATTGAGGCGCATCAACGCCTCGAAGCCGGCGATACCGCGGCCGTTCAGGTTGACGATCGGCTGGAGATAGGCCTCGAACCAGTCGTCGGCGAGGCCGGCTTCGATATGGGCTTCGATCTCGGCGCGGCGGCGGGCATGATCGAGCATGCCGCTATCGAAGATCTGTGCGCCGTTCTTGCCGTCGCGCTTCTTGGCGTACATGGCCATGTCGGATTTCTGCAGCAGTTCGGCAGCGGTCGCGGCGTGGCGAGGATAGATAGCGATACCGACAGAGGCGCTGAGATGCATGTCCGGGCCGAAGGGTGTCTCGAAGATCGAAGCGATCTGGTCGCACATGGCGCGGGCACGCTTTTCGGCATTCTTGGCCGGCAGCAGGATGGCGAATTCATCGCCGCCTAGACGGGCAGCTTCATCGGAGGGGGCAAGCAGCGTCTTCAGCCGTTCCACGAGTTCAATGAGGGCAGCATCACCTGCTGCGTGGCCCATATTGTCGTTGATCCACTTGAAGCGGTCGAGGTCGACGAAGAGGCAGGCGAGTTCCTGATCGGCGGCATCGGCGGCTGCGATCTTGCTGTCGAGCACGGCTTCGAAGCCCTGGCGGTTCAATAGGCCGGTCAGATGGTCTGATATCGCCTGGCGATGGTTGCGGTCTTCGGAGGCCTTCAGCTCCGTCACATCGGTCATGACGGAGAGCGACTGACCTTCCTGTCCATGGGTCGTGAGTGCCGATTCCATGATGAGGACGTCCATGATGCGGCCGTCCATGCAGATGAACTTGACGGTGACGTCACCTGTGCCGTTCTCACGCTGGCTCTTGCGCTTGATGAACTTGTCGCGGGTGAAGGAGGTAACGAGATCGGAGAAGCTCCGGCCGATGACGGCGGCGCGGTGATAACCGGTCGCAAGCAGCCAGTAGTCGCTGACGGCGGTGATGCGGTCTTCCTCGTCGAGGGAGAAGAGCATGGCGGGCGTTAGGTTGTAGATGTCGGTGGCGCGGCGATGCGCGAGCTTCAGCTCGGTTTCCTCGTTTTCAAGCTTCGTCTGCATTTCGTTGAAGCTCTGGGCGAGGCGGCCCATTTCGTCGTTCGACTGCCAGTCGACATGGTGGCGGGAGCCGAGCTGGCGTGTCGCCTCGATCGCAGCCGTCAGGCGCATCAGAGGCTGGATGACGAAGATGCGGTTGCCGATGAGCGCGGTCGCGAAAACGGCTAGCACCGCGAAAATGAAGATTGAGATGAAGACGACCTCTTCCTGCTTCAGGCCGGAAAACAGTCCGAGTGCCGGATAGAAGACGGAAATGCTGCCGAGGTTCTTCGGTCCATCGACGGTGTTGTAGATGATGGCGCGGGAAACCTGAACCAGCTTGCCATCGAAGGACCTTGGAATGGTCGACTGGCTGACATCGAGCTCGCCGGACTGGTCGCGGACCTCCACCTTGACGATGGCGCCCTGCGAAACGACCGTCGCGCTGATCTGGGTCACGCTATCGGCATCGAGATCCCAAAGCGGCTTGGCGAGCGCCTGAGCATTCGCCACAAGAAGAACGGAAATATGGTCGCGTATTTCCTTATCGGCGCGTTCAGAGGAAAGGAAAAGAAAAAGAACAAAGAGGGGAGCTACAAAAACAAGCAGCGCGCCGCAAACAATCGCAAAAAATCTGTTCTCAACGGAATTATTCATGGTTCCGTTTGCTCCACGGGGTCGGAATATTCTGCGGTTGCGCAGCAGGGCGGGGACTTCGCAACCAGCCGGAGCATGCTTCCATGAATGTGTTAAATGTTGCTGAAATGGGCTTTTTTCGATAATGAAAAAGCCCGCCTTCCTCACGGAAAACGGGCCTTATGCTTTACAAATTGGTAGAAGCGATCAGGCTTGTGCTTCGCCTTCGGCAGCAGCTTCGTCGATGCCGCCAGCCGGAGCAATGATCGTCGCGATGGTGAAGTCGCGATCTGCGATGACGGGCGTTACACCCTTCGGCAGGGTGACTTCCGAAATATGAATGCTGTCGCCGATCTTGTGACCGGAAAGGTCAACCGTGAAGAATTCCGGGATGGCGTCAGCCGGGCAGTGAACTTCGACTTCGTGACGAACGATGTTCAGAACGCCGCCGACCTTGAGGCCCGGGGACTTGTCTTCGTTGACGAAGTGAACCGGGATTTCAACGGTAACCTGGGTGTTGCCAGATACGCGCAGGAAATCGACGTGCATCGTGAAGTCGCGGACCGGATCGAGCTGGTAGTCCTTCGGCAGAACCTTGTACTTCTTGCCGTCGACGTCGATGGTCGCAACGGTGGTCATGAAGCCACCGGCATGAATGCGCTTCGTCACCTCATTGGTGTTGATAGCGATAGAAACTGGGGCCTGCTTGTCACCATAGATGACAGCGGGAATAAAGCCGTTGCGGCGGAGTTCACGGGCGGACCCCTTACCAACCCGTTCGCGCGCCTCGGCCTTGAGCTCGTAAGTTTCGTGGCTCATGGCTAGTCCTTTCGAGGTTATTTGGAGAGCCCGCGGCGGCTGCGAAGCCTTGTGCCGTCGGACCGGAGGTGGGCAAGCCCATCCTCATCCGCGTTGCCTCCAAGGGTGTCTACGCGGACGCGTGGCCTATAATATAAGTGTCACGCAAACGCAAGCGGTGACAGGCTCTGTCGAGAAGAGCGATGCCGTTGGCCGTATCCGCTGTACACTCGAAAGATCGCGAAATGCAATCCCTGGTGTTTTGCAAGTAATTCCAAAAACCGCTGATAAGCCTTCGTTGTTCGGGCGTTAATCACAAAGTCGAACAGAAGGTTCCACTTTACCTGTGAAGGCGCCGGATTATCCCTTCTTTAACGCGGCAAGACCGATGTCGAGCTTGAAAAGAATGGGTTTTCTCATGTTTGCGATCGTATACTGCCTGACATACCAACACGACCTGACGCTGGTTCTTCTGGCTGCCGTATTATGCCTTGTGTCCAATTTCGGAACGATCCTGTTCCTGAGAAGCGCTGGCAGGTCAAACGGCGTGCCGCGCTGGATCTGGCTTTCCGTGGCGGGGGCGGCCGGCGGCTTCGGCATTTGGTCGACGCATTTCGTCGCTATGCTCGCCTATGATCCGGGCATCGTTGTCGGTTATGATCGCGATCTGACGCTTATTTCGCTCGGCGCGGCCTTTGCCTCTACCTTTGTGGCAGGCCTTGCCGCGGTGTCGCTTCCGGGTTCTCAGGCCAATATTGCTGCAGGCCTTGTCTTTGGCGTCGGCGTCGCAGCCATGCATTTCGTCGGCATGGCCGGTCTGCAGGTTCCTGGGACCATCGTCTGGGATCGACATCTCGTTATCGCTGCGCTGATCATATCGGCTGCCATGGCGACTTGGGGATTTACGCTCACAAAGAACTGGAAGGGTTCGAACTGGAGCATTCTCGCTGCGGCGTCTACGCTGTCGCTCGGCATCGTTTTGATGCATTTCACCGCGATGGGCGCGCTGACGATTATCGAAGGGGGCGCAAACGCGATCGAGCCGCAGGCGCTTTCGAAACCGTTCCTTCTGGTGACCATTCTCGTCGTATCGATCTCAATGCTCGCCTCGGGCATTTCGGCATCGATCATTGCGTTTCGCGCCGCCAAGCAGGCGAGTGCAAGCGAGACTAGGTTTGAGCTGCTCCTGCAGGGCGTGACGGATTACGCAATCTACATGCTCGATCCTTCAGGCGTCGTGACGAACTGGAATGCCGGGGCGGAACGCGCGAAGGGCTACAGCGCCGCTGATATCGTCGGCCAGAACTTCGCCCGGTTCTACTCCGCAGAGGATCAGCGGAATGGCCTTCCGCAGCGAGCTCTCGAATCCGCTCTCGCCAATGGCAGGTTTGAGGCAGAGGGGCTGCGTTTTCGCAAGGACGGATCCTCGTTCTGGGCACATGTCGTCATCCAACCCGTGTATGACGATGGCCATCATCTCATCGGATACGCGAAGATTACCCGTGATATCACGCAGGCTAAGATCGACGGGGACCGCATCAAAGAAGTATCGAGGAACCTCGATCTGGCACTGGAGAACATGAGCCAGGGTATCTCGATGTTTGACCACAATGAGCGGCTGATCCTCGCAAACGCCAGGTATAGCCAGCTCTTCGGATTCCCTGCGAATTTCATTCGCCCAGGTCTTGCCTATTCCGAGATCGTTCGCAGCGGCTATCAGATCGTTTTTGGCGATAGTGATGCTGCGGATTCGAGGGCGACCGATCACTATCGCAGGCATATGGCGACCATGCGCTCCGGCCAGAAGACCCTGGTGCATCAGACGACGAGCGGCCGGTCAATTCTTGCGACGTTTAATGTTCTCGCGGATGGTGGCTGGGTTACGACATTCGAAGACATTACCGAACGGCTGGCGCGCGAAGAGAAAATCGCGTTCATGGCCAAGCACGATGCTTTGACCGGTCTTCCGAACCGTCCCACCTTCAATGACTATCTCTCGCATCAGCTTACAATTGCCAAAAGGCTGTCGACCAAGGTTGCGGTGATCGGCATCGATCTGGATAAATTCAAAGAAATCAATGACCAGATGGGCCATGTCGCAGGCGATTTCGTGTTGAGCACATTGGCCGCACGGTTGAACGGGATCCTGCGTGACGAGGAGCTCGTCGCCAGGCTTGGCGGCGATGAGTTCGCGGCTGTGAAGCGCTTCAATGACAGGGCAGAGCTGGACGACTTCGTTGCGCGGCTGGAAGCCACGCTCATGGAGAAGATGGATTTCGAGGGGCATCACATCGTCCCCGGCGCAAGCGTTGGTGTCGCACTTTACCCCGAGGCCGGCGAAAACGCCGAAACGCTTCTCGCAAACGCAGATCTGGCCATGTATCGCGCAAAACACGAGGTCGGGCGCAATGTCTGCTTCTATGAGGAGTCCATGGATGAAGTGTCGCGCGACAGGAGAAGGCTGGCGCGTGACCTCTGGGTCGCGATCGAGCGCGACCAGATGTACCTTCACTATCAGGTGCAGAAGTCGGTGGCGACCGGCAAGACGACTGGCTACGAAGTGCTGCTCAGATGGAACCATCCTGAGCGCGGAAATATCCCGCCCGTCGATTTCATTCCGATTGCCGAGGAATGCGGTGCGATCATGCCGATCGGAGAATGGGTCCTTCGCGAGGCATGCAGGGAAGCGGTCAGTTGGAAGGACGACATCAAGATCGCCGTCAATATTTCGCCCATCCAGATCGCCCATGCAAACATCGCCGAGCTGGTTCGCTCCGTCCTCCAGGAAACGGGCCTGCCAGCATCGCGGCTCGAACTTGAAATAACCGAGTCATCGATCATCGTCGACAAAAGCAAGGCGCTGCTTGCAATGCGCGCGCTCAAGCAGCAGGGCGTTGCGATCGCGATCGACGATTTCGGAACAGGCTATTCGTCGCTCGAGACCCTTCGCTCGTTCCCCTTCGACAAGATCAAGCTCGATCGCAGCTTCATGAACGAAGTCGAGACCAGTCAGGAAGCAAAGGCGGTCATTCGCTCCATCCTGGCGCTGGGACGCGGCCTGTCGATCCCCGTGCTTGCTGAAGGAGTCGAAACGCTGAGCCAGCTCGAACTATTGACATCCGAAGGCTGCGACGAAGCCCAAGGCTACTATTTCGGTCGCCCGGCGCGAATGGAACAACAATCGGTCACGTTCAACACTGCGGCCTGACGCAGGGCGAGATCAGGATCGAGGGCCTTCGCGTGCGGCAGTGCCCGGCAGCATACGTTCGCTCTCAGCCGTGATCGCAAAATAACATTTGTCCAAACGTGGCGGGTTGACACCGGAAGATATCCGATCTTCCTATGGCCGCATTCAAAGCGGCTGAGGAGAGTGTGAATGCGTCTCAAACTTGTCACGACAACAAGCCTTGTTGCCCTATCGCTGTTCGGGGCAGCGCAAGGGGCTGAGATCAATCAGGACGGAGCGAACAAGCTTCGCGACAGCCTGACGGGCTTCCTGCCCAAGGATTTCGCAAAGAGCGGTTTCGTGACTGTCAACCCGGCGGGTACCCGCTATGAGGTTATCTACGATCTCGCCAAGCTGCTTTCGAAAGTGGATACGACCAAGTACGTGGTGAACGGGCTGACGCCCTGGTCGGTCTTCGCTACACCGCTCGACAGCGGGCTCTGGAATCTCGAAGGCAACAACAGCTTCAACATCTCCGGCAACGTCAAGGGGCCGGACGACAAGAGCACTGACTTCACCTATTCCATTGCCTCGATGGTCTATAACGGCGTCTTCGATCCGGCGATCGCTTATCTGCGTTCCGGCGATTTCAAGGCCAGCGATATCCACCTCACGTCGAAGTCCGATGCCGACCAGGTCGATGCGAGCTTTGCCGGCATGAATTACAGGCTCGATTCGACTGACAGCGCCAGCGGCAATGGCCGACTGGACTTCAAGGCGAACGGCGCGTTTACCGCGCTGTCGGAGACGGTTACCAGCGCGCAGACGCCGCCGGTCACCATCAAGGCGGATTCGATCGACTTCAATGCCGATGTGGCCAGCCTCCCGGCGAAGGAAATTCGCGATATCGTCTTCTTTGTCCTTGACCATGTGGATGAGAAGGAGCTCAGCAAGGAAGACGGCGAAAAGCTGAAGTCCGTCCTCAAGGCATCCTTTCCGCTATTCTCCTCGGCCAACGAAACGATCACGGTAAATAATCTGACGCTCGGCACCGTCGCCGGAAGTGGCGGCGCCAAGGCCTTCGGCTATAATTTCTCGGTCGACGGACCGAGCGATGCGGTCCGATTTGCCTTCGGCATGAATGCCCAGGAGGTCACGCTCGACAGCCCGGTCGTGCCGGCGAGCTACCACGCCTTCCTGCCGAAGAGCATCGATATGCAGATCGCTGTGCCGGACATGGATTTCGCCGCTTTCGGCGACGAGTTCATGAAGATCGATTTCTCGTCGGGCAACAATTCGGAAGAAAGCGGCAAGCTGGCTGCTGAAAAGCTCTTCCACGACGGCGTCGTCGTCGTCGACCTGCCGAAGTTCACAGCGGTCTCGGATGTCTACGATATCGACGTCACCGGCAAGCTGCAGGGCCGCGTCGATACGCAGAAGGATTATTCGCTCCAAGCTTCGATTTTGGCGCGCGATCTCGACAAGTCGATCGCTGCCATCCAGGAGCTTGCCAAGAGCGATCCGAACCTCCAGCAGGTCTCCTTCGGCGTGATGATGGCCAAGGGCTTTGCCAAGACGGACCCGGATGGCCGCTCGCGCTGGGATATCAGCGTCGCCGGCGACGGTTCCGTGGCGATCAACGGCCAGCAGATCAAGGGGCCGGATGCCGAGGAACCGGATCAGGATCAAGATCAGGGGCTGGAGCCAGACCAGGAGCAGGGGCAGGAACCGGAGCAAGGTCAGCCGCAATAAGTGCTCTGAACTGCAGCCTGAAACGAAAGGAGCCGGCCTCGTGCCGGCTTTTTTGCGTCTGATGTCACAGGCATATTGGTCGGCAAATCGATTGCTGCCGTTCAGGAGCTCACAAGAAAGGACCTGATCTCTGCCAGGTCGGCTTTGGGATGATGATGGCCAAAGGCTTTGCTGACACCGACAGCTCTGACGGCAATGGTGCGCGGAGGACACAGTGACCGTTAATGGTCAATCTCTGAGAGAACCACACAGCACGGATCAGCGGTAAATGTCAGGGAACTGCAGTTCGAAGATCAAAAGAGCCGGTCGAATGCCGGCTCTTTTAGTCGAAGAGGCTGGAGACGGACTCTTCCTGGGCCGTACGGCTGATGGCTTCGCCGATCAGCGGTGCTGTCGTCACGACGCGGATATTGTGGGCCGAAAGCACGGCCGTGGTCGGCTGGATCGAGTCCGTGATGACGAGTTCGCGCAGCTTCGAGGAGGTCACGCGGGTGACCGCGCCGCCGGAGAGGACGCCGTGGGTGATATAGGCGGTGACGCTGGATGCGCCCTTGGCGAGCATCGCATCGGCCGCGTTGCAGAGCGTGCCGCCGGAATCGACGATGTCGTCGATCAGCAGGCAGTCCTTGCCGGTAATGTCGCCAATGATGTTCATGACTTCGGATTCACCCGGCCGATCGCGACGCTTGTCGACGATGGCCAGAAGACAGTCCAGCCGYTTGGCGAGCGCGCGGGCGCGCACCACGCCGCCGACGTCAGGCGAGACGACCATGACGTTGCTGAGGTCATAGTGGCTCTTGATGTCGCGCGTTAGCACGGGAAGAGCGAAGAGATTGTCTGTGGGTATATCGAAGAAGCCCTGGATCTGCCCGGCATGGAGATCGAGCGTCATGACGCGGTCGGCGCCAGCTTCGGTGATGAGGTTTGCGACCAGCTTGGCGGAGATCGGCGTGCGGCCGGAGGCTCGGCGGTCCTGACGGGCATACCCGAAATAGGGGAGAACGGCAGTGATGCGGCGGGCTGACGAACGACGCATGGCGTCGATCATGATCAGCAGTTCCATCAGGTGGTCGTTGGCGGGAAAGGCGGTCGGCTGAACGAGGAAAACGTCCTCACCGCGCACATTTTCCTGGATCTCCACGAAGATTTCCTGATCGGCAAACCTTCGGACACTGGCTTTCCCTAAGGGAACATTGAGATAGTTGCAGATCGCTTCGGCGAGTTGCCGGTTCGAATTGCCTGCGAAAACCTTCATCTTGGTCCGCCTGTTATGCGCTGATAGCCGCGCTTTTTAGCCAGCTTCCCGGTGAATGCAAGGGCTAAGGCGTCACATACTTTTATATTTATAAAAAGCTTGTGACTAACCGCCCTGGCTTTGCCGCCAGGATGTGAACTCGGTGATCGTCTTTGAGGCGATCTGCTGCATCACGGAGGCGGGCACGCCGGCCCAGGGATCGGTCGCCGCCGTCGGCACGCTTTCCTGTCCCTGAATGCGGTGCAGGCGGGCGCCGGCATTGTCAAGCACGTCCCAGACATAGACCACGGTGACCTTGCCCTCGTCGCTGAAAGCGGAGAGGTAACCCTTCAGAATATAGTCGCTGCTGGTGTCGTTGGAGCTCTTGATGGCGAGGCCATGAGCGCGGGCCTCCGCGCCAAGCTGGCGGGACAGCGGGGTGACGGCCTGTACGGGCGCACCGATGATGGGCAGGAAGCGCACCGTATTGCCGCGTACCGAGGTCGATGACGAAACCGAAGGGTCAAGCGCCGCTGTCTGCGTCGGCTGCTGCGGTGCCGGTTGCTCGGTGGCGGCGGATGGTGGCGCTAGTGATTGGCCTTCGATCGGTCCGGAGGCAGCGGTCGAAGAGCCGTCACGGGAAAGCGCATCGGCCTGGGCTTGCATGGTCGTCGGCGGAACGCCGGTGCCGGGCCGGTAGGCCTGCGCTTGGTAGTTCGGCTGGGTCGGATAGGTCTGCTCGCTGTAGGCTGGCGTATAGCCGTTCCGGCGGGGTGCCGCCGGGAAGGTCCGTTGCGGCGCTCCGGCCATACGCTCGGCTTCGCTCTGCGTCACCGGTGTGGATGAGCGCTGACTCATCGAAGAGCCGCCGATTTCCATCGGCGGCGTGAGCGTCAACGCATCGGTCGTGTTGCAAGCAGAAAGCAAGGCAAGACAGATCAGGAGCGTGGGCGCAGTCGCAACTCGCGTCATCCCTCGGTTCGTCCTTCCCACAATCGCATCAGCCCCGTGCGAATTTATGGGGGTGGGGGGACCTGTCTGTCAATTCCGGATTCTTGCCGGTGATTGCGGAGGTTAGACCCCGATGAAATCCAGCGGATGGCGCGAAAGTGCACGCGGGGCTTCACCTGTCGTCAGATAGGTCTGTCCGAGGGTCATGGCCGTGCCGGTGTCGGAATCGGCAATGATCATGTGCACGAAGAGCGACATGCTCGGCTCAATCGGCTGCGGATTGCCTGCATGGAACATCTGGTGCTCCATCCAGGACGGTGAGAAGCGGGCGCCGAGCGAGTAGCCGCAAGCATTCAGGCGATGGCGGGCAAGGCCGCGCTCGTCCATGATCCTGGCATGCATGTCGAAGACATCGCCGAAAGTATGGCCAGGCTTCAGCACGGTCTCGATCGCCTGGATCGTTTCGAGGCAGGCATTGTAGAGTTCTCGGTGGCGGTGCGTCGGCTCGCCGATGACGATCGTGCGCATCATGGCGGCATGATAATGCGCGTAAACACCGGCCCATTCGAGAGTCAGCTGGTCATTGGCGTCGAGCTTGCGGCGGCCGGCCTTGTAGCGGCAGAGCAGGGCGTCGGCGCCGGAGCCGATGATGAATTCGTTGGCCGGATAGTCGCCGCCGCCGGAGAAGACCGCGCCCTGCATGGCGGCGAGGATATCGGCCTCATCGGCACCGGGCTTGGCCAGGCGGATCGCTGCGTCCAGCGCATCGTCTGCCAGCACGGCGGCATGCTCGACATAGGCAACCTCGGTCGGGCTCTTGATGAGGCGCAGGTGGCTGACGAGGTAGGAAGCGTCACTGATCTGGCCGAAGGTCGTCAGCTGCGCGTCGAGCAGTCGGGCGACGCGGCCAGTCATACCATGCGTGTCGTATTCGACGCCGATGCGGGCGCCGAGCAGGTCCATTTCAACGAGCAGGTTCTTGAGGTCCATCGTCGGATCGGCATTGACGCGGTCGACCCAGACATGAATGTCCTCGATGACCGAGGTGTGCCGGGCCTGACGCAGGTCGGCCGAGCGGGTGAGGAGCGTCATTGTGCTGTCAGCCTTGACGACCAACGTCTGGAAGAAGCAGTAGCCGAACGTGTCGTAGCCGGTCAGCCAGTACATGCTTTCCTGCGCAAAGAGCAGCAGGGCGTCGAGCTTTTCTTCCTTCATCTTGTCCGTCAGGCGGGCAAGCCGGCTTGCGAATTCAGCCCGTTCGAAATGAAGTGCCATGCTGCTTACATCTCCCTGATGCTGATCGCCGAAATCTGGCGGCCGTAATCCGGCTCCTTTTTATGTGTGGTCCGCCGATAGGAAAAAAAGCGCTCGCTATCGGGATAAGTGCAGAGACCGAGGCTTTCGGCGCGCACGCCCGCGTTTTTCAGCCGCTCGACGGTCAGGCCTGGCAGGTCGAACATGGCGTGACCCGCTGACGGGGAAGGGATGAAGTAACGCTCATAGGCCGGATCATAAGCAAGGAAGCGCTCGATGAATTCCGGACCGACCTCATAACTTGCCTGGCTGATCGAGGGGCCGAGGCAGGCAACGATATTGGCCCTGTCGGCACCAAGGGCTTCCATGGCATCGATGGTGTTTTCAAGCACACCTGTCAGCGCGCCCTTCCAGCCGGCGTGGGCGGCACCGATGACGCGGTTTTCGGGGTCGGTGAAGAGGATTGGGCCGCAATCGGCGGCGAGCACACCAAGCGCGATACCCGGTGTCGCAGTCACCATCGCGTCCGCCGGCGGCCGCACACCATCATAGTTGGGCCCGATGGTGACGACGTCAGGCGAATGGACCTGATGGACGGTTGCCAGTCGCTCTACCGGCAGGTCGAACCAGGCGGCGACGCGTCTGCGGTTCTCCTGCACATTTTCGCGTTCGTCATGCGAGCCAAGGCCGACATTGAGGCCGCGATAGATGCCCTGCGAAACGCCGCCTGCGCGGGTGAAATAGCCGTGGCGGATCGCGCCGCCGGCCGCTTCGTTCAGCAGCGCGCTTTCGATCGGTGCGGGAGAGGCCGCGTCTGTCATCTGATATTCCGGAACTTTTGGAGAGGGATCGACGTCATCCTGGCCGGACATCGTCCGGCGAAGCGTTGTCATTTTGCGGCGGATGTTGGCGAGCGTAAGGCTGGCTGTCAATCCACCGGACGGAACGGCATCAGGTCGATCGCCGGATAGGAGACGGCGAGCACCTTGAAGAGTTCGCCCATGCGACCTTCTCCTGCACCGGCGAGTCGCTCGACCGCGCTCTGGATGATCTGCTGCGTGTTCGGCTCGCGGTCGCGGCCGAGGGCTGCAGCGCGTTCGAGGATGCCGAGGCCGGTCAGGAAGTCGCCCTGGTGCAGTGCGCCGTTAATGTGGACGCCGGCAGACGCTGCCGTTTCGGCAAGCTGCTGGAAATCGACATGGCTGGTCAGATCCGCTTCGCCGGGATGGGCAAGCGGCGGATCGAATTCGTGCATTCGCACGGCCTGCAGCGTATCGCCGAAACCGGTGACGAGATGTCCGTAGTCGATCGCAAGCGCCGTGCCACTGAAGATCCGCAGCCTTTCGCAGATGGCGCTCATGACCGCCTGGCGGGCAGGCGAAATCTCGAACAGGGTGCCGACCGGCACGTTTTGCGCGGGTTCCGGCAGCAGCGTTGGATCGAGGCCGGCGACGCCGGCCGCAAACATCAGTTCGCCATCGGCGTCGAGGCCGACCATGCGTTCACGAAAGCCGGTCGAGGTGCGGATGAACTGGCGGATCGGGATCGCGTCGAAGAGTTCGTTGGCGACGATCAGCGTGAAGCCGGGGGGCACTTCATCAAACCCGCCATGCCAGCTGATCTTGCCTTCATAGGCCTCCAGCGTCTGGCTCTGGACATCGCGCAGGCGTTCGCTGGTTTCGACGAGATGGATCGTCATGTTGTCGAAGAGCGGCGGGGCGATGCGCGATATCACGCGCAGCATGTCCGCCATCATCGTACCGCGGCCGGGGCCGATTTCGACGAGGCGGACGCCGGCAGGCGTTGCGTGGCGCTGCCAGGCGTGGACGACGAAGACGCCGATCATTTCGCCGAAGAGCTGGCTGACCTCAGGTGCTGTGACGAAATCGCCCGAACGGCCGAAGGGCTCGCGGGTGCGGTAATAGCCGTGTTCGGGATCGGCAAGGCAGAGCGAAAAATAGTCGGTGACGCTGAGCGGCCCGTTTGCCTGGATGATCGTCTTGATCTTTTCGCTTAATGCGGTGGTCATGGCGGTCGTTCCGGGAGCTTCAGTGCTGCAGGGCAGCAGCCTGGCGGCGGGCGCGGAAGATCGCCCAAATGCCGAGCAGGATCATCGGGAGGGACAGGACTATGCCCATCGTCAGCCAGTTTGTGCCGAGCAGATAGCCGAGCTGCGCATCCGGCTCGCGGAAGAATTCCACGAAGATGCGCGAGAGCGCGTAGCCGCAGACGAAGACACCGGTGATGAGCCCGGGGCTCTTCAGGGCCTTGGCGCCGTAGACGAGGGCGGCAAGAACGAGCAGCAGGACGATGCCCTCGAGGCCGGCTTCATAGAGCTGGCTCGGATGGCGGGCGAAGGGGCCGCCAGTCGGAAACACGACTGCCCAAGGCACATCCGTCAGCCGGCCCCAGAGCTCGCCGTTGATGAAATTGGCGATACGGCCGAAGAACAGGCCACAGGGCACGACCGTCGCAACGATATCGAAGAGGCTCCAGATCGGGATGCGGTTGCGGCGGGCAAAGAGTATCATGGCGATCGTCGTGCCGGTCAGGCCGCCATGAAAGGACATGCCGCCGTTCCAGATCTGCACGGCGCGGATCGGATTTTCGATGATGGCGCCGAGATCGTAGAAGAAAATGTAGCCGATGCGGCCGCCGAGAACGATGCCTAGGGCTGCCCAGACGATGAAGTCGTCGAGCTGGGCCCTTGTTATGGGCGAGGTATTGTTCGGCCAGAGTGTATCGTTTGCAGCAATGCGGCGGGCATAGGCCCAGCCGAGCAGGATGCCGGCGACATAGGCCAGGCCATACCAATGAATCGCCAGCGGGCCGATCGAAAAAGCGATCGGGTCGATATTAGGGAAAGGCATTATAGCAAGAAGATCAGCAGCTATCGGCAAGGTTTTCCCACCCGTTGAGATGCGCGGAACATGGCGCTGCGATCTTTGGCGGTCAAGTGCATTGTTCGTCACGGCCCCGTGCGCAAGGGCTTATCCCGTGCAAAGCGCTTGCATCCTTAACGGCGAAGCCCTACCTCCATTTCAGTGGCCGCAAGGCCTGACATTCACGTCGTGCGAAGGGAGAAATACGCCATGACGACCGGAACGAACCGCATCATGGATGAATTCGCCAAGCTGATGACCGATGCGGCAGGTGCCGCGCAGGGTGTGCGCAAGGAGGTCGAGACCGCCTTCAACGCTCATGCCGAGCGCTGGCTGAACAGCATGGATGTCGTCAAGCGCGAGGAATTCGAAGCCGTGCGTGAAATGGCGATCAAGGCCCGTGACGAAAACGAGGCGCTCGCAGCCCGCATCGCTGCGCTCGAAGCCAAGCTCGCCGCAAAGGGCAAGTGATATCAGCTTAAAGAAGATGCTGTATAAGGTGCGGCGTGGCCCATATGTTACATGCCGCATCCTGGATAAAAAAATCGGGTGTGATTTTTCACCTGTGGACACTGCCAAAAAAGCCAATGGGCAGAGTCTTTTACCTCCCCCGCTGAATTTGATTCCATAAGTGCTTTCCACAGCAGGTCCGGCCAAATTTCCGTGAAGGGGGCTGGCAGGGTGCGAGGGGCATTATACACTGATTTTAAATGATGATTCGAAGCGAATTGGTAAGCTCCGGGCAGGTTCACTGCGTTAGTCTGGCAGCGGTTCAGCGATCATCCCCAGTGGTTGTTTCCGGTATTGCGTGTGTCTCGTTTTGTGTTTTTCACGAAGTTAGGCCGCATTCATTCCGGTCAAGAAGGTGCTGCATGAGCCTTATGGAATTGGAAGTCGAACGCCAGTCGAACCCGGTCGACATGATCGAGTACGTGGCTTCAAACAATGACTGGGCCTTCGAACGCTCCGGCGAAGACGAGATCGCGATGACGGTCGAAGGGCGCTGGGCCGACTATCACGTCTCCTTCTCGTGGATGGAGGAATTCGAAGCGCTGCATCTTGGCTGCGCCTTCGACATCAAGGTTCCCGAAATCAGGGTCAACGAGGTGGTGAAGCTGCTCTCGGCGATCAACGGCCAGGTGCTGATGGGTCATTTCGACCTGTGGCGCCAGGAAGATGTCGTCATCTTCCGCCAGTCGCTGCTGCTTGCCGGCGGTGCCGAGCCCACCAACCGTCAGGTGGAAGTTCTGCTTTCCAGCGCGCTCGATACCTGCGAAGCTTATTTTCAAGCTTTCCAGTTCGTCGTCTGGTCCGGTATGGAAGCCAACAAGGCGATGGAAGCGGTCCTCTTTGAAACCGTCGGTGAGGCGTAAAACATGCCTGCGAATGCCTTTTCCGCTGCCAATCCGGTCGTTCTCATCGGTGCCGGCAATATGGGCGGAGCGATGCTCTCCGGCTGGCTGAAGAGCGGCGTTCCGGGTTCTGCCGTGGTCGTGGTCGATCCCGGCCCACCGCCGGCGATGCTGGCAACCATTGCCGATGCGGGTGCCTCCCATGTCACGGCCGCTCCCGCCAGTCTCAAGGCCGGGGTCCTGTTCCTTGCCGTGAAACCGCAGGTGATGGAAGCCGTGCTTCCGACGGTCAAAAGTGTCGTCGGGCCTCAGACGGTGGTGGTTTCGGTCGCTGCCGGCAAGACGCTCGCCTTCCTCGAAAAGCATCTCGGCGAGGCGGCCATGGTGCGCGCCATGCCGAACACGCCTGCCATGGTCGGGCGCGGTGTGACGGGCGCGTATGCCAATGCGCGTGTCAGCGCTGAACAGCGCGACGGCGTCAATGCTCTTCTTCGTGTATCCGGTCCGGTCGAGTGGGTGCCTTCCGAATCCGATATTGATTCCGTGACGGCACTGTCGGGCAGCGGGCCTGCTTATGTGTTTTATCTCGTCGAGTGTATGGCAGAGGCAGGCCGTAAACTTGGCCTGCAGGCGGACCTTGCCATGCGTCTTGCGCGGGAAACTGTCGCGGGGGCTGGTGAGTTGCTGCACCAGTCCCCCGACGACGCTGCGCGCCTGCGCCAGAACGTCACCTCGCCGGGCGGCACGACTGCGGCGGCACTTTCCGTATTGATGGCTGAAGATGGCATGCAGCCACTGTTCGACGAGGCGCTCGCGGCGGCCCGCAAGCGCGCCGAAGAGCTCGCAGGCTGAGAAAGACCGTTATATGGCTGAAGAGATCACTTTTGCCGATTTCGAGCGTGTGGATATCCGTGTCGGGACTGTCATCGAGGCAAATCCCTTTCCGGAAGCACGAAAGCCGGCGATCAAGCTTCTGATCGATTTCGGCTCCGAGGTCGGCGTCAAGAAATCGTCGGCGCAGATCACGGTTCATTATTCGCCGGAGCGGCTCGTCGGGCGACAGGTGCTCGCCGTCGTCAACTTTCCGCCGCGCCAGATTGGTCCGTTCCGCTCGGAAGTGCTGACACTCGGTTTTGCCGATGAGAAGGGCGATATCGTCCTTGCGGCTGTCGAGCGGTCAGTGCCGAATGGCCAGAAGCTGATGTAGGTCGGCCAGACCGGTCAGCTGCGTTTTGCTATTGCATAAATGATCTGGTCTTCGCCGAAGCGCGAAGCGCATGTGCGGCTGACTTCACGGCAAGCAGGCTCAATGGATGTCGCGCGAGAGCGGGTCGCTCAATGTGAAATCGTGGAAGACGGCTTCGAAGCCGGCGCGTTGCGGTGAACAGAAGACAGGCCCGACCAGCGCGTCCTCGAAAGCCGGATCGAACCAGGCGAGGCGGGCCATGCGCCATTCGTCCATGGTGTCCGTGCTGTACTGAATGAACAGGGCGTCGCCGTTGCGGGTGGCGCGCACCGAGATGGCATCAAAGTCATGGCCGATGCGGAAGGCCGACCAGTCGGAATTGCCGTTGGTGACCACGGTGCTGAAATGCCTGGCCCCATCGGTATATTCGATCCCGCATTTCACCCAGTGCTTCTCATCAGCACGGATCATCAGGCCGGCCTGATCGTAGAGCGCTTCATAATTGCCGGAGAAGGTGACTTCGGCGGTGAAGTCACCCTTGCGGCTTTCATGCAGGAAGTGGCCGTCGTCGCGGTGGAAGCCGTAATAGGTGCCCTGCCAGAAATCGGTCTTTTCGCCGGAGCGGACATGGAGCGCGCCGTCACGTTGCTCGAAGAATGGTGGCGGGTTCAGCCAGCTCATATGTTTCATGTTCAGATCTCCCGCAGGAAGGGGTTCTCACGGCGTTCGTCACCGATGCGGCTGCCCGGGCCGTGGCCGCAGATAAAGCCGACATCGTCGCCGAGCGGCAGCACCTTGTCCCTGATGGAATCGAGAAGCTGGCGATGATTGCCACCGGGCAGGTCGGTACGACCGATCGAGCCGTTGAAGAGTACATCGCCCAGATGGGCAAATTTCTGGGCGCGGTTGAAATAGATGACGTGACCCGGCGCATGGCCCGGCGTGTGATAGACTTCGAATTCATGAGAGCCGAAGGAGATCTTGTCGCCATCCTTCAGCCAGCGGTCGGGCGTGACGTTCTGAAGGCCCTGTACGCCATATTTCGCGGCCTGGGTTTCGATGCGCTGCAGGAGCGGCAGGTCGTCCTCATGCGGGCCGACGATATCGACCCCGAGCTTTTCCTTGAGCTCCTTGGCGCCGCCGGCGTGGTCCAGATGACCGTGGGTGAGCCAGATTTCCTTGATCTTGAAGCCCTGCTCTTCGATCACGCCCGAAATGACAGAGACGTCGCCGCCGGGGTCGACAACCACGCCTTCCTTCGTATCGGGGTCGAAGAGAATGGTGCAGTTCTGCTGGAAGGGGGTTACCGGAATGATGCCGGCCTGGAGCATGCCCATGAATGCCTCGCTTCGCGTCTTTCAATTGCCTGTCTCTATAGGCGCAAACGCGGCCGAAGGCAGCCGGAATTTTCGGCCGGCTCACGCGGAAAGACAGGCTGCAACAGGAATTTATCGGCTTGCGGATGGCGGTTCGGCGCTACGGATAAGCGAATTTTTGAAGCGATTTCAGATGCTTGCTGCAGCCTTCTTTATGCCATTCTTCAGCCATGCCGGCCGCGGCGGAACAACCACGCAACCCGTGCGTTCTCAGCCCATCGCAACAAGGAGACCTTAGAATGACCTTGAAGAGAAACCTTTTGCTGGCCGGCGCCTTTCTGGCTGCGAGTGCCGGCCTTGCTCAGGCGGAGATGGTGGCGACGTCCATCAGCGACCTGAACATCCGCTCCGGGCCTGGCCCGCAATATCCCTCCGTCGGCCTTGCCACGCGCGGCTCGACTGCCGTGCTCGACGGCTGCATCGAAGGCAGCCGCTGGTGCCGGGTCGATGTAAACGGCGTGCGCGGCTGGGTCTATGCCGAATATCTGCAGGTCGATCAGGGCGGCTCGCCTGTCATCGTCGAGCAGCATCGCGACGATCTCGGCGTGCCTGTGGTGACTTATGAGACGACCTCCAGTGTCGTGCCGGCTGAACCGATGCCTGCACCTGGTGATGAGCTGATCGGTCCGGTCGGCTCGGTCGAGGCGATTACGCCGCCGGAGGAAGTCCGCAGCTATATCGACACCACGCCGGGGCAGGCCGTGAGGCTTGGCGGTGATGTGGTCGTCGGTGCCGAAGTGCCCGCCGACGTGACATTCGAGAGGATTCCGGATTACCAGTATCGCTATGTCCGCATCAACGATCAGCCGGTGCTGGTGGACCCGGGCACGCGCCGCATCGTGTATGTCTATCAATAAGCTCAATAAGCTCATGGGAAAGACGGCCATGCTGCCGCCTTTCTCCTTTCCTTGACGGATCCGCAGAGCTCTCGCATGGGTTGTCAGAATCCTCTACTTCTCCTCCTAAATATGATAATATTCTAACATGTCATCAGGTGATGGCATGAGTCGGCGATCGGGGAGATCGCCAGAGGAGAAAATCATGGAAGCGCTACTTCCGCTCATCACACAACTGGTTGCAGGCGCAGTCGGTGGCAATGTCGCAAGCGCCGCGCTGAAACAGCAGGCGATCAATGTCGTTGCGCGCACGATTGCGGGCGCCATCGGCGGCATTGGCGGCGGCATGCTGCTCAGCATGGTCGGCGGGGAAGCAGCAATGACCGGGCTGATTGCCGACGGCATTGGCGGATTGATCGGTGGCGGCATCCTTTCGACGGTCGCCGGGCTGGTTATGGCCAAGGCACGCTGAAGGTTCGGACGCGCTGGACGCTGGACAACGAAACGGCCCGGCAGACGCACGCGCCTGGCCGGGTCGGCATGATCGGTGGATGGTTTATTCGGCGGCGATAGCAGCGGCCGAAGAGACTTTCTTCCTGTAGTCGTTCATCAGCGCTTCGGAGATCGTCGCCGGCGTGACGCAATACGGACCGATTTCAGACACGAGAGTAACTTCCGCTGTCGAACCGGTCTGGCAGCGTCCGGAGAAGCTGCTTAGCTCTTCCGGGAAGAGTGCCCGTTCGACGACGTCAATGCCACGGCGTTTGGCGAGTTCAATCACCGTCCGGTGGTGATGCCGTTCAGGAAGCAATCCGGGGTCGGCGGGTGAATGACGCCATCCTCGACGAAGACGGTATTGGCGCCCTCGCCACGTTGATGCGGATCGCCTGGGCGGAAACGCTCATCATCTCACTCCCGCGCGTCGTGCGATCGGCCGGACGTAAGCTTCCGGGAACTGAAACCATCCTTGCCTCCTCTGGCGCGTTTGCGCCATGTCTGTTGATTGTTGTCCCCATTACGTTCTATCCACTGACGCAAGGGGAAATTGCGCGTTGCGTTGGAGATTTGCCGGGCTGGCTTTAGTTTCCGGGGAAAGAACAGTCCGCGCGGAGCCTGCAACGTTCGGGAGAGCTAGCGGCGACGCAAAAATACGTCAACAAAGCTGACATATTCTGCGAAAGTTTCGCAAGGCTCACGCCAAGAGAGAGGAAATGCCGAGTGCCACGACAGACCAGCTCGAAAGCAGGCAAACCTGAGCCGCTGGCCACGCCGATGGAGGATGTCGGGATCATCGATTTCGAGATCATCGAGCTGTTCTTCTTCGCTTATCGCGACTTCGTATCCGATCCCGATGCCATTCTCGAAAAGAGCGGTTTTGGGCGGGCGCATCACCGCGTCGTGCACTTCGTCAACCGAAATCCGGGAATGACGGTCGCCGATCTGCTCGATACGCTGAAGATCACCAAGCAGAGCCTTGCAAGAGTGCTGAAACAACTGATCGATTCAGGCTATATTCGGCAAGTGGCAGGCCCGGAGGATCGCCGACAGCGCAAGCTCTATCCCACCAAATCGGGCAGGGAGCTGGCACTGGCGCTCGCCGAGCCGCAATCACGCCGTATTGAACGGGCATTCGAGGGAGCTACCTCGGAGGCGCGAGAAGGCGTAAAGGCATTCCTCAGAGGCATGCGGGACAGACAGAAGGCGGATTGAATGGCGGTCAAGACAGGCATTTCCGATGACGCGGCGCATCTTCTTGTCGTCGACGACGATACCCGTATCCGCGCGTTGTTGAACCGCTACCTGACGGAAAACGGTTTTCGCGTGACCATTGCCTCTGACGGGGCGGAGGCGCAGCGCAAGCTGGCAGGGCTCGATTTCGACCTCATCATCATGGACGTGATGATGCCGGGCGAATCCGGCATCGAGGTGACACGCGGGCTCAGGGCCGTGAAGAACGTGCCGATCATCATGCTGACGGCGCTTGCCGAATCCGACAGCCGTATTGCCGGGCTTGAAGCCGGCGCCGACGATTATCTTCCCAAGCCTTTCGATCCACGCGAACTCGTCCTGCGTGTCAACAATATCCTGCGGCGCAACAGCGGCGGCGATACACCGAAGATCGAGCAGATCATGTTCGGCCCTTACACCTTCTCGCTGACGCGCAAGGAACTGAAGAAGGCTGCGGAGGTGATCCGCCTGACGGACCGCGAGCAGGAGATCATGCTGCTTTTTGCCCGCCGGGCCGGCGACACGATCCCGCGGCACGAGTTGATCGGAGACGATGCGGAAGTCGGCGAACGTACCATCGACGTGCAGATCAACCGTCTGCGCCGCAAGATCGAGGATGATCCTGCCAATCCGGTCTGGCTGCAGACAGTGCGCGGTATCGGATACAGGCTGAGCATCGACTGAAACGACGGGTTCGGGACCGGCGCAAATGGTGACATTCGACAGCTTGCGGCGAGAAGACCGCTCTCCTGCGCCCGGCTGGCGCTGGTTCGTGCGCTGGCTGCGCCGGCGATTGCCGACGGGCCTTTATACGCGTTCGCTGCTCATCATCATCATTCCGATGGTGCTCCTGCAGTCGGTCGTTGCCGCCGTTTTCATGGAGCGTCACTGGCAGATGGTGACGGAGCGGCTGTCGCTTGCCGTGACCCGCGATATTGCTGCCATCATAGAGGTCATCGACACCTTTCCGCAGGATGCTGATTATAGCGATATAACCCGCATTGCCCGCGACCAACTCAACCTGCAGATTTCGATCGAGCCGGATGGAGATTTACCGCCGCCGCGTATCAAGCCGTTCTTCTCGATCCTCGACGGCATCCTGAGCGACGAGATCACCGAGGAGATCCGCCGGCCGTTCTGGATCGATACCGTCGGCAATTCCAACCTCATCGAGATCCGTATCAAGCTCGACAACCGCATCCTGCGTGTGATCACAAAACGCAGCCAGGCCTATGCATCGAACACGCATATTTTCATTCTCTGGATGGTCGGCGCGTCACTCGTGCTGATCGCCATCTCAATCCTGTTCCTGCGCGGCCAGATTCGGCCGATCCTCAATCTGGCGCGGGCGGCGGAAAACTTCGGCAAGGGACAGAAGGCCGACAGTTTCTATCCGCGCGGCGCCGACGAAGTTCGCCGCGCCGGCCTTGCTTTCATTCTCATGCGTGAACGTATCGAGCGGCAGATGGAGCAGCGCACGGCGATGCTCTCTGGCGTCAGCCACGACCTCAGAACCATCCTGACGCGCTTCAGGCTGCAGCTGGCGCTCGCCGGGGACAACCCTGATCTTGCCGGGCTCAACGATGACGTCAACGACATGCAGACCATGCTGGAGGCCTATATGGCCTTTGCCAAGGGTGAGGTGGAGGAGGATGTCGGCGAGCTGAAGCTCAGCGAGATCTTCGAGAAGCTCGAGATCGATTTCGAGCTGCATGGCAAGGTGTTGACCTATTCCATCGAGGGCGAGGACCATATCTCGGTGCGCCCTAATGCCTTCCTGCGACTTGTGACCAATCTGGCCTCGAATGCAAGGCGCTATGCCGACACGCTCCATATCGAGGCCAAGCATGGTGCGAAGTGGCTGACGATTGTCTTCGATGACAATGGTCCCGGCATTCCGGAGAAGTACCGGGAGGATGTGTTCAAGCCTTTCTTCCGGCTGGATAGCGCACGCAATCTCGATGCTTCGGGCACCGGTCTCGGGCTTGCCATCGTGAGGGATATCGCGCGTAGCCACGGCGGCAATATCACGCTTGGCGACAGCCCGCTCGGTGGGCTGAGAGCGACTGTGCGTCTTCCGGCCTAGCTTTTTGCAGCCGGTTCGGGGACGTCGAATTCATTCAGGTGGATGACGATCCAGCGCCAGAGCGAGACGACCTGGGTCAGCAGTTCGCGGCCGAGCGGCGTCAGCTCGTATTCCACGCGCGGAGGCACCTGCGGATAGAGCGTGCGGATGACGAGGCCGTCGCTTTCGAGCGTGCGCAATGTCTGTGTCAGCACCTTCTGGCTGATATCTTCCACCCGCTCCAGCACCCTTGAAAACCGCAAGGGGCTATCGGCCTCAGAAAGCACATGCAGGACTCGCAGCGGCCATTTCGCAGCGGCACGCTCCAGCATCTGCCGGGCCCGCGCATCCTGCTCGTCGCTCATGTCGCGGCAGAAATCGAAGATATCGTCTTTCATTGTAGTTACTTTCAGGTGTGTATAGATCTCCAAGGTACCTTCTTTCTATTGGAAACAATAGATCCTAAATGGACAGGGAACCGAAAAGGAGGTTTCCCATGTCGAAGGTTTGGTTGATTACAGGAAGTTCGCGCGGCCTCGGCCGGGCGTTGGCAGATGCCGTGCTCGAGGCCGGCGACAAGCTGGTCGCGACGGCGCGCGATCCCGGCCAGCTTGCCGATCTTGTCGATGCGTATGGCCCCCGCGTTCTCGCTCTACCGCTCGATGTGACCGATGAGGCGGCGGCGAAAGCCGCGGTGAAGATCGCGGACGAAACATTCGGCCGGATCGATGTGCTGGTCAACAATGCCGGTTACGGCAATGTCGCACCGATCGAGGATACCAGCCTTGCGGATTTCCGGGCGCAGATCGAGACCAATCTCTTTGGCACGATCATCATGACCAAGGCGGCGATCCCGGTCATGCGCGGGCAGGGGGCAGGACATATCATCCAGTTCTCCTCCGTTGGCGGCAGGATCGGTCCTGTCGGGCGTGCGCCCTATGCGGCGGCAAAATGGGGTGTCGAGGGCTTTTCCGAAGTGCTCTCCAAGGAGGTCGGGCCGCTCGGCATCAAGGTAACAGTGATCGAGCCCGGTGGTTTCCGCACGGATTTCGCCGGCTCGTCGACGGCGATTTACGAAGGCCGCCCGGAATACGCCAAAACGGTTGGTGCCACGGCAGATTACCAACGCAACTATAATGGCCGCCAACCCGGCGATCCGGCCAAGGCGGCCGCCGTGGTCCTGCACATTGCCTCGCTCGATACGCCGCCGCTACGCCTGCTGCTCGGCAGCGACGCGGCCACGGCCGTGGAGAAGGCGGATGCTGCGCGAATGGAAGCCGATCGCACCTGGCGCGTTGTCAGCCAGTCGACCGATTTTGAACAGGACGGAGGTGCCAAGCCTATGCCTTGGGAGAGGAAGGCCGGCTGAGGTGTAGACAAAAGAAAAGCGCCGCACTGTGGCGGCGCTTTTCGTCAGAATATCTTCAGCCTATCAGCTTGCGACGCAGAAGTGTTCTCGACCGTCATTGCCGACATAGGTGCCGCTCTGCGGATCGAAGCTGCGGTAGCGATAAGAGCAATAGCGCTGCCATTGGGCGCTCCAGGGTTCCATGGCGCTGACTGGGCGACCATAGACGGGGCGGCCGTAGACCGGCTCGGAATAGACGGGCTCGGAGTAGACCGGACGCGCGCGGTAAACCGGCGGCGGAGCATATTCCGGCTCATAGACCGGCGGGTCGATGTAGCGGCGCTCTTCATAAACCGGGCCATTATTGGCATTGGCGATGGCAGAGCCGACGATCAGGCCAGTGGCAAGGCCGACCGCACCGCCGACCAGCGCATCGTTGCCGTGGTCGTGGCCATGACGCCAGTAGCGATCGCCTGCAGAGGCTTCGCCGATGGCTGAAAGGGTGAGGGCGGCAGCGGTTGCGGTCAGAAGAATGGTCTTTGCAAGCCTGTTCATGGCGAAAATCCCGGTATCGGGAACCGGAAGCGGTCCCTTCTCAATGGTTCTGAAACTAGCGGCGTCATGCTGAACGAAGGCTGAACGACAAAACCCGGCATCGCTGCCGGGCTTCAACTCGAATTCCACGCCTATGCGAGGTTTCAGCCTGAAATCTGCAGATTGACGGCCTTCGGGCCCTTGCCGCGGCGATCCGGCTCCGTGTCGAAGCTTACTTTCTGGTTTTCCGTCAGGCCGGCCAGACCGGAAGCCTGAACGGCAGAAATGTGAACGAAGATATCGGCGCCACCTTTGTCCGGCTTGATAAAGCCGAAGCCCTTGTCGGTATTGAAGAATTTTACAGTGCCAGTCTCGGCCATGCCTCAGGTCCTTTTGTCTCCGCCCGCCATCCACACGGGCAGCATTACGCTATTGCCTTCTTGCGAAGACGCTGGCAGGCAATCTTGAAATGTGAGAAAAAGGTCCCCTCTACCTCCGCCGGTTCCAGACAGGACTTAACGCCTGCTGTTTTTTGGGACCGGCTGACCGGAATATTAGCGTTTCCGGCTCGCAAATTCTTAAGGACTTCCCATGCTCGCAAAATGCCCGAACGCGCGAAGAGTGCTGCGTTTGAAGGATTTTGGCAAGCAAAAGTTTTTTAACGTGTCCCTAAGAACACACCCGCAAAAATGACCTGTTTTCGCAAAAACGCAAAAAATCCTCCGTCGGGAGCAAATGATTAACGTTTTATATCGTCTGCAATATAAGTTCCGGGCAGATTTTACCAAAAATGCAACGCTAGCGCGTCTTAACACCTGCTTAAAAAAAATTTCAGATGGCACTAAACGCCCCACAAATGGACGCGTGTTCAGGCCGTTTGCGAGCGTCGGCGGGTCATTTCGGGCACGAGCTCGACTACAAGCATAGCGATAAACATCAGCGCACAACCGATATAGCCGAGCGGCGGCATGCTCTCGCCCAAAAGAAGTGCGGCGAGCGTGGCGCCGAACAGTGCTTCGGCGGAGAGGAAGATCGCCGCCTGTGACGGCGTGGTGTAGCGCTGGGCGACGACCTGCAGCACGAAGGCGACACCCGAGGAGAAGATGCCGACGTAGAGGATTTCGGGTGCTGCCGCGCGGATATCTGACAGGCTGATCGGTTCGAAAATGGCAGCGATGATGAGCGCGCAGACTGCCGTGACCGCAAACTGGGCGCTGGACAGGGCAAGTGGCCGACCCGTTTCCCCAACCGTCGTTCCGGCAAGCGTGATCTGGATCGACCAGAAGATGGCGCAGACGACCGTCAGCAGATCCCCTACCGTCAGAGTCGAAAGCTGGCCGCCCGACAGCATGTAAATGCCTGACACGGCCATGATGGCGCCTGGCCAGATGATCCAGTGCGGCGAGCGGCGCAGGAAGAAGACGGCAATCAGCGGCACGAAGATCACATAGAGGCCGGTGATGAAGCTGGAATTGGTGACGGTCGTCGTCTGCAGGCCGACCTGCTGTGTCGACGCGCCGCCGAAGAGCGCCAGTCCGATCAAAAGATAGAGACCGAGATGTCTGCGGCTGGTTGCGATCTTTGCCTTGCGGGCTTCGAAGAGCGTGAAGGGCAGGGTGGCAAGTGCAGCGATGGCGAAGCGCAGGCCGATGAACCAGAAGGGACCGATCGCGTTCATTGCCGTCGACTGGGCGACGAAGCCTCCGCCCCAGATGGCGGCTGCAAGCAATAGAAGGAGGTTCGCCTGAATGCGCGTCATTTTCACCCTCGATGTTGGGGAAGCGTCTGGGGGTTATGCTCAGCGGGTTAGCAGTTGCATTTCTTCTCGGCAAGGATGAGGATTCCCCAAATGGTTCGGAGGACATGCAGATGAGGAGGCGACTGATTGCCGTCGCGACAGCAGTCGTTCTGGCGGGGCTTGAGAGCGCTTCAGCCGAGGGCTCCTCGTCCGTCCGTCTGATTTCGCTCTTTGCCGATCTGCCGGAGTCCGTGCGAGCGGATATCGAGCCTGATGATGGCGACTGCCATATCGAAGAGCGGCGCCTTGCCTATGGCGACGCCTTCGAAGTCACTCAGGAGAAGGGGATGAGGCTGATCATCGTGCCCYGCGGCCCGGCCGGTGCCTACAACATGCCTTTCGCGATCTATGGCGGTCATGGCAGCCAGATTTCTCGAACGGTCTTTCCGCTGAAGTTTTCAGAAACGACGGGCGATACGGCTTTCAACATCCGCTACGATGCGATGGAGAGACGTTTCACCTCCTTCGTGAAGGGGCGTGGCATGGGCGATTGCGGCAGCTATTATACGTGGCGCGTCGCAGAGCCTGAGAACACGGATTTCCTTGTTCTCGAGGAAGTGCGCATCAAGGAAGAGTGCGATGCAAGGGCCGATGGCGGTCCGGCAACATGGCCGCTCGTGTGGACGCGCCAATGACGGCAGGATATTCCGGCACGCCGCTCGCAAGGAAGCTGGGGCTTAAACCAGGACAGACGGCCTTGCTCATCAATGTTCCCGATGGGTTGGCCGAGATCAGCCGGTTCGAGGGTTTCGCTACGGTCGAACGAGTCTTTCCGAAGGCCCCCGATCGGCAATTCGACTATATCCACGTCTTCGAAACACATCGTGTGGCGTTGGAAGAGATGGCGGCGGCGTTATTCCGTGTGATCAGGCCCGATGGCATGGTCTGGATATCCTGGCCGAAGAAGAGCTCGAAGGTGGCGACCAGCATCACAGAGGACGCGTTGCGCGAGATTTTGCTGCCAACAGGCCTCGTCGACGTCAAGGTCTGCGCCGTCGACGAAACATGGTCGGGGCTGAAATTCATGATCCGCAGGGAATTGCGGAACTCGCTTTAGCCGGCCCGGTCTGGGGCGCGGGAAACCCGAAGCAATTCGCCGTCATTCTCATCGGTCACCATCAGCAATGCGCCATCGGGGGCGACGATCACATCGCGGATGCGGCCGTAATCGCCTTCGAACATGCGCTCTTCGGCAGTGAAGGCGCCGCTTGCATCCCGCTGCATGCGCGACAGCAACTGGAACTTCAGGGCGGCGACGATGAAATTGCCGTTCCATTCCGGAAACATCTTGCCGCGATAGACGACGAGAGCGCCCGGGGCGATCGAAGGATCCCAATAGTGCAGGGGCTGCTCCAGACCCTCCTTGGCTGTTCCTTCGCCGATTTTGGCGCCGGAATAGTCGCGGCCATAGGTGATGATGGGCCAGCCGTAATTCTTGCCGGGTTCGGGATTGTTGATCTCGTCGCCGCCGCGTGCTCCATGCTCGACGGTGTAGAGTTTGCCGTCGGCACTGTCGAAGGTGATGCCCTGCGGATTGCGATGGCCCTTGGACCAGATCTCCGGCAGGGCTTTGCTGCTATTCTTGAAGGGATTGTCGGCGGGAATGCTGCCATCGGCATTGAGGTGGACTATGGAGCCGGCATCATCCTTCCAGTCCTGCGAGCGGTTGCGGTCACCGCGGTCGCCGACGCTGATGAACAGCGAGCCGTCGGGGGCGATCGCGATGCGTGAGCCGTACTGGATGTTCCCGCGGGTAAAGTGCCGCATGGTGAAAATGGGCGTGACGTTTTTGAGGCTCTTTTCATCTGAGGACAGTGTGGCGCTGAAAGCCTCGGTGCCGGAGCCTCGGTCGCTGGCAGTTGCGGCAGTCAGGTAGAGCTTTCGGCTGGTGGCGAAATCCGGGGCAAGCGCGACATCCATCAAGCCGCCCTGGCCGCGGGCGCTCACCTTTGGCACGCCATCGATCGGATCGGAAGCCTTGCCGTCGCGGATGATGCGCAGCCGCCCCGGCCGCTCCGTGACGATATAGCCACCATCAGGCAGGACCTCGACTGCCCAGGGATGCTCCAGCCCTTCGGCGAGTTTCTCGACACGAACCGAAACTTCCTGCGTCCTGACGATGTCCCCGATCTGGGCAAGGGCTGGACCTGCAAAAGCAGCGGCTCCTGCCAGCAGTGCGGCGAAACGGAAAGTCGAAATGGCGTCCATCATAATCCCCCGTCGTCAGTTTAAGGGGAAGGTGGCGCGGGGCATGGGGCGCTTCAACCGTAGTCGGCGCTCCATAACGGTTTTGTGTTCTCGGGTTGAATGAGAGCAGGTCAGCTGATTACGCGGGGAGGGAAACGGGTATCGAAATCGGCCTGTTGCAATTCCGCGCTCATTATCCGCTGTGTGATGTAGTAGCCGGTGCGCTTTGCTTCAGCTTTCAGGAAAAGTCCGCAGCCGATCAGCGCCATGCCGTAGAAGGCAAGGCAAACGATACCGACGGCGACCAGTTTCTCGACGATCGAAAGCCCGGGGAGACGGGGTCTTGGCGGTGCAGGCGGTGCCTCGTGGGCAGACGCCGCGGCCATTGCCAGCTCCATGTAGGTCGGCAGCGGCTCGAACGTGTCCGTTTCCTCGGTCCAGCTGGAACGCTGCGGCTTAGCGGGCATCGCGCCGGCCTCCCCAGATGACAAGGCCCTTAATGCGACGCAGCCAGATGGCGAGCCCGTTTGCGGCGACCAATGCGGCGAAAAGCACTGCTACGCCATCGGCAATCTTCTGGTCGGCATAGGAAGCGTGGAGCGAACTAGAAGCCATGGCCGGTCCTGCTTCGGCGACTGAAAAGAGGCCGAACGCCGCGACGACACAGCTTGCAAAAGCGATGACCGCCACCATCAGCGACAGAGAAACCCGGCTTGCGCGCAGACGTCCCGCTGCGTGCTCGTCTTCCAGAAACATGGCATACCCTCAATAACCAATGTCGGATGGTGATAGAGTAGCGGTTTGATCTCGGCGCTCTCACGACCGAATTGCGGCATGCCGCGGCATTTGTTGCGGCTTATTCGTGGCAAATGGTAAACGGGCGATAACCTTGATTTTAAGGAATAAAACGGGGCCGACTTCAGAAACTGATTCAACTTCCTGTGAGCCTGGATCCACCGCTTGCGGCGTCTCTTCGAAGCTCGGTTCAAAATTCCAGAGGCAGGTGCGGCAATCGATCAATAAGAATCATCGTCGCCATCACGCCTTTGCGCTTGAAATGATGTCACACATTGGACATAGAGCTTAGCGCAGAACTCCGGTCCCGGCCTTCTGCCCGTTTCAACCTTGTAGGACCGATATCATGGCCTTCCTTGCCGATGCCCTTTCCCGCGTGAAGCCTTCAGCCACCATCGCCGTTTCTCAGAAAGCGCGCGAGCTGAAAGCCAAAGGACGCGACGTCATCGGTCTCGGCGCAGGCGAGCCCGATTTCGATACGCCGGGGAATATCAAGAAAGCCGCCATCGACGCGATCAATCGCGGCGAGACGAAGTACACGCCGGTGTCAGGTATCCCCGAGCTACGCAAGGCGATCGCCGCCAAATTCAAGCGCGAGAACGGTCTCGAATATTCCTGGGAGCAGACGATCGTCGGCACCGGCGGCAAGCAGATCCTTTTCAACGCCTTCATGGCGACGCTGAACCCCGGCGATGAAGTCGTCGTCCCGGCGCCTTACTGGGTATCCTATCCCGAGATGGTGGCGCTTTGCGGCGGCACGCCGATATTCGTTTCGGCCACCCAGGAGCATAATTTCAAGCTCCAGCCCGCCGATCTCGAAAAGGCGATCACGCCGAAGACCAAGTGGTTCATCTTCAATTCGCCATCCAACCCGACGGGCGCTGCCTATACGCATGACGAGCTGAAGGCGCTGACGGACGTGCTGATGAAGCATCCGCATGTCTGGGTGCTTACGGACGACATGTACGAGCACCTGACCTATGGTGACTTCAAATTCGTCACGCCCGTCGAAGTCGAGCCGAAGCTCTACGACCGCACGCTGACGATGAACGGCGTCTCCAAGGCCTATGCGATGACCGGCTGGCGTATTGGTTATGCGGCAGGCCCTATCCAGCTCATCAAGGCTATGGACATGATCCAGGGGCAGCAGACATCGGGTGCGACCTCGATCGCCCAGTGGGCGGCCGTCGAAGCGCTGAACGGCACGCAGGACTTCATCCCAGAGAACAAGAAGATCTTCGAAGGCCGCCGTGATCTCGTTGTTTCCATGCTGAACCAGGCCAAGGGCATCGTCTGCCCGGTGCCGGAAGGTGCCTTCTACGTCTATCCGTCCTGCGCCGGGCTCATCGGCAAGACAGCCCCGTCCGGCAAAGTCATCGAGACGGACGAGGATTTCGTTTCCGAACTCCTGGAATCGGAAGGCGTCGCCGTCGTTCACGGCTCGGCCTTCGGCCTCGGCCCGAACTTCCGCATCTCCTATGCGACCTCGGAAGAGCTTCTGGAAGAAGCCTGCCGCCGCATCCAGCGCTTCTGCGGCGCCTGCAAGTAATCATCGGCCATCAGCCGCATTAAAAAGCCCGCCAGAGATGGCGGGCTTTTTGCTTGTCCTGACCTTCTAATTGAACGCGCTGCGAAAATGATTCCGATTGTCGCGTTAAGCCGCTGATTTCAGATTCAAAGTCCGATCGCCGTCAGCATGATGAAGGTGGCGAAGAGGATGAAATGGGTCATGCCTTCGATGGCATTCGTCTCGCCGTCATTGAGGTTGATTGCGGCGGCAATCAGGGTAATCGCCACCATGACCGTCTGGACCGGCGACATGGCCATGATGAAGGGCTGGCCGGTGTAAAGCGCGATCGCCTCCATGACAGGTACGGTGAGGATGACGGTCGAGAGAGACGCGCCCATGGCGATGTTGACGGTTGCCTGCATACGGTTGCGGAGCGCTGCCCTCAAGGCCGTCAGGATTTCCGGTGCGGCGGAGATGGCGGCAACCACGATGGCGGTCACGGCAACAGGAGCGCCGGTATCGCGCAGGCCTTCGCTCATGAAGCCTGACATGAACTCGGCCAGCGCGCCGATGATGACCACGCCGATGAGGATGATGGTAATCGAGGTTGCGACCGATCCCTCTCCGTCATGTTCCTCGGGATGTTCCTTCTGCCGTTCCGAGCGCGGATAGCTGTAGGAGAAGAAGTAGCTGTGCTGGCCGACCTGCATGCGTAGGAAAAGGCCGTAGAGCGCGATCATGGCGATGATGGTGAAGCCGGAATAATAGTGCCACTTGTCGCCGGGCACGAATTCCGGGACGATCATCGAGATGCCCATGGCGGTCAGGATCATCACGCCATAGGTCTTGCCGGAATTGTCATTATAGGGCTGCTCGCCATGTTTCAGTCCGCCGAGCAGGGCAGCAAGGCCGAGGATGCCGTTGATATCGAGCATGAGCGCCGAATAGATCGTGTCGCGCACGAGCGTCGGCGACGTTTCCTCGCCGCTCATCATGATGCCAAGGATGATGACTTCGACAGCGACGGCCGAGAGCGTCAGGATCATCGTGCCGTAGGGATCGCCGACCTTGACGGCCAGCAGTTCCGCGTGATGGGCGACACGCATGGAGGCGAGCACGATGGTTGCGATCAGCGCGGCGGCGGCGAGAAGCGCCATGCCCCGGCCGGACTCCATGACCGAATGTTCCAGCAAGTAGGCAATGACCGCGACGATGACCGCCGCGATCAGGAATTTCTCTTCCTTAAGATGCAATGCCATTTCTACCACCAGCGCCGATTTTGATTCCTTCGAGGAATCTAAGCCGGTGATTTTTCTATGCAAGCAGACTCCCCACTGATGAAATTTGCAGTCTGTGACGATTAATGAAATACTGCTTTCATACGGCAGCCGGAACCCAGATCGCGGCGTCCTGGAAATCTTCTCAAGCGGCCCGCGCTGAACCGGACATGATCCGGGAGCCTACGGATGCGCAACGAGAAGAAGAGGAGACACATGCATGGTCAAGGTGGTCTACGAAGTCGTACCGCATGACGGCGGCTGGGCCTACAAGCTTGGAGACGTCTATTCCGAGGCATTCCCGAGCCACTCCGAAGCGCTCGAAGCAGCCCGCATCGTTGCGGCCGAACAGCAGGTCGGCGGCGATTCCGCCGAGATCAGCTGGCAGGATGCGCAGGGCAAGTGGCACGAAGAATATGCCGAAGGTGGCGATCGTCCCGAGACCGAGGTCGTGGACGGCTTTACCAAGGGCCGTTCGCCCGAGGTTTCCCCAGAGCCCTGATCTCCAGCCGATTTCCCGAAATCTTTCAGCGCGTCGTTAGGCGCGCGTTTCCTTGCATGACTTGATATAGTTCAGCAGACCCCCGACCAGTGCGTCGAAGGTGACGCGGCAGCGCGGCGAGGTCTTGAGGCTTTCATGCATAGCAACCCATGTACCGAGTGGGATTTCGAATTCATCTGCCAGAATATGAACGAGATCGGGGTTCGGGCGGGCAAGCCCCGTCTGGCAGACGCCGATACCTATGCCGGCGCGAATGGCCGTGTAATGCGCCAGATGGCTGCTGGTGCGGAAGGCATACGCAAACTCGTCCGCCAGCGGGTAGAGTTTGCGCATCATGCGGATATAGGCCGTCTGCCGGTCAAAGCCGATGAGGCGATGGCCGGCAAGTTCGGTCATGGTTTGCGGTATGCCGTGTCGTTCCAGATAGCCGCGATGCGCGTGGAAGCCGAGCGGAATATCGCCGATGCGCCGTACCACCAGCGCGTCCTGTTGCGGCTCAGCCATGCGCACCGCAATATCCGCCTCCCGGTTCATGAGATCTTCCAGCGCATCGGATGCCGACAGCTCCACTTGCAGACCGGGATAGGCTTCCTGCAGATCGGCAATAATCGGCGGCAGTACCTCAATGCCGATCACCTCGCTGGCACTGATGCGCACGGTGCCTTCCACCTTGTCGCGCTGGCTTGATGCGGTGCGCACGAAGGCGGCCGTCGTCGTCGCCAGCGTTTCGGCATAGGGCTGGAGGTCTAGTGCCATATCGGTCGGCAGCAGACCATTCGATGAGCGGATGAAAAGCTCAGTGCCAACGGCCTCTTCCAGCGCATCGATATGGCGGCCGATCGTCGGCTGCGTCAGGCCGAGTTCCCGGGCGGCGGCCGAGAGTGATCCGTGGCGCAGCACGGTGAGAAAGGAGCGGTAGAAATCCCAACTGGGTTCGATATCCATATATTTATGTATAGCGGCGGAATTTATTTCGTCAATTTTGTTTATCTGCGACTGGAGGCATAGTCGTCTCATCGAACAAGGAGATGATCATGAGCAGCGAATATCAGGACAAGAAACTGGCGCTCGTTCTGGGTGCTACCGGCGGCATCGGCGGCGCGGTTGCCCGCAAACTGCAGGCGCGCGGCTGGACGATAAGGGCGCTCAACCGCAACGCCGCGAAAGCATCTGCGAGCGGGCAAAGCTTCGACTGGGTGCAGGGTGACGCAATGAATGCCGGCGATGTTCGCAAGGCCGCGGAAGGTGCTGATCTCATCGTTCATGCCGTCAATCCCCCTGGCTATCGCGACTGGGAGAAACTGGCTCTGCCGATGCTCGACAATACGATCGCCGCGGCTCGCACGGTTGGTGCGCGCATCCTGCTGCCAGGCAATGTCTATAATTTCGGGCCGGATGCGTTTCCTGTTGTGACGGAGGATAGTTCGCAGCACCCGGTGACGAAGAAGGGCAAGATCCGCGTCGAGATGGAGAAGCGTCTGAAGGCTGCTTCCGAGACCGGCATTGGCGTCATCATCGTCCGCGCCGGCGATTTCTTCGGGCCAGGCGCAACTGATAATAGCTGGTTCTCTGCTGCTTTTGCCACGCCGGGCAAGCCTGTTGGTACGGTCAAGAATCCGGCTAGGCCGGGTATCGGTCACCAATGGGCCTATCTGCCCGATGTCGCCGAGACGATGGTGCAGCTCGTCGAGCGGGCTGAGCGCCTGCCCGCTTTCGCCTGCTATCACATGAACGGCTTCTGGGATGGCGATGGCCGGCAGATGGCGGAGGCGGTCCGGCGTGTTGCCGGCGGTGCGGCGAAGATCGGTCGCTTCCCCTGGTTCATCGTGCCGCTGCTCGCTCCCTTCATGACGGTCATGCATGAGCTGAAGGAGATGCGTTACCTTTGGAAGGTGACGCTGCGTATGAGGAACGACAAGCTGGTCGCCGAACTCGGAACCGAGCCGCACACGCCGATCGATGAGGCCGTGCGGGCTTCGCTCATCGCACAGGGCTCCCTGCCGGAACCGCATGGAGCAACGACCACGGCATCTCTCTCTCATGTCGGGAAGGCGGGTTAAGCCAGTTCGGCGAGCGCAATGCGGGCGACAGTCAGAGGCTTTTCTGCCGACACGTGGTCATCATCTTCGAGGAACCAGGCGGCGGAAAGGCCGGAATAGGCAACTATCCATTTGAGCAGGCGGGTCGGCTCGATATCGGCCTCCTTGGAGACGATCGCAAGCTGGCGCTTCAGACGGGCGGGGTCCGTTATCGTCGGCAGGTCTTCATTGGCGAAAATATTGGCAAAGTCGAAGCCACGTTCGCCCCAGAGACGCTTGGGATCGATCGCCAGCCAGCCCCGTTCGCCGAAGTCGAGGATATTGCGGTGGTGGATGTCGCCGTGAAGAATGCTGAGCTGCTGTGGCTCGGCCAGCAAAGCGCTCGCCGTTTTCCAGCAATCGGCAAAGGTGGCGCCATGGGTGAGGGCGGCCGGCTCCAGATCGCGGAACCAGCGCTTTAACGGGGTGGAGTCATGGAGAGGGGTAGGGCGGGGCGCATGCAGTCTTGCCGCTGTGCGCACCATGATGCGGCTTGCCTCATCATCCTCGCCGTTCATTGCCATGTGCAGCAGCGAGTGCTTGTCCGTCGCGCGCTCCAGCAGGACCGCATCATCTTCCTGGGCATAGACACTGGCTGCGCCATCGCCGTCCCACCATTTCATCAGCAGCGCGCCCTCGCGTTCGCTGCTGTGGGTAGCGACTTTCAGCATGGCCGGCTTGTCCTGCCAGATGACCGGCAGGAGGTGGCTTGAATGGGTGATGATGGGTTCGCCGTCAGCAGTCAGCGACCAGCGTTCGAGATAGGGAGAGAACATCGGCGCAAGCTAGCGGCAACGGCCTGAAATGGAAACCCCGCCGGATGGCGGGATTTCTGTTTGTTCAAGACGATCAGGCGACCTTTTCGAGGGCCGGATAGTCGACATAGCCCTTTGCGTTGCCGCCGTAGAAGGTGGACTGGTCCGGCGTGTTGAGCGGCAGGTTCTTTTCCAGACGCTCGACGAGATCGGGATTGGAGATGAAGGGCTTGCCGAAGGCGACGAGATCGGCCGTGCCGTTTTCGACGGCTTCGATCGCCATATCTCTGATATAGCCATTGTTGACCAACCAGGCAGCCTTGCCACCAGCCTTCTCATAGGCGGCGCGCAGCGCCTTGTAATTGAAAGACGGGTTGTCGCCCTGGCGATAATCGCGCTCGCCACCGGTCTGGCCTTCTACGACATGGATATAGGTAAGGTCGTACTTGGCGAGACCTTCAACGACATGCGTGAAGAGCGCCTGCGGATTGGAATCGTAGGACTCACCCGACGGCGTGACCGGCGAAATGCGGATTGCGGTACGGCGGGCGCCGATTTCCTTGGTTACGGCCTCGACCACCTGGAAGGTGAAACGCGTGCGGTTTTCGATCGAGCCGCCATATTCGTCGGTGCGGTCGTTGACGCCGTCGCGCATGAACTGGTCGAGCAGATAGCCGTTGGCGCCGTGGATTTCGACACCGTCGAAGCCGGCATCGATCGCAGCGCGGGCAGCCTTGCGATAATCCTCGATGATGCCCGGAATTTCGGAGGCTTCGAGCGCGCGGGGCTCGGAGGTATCTGCAAAGGCGCCGCTACCGTCAGCGTTGACCAGATAGGTCTTTGCCTTGGCGATACGGTTGGTCGAGGACACCGGCTTGCCGCCGTTCGGCTGCAGCGTCGTGTGGGAGATACGACCCACATGCCACATCTGCACGATGATTTTGCCGCCTTCGGCATGGACGGCGTCCGTCACGCGCTTCCAGCCATCAAGGGCTTCCTTGCTATAAAGCCCGGGAACGTTGGCATAACCCTGGCCCTGATGCGTGATGGCGGTCGCTTCCGTGATGATGAGGCCGGCCGTGGCGCGCTGGCGATAATATTCGACGTTGAGGTCGTTCGGGATCGCACCCGGAGAACGGTTACGGGTGAGCGGTGCCATGACGATATGGTTCTTGAGAGCGATATCGCCGATCCGAGTCGGCTGGAAAAGCTTGGCCATGGAAGGTCCTTTCTGCTTGGGGGATCACTCGGCAGCAGCGGGGGCAGTCTGCGCCCGGCCGGAGAGATAGGTGAGTGCCGTAGCGGCAAGGCCGATCAGGGCCATGGCGGCTGCGGCGAGGGGAACGCGATTAAGATCGAGGCCGGCATCGATGACCATGCCGCCAACCCAGGCGCCGAGAGCATTGCCCGTGTTGAAGGCGCCAATATTGATGGTCGAGACCAGGTTCGGTGCATGCTTGCCGAAGCCGACGACGCCAACCTGCAGGGCGGGAACCGCGGCGAAGGTGGCGGCAGCCCACAGGAAGAGGGTGATCTCGGCGGGGATGAAGAAGCGGCTCGTATAGAAGAAGATCGCTGAAGTCAGTGCGATTGCCGCGAAGATGGCGGCAAGGGCTGGGCCGAGGCGCCAGTCGGCGAGCTTGCCGCCGATCAGGTTGCCGACTGTCAGGCCGACACCGATCAGGAACAGCGTCCAGGTCACGCCTTCCGGCGAGATACCCGTTACGTCGCCCAGCAGCGGGGCGATGTAGGTGAAGAGCGTGAACATCGAGGCCGAGAAGAAGACGGTGACCGAGAGCGCCATCCAGAGGCGGCCATTCCGCAAGGCGGCGATCTCGCGCAGGATGCTGCTCTGCTCTTCCTGCTTATCCCTGGGCAGGATGGCGATCAGGCCGGCAATGGTGACGATGCCGATCGCGGTAACCACCCAGAAGGTGGAGCGCCAGCCGAATGCCTGGCCGATGGCGGTGCCGAGCGGCACGCCGAGCACGTTTGCGAGCGTCAGGCCGGTGAACATCAGGGCGACGGCGCGTGCCTTGCGGTCCTCGCTGACGAGATTGGCGGCGACGACCGAGCCGATGCCGAAGAAGGCGCCGTGGCAGAGGGCGGTGACGATGCGGGCCACCATCAGTACCCAATAATTCGGAGCGATGGCACAGAGCAGGTTGCCGGCAATGAAGAAGGCCATCAGCATGATGAGTGCCGAGCGGCGCTTCAGCTTGGCAGTTGAGACCGCCATGACGGGCGCGCCGAGGGCGACGGCCAGCGCATAACCCGTGACCAGCCAGCCGGCCTCAGGGATCGTGACAGAGAGATCGGCTGCGACGTCGGGCAGAAGGCCCATGATGACGAATTCGGTGGTGCCTATCGCAAAGGAGCTCAAGGCAAGAACGAGCAGGGCGAGGGGCATGATTCAGAGATCCTGCGTTAGCTGCTGGAGGAAGGTAGCGATCGTTTCTTCATTGCGCTTGTAGAATATCCACTGGCCGACGCGCTTGCTGGTTACGAGACCAGCGCGGTGGAGCGTGCCGAGGTGGGCGGAAACGGTGGATTGGGAAAGGCCGCAGCGTTCGAACTGGCTGGCGCAGACGCCCATTTCAAACGGGTGTTCCTGCGTCGGAAAATGCTTTTCCGGGTTCTTCAGCCAGTTGAGGATGTCCATCCGGGCAGGGTTGGCCAGCGCCTTGAGAATCTCGTCTTTGTCCATCGTCGTTCATCGAAGTATAAATCGGATTTTCCCGATATATGGATCGTTGATTTTCGATATGCAAATCACGGAGGCGTGAGCTGACGATTTTTCCGGCTTGCTTAAATTTTAAGCAAAAAAAGAGGGCCACCGGAGAACCAGGGCCCTTTTAAGTGTGAAGGTCAAAAAACCTCCAGAGGGGAACAGCCAACGCGGTGGCACTGGGAGAGAAACCACCAAATGCATCAGCTATGAGCGATATGGTGGTTCTTTGTGCAGCTTTCAATGCATTTTTGTGCATGTCTGCTATGCACTGCACAAATTTTTCCGCATTGCGGTATCTACCGACAAAAATTCAGGCAAAAAAAGAGGGCCACCGGAAAACCAGGGCCCTTATAAGTGTGAAGGTCAAAAACCTCCAGAGGGGAACAGCTAATGCGGTGGAACTGGGAGGAAAAGCCACCGTGTGCATCAGCTGTGTGCGATATGGTGCTTTAATGAGCAAACAACAACCCTTTTTTGTGCATGTCAGTCATGCGTGGGTTGCATGATTTGAAATTCGTTCCATAAAAATGGAAATCAGAAGTTCCAGTTACGGGCCTTGCTGACGATGAAATCGCGGAATGCCTTCAGCTTGGCGGCGTTCTTGATCTCGTCCGGATAGCAGAAATAGGTATCGAAGGAGGGGACGTCGGCATTGATTGCCAATTGGATCAGACCGGGGTCGCGGCCGACGATATAATCCGGCAGACAGGCGATACCGATGCCGAGCAGGCAGGCCCGCTTGATCGAGGTCTGGCTGTTGATCTGCAGATGCGGAATGCGCTTGTTGTCCGACGAGCGGCCGGCGATTTCCAGCCAGTTGACATCAAGCAGGTAGTTTGGCGCAGGCTCCCCGAAGGTGATGATGCGGTGATTGTCGAGATCCTCGATCGTCTGCGGCTCGCCATGGCGATTGATATAGGAGGGGGCCGCATAGACGTGCATGTGCACGGTGAACAGCTTGCGCTGGATCAGGTCTGACTGCTGCGGCTGGCGAAGGCGGATGGCGCAATCGGCATGGCGCATGTTCACATCCACTTCCTCGTTGTCGAGGATGAGCTGGATCTGGACGTCGGGATAGAGCTGCAGAAATTCCTGGATCTTGTCTGTCAGCCAGCCCTGGCCGAGGCCGACGGTTGTGGTGACGCGCAGCTTGCCGGACGGCGTTTCCGTCGTCTCGGTCAGTTGCATCTTCACGGTTTCGAGCTTCAGCAGCACGTCATGGGCGGTGCGGTAAAGCAGTTCGCCCTGTTCGGTCAGGATCAGACCGCGCGCGTGGCGGTGGAAGAGCTTGGTGCCCACATCCTGCTCGAGCGCGCTGACCTGACGGCTGATAGCCGACTGGGACAGATGCAGCTTGTCAGCCGCATGCGTAAACGATCCGGCTTCGGCAGCTGCGTGGAAAATACGCAGCTTGTCCCAGTCCAATGGCATTCCCCCACCCCTCATGCCACTGTTACTCCGCTGCTACGGCAACGGGCATGTGGCCCGTCAGATAACGTTCTGCCTCAAGGGCGGCCATGCATCCCATGCCTGCGGCGGTGACCGCCTGGCGGAACGTATCGTCCGTCACGTCGCCTGCGGCATAGACTCCCTCCAGACTGGTCGCAGTCGAATCCGGTGCGGTCCAGAGATAGCCATTGTCCTTCAGCTTCAGCTTGCCCTTGAAAAGTTCGGTTGCCGGCGCGTGACCGATCGCCACGAAGACGCCGTCAACGACGACATCGGTGATGGCGCCAGTGCGGGTGTCGCGCAGGCGAGCACCGGAAACGGACGGCGGCATTGGGGGCTTTGCCGGTGTGCCCGTGATTTCGGCGACTTCGGTATTCCAGAGAATCTTGACGTTCTCCTTGGAGAAGAGACGTTCCTGCAGGATTTTTTCTGCACGGAAGCTATCGCGGCGGTGCACGACGGTGACCGACTTCGCGATGTTCGACAGATAGAGCGCTTCTTCGACGGCGCTGTTGCCGCCGCCGACCACGATCACATCCTTGTTGCGGTAGAAAAAGCCGTCGCAGGTAGCGCAGGCAGACACGCCAAAGCCCTGGAAATGCTGCTCGCTTTCGATGCCGAGCCACTTGGCCTTGGCGCCGGTCGCAATAACAAGCGTATCGGCAGTCCAGACCTGGCCGCTATCGGTGCGGGCAACAAAGGGGCGCTGGTTGAGGTCGACTTCGGTCACGAGGTCGTTGACGATCTCGGCGCCGACATGCTGCGCCTGCTGCAGCATCTGGTCCATCAGCCAGGGCCCCTGGATAGGATCGGCAAAGCCCGGATAGTTCTCGACATCGGTGGTGATCATGAGCTGGCCGCCCTGTTCCAGACCGGCGATCAGAACCGGCTTCAGCATGGCGCGCGCGGCATAGACCGCTGCCGTATAGCCGGCAGGTCCGGAACCGATAATGAGCACCTTGGTATGGCGGGCAGACATGGAATTTCCTTTCGACTGGCAGGATGCGGCGGCTAAGAGGCGAATAAGGCCGTTTCGCGATCCCTGCGCCATTTATGAACGACCAATGCTTTTATTCAAGGGCAGCCTTGCATTACCAACAAGGCAAATGCAGGCGCTGTGCAAGATTCCGTCATCTGACTGAAACTTTCTTGCGTATTCCGTCGCTTTATATAGAAGCTGCCCGCGGGGAATTAAAGAAAGGCCTAAGCGTGGTTCGCGCTGAACTTGACGTTATCGACATAAAGATATTGCGGGAACTGCAGGCCGACGGCCGCATGACCAATGTGGAACTTGCCGATCGGGTGGGAATTTCCGCGCCGCCCTGCCTGCGCCGTGTGCGCAAGCTCGAAGAAGCCGGTGTCATCGAAGGCTATCACGCGATGCTGAACAGCCCGAAGCTCGGGCTCGATCTCGTCGCCTTCTGCATGGTCGGTCTCAAGCACCAGTCGGAAGCCAACCTGAAGGCCTTTGCCGCTGCCACCACCGAATGGCCGCTGGTGCGCCAAGCCTGGATGGTTTCCGGCGACAGCGATTTCCTGCTGCATTGCGTGGCCCAAAACCTCACCCGCTTCCAGGACTTCGTTATCGAGGTGCTGACGGCCAACGAGCATGTCGATACGGTTCGCACCATGCTGACGATCCGCCAGGTGAAGAAGCTCGGACTCGTCGAACTGTAATCTAAAGCGTGTCGCGATCTTCAGATCCGCTTGCCACGCTTTAGGCTCTTGTTTTCGCATGTCGTTGCCGCAAAACCGCTACACACTTTTGCGCGACATGCTTTAGCCTCGCCAGGCCTTGCTCAGCCAATCGGTATTGCCGATGCGGCGATACCATTTCTGTCCGCCACCTTCAAAAACCTCACTCATTTTCGGGCTGCCGGCAAAGACGACGATTTTGGCCTCCGGCGGCCGCTCGGGATCGCGCCAGAAGCTCTGGATGTGGGGTGGCACGCAGGCATTCTTGAAGCTCACGCACCATTCGCGCGGCCAGTATTGCAGGTTTCCTTGCGCTTCGAGCTTTGCACTCTGGAACTGCTGTGAGATCTCGTATTTCGACATGGCCGCCACCGGGTCGGCGACATAGGTATCCAGAATATAAGCGTGGGCGCCGATTTCGTAGCGGAAGACCGAACTGTTGCCGACCGAGCCAAGGAACTTGTCGCGCGCGGGCTTGAGTTTGCGCAGCGGCTTGGCGCGGAAGAGATCGTCATCGCGGATGATGAGGAACTTTCCCGGATGCTGGAAGAGCGGTTCCAGATCATCGACGATAACGAGATCGAGATCGAGGAAGAGGGCAATGCCCTTGAGATCGGCAAGCTCGCGGCGGAAGAGCGCAAGCTTCTGCCAGCGGCGGTCCTTGGAGCCGGCCGGCAGGCCGAGCTCGGGCAGAGGAAAGGTTTCCATACCCTCGTCGAGGCCGGCTGTATTGTCGGTGAAGCAAACAAAGCGATGCGGGCGCTTCAGGTGTCGTTTGACGCCGCGGTAGAGATTGTTGACGTATTCGGCGCCATAGAGCGTCCCCCACTTCATACAGAGCACGTTGACCAGGTTTTCGTTGTCATTTGCGGTCGACATCTACGTGTCCCTACCTCCCTGATATGTCCGTTGCCATGGTCTGACGAACGGCTTACGCGCCGAGAAGTTGCTGGTAAATCCGGTTGATCGCCGTCGCTTCCTTTTCCAGCGCGAAATTTTCCCGCACGCGCGCCAGCGCCGTTTCTCCCTGCGCAATGGCGAGGGCAGGATCGGCAAGATAGGTGGCGATCGCCGCCGTCAGCGCCTCGCCGTTGCCGGGCGGCACGATGACGCCGTTCTCGCCGGGCACGATCATTTCAGCGTAGGCACCGGCGTCAGAGGCCACGACTGCTGTCTTCGAAGCCATGGCCTCCAGCGGCGTCAGGCCGAAGCCTTCATTGCGGGAGGGGGCGACATAGAGCGTCAGGCGGCGATACCAGACCTTGATATCTGGCACTTCGCCGATGAAGACGATGCGGTCGGTCAGACCCGCTGCGGCGATATCGGCCTTCAGCTTGTCGGCAAATGCAATGTGTTCCGGGGTGACGCGACCGGAAATGACGGCCGTCCAGTCCGGATGCTGCGGCAGCAGCGCCATCATCGCCTGCACGAAAAGATCGGTGCCTTTCTGATGGCGGACGCGGCCGAAGCAGCCAATGAGGTAGCGGCCGGGCAGGCCTGTGGCAGCGATCGTGTCGACAGACCCTTCGGGGGGATGGAAGAGCGTAAGATCGACGCCGTGCTGGATGACCGTGTACGGCACCTTGAGGAAGGAGCCGGAACGGCTGCTGGTGGCGATGACAGCATCCATCTGGCGAATCAGCCAGCGGGTGTAGGAGCTATGTCGGCGCTGGGCGGCTGAGGTGAAGACAAGCTTAAGCGGCATGCGCAGCACGTGACGCATGAGGATGCCCGCCGCCATCTCATTGTTGCGGCGTGCATGCCAGACGCGATGGCCCCGTCCGGTCGGCGGACGCCAGAGGCCTGATAGCTGCGGCCATTTCAGGCGCGGAAGTTCCGGCGGAAGGCCGGGGCCGAGGGCTGCGATCCTGATCCCCAGCCGGATCTGGCAGGGGATGAGCTGAACGATCGTCGACGTGACGCCGGAGAGCCGGCGTTTCAGGTTGGGCGCGATGATCTCGACGTCACTGATATCCGGCACTGGCTGCTCTTGAAGGGGGAGGCGCGGGCGATCAGCCCCAGGAGACGGAGAGGATTTCGTAGGCCTTCGAACCACCCGGCGCGTTGACTTCGATGGAATCGCCGACTTCCTTGCCGATCAGCGCGCGGGCGATCGGGGAGGAGATCGAGATACGGCCCTGCTTCACGTCGGCTTCCTGATCACCGACGATCTGGTAGGTCTTTTCCTCTTCGGTGTCCTCGTCGACGAGCTTCACCTTGGCGCCGAACTTGATCTTGTCGCCCGACATCTTGGAGAGATCGATGACTTCGGCGCGCGCCGTCAGGTCTTCGAGCTCAGCAACGCGGCCTTCATTGTGGCTCTGCGCTTCCTTGGCGGCATGGTACTCGGCATTTTCCGAAAGGTCGCCATGGGCGCGCGCTTCCGCGATTGCCTCGATGATTCGCGGGCGCTCCTCCTGCTGACGCCAGCGCAGTTCTTCCTGCAGCTTGACGAAACCACCCTGTGTCATCGGTACCTTATCAACCATTTTTTCGTCCTTCTCTCCCCGCATCTGCAGTTCTCGCAGACACAAAAGAAAACAGGTCCCGAAGGGAACTTCGGAACCGTGCTACAATCTTAGTTCGTTGCTTATAGCAGATCGACACGCGCGATTTCCATAAAATTCTTACCGAAGCTTTCCGCCTCCCGCAGAAGTACCTGCTTTTGAAGGGAAGTTGGATGGAGGCTCACTTCTTCGTCTTGATTTTGCCACCGTGAACATTTAGTGAACACGCTGATGAAGAAATCGCTTAAAGAACGGTTGGTGATCCTCTCCGACGCTGCCAAATATGATGCTTCCTGCGCCTCGAGCGGCACTGTCAAACGGGATTCGGCTGCCTCCGGAGGGCTCGGTTCCACCGAAGGCTCGGGCATATGCCATGCCTACGCGCCGGATGGGCGATGCATCTCACTCTTGAAGATCCTGCTCACCAATTTCTGCATCTATGATTGCGCCTATTGCATCAATCGTTCGTCCAGCAATGTCGAGCGCGCCCGCTTTACGCCGGAAGAGGTGGTCTGGCTGACACTGGAATTCTACCGGCGCAACTATATCGAGGGACTGTTTCTCTCCTCCGGCATCATCCGCTCGTCCGACCATACGATGGAGGAAATGGTGCGCATCGTGCGGGAGTTGCGGGTCACGCATCAATTTCGCGGCTACATCCATCTGAAATCCATTCCGGAGGCCTCTGCGCATCTGATCGAGGAGGCGGGGCTCTATGCCGATCGCCTGTCGCTCAATATCGAGCTGCCGACCGATAGCGGCATCAGCCGTTTTGCGCCCGAGAAGAAGCCGGAGAGCATTCGCCGCTCGATGGGCGATCTCAGGCTGAAGATCGAGGCTGCGGAGGAGCCGACGCTGCAGACCAAGAGGCGCAAGCGCTTCGTGCCGGCCGGCCAGAGTACACAGATGATTGTCGGCGCTGACGGCGCCAATGATGCGACGATCCTGTCGAGCAGCGGCCAGCTTTACAGCAGCTATGGTCTCAAACGCGTCTATTATTCCGCCTTCAGCCCAATTCCGGACAGTTCGAAGAACCTGCCTCTCATCAAGCCGCCGCTGATGCGTGAGCACCGGCTCTATCAGGCCGACTGGCTCTATCGTTTCTACGGGTTCGGCATCGATGAGATCACCGCGACGCAGCAGGGTGGCATGCTGGATCTCAATCTCGATCCCAAGCTTGCCTGGGCGCTCGGCCATCGCGAGGACTTCCCCGTCGATGTCAACCGCGCCGATCGCGAGAGGCTCTTGCGCGTGCCGGGGCTCGGCACCAAGACGGTGAAGGCGATCCTGACTGAGCGGCGGCAACGCCGTCTGCGGCTTGAAGACCTGCCGCGGCTCGGCGTGTCGATCCGCAAGGTGCAGGCCTTCATCACTGCCGAGGGCTGGACGCCGCATCGCCTTGTCGACCGGCCGGACTTGCGCGCGATGTTCGAACCGCAACCCGAACAGTTGTCGTTGCTATGATGCGCCGGGTGGTTCTGGAGGGCAGGGGCAATTTCGAGGAATGGCGCAAGGCCGCTCGCGCCTTTGCCGCAGCCGGGATTCTGCCAGAGGACGTCGACTGGCATGAAAAGAGCAGCGAACCGGGCTTTGCCTTCCAGCGTGACGCCTTGCCGCCCGATCCTCCCGTCAGCGCCAAGCCGATGAGCGTGCCGCCGGCTTTCATGGCGTTAGCCGAGGCAGTGATCTGCTATAGCGATGCCAGGCGTTTTTCGCTGCTTTACAGCCTGCTCTGGCGGCTGCAGGAAAACCGGAACCTGCTGGATCTGGCGTCCGATGAAGAGGTGTCGCGTGCTCTGCTGATGCAGAAGAGCGTGCATCGCGACGCCCACAAGATGACGGCCTTCGTGCGCTTCAAGGAGGTGGCGGCACCTGCCGGCGGGCGGCGGAAATTCATCGCCTGGTTCGAGCCGGATCATTACATCGTCGCGCGCAAGGCGTCCTTCTTCCAGCGCCGCTTCACCGACATGGACTGGCTGATCGCGACGCCGAAGGGTTCGGCTGCCTGGGACGGCAAGCGGCTGACGACAAGCAATGCTGCCTGCGAGAAGCCTGACATCAGTGACGCGACCGATGATCTCTGGCGCATCTATTATGCCAGCATCTTCAATCCGGCGCGGCTGAAGGTGAAGGCCATGCAGGCAGAGATGCCGAAGAAATACTGGAAGAACCTGCCGGAAGCCGATCTCATCCCCGGCCTGATCGCCGAGGCTGAAGCGAAAGTGCTTGCCATGGCCGAGCGCGAGGCCACGATGCCGCTTCCCTATCACAACAGGATCCAGGAGGCGGCCGCCCGCATGCCGGCCCCGCAGATGGCTCCTGCCGGAACGCTGGAGGCATTGCGCGAGGAGGCCGCCGTCTGCAGCCAATGCCCGCTGCATGCGAAGGCGACGCAGACCGTCTTCGGCGAAGGGCCAGATGATGCCGAGATCATGTTCGTTGGTGAGCAACCAGGCGATCAGGAGGATCTCGCAGGTCGACCCTTCGTCGGGCCGGCGGGCAAGGTTTTCGACGAGGCGATCGCACAGGCCGGCATCGATCGGTCGAGGCTTTATGTCACCAATGCCGTCAAGCATTTCAAATACGAGCCGCGCGGCAAGCGGCGCATCCACCAGAAGCCCAATCCGGGCGAAGTGCAGCATTGCCGCTGGTGGCTGAAGCTGGAGCTCGATCTCGTAAAGCCGAAATTGATCGTGGCGATGGGCGCGACGGCGCTCTATTCGCTGACCGGCGAGGAGCAGAAGCTGGAGGATCTGCGCGGGCGCCCGATCGCAATGGAGGAGGGGCGGTTGCTCTTCGTCACGGTGCATCCCTCCTATCTGCTGCGAATTCCGGACGAGGAGAGGAGGGCACAAGAGCTGATCCGCTTCCGGCAAGATATGAATCTGATCAAGGGCCTGGCTGCCTGAGCGCAGAATTCGGTTCAATGCGTCAGGAGACGAAGACCGGATCTTTCGGCAGGTTCGGCGGATTATATCCGGTCACCATGCGCACCCTCACGGATTCATGCAGGTTTGTGCCATCGGGGATGAAACGCCTGTCTTCGCGGGGCAAATAAATCCCTCTTCTGTCGCCGCGCTTGCGCCAGGAGTTTTCCGGCACGCGCCGCGGAATATATTCGAGCAGCTTCCACCCCGCGCTCATTGAGTCGTGCAGCGGCGCGGCCGCATTGAGCTCGACATAGTATTTGTCGCTCTTGCCAAGGACGATACTGTTGATGGTGCGCGAAACGTAGAGCAAGCCTGAGGGGCCTGTTTCGCGGATCATCCAGTCAAGCGGTATCTTGATCTGGGCGCTCTCGGTTTCCGGGTAACCGCCGCCGATATCGCCGTGGACACCGGCAAACCACACCTCCTTAAAGTCCTGTTTTGCGGTTGCGGGCTTGAAGGGATTGCCGCGATAGTCCTGATCCGGCGTCCACAATTCCGGCTGGAACATGGTTCTTCGTTCGTCGATCGCCATGGCATGGCGCACATATTCGACGCTTGGATTCTTGCGGGTGAAAGGATGGGTCTTGAACTGAATGCGCCCTTTGCCCTTTTCGATGACAGAGGCAACCGTATCAAAGAGACCGAGCAGCTTGATCGGCGGGCGGTCGTTGCGCAGCATGCGTTCGTAGAGCCGCATGCTCTTGAAGGCCGATGAGGGATCGCCGCCATCGGCGCGCTGCTCCTGTTCGGGAATGCCCTTGTAGGTTCTGTAAGCGTAGTCGAGCAGGTTCAGGTGATATCTGCTGCACAGCCCAAAGGCATGGATGAAACCTGCGAGAACACGGGCCGTATAGGCGCCGCGGCTGAAGCCGAAAATATAGATGCGGTCCCTCTCGGGATGGCCTCCGTGATCGTCGGGCGTGCCGGCATCGTAATTTTCGACGAGGAAGCGGTAGGCGCCTTTGACGTTTTCATCGAGACCCCAACCAGTGGTAAGGCCCCAGACCTCGATAGACTTGCGGTAGAAGGGCGACCAGGCATCTGCCGCAGCCAGCGTGCCGACGCCGGGGTCGTAATAGACGATCTGTTCGTCGGAGCGCTTCAGCGTTCCGAACAGACGCAAAATATTGGTGCGGTCTGCAGTTATCTCGTTCGACGTGCCGTCGAACAGAATGACGATATTCTTCGACATGCTGCTTCCCCGATACGGCCGGGGAGCAGGCTAACATCAAGTATCCGTGTCTGCAATTTTGGGTCGCAGTTTTGGCAGACCGAGGAGGTGAGGCGAAGAGGCGATGCCTCTTCGCGGGATCAGAAGTAGCTCTGCAGCGGGCGGACTTCGAGATTGCCGGCCTTGAGCGCCTTGATGGCCTGGGCGGCGGCTTCGGCGCCGGCCATCGTGGTGTAGTAGGGCACCTTCTGCATCAGCGTGGCGCGGCGCAGCGACTTCGAATCCGAGATCGCCTTGTTGCCGTCGGTCGTGTTGATGACGAGCTGGACCTGGCGGTTGCGGATGGCGTCCTCGATGTGCGGACGTCCCTCGAGAACCTTGTTGATCTTCGCGGCGGTGATGCCGTTTTCGGCGAGGAAGCGGGCGGTGCCGCCGGTCGCGAGAACCTTGAAGCCCTGTTCGACGAGGATGCGGATCGCCGGCAGAACGCGCGGCTTGTCTTCGTCGCGCACGGAAACGAAGACCGTGCCTTCACGCGGCAGTTCGACGCCGGCGCCGAGCTGCGACTTGGCGAAGGCCAGCGCGAAATCCGTATCGAGGCCGATGACTTCTCCGGTCGAGCGCATTTCCGGTCCGAGCAGCGTGTCGACGCCCGGGAAACGGGCGAAGGGGAAGACGGCTTCCTTGACGGCGATGTGCTTCAGCGCACGCGGATCGGGCTTCTCGCCGTAAGCCGCAAAGGTCGCATCCAGCTTCTCGCCGGCCATGACGCGGGCGGCGATCTTGGCGATCGGCGCGCCGATGGTCTTGGCGACGAAAGGCACCGTGCGCGAAGCGCGCGGATTGACTTCGAGCACGTAGACCGTGCCATCCTTGATGGCGAACTGGACGTTCATCAGGCCGCCGACATTGAGAGCCTTTGCCATGGCTTTCGCCTGGCGCTCCAGCTCGTCGAGCATCTCGCGCGAAAGTGTGCGCGGCGGCAGCGAGCAGGCGCTATCGCCGGAATGGATGCCGGCTTCCTCGATATGCTCCATGATGCCGGCGACGTAGACGTCTGTGCCGTCGGATAGGCAATCGACGTCCACCTCTATGGCGTGGCTGAGATAGCTGTCGAACAGCAGCGGGTTCTTGCCGAGCAGGGTGTTGATCTGGCCGGTCTTGTCGTTCGGGTAGCGCTGCTTGATATCCTCCGGCACCAGTTCCGGAACGGTATCGAGCAAGTACGTCTGCAACTGGCCTTCGGAATGCAGGATCTGCATGGCGCGGCCGCCAAGTACGTAGGATGGGCGCACGACCAGCGGGAAGCCGATTTCGGCGGCGACGAGGCGGGCCTGCTCGACCGAGTAGGCGATGCCATTGTTCGGCTGATTGAGATCGAGCTTCATCAGAAGCTTCTGGAAACGGTCGCGGTCTTCGGCAAGGTCGATCATATCAGGCGCGGTGCCGAGGATCGGGATGCCGTTCTTTTCGAGCGCTTCGGCGAGCTTCAGCGGGGTCTGGCCGCCGAACTGGACGATGACGCCGACCACTTCGCCCTTTTCCTGCTCTGCGCGCAGGATTTCGATCACGTCTTCGGCCGTCAGCGGCTCGAAATAGAGGCGATCGGAGGTGTCGTAGTCGGTTGAAACCGTTTCCGGGTTACAGTTGATCATGATCGCTTCATAGCCGGCATCCTTCAGCGCGAAGGCGGCGTGGCAGCAGCAATAGTCGAATTCGATGCCCTGACCGATACGGTTCGGACCACCGCCGAGGATGACGACCTTCTTGCGGTCAGACACCAGAGCCTCGGAGCGGGCAGCACCGACAAAGGGCGTCTCATAGGTCGAGTACATGTAGGCGGTCGGCGAGGCGAATTCGGCAGCACAGGTGTCGATGCGCTTGAAGACGGGGCGAACGTTCAGGCTGTTGCGCAGCTCGGCCACTTCCTTCGGGCGCTTGCCGGTCAGGGTGGCGAGGCGGGCGTCGGAGAAGCCCATGGCCTTCAGCATGCGCAGGTTGGTCTCATCGGTCGGCAGGCCATGCTCGCGGATGCGGGCTTCCATATCGACGATATTCTTAAGTTGGGCGAGGAACCAGGGATCGATCTTGCAGCCTTCGTGGACCTCTTCGATGCTGAGGCCCATGCGCAGCGCCTGGGCGACCATGCGCAGGCGGTCCGGCGTCGGCGTGCCGATCGCAGCGCGGATGGCGTTGTGGCTGGATTCGCCTTCTTCGGAGTCCGGGATCTCGATTTCGTCGAGGCCGGTCAGGCCGGTTTCGAGGCCACGCAGCGCTTTCTGCAGCGATTCGGCAAAAGTGCGGCCGATCGCCATGACTTCGCCGACAGACTTCATGGCGGTCGTCAGGACCGGCGAGGCGCCGGGGAATTTCTCGAAGGCGAAACGCGGGATCTTGGTGACGACATAGTCGATCGACGGCTCAAACGAAGCTGGTGTCGCGCCGCCGGTAATGTCGTTTTCGAGTTCGTCGAGCGTGTAACCGATCGCGAGCTTGGCGGCGACCTTGGCGATCGGGAAGCCGGTGGCCTTGGAAGCAAGCGCCGAGGAACGCGAGACGCGCGGGTTCATTTCGATGACGACGAGGCGGCCGTCCTTCGGGTTGACGGCGAACTGTACGTTCGAGCCGCCGGTCTCGACGCCGATCTCGCGGAGCACCGCGATCGAGGCGTTGCGCATCATCTGGTATTCCTTGTCCGTCAGCGTCAGCGCCGGAGCAACCGTGATCGAGTCGCCGGTGTGGACACCCATCGGATCGATGTTTTCGATGGAGCAGATGATGATGCAGTTATCCGCCTTGTCGCGGACGACCTCCATCTCATATTCCTTCCAGCCGAGGACGGATTCTTCGACGAGGACTTCGGTGGTCGGCGATGCATCGAGGCCGCCGCCGACGATTTCGAAGAATTCCGAGCGGTTATAGGCAATGCCGCCGCCGGTGCCGCCGAGCGTGAAGGACGGACGGATGATGGCGGGCAGGCCGACATGGTCGATCGCCTGGGCGGCAATCGCCATGGCATGGCTCATGTAGCGCTGCTTGCGGTCGCTCTCGCCGAGGTTCCACTGGTTTTCCAGTTCGTCGAGCGCCTTGTCGAGCGCGGAGCCGGAGAGGCTTTCGCGCAGCTTGGTGCGCTCGGCCTCGTGCGTCTTGCGGTCGGTATCCTTGATGTCGGTGGCGTTTGCCAGCATCGAGCGCGGCGTTTCAAGGCCGATGCGTGCCATTGCCTCGCGGAACAGCGCGCGGTCCTCGGCCATGTCGATGGCGGCAGGCTTTGCACCGATCATCTCGACATTGTATCGGTCGAGCACGCCCATGCGCTTCAGGGAAAGCGCGGTGTTCAATGCCGTCTGGCCGCCCATGGTCGGCAGCAGCGCGTCCGGGCGCTCCTTGGCGATGATCTTGGCGACGACTTCCGGCGTGATCGGCTCGACATAGGTCGCATCGGCGAGCCCCGGATCGGTCATGATCGTTGCCGGGTTGGAGTTGACGAGGATGACGCGGTAGCCTTCCTCTTTCAGCGCCTTGCAGGCCTGGGTGCCGGAATAGTCGAATTCGCATGCCTGGCCGATGACGATTGGTCCCGCGCCGATGATGAGGATCGATTTGATGTCTTGGCGCTTCGGCATGGGCGATATCCATTTTCTAGCTGCGCAAAAAGCCGGCCAGGGTGGGAGGTCACCGGGTCGGGTCGCGCATTGAGGGTCTTTTCAGGCTAGAAGCGGCTTATAGGCAAATGTTTTTGCAAACGGAACCCCATAAATCATGGAATCGACAGGAATTCGGACCGGCCTTTGGAAGCCTATTGCCCGGTGGGCACGACGAGTGTGCGAATCTCGCCGCCAAGCGCCGGATTGGCGATGGCTTCGGGTGCCTGTTCAAGCGTGATCCGGCGCGAAATCAGCTGCTCGACCTTGATCGCGCCCGAGGCGATGAGATCGGCCGCGCGCCCGTGCGTGAAAGGGTTGAGGAAAGAGCTGACGAGGTTCACTTCGCGAAACAGCAGGTCGAAGGGTTCGATCTCTATCTTTGCGCCTTGCGGCATGACGCCGAGGATGATGGCCGTGCCGCCGCGTCTTGCGAGCTTGGGAGCCTGCGTCATCGTTTCCGGCACGCCGGCGCATTCAAAGACGACATCGGCGCCGCCCGGCAGCAATCCGTCATCGCCGGTAGTGCCGGTAATGCCGGTGACGGCATCCGCCTGTGACGGATCGAAGGTCAACGTCGCGCCAAGCCTTTCGGCAAGTGCACGTTTCTCGGCATTGCGGGTGACCAGAAGAATGCGTGTCGCACCGGCGAGCCGGGCAAGCTGGATGATGAGCAGGCCGATCACGCCGCCGCCAAGCACGATCACGGAAGCGCCTGTCTTGATGTTGGCGAGATCGACGCCGTGCAGGCAACAGGCGAGCGGCTCGCAAAAGGCGCCGTGCAGGGGGTCGAGGGCAAGCGGCAGGGCGAAGGCCTGTTTCTGTGGAAGGATGACATAATCGGCAAAACCGCCGTCTCTATGGATCCCGATCGCCTGCAGGTGCCGGCAGAGATTGACCCGGCCGTTGTGGCATTCCTCGCAGCGGCCGCAGGCGATATTGGGATCGCCGGTCACGCGCATGTCGGGTTGGAAGCCTGTGACCTTGGGGCCGACCGCTTCGATGATGCCGGCGAATTCGTGGCCGAGGGTCACCGGTGGATGGGAGGGGAACTCGCCGAGGAAAAGATGGCGGTCGGTGCCGCAGATGCCGCAGGCTTCGACGCGCACCAAGAGGTCACCCGGTCCGGGAACGGGCTTTTCGACCTCGCGCAGAAACAGCTTTCCGGTCGCTTCCAGGCGCACGGCTTTCATTGGCATTCTCCTCCCTGTCTCCTGCTCATCAGGAAGCGGGAAAGCAGGAGTCGCGTCAAGCATTTGCCGGCATTTCTTCAGCCGAAGCGTCGGCGGGCTTCCTCGGTAAAACTCCGGCTGACTGGGATCTGCGTGCCGTCGCGGGTGAGGATGAAGATCTTGCCGTTGTCGCGTTTCAGGGATTCGACATGGGTATCGGCCACCCAATGCGACCTGTGCACCTGAAGCCCAGGCGTTCCGCCGATCTCGCGCAACGCATCGGAAAAGCGCAGGAGCACCAGTTCGCGGCCGCGGCTAGTGACCACTTCTGTATAATGGTCCTGCACGGAGAGGCGCAGCAGGGCGCCGCGGTTCTGCGGCTTCAGCCGGTCGAGGATCGAGGTCGCCGGAGGTGTTTGCGCGGTTGCCTGCTCGATCTGGCGATGCATGGCGAGGTAGGTCAGAAAGCAGAAGAGGGCGCAGAGCGGCAGCGCGAAGAGCGCCCTTACGAAGCTGCCGCCAAGCGTGGCCGGATTGCCGCTGAAGGCATAGTCGACAAGGCCGATCGCAAAGCCGATCGGCAGGGCGGCGACCAGTGAGCCGATCATCATGCGCCAGAACATGCGGTTCAGCACCTTGCGCAGCAGCGCATCGGCAAGAACCGAAAACAGGATGGCGATCGACCAGGCGACGGCGTGCAGGATCAGCCAGTAGGCGAAGCGCTCGCCGGCTGCCATGCTTTCCATCGTGCCATAGGGGCCGGTGATCGCGAAGATCAGAACGATGGCGAGGAAGGTTCCCCAGAAGCGCGGTGCGCGCCAGAAGACCTGCAATTCGCGAAGCGTGGATTGCAAGGATGGGTGATCCACGAAGTTTTCCCGCCGTCTACGCCATGTTTGTTGAGAGGAGTGCAGTCATGCCGGAAACAGGGGACGAATTCAACCGGAGCCGCTCATGACCCTGGAACCTCTGCTTAATGCCCCTATTGCCATTCAGATCCACGTTACCGCGGTGGTGCCGGCGGCGATCCTCGGCGCCTATCTGCTCGCATGGCCGAAGGGCACGCCACGGCACCGTCTGCTTGGCAAGATCTGGATGGTGTTGATGGTGGTGACGGCCCTGTCGAGCTTCTTCATCCACCAGATCAATCTCGTCTATGGCTTCAGCCCAATCCATCTTCTTTCTGTCCTCGTGCTCGCCGGAAGCTGGCGGGCGATTCTTGCCGCGCGGCGGCATGATATCCGTACACATCGGCGGATCGTATCGGGCATGTATTTCGGCGGCATCGTCGTTGCCGGCCTTGCTACACTGCTGCCGGGCCGGCTGATGCATGCGGTCACATTCTCCGGCAATAGCTGGCTGGCCCTGGCGCTGCTCGGGCTGGTCACCGCTGCGATCGGCGCTGCCATCGGGTTTCGTCCACGCCGCAGCCGGGTTGCGTGAGGAAGCGGCTGGAATTCGTCCTCGCGGCGGATATATAACTGACTCCTGAGAGCATGCATGGGCGCATCGCCGGGGAGATCGAACATGGAATGGAAAGGCCGGCGTCAGTCCGACAATATCGAGGATCGCCGTAGCGATCCATCCGGTGGCATGGGACGCAATCCATTCGGCCGCGGTGGCGGCTTCAGCTTTCCATCAGGTGGCGGCGTTGGCCGTCGTGGTGGCGGGCTCAGCATTGGCACGATCATCTTTCTCGTCGTCATCTACCTGATCTTCAAGGCGATGGGCATCGACCTGATGCAGGTGATGGATGGCGGCGGCTCGACGGGCGGGGGCGGCTACACGCAGAGCGAATCCTCCTCGCAGGCTCCAGCCAATGACGAGATGACCGCCTTCGTGCGCACTGTTCTCGCCGAAACCGAAGATACCTGGCACGGCATCTTCCAGTCGCAGGGCAAGGATTACGAGGAGCCGCGGCTCGTGCTCTTCTCCGGCCAGACCCAGTCGGCCTGTGGATTTGCCTCGGCTGCCACCGGTCCGTTTTACTGCCCCGGTGATCACAAAGTTTATCTCGACACGGCCTTCTTCCAACAGCTTTCCGACCAGTTCGGCGCATCCGGCGATTTCGCCGAAGCCTATGTGGTCGCCCACGAGGTCGGCCATCATGTGCAGAACCTGCTCGGCATCCTGCCGAAGTTCAATCAGGCGCGCCAGAGCATGAGCGAGGCTGATGCCAACAAGATGTCGGTCCGCGTCGAACTGCASGCAGATTGCTTTGCCGGCATCTGGGGCAAATATACGCAGCAGAAAGGCATTCTCGACGCTGGCGATCTGGAAGAGGCGCTCAATGCCGCCCAGCAGATCGGCGACGATACGCTGCAGAAGCGTTCGCAGGGCTATGTCGTGCCTGAGAGTTTCAATCACGGCACGTCGGCGCAGCGCATGCGCTGGTTCAAGCGCGGCTTCGACAGCGGACAGCTTTCGGCCTGCGATACTTTCGCCAACCCAATCTGATCAGGATATTCGGCACCCAGCCCGAAGGCAGGGTGCCGGTACGCCGGGCAGCTTACTTTTCGCTGTCCATGTGCTTGAGCTGGGCTTCTGGATAACGGGCGCCCTTGGCCGCCCCCTTAGGCACGACGCGTTCGATGGCGGAGAGATCGTCTGCGGTGAGCTTCACCGCGCGGGAGCCGAGCGCTTCCGTCAGCCGGTCGCGGCGGCGGGCGCCGACCAGCGGTAGGATATCCTTGCCCTGTGCCGCTACCCAGGCGATCGCGACTTGTGCGACCGAGGCGCCCTTGAGGGTGGCGATCTTTCTGAGTTCTTCCACCAAAGCAAGGTTCTCGTCGATATTGCCTTCCTGAAAGCGGGGGCTGACGGCCCGAAAATCGCCTTGCCCGTGCTGGCCCTTCTGCCAGTGGCCGCTGATGAGGCCGCGCGACAGCACGCCATAGGCGGTGATGGAAATGCCGAGCTCGCGGGTCACAGGCAGGATCTCATCTTCGATGCCGCGGGAGATCAGCGAATATTCGATCTGCAGGTCGGCAATCGGTGCGACGGCAGCGGCCCTGCGGATCGTATCGGCGCCGACTTCGGAGAGGCCGACATGACGGACGTAACCGGCCTTGATGAGATCTGATATCGCGCCGACCGTGTCCTCGATCGGCACATTCGGATCGAGACGGGCAGGGCGATAGATGTCGATATAATCGACGCCAAGGCGCTGCAGCGTATAGGCAAGGAAGTTCTTCACGGCGATCGGGCGGGCGTCGTAGCCGTTCCAGCCATTGGAGGGATCACGCAACGCGCCGAACTTGACGCTGATGATGGCGTCTTCGCGCTTGCGGCCCTTGAGCGCCTCACCGATCAGCATTTCATTATGGCCCATGCCATAGAAGTCGCCTGTGTCGAGCAGGTTGACGCCGGCATCGAGTGCTGCGTGGATGGTCGCAATGCTTTCAGCGCGATCAGACGGGCCGTACATGCCCGACATGCCCATGCAGCCGAGGCCGATAGCCGAGACTTCTGGACCGGTCTTTCCCAAACGATAGGTCTGCATTTTCTTCTCCTTCAGCAGCGCCCCGATGGCGTCTTCGGATGCGGTTTTACCGCAACCGAATTTGTGCGATAATCCGGATAATCTCGAACGGGCCGTACGGGAAAATGCACAATGGATGACCTTCCCCTCAGTGATCTGGATGCCTTTGCCGCAATTGCAAGAGAGCGCAGCTTCCGCTCCGCAGCCCGCAAGCGTGGGGTTTCTGCGTCATCGCTGAGCGATTCCCTGCGGCGTCTCGAAGAGCGGCTCGGTGTCAGGCTTCTCAATCGTACGACGCGCTCCGTGACGCCGACGGCGGCGGGCCAGCGATTGCTCGAGAGGCTTTCGCCGGCGCTTTCGGAAGTGGCCGCCGCGCTCGGGCAGCTTGATAATTTTCGCAACAGTCCGGCAGGCACGCTCAGGCTCAACGTGCCTAGTATCGTTGTGAAGCTTTTCATGGCCGATCTCGCCGCACGGTTTCTGGCGCTTTACCCGCAGATCACGCTGGAGATCATTGCCGACGATAATTTCATCGACGTGCTGGCCGCCGGTTTCGATGCCGGTATTCGCTATGACGAGAGGCTGGAGCGCGACATGATCGCCGTGCCGATCGGGCCGCGCCGGCAGCGCTATATGACGGTGGCCGCTCCCTCCTATCTGGAAAAGCGGGGCACGCCACAGCATCCGCGGGATCTGCTGGAGCATGGCTGCATCCGCCATCGCTTCATCAGTGGCGCTTCGCTTGCCTGGGAATTCGAACGGGGTGACGAAGTGCTGGTGATTACGCCATCCGGCCCCATCATCGCTAATGCTGTGGAGATGGAGATCGAGGCCGCACTTGCCGGTCTTGGCGTCATCCGTACCTTTGAAGAACTGCTTGGGTCGGGCATTGCGGAGGGCCGGCTGGTGCCGATCTTAAGCGAGTGGGATAGCGAATTTTCCGGCCCGTTTCTCTATTATCCGAGCCGCCACCACATGCCCGCGCCATTGCGGGCTTTTGTCGATTTTGTGCGGATGGAGCAGCGAAAGAGCGCGTGAGCCATCTGTTTTGGCGGCCTCTCCATCAAAAACATTGAAATGTTCACGTATTGTTTCGGCCATTTCAATCGGCTATGTCATATATCCGGCGACGAGATCGTCTTTCCAGAAAATCTCAGCTGTAGAGATGTCTTATGCTTGATCCGAAATTCGTTCGCCGCGGCCTTTTCCTGGTCTTCATCATTCTCTTTCTGGACGTTATCGGCATTGCCATCATCATGCCGGTGCTGCCTGTTTATCTGGAGCAGTTGACGGGCGGCACGGTCAGCGATGCAGCTGTCGATGGCGGCTGGCTGATGCTGATCTACTCGCTGATGCAATTCCTGTTTGCGCCGCTGCTCGGAAACTTGAGCGACCGTTTCGGGCGCCGTCCGATCCTGCTGCTCTCGGTGCTGACCTTCGCGTTCGACAATTTCATCTGCGCCATCGCCACCAGTTACTGGATGCTCTTCGTCGGCAGAGTGCTCGCAGGCATCAGCGGTGGCAGTTTCGCCACCTGCTCGGCCTATATCGCCGACATCAGCAATGAGGAGAACCGCGCCAAGAATTTCGGCCTGATCGGTATCGCCTTCGGCGTCGGTTTCACGGTCGGCCCCGTCATCGGCGGCTTCCTTGGCGAGTTCGGGCCGCGCGTACCGTTCTTCGGTGCAGCTGCGCTTTCCTTCATCAATTTTGTCGCCGCCTGTTTCCTGCTGCCGGAAACGCTCGAAGCGAAGAACCGCCGCACCTTCGAATGGAAGCGCGCAAACCCACTCGGCGCTTTGCGGCAGATGCGGCACTATCCCGGCATCGGTTGGGTTTGCCTCGTGATGTTCCTGTTTTTCCTCGCGCATGCCGTCTATCCCTCGGTCTGGCCCTTCGTTTCGACCTTCCGCTACGGCTGGAGCGAAGGGCAGATCGGCCTGTCCCTCGGCCTCTACGGGATCGGCGCCGCTGTGGTCATGGGACTCGTTTTGCCGCGTGTCGTGCCTGTTCTCGGTGAATGGAAGACGGCGCTGCTCGGCCTGTGTTTCTCGATGGCCGCCCTCACAGGTTATGCTTTCGCCTGGGAGGGCTGGGTCGTCTATACCGTGATCGTACTGACGGTCATGGAGAATGTTGCCGATCCGCCGCTGCGCAGCATTGCCGCCGGTAAGGTGCCGCCCTCGGCACAGGGCGAGCTGCAGGGCGCGCTCACCAGCATCGGCAGTATCACGACGATCATCGGCCCGCTGATCTTCACACAGATGTTCGGCTATTTCACCAAGCCGGATGCGCCGATCACCTTTGCCGGCGCGCCTTATCTGCTGGCGGCTTTGTTCATCCTCCTTGCTGCGGTTGTATTCCTGACGCGGGTGACGACATCGAAAGCTCCGGCACAAGCCTTCAACGCGGCGGAGTGATCCATCAAAAACAATGAAGCTGTGATGAATTTTTCAGCATCTGCTTGTTTTGGGGGTGGTTCTTTGCGCCGCTTTGCTCTAAGCCGACGTGATATTTTGCCGCACTGCGGCCCTTAACGATTCAATCTCAGGAATAGTGTCATGGACACGCCGATCGACGTGCGCGCCATTGCGCCTGCAAACGACAACCGCTGGTCTGCGCATTTTCGCGCCACGCTGATGCTCGGCGTGCCGCTGATCGGCGCCCAGCTCGCGCAATTCGGCATCGGCATGACCGATGTGATGATCGTTGGCCAGCTTGGAGCCGAGCATCTTGCCGCCATGGTGCTTTCCGCGCAGTTCCTTTTCACGATCCTGATTTTCGGTTCTGGCTTTGCGATTGCCGTCATCCCGATGGTGGCCCAGGCCTATGGCCGCGGCGATGTCGTGAGCGTGCGCCGTTCGCTGCGCATGGGTATCTGGGTTGTCATCTGCTACTGGCTGCTGATGCAGCCGGCCTTCTACAATTCCGAGACGATCCTGCGGTACTTCGGGCAGAAGCCCGAAGTGGCAAAGCTTGCCCACGGCTATATCATCATCGGTCAATTCGGTGTGCTGCCAGGTCTGCTCTATAATGTCATGCGCGGGCTCGTCAGCGCCATCGGCAAGGCCGGCGTCATCCTCCAGGTCACCATCGCCATGCTGGTGCTGAATGCGATCGGCGCCTACATCCTTGTGCTCGGCCATTTCGGTTTCCCGGTCATGGGGCTGGAAGGGGCCGCAATCGTGTCCGTTGCGGTGCAGGCCGCGGGTTTCCTCTTCATCCTCTCCTATGTACAGGGCAGGGAGGAGACGCGGCGTTATGAGATTTTCGTGCGCTTCTGGAAGCCGGACTGGCATGCCTTTTTCGAAGTCATACGCCTTGGCCTGCCGATCAGCATCACCATCCTCGCCGAAGTGAGCCTCTTCACGGCAGCCTCGCTACTGATGGGGCATATCGGCACGATCGAGCTTGCTGCGCATGGCATCGCTCTGCAATGGGCGTCGATGGCTTTCATGATCCCGCTCGGTCTCGGCCAGGCGGCAACGGTGCGGGTCGGTGTCGCGCACGGGCAGGGCGATTATGCCGGGCTGGTACGCGCGGCGATCACGGTGCTGATCATCGCCAGCATCGCTGCGATCATCGGCAGCATCATCTTTGCGACCGTGCCGCAGCTTCTCGCGCGCCTGTTCCTCGATGTCAGCCTGCCGGAAGCGCCTGAGGTGCTGGCCTATGCCGGTCCGCTGATCGTCGTTGCCGGTCTCTTCCAGTTCGTCGATGGCGTGCAGGCGATCGCCAGCGGCCTGCTGCGCGGGCTGAAGGATGCGCGCGTGCCGATGATCCTGGCGCTGATTGCCTACTGGCCGATCGGCTTCTTCCTGGCCTGGGCCTTTGCCTTCCCGCTCGGTCTCGGCGGTCTCGGCATCTGGTTAGGCTTTCTCGTCGGGCTTGCGGCCGCGGCCGCCATGCTCTGCACGCGCTTCTATATTCTCGTTCGTCGGGAAGGGGCTGCGGCCGGCGCCTGAGCCGGCCGTCCCAGTATCAGGCGGCCACGGGCTTGTAGCTGGCGATATCGGCGCGGATGCCGAGGCGCGCAAACATTTCCTGCGGATCGAAATTGGCCGCCTTGTGGGCTGCGGCAACGACTGCCCGCACGCGTTCGACGACATCGGCGCTTTCCCATTCGGCGACCGTCACGAAATTGAATTCGCCGGGGCCGGCAACCTGTTCCAGCACCGTATGATTGATGAAGCCGTCCTGTGCCTCCAGCACCTTATGGGTCATCATCACATTGACGAGAAATTCCTCGCGCGCCGCAGCCGGCACGACGAATTTGTCTATCCTGTAGAAAGCTCCGCTCATCCAGTCTTCTCCTGCATCTGATGTGTTGCAGGCAGTTCTGTAATTCCTCAAGTTAAGTTGAGGTCAATATGCCGGCAAAGAAAAAAGGCCCGCCTGAGCGGATCAATCGTGGCGCGGACGCCAGATGCAAAACAACGTCAGCGACGTTTACGGTGTCCAATGTTATGAAACGTGGCGGGTCGCCCAGGAGCCTATCCGGCGGGACATCATAATCTCATCCATCTCCATGCCGTCGTGGAGAAACGCGCTCGGAATCCGGCCTATTTCGACAAAACCTTCGCGTTCGTAGAACCGGCGTGCCGCGGGATTTTCGGCGCTAACCGCCAGTTCGATCTGCCTGATCCCGTGGGCATCTGCATGCTTCGTCACTTGCTCCAGAAGTTTAAGAGCAAGGCCGGTTCCGCGCAGGCTGGCACGCACATAGACCATTATGAGCGTTGCCCGGTGCGCCATCTTGCTTGGCTTTTGCGACATCAGCCCCATGATCGCGACTGGTTCATCATCCTGAAAGGCGACGAAGACAGGCATTTCAATCAACCGGCTGCGCCATTCATCAAGAGACAGTATCTCCCAATCTTCTGAGCGGCTGGCGAATGCGGCGGGGTCCGAACGCAAGGCTTCAAGTCGAATTTTCTTGAAGACCTCGGCATCCTCTGGTTTCAGCAGTTTGATAATTCCGTCAGACATACCACCGCTCCAAAGCCACGAGACGGGTTAGCACTGTGTCTATGAAGTATTTTCAGCAGGCAATATCTTGATGAAGACGACCCCCTCGATGAGGGAGGAGATCGTGATTTTTAATCAAAAAGGGCTGGGCTACGAAGCGGCGTTGATGAGAAATCAGCGCTCGGCGAGCGCCGGTTCGCCCTTCTTCTCGCGCACCATGTTGACGAAGCGGCGGAAGAGGTAGTGGCTGTCCTGCGGGCCGGGAGAGGCTTCCGGGTGGTGCTGGACGGAAAAGACCGACTTGCCGAGAACGCGCAGGCCGCAATTCGTACCGTCGAACAGCGATACGTGGGTCTCTTCAACGCCTTCGGGCAGCGACTTCGTGTCGACCGCGAAGCCGTGGTTCATGGAGACGATCTCAACCTTGCCGGTCGTGTGATCCTTGACCGGGTGGTTTGCACCGTGATGGCCCTGATGCATCTTCTCGGTCTTGGCGCCGAGTGCCAGGCCGAGCATCTGGTGGCCGAGGCAGATGCCGAAGACCGGGATATCGGTGCTGATCAGTTCCTTGATGACTGGCACGGCATATTCGCCTGTAGCGGCCGGGTCGCCCGGGCCGTTCGACAGGAAGATGCCATCCGGCTGAAGGGCGAGCACATCCTGCGCACTCGCCGTTGCCGGCATGACCGTGACCTTGCAGTCGAGACCGGCGAAGAGGCGCAGGATATTGCGCTTCACGCCGTAATCCAGGCAGACGACATGGTACTTGCTGTCGGAGGCGCTGAGTTCGCCATAGCCTTCGTTCCAGACCCAGGGTGTCTGCGACCACTGCGAGGACTGGCCGGAGGAGGCGATCTTGGCGAGGTCGAGGCCTTCGAGGCCGCTCCAGGCCTTGGCTTCCGCCTTCAGCGCTTCAATGTCGAAATTGCCCTGGGGGTCATGAGCGATGACGGCGTTGGGCGACCCGTTCTCGCGGATCCAGGCGGTCAGCGCGCGGGTGTCGATGCCGCAGAGGCCGATGATGCCGCGGGCCTTCAGCCAGGCGTCGAGATGCTTGGCGGCACGGTAGTTCGAGGGCTCGGTGATATCGGCCTTGAAGATCACGCCGACCGCGCCGTGGCGTGCTGCCGGCGTCAGGTCCTCGATATCCTCTTCGTTGGTGCCGATATTGCCGATATGCGGGAAGGTGAAGGTGACGATCTGACCGAGATAGGAAGGGTCGGTGAGGATTTCCTCATAGCCGGTCAGCGCCGTGTTGAAGACGGCTTCCGCCTGAACCTTGCCGGTTGCTCCGATGCCCTTGCCTTCGATGACTGTACCGTCGGCAAGAACGAGCAGGGCGGTCGGCTTTTCGGTTGTCCAGGGTGCTGTCGCGGTCATCTTCATCCCGTTTCCGGCGGGCTTGGCGTTTACGAAAACGCGAGCCGGCCATTTGATCTCGCAGGTGCAGGCGCGCGGCTTTGGCCGCGTTTGACGCCTGATCACGAATTTTGGTGCAGGTGGCGGTAGATAGCCACGCTCTCTGCCTAGGTCAATCTTTGTACTGCAGATTGCGGCACTTTTCCTGCCGATATTGCCGGGATTCTCGCAATTTATTTGATCCCACACATCAGCGTGGTTTATGAAAGCGCCATTCCAGAGCGGCGGGCCGGGAAACGGATTCGCCGCTTCAAGTTTTGTTCAAGCATCGGCTTATCTGAAAAGCCCCTTCACACTTTTCGGTCCGGTGCTTCAGAAGGAGTAATGACATGCTGCGCGATCAACTCGCCACCCAGCTCAAGGAAGCCATGAAGGCGAAGCAGATGGGGCGTCTCGGCACCATCCGCCTCATCCAGGCCGCGATCAAGGATCGCGACATCGCCAATCGCGGCGTCGGCAAGGAAGAGGCGGGCGACGACGAAGTGCTGCAGATCCTCGCCAAGATGGTGAAGCAGCGCGATGAGTCGGCGAAGATCTACGAAGAGAACGCCCGTCCCGAGCTTGCAGCCAAGGAGCGCGCAGAAATTGTCGTTATCCAGGACTTCATGCCGAAGCAGCTTTCCGACGATGAGGTGCGTGGCAATATCGCCGCCATCATCAAGGAAGTCGGCGCCGAAGGCCCGAAGGACATGGGCAAGATCATGGCTGCCCTGAAAGAGCGCTATGCCGGCCAGATGGACTTTGCCAAGGCTTCCGGCACCGTCAAAGAGCTGCTGAAATAAGGCGCCTTGCCTGCGGTTGTTCTTCGACCGCAGGCCCAAGCACGGCTTCCGCGGCTGAATCGATGATGGCGAATTTCGCCGCCTGATAGTTCCAATATTCGAGCACGAAACCGCGGGAGAGCCAGAAATCGCCCTTTCTCGGCGGTTCGGTCCATCCCACGCTTCCCATATCAGCGGCCTGCGCGAGCAGGCGTTTCAGGTGGGTATTGGAAATCATGAACTGATCGCGAATCTCGCGCAGCGACAACGGGCCGACGATGACGCGGTCGGCAGAATGCGGAAAGCCCGGCAGGCGCGAAATCAGATAATCCATCACGAGGCCGCCGGAATTGGCCCAGTTGAAGAGATTGAAGGTGGCGCCCGGATCGCGCACGGCTTCGGTTTCGATGATCTTCTTGGCGATCAGCGGCTGCAGGCGGGCGATCAATGTTGGATCGGCCATCAGATTTTCCGCGCGGCGGCCGCCATCGAGGCTATCCAGAATCATCAAATGGGCGACCAGCCATTTGGTAAAATGATGCTCGGCCGTTTCCGTCGGTTCGAGGAAGCGGGTGCGTTTGTCATCGCCCGGAATGGGACGCAGAAACCGGTAGGCCAGCATTTCCTGCACGAAGGCAGCTGCCGTGTTGCGGCTGGCGATCTTGTTCTGGATGACGAAATCGATGAAGCGGCCGGAATAGAGGCCGCGCCTCTCTTCACCAGGATAGCCGTAATAGAGCGCAAAGCCGGTATGCGCCATCAGCCAGCGCTGCTGTGCGGCGAATATCGATGCAATACGCGGGCTGTCGCGATAAATCGCGAGCATTTCATTGGCACAATGAAGAATTGCAGCAAGAAAACTATCGTCGGCTGCAAGATTTTCTGCGGTGTAGGCCATAGCGCTGTCCAGGAGTTTCGCGCATTCATTTGCCACGCCTATTGGAAGTGTCAATGCTTTTGTATTTTAGGGGTTAATTGGCAAGGTAAAGCTCAATAAAAGCGGCGGCGCATAGTCTTGAGCATTTCCGGTTTTCTCCGAAAGCGGAAATGCTCAAGACTATTTGTTTTTACGCAATTCCGGACGCAAAACCGCTGCACACTTTTGCTGAAGTTGCTCAAAAAATTAAGAAGGCAGGAGCTGGGGGCGCTCCTGCCTTCTTGCTCTTTGCTTCCGTCAGCGACGCAGGGTCGAAACCCAAGCCGGCGGGTATTTGCAAAGGCACCCTTGCGAGGCGGCGCCGGGGGTAGGGATGGTGCCTCGCTTGGGGATCGCTTTGTTGAGTTCGAACTTATGGCCAGCCCCTGGCTTATTCAAATTACAAAAATATAATAATCCCGGATTTGGCCTCTCGGAATGTGAATATGGAGTTCGGCCGCGCACTCCGAAAAAGCCTGGGCAATCCACTCATATCTCTTTTAACTTGTTGTTTTTGCATCTTCTTTCTCCGAGCGGATTTTCCGCGAAATGGACGGCGCCACCCTCTCGGAACTTGGAAAATGTCAAAAATGTCGCACCCCCGGTCAGGGGCCGATAACATGTTGTTGAGTGGCATTGGCGGAGGTTTGTGACAATGTCCTGCACCCTGTGAAAAGCGGGATTTACGGCAGAAGTTTCGTGGCGCGGCGCGGTAAAGCTGCTTATATGGATGTTCTGCAAGAGGTAGAGATGCGCTTTTCCCCCACCTTCCTGGACGATATCCGCGACCGCGTTCCCATTTCGAACGTGATTGCGCGGCGCGTGGGGTGGGACAAGCGCAAGACCAACGTGTCGCGCGGCGACTATTGGGCCTGCTGCCCATTCCATGGCGAGAAGTCGCCGAGCTTCCATTGCGAGGATCGCAAAGGCCGTTACCATTGCTTCGGCTGCGGCGTGACCGGAGATCATTTCCGCTTCCTGACTGAGCTCGAAGGCCTGAGCTTCCCCGAGGCGGTGCAGACGATCGCCGACATGGCTGGCGTGCCGATGCCGGTCGCCGATCCGCAGATGGAAAGACGCGAGAAGGAGCGCACCTCGCTTCTCGACGTGATGGAAATGGCGACGCAATTCTTTCAGGACCAGTTGCAGACGGCGAATGGCGCCAGGGCGCGCGCCTATCTGCGCGACCGAGGGTTGACGGGGCGCACCATCGAGACCTTCCGGCTCGGGTTTGCACCCGACAGCCGCAATGCGCTGAAGGAATTTTTGGCCGGCAAGGGCGTCAGCAAGGAGCAGATCGAGGCCTGCGGGCTTGTTGTGCACGAGAATGTGCCAGTTTCCTACGACCGGTTCCGCGATCGCATCATGTTCCCGATCCTGTCTTCCCGCGAGAAGGTTATTGCCTTCGGCGGCCGCGCCATGTCGCCGGATGCGCCGGCGAAATACCTCAACTCCAACGAAACCGAGCTCTTCCACAAGGGCAACGTGCTCTACAATTTCGCCCGGGCGCGCCGCGCGATGCAGGGCGCAAATGGCGAAGGCACCATCATTGCCGTCGAAGGCTATATGGATGTCATTGCGCTGCATCAGGCCGGTATCGAGAATGCCGTGGCACCGCTCGGTACGGCGCTGACCGAAAACCAGCTCGACCTGCTCTGGAAGATGACGTCGCAGCCGGTACTCTGCTTCGATGGCGACGGTGCTGGCATTCGCGCCGCCAACCGCGCCGCCGATCTGGCGCTGCCGCATCTGAAGCCGGGGCGAAGCGTGCGTTTTGCGCTGCTGCCTGACGGCAAGGACCCCGATGATCTCGTACGTCAGGACGGCAGGGCGCCTTTCGACAAGGTCATGGCGCAGGCAAAGCCGCTGTCGGAAATGCTGTGGGACCGCGAGGCGAGAAACGGGACCTTCGATACGCCCGAGGCGCGCGCCGAGCTGGAAGCACGGCTGAAGCAGCTCGTTGCCGTCATTGGTGACGAGAATGTACGGCGCCATTACCAGCAGGACATGCGCGACCGGCTGAACAGCTTCTTCCAACCGCAGTTCCAGAACCGCGGCGGCGACCGGCGCAATTTCGGTGGCGGCAGCAATTTTTCAGGAGGCAGCAATTTCGGCGGGGGCAATTTCCGTGGGCAGAAGGAGCGGGGCGGGAAGGCTGGCGGACCGCGAACGCAGGCGTTCGCATCGGATCGTCTCACCCGTTCAGGCCTCGTGCGTGGCCATCAGGAAAATGCGGCGCTCCGGGAGTGCGTGCTGGCGCTGACCGTCGTCAACCATCCAGCGCTGATGCTCGACGATTATGATGAGATCGCCGCCATCGATTATGACAACCGCGATCTGCAGAAGCTCTGGTCGGCGATGCTGGGAGCAGCTGCTGTTGTTGCCGGACCGCATCTGACGCGCGATTACCTGCTGGAATGCCTTGATGTCGCCGGCTTTGGTTCGCTCCTGAAGAACCTTGACCAGCAGGTGCGTAATGCCCGGCTCTGGACGGCTACCGAGCAGGCAGCGATGGAAGATGCCCGCGAGGGTTATCGCCAGGCGCTTGCCTTCCACAAGCGTGCCAAGGATCTGCGCTGGCAGAAGATCGAGCTGGAGCGTGATATCGCGCAGGCGACGGAGGCGGGCGACGATGCCGAGATCGACAGGCTGATGCGCGCTTCGCAGGAAGTGCATTTTGAGGCGCTGCGGCTCGAAAACCAGGAAGCCATTATCGATGGCTTCGGTGTGCTCTCCGGCCGCGTCAAGGGCGCTGCGAGCCACTGATGTCGCAGACTGAAAGCCACGAGCCGCCGTTTCCTGTATCCGATGCGCTGTTTTCAGGCGCGGCCAAGCCGCTCGATGTGCTGAAGCGTGTCTATGGCTACCCCGCCTTTCGCGGGCGGCAGCAGGAGGTCGTAGAGCATGTCGTCGCGGGTGGCGATGCCGTCGTGCTCTTCCCGACGGGTGCGGGCAAATCGCTCTGCTTCCAGATTCCGGCCCTTTGCCGGCCGGGTCTTGGTATCGTCGTCTCGCCGCTGATTGCGCTGATGCGCGATCAGGTGGAGGCGATGAAGCAGCTCGGGATCCGTGCTGCGGCACTGAATTCCTCGATATCGCGCGAGGAATATGGCGCGATCCGTCGCGGCATTTCCTCTGATAATCTCGATCTGCTCTATGTGACGCCCGAGCGCATCCTGATGGATGGGTTCCGCGAGCTGATCGGCAATACCAGGATCGCGCTCTTTGCTATCGATGAAGCGCATTGTGTTTCGCAATGGGGCCATGATTTCCGACCGGAATATCGCGAACTCGGCAAGCTTGCGGAACAATATCCCGGCGTGCCGCGCATCGCGCTGACGGCGACGGCCGATCCGCATACGCGGGAAGACATTATCGAGCGGCTGATGCTCGACAATGCCGCGGTCTTCACCACGAGCTTCGACCGGCCGAACATTTCCTATGAGATCGTCGAGCGCGACCAGCCGCGCCAGCAGCTCCTGCGTTTCCTGTCCGGCCACAAGGGCAATAGCGGCATCGTCTATTGCCTGTCGCGGGCCAAGGTGGAGGAAACCGCCGACTGGCTGAACACCCAGGGCATACGGGCGCTCGCCTATCATGCCGGCATGGACCGGGCGCTGCGTGACGCCAACCAGGATGCGTTCCTGAAGGAAGAAGAACTCTGCCTCGTCGCGACAGTTGCCTTCGGCATGGGCATCGACAAGCCGAACGTGCGCTACGTCGCCCATCTCGATCTGCCGGGCTCGGTGGAGGCCTATTATCAGGAGACGGGTCGCGCGGGACGTGACGGCCTGCCGTCCGAGGTGTGGATGGCATACGGTATGGCCGATGTGATCCAGCGCCGGCGGATGATCGATGAGGGCAACGCGGCCGACGAGATCAAGCGGATCGAGCGCGGCAAGCTCAATGCGCTGCTGGCGATCTGCGAGACCGCATCCTGCCGGCGGCAGGCGATCCTGGCGCATTTCGGCGAAGCGCATGGCGGCAAGTGCGGCGGTTGCGATACCTGCCTGAAGCCGGTCGAGACCTGGGACGGGACGGAAGCGGCGATCAAGGCGCTGGCTGCGATCTACCGCACCGGCGAGCGTTTCGGCGCCGGCCACGTCATCGATGTGCTGATGGGCAACGTCAACGAGAAGACGGGACGCTTTCGCCATGTCGATATGCCTGTTTTCGGCGCCGGCAAGGATATTGCTGTTCGCACCTGGCAATCGGTCTATCGCCAGCTGATGGCGATGGGCCTGATCCGCGTCGATCATGAAGCGTTCGGAGCCCTGAAGCTGGAGCCGGAGGCGCGCGCCGTCTTCAAGCGTGAGCGCGAGGTCTTCTTCCGCAAGGATCGCGCGCCTTCAGAGCGCAGAGCGAAGAAGACGGAGCGAGCGGAGCGCAGGACCGGGCTTTCGGGGGCGGATGGCACGCTCTTCGAAGCGCTGAGGGCCGAGCGCATGTCGATTGCCAAGTCACTCGGCGTGCCGCCCTATGTCGTCTTCCCGGATGCGACGCTGATTGCCTTCGCTACCGAGCGGCCGCGCAGCCGCAAGGAGCTTCTCGGCATTTCGGGCGTCGGCCAGTCGAAGCTCGAGCGCTACGGCGACGCCTTCCTCGATATCATTCTCTCCCACGACGAATAGGCCGGTTGCACCTACCTTCCGCTGCAATCGGCACAGATCTCTGCTAGGGTTGTTCCAGAGTTTGGGGGAACTTCAATGGCACATTTCAACAGAGCAGTCGCATCACTGCCCGGGCGCGAGCGGATTGCCAGACATCCTCATGGCGGGCAGGTCTTCATTCATGCAACGGCGGAGGAAACCGCCGGCGCCTATGGCATATGGGAAAGCTTCTCGGCGCCAGGCACCGGCCCGTCGCGGCATATGCACACGCGGGAGACGGAGGTCTTTCGGGTCATCGAGGGGAGCTACCGTTTCTGGTGCGGAAACGAGATGATCGAGGCGCCCGTCGGCTCCGTCGTCGTGCTGCCGCCGAATGTTCCGCATCATTGGCGCAATGTCAGCGATGGCATGGGCCGGATGATGGGCTTCGTCACGCCTGGTGGGTTCGAGCATTTCTTCGTGGAGCTCGAACGGGCTGGTGCGGCGACACCGGAAGCGATCTTGCCGATCCAGCATAGGTTCGGCCTCGTGGAGATCGGCGACGGTCCCGATCCCTGAGATGCCCGATCCTTGAGATGATTATGGATGGTATCCTATAAGGGCCATCCGGAGGATTATCATGAGCCAGAATATCTATGATACGGCGGAGTTCTTCGCCGGATACAGCGTCATGCGCCGCTCGGTCGAAGGGCTTGAGGGTGCAGCCGAATGGCCGGCGGTTCGGGCGCAATTACCTGATCTCAGAGGCAAGCGGGTGGTCGATCTCGGTTGCGGTTTCGGCTGGTTTGCCCGCTATGCCCGCTCGGTGGGTGCTGCAAGCGTCCTCGGCCTCGACATATCCAAAAACATGATCGGCCGGGCGAGGGCGGATACGCATGATGAGGCGATCACCTATGGGATCGGCGATCTCGAAGAGCTGGAACTGCCGGAAGCCTCATTCGATTTCGCGCATAGTTCGCTCGCTTTTCACTATGTCAAAAATTTCGAGCGGCTTGTCGCCACGGTTTACCGGGCGCTCGTTCCCGGTTCGTGTTTCGTCTTTACGATCGAGCATCCGATCTTCATGGCGCCGCGCAATGCCGGCTGGAGCACGGATGCCGATGGTCAGCGCATATGGCCGCTCGACAGCTATGCAATCGAGGGAGGCCGCACGACGGACTGGCTGGCGAAGGGTGTCGTCAAGCAGCATCGCCGCCTCGGCACGACCATCAATATCCTGATATCGGCTGGTTTTACGATCCGCCATGTCGAAGAATGGGCGCCGAACGAGCAGGATCTGACCGCGCATCCCGAATGGGCCGAAGAACTCGACCGGCCGATGTTTCTGCTTGTTACGGTCGAGCGTTGAGCAAGACAAGCCAGCGGCAATATGCTAACCGACGCTCAGACGGGAAACATCAAGAGAAGGGCCCTCAATGACCTCGAATTTCCTCTCGCACCTGCGCGGCGAACTGGCTGCGCTCAAGGATGCCGGCCTCTATAAATCCGAGCGTGTGATCACGTCGAAGCAGGCCGGCGAAATCGCCGTTGCGTCTGGTGAACGCGTGCTGAATTTCTGCGCCAACAACTATCTTGGCCTTGCCGATAACGAAGAGCTGGCGGACGCCGGCAAGAAAGCGCTCGACCGCTACGGCTACGGCATGGCCTCGGTGCGTTTCATCTGCGGCACGCAGGAAGAACACAAGCAGCTCGAAGCCCGTATCTCCTCCTTCCTCGGCATGGAAGACACGATCCTCTATTCCTCCTGCTTCGACGCCAATGGCGGTCTGTTCGAGACGCTGCTGTCCGAAGAGGACGCGATCATTTCCGATGCGCTGAACCATGCCTCGATCATCGATGGCGTGCGCCTCTCCAAGGCCAAGCGCTTCCGCTACGCCAATAATGATATGGCGGCGCTGGAAGAGGAGCTGAAGAAGGCCGAAGGCAGCCGCTTCAAGATGATCGCAACCGATGGCGTCTTCTCCATGGACGGTATCATCGCCAATCTCCAGGGCGTCTGCGATCTTGCGGAAAAGTACGGCGCGATGGTCATGGTCGATGACAGCCACGCCGTCGGCTTCGTCGGCAAGCATGGCCGCGGCTCGCCGGAATATTGCGGCGTCGAAGGCAGGGTCGATATTATCACCGGTACGCTCGGCAAGGCGCTCGGTGGCGCGTCCGGCGGTTATACGTCGGGCAAGGCCGAGATCGTCGAGTGGTTGCGGCAGCGCTCGCGCCCCTATCTCTTCTCCAATACGCTGGCGCCCGTCATTGCCGCCGCCTCGCTGAAGGTCTTCGATCTCATTGAAAATGGCGATGCGCTGCGTGAGCGGCTGACGGCCAATGCATCACTCTTCCGCTCCGAAATGACCAAACTCGGCTTCACGCTGGCGGGTGAGGGTCATGCGATCATCCCCGTCATGCTGGGCGATGCGAAGCTTGCGCAGGATATGGCGGCACTGATGCTGAAAAAGGGCGTCTATGTGATCGGCTTCTCCTTCCCCGTCGTGCCGAAAGGGCAGGCGCGTATCCGCACCCAGATGTCGGCTGCGCATTCGAAGGCGGACGTGGAGCGGGCGATTGCCGTTTTTGCCGAAGCGGGCCGTGAACTCGGCGTTATCTAAGAGCCTTGAGGAGAGAAAAGATCATGTCCAACATGATGAAAGCACTGGTCAAGGCGAAGCCCGAAGTCGGCCTCTGGATGGAGAACGTGCCGGTGCCGGAAGTCGGTCCGAACGACGTGCTGATCCGGGTGAAGAAATCGGCGATCTGCGGCACGGACGTGCATATCTGGAACTGGGACCAGTGGGCGCAGAAGACCATTCCGGTGCCAATGGTGGTCGGTCACGAATTCTCCGGCGAGATCGCCGAGATCGGCTCCGCTGTTACCAAATACCGCGTCGGCGAACGTGTTTCCGGCGAAGGCCATATCGTCTGCGGCAAATGCCGCAACTGCCGTGCGGGCAGGGGGCATCTTTGCCGCAATACGCTCGGCGTCGGCGTTAACCGGCCGGGCTCCTTCGGCGAGTTCGTCTGCATTCCGGAAGCCAATGTCGTTGCCATCCCCGACGATGTCACGGATGAGATCGCAGCGATCTTCGATCCGTTCGGCAATGCCGTTCACACTGCGCTCTCCTTCGATCTCGTCGGCGAAGACGTGCTGGTGACGGGTGCGGGGCCGATCGGCATCATGGGCGCGCTCGTTGCCAAGCGTTCCGGTGCGCGCAAGGTCGTCATCACCGATATCAATCCGAACCGGCTCGCTCTTGCCCGCAAGCTCGGCATCGATCACGTCGTGGATGCTTCGAAGGAAAACCTCGCCGATGTGATGAAATCGATCGGCATGACCGAAGGCTTCGATGTCGGACTTGAAATGTCAGGTGCTGCGCCCGCATTCCGCGACATGATCGACAAGATGAACAATGGCGGCAAGATCGCCATCCTCGGCATTGCGCCTGCTGGTTTCGAGATCGACTGGAACAAGGTCATCTTCAAGATGCTGAACCTCAAGGGCATCTATGGCCGCGAGATGTTCGAGACCTGGTACAAGATGATCGCCTTCGTGCAGGGTGGCCTGGATCTGTCGCCGGTTATTACTCATCGCATCAAGATCGACGAATTCCGCGATGGTTTCGAGGCGATGCGCTCGGGCAATTCCGGCAAGGTCGTGATGGATTGGATGTGAGGAAATTGGAATGAAATACGAGGGAAGCTGCCATTGCGGCAATATCGCCTTTACGGTTGAAGGCGCGTTTACGGAGGCCGTCGATTGCAACTGCTCGCTCTGCCGTCGGCGCGGCGGGCTTCTGGGCTTCGTGCCACGGGAGAAGCTGCATCTGACGGTGCCGGAAGAAAACCTGTCGACCTATACGTTCAACACCCATGCAATCAAACATCACTTCTGCGCCAAGTGCGGCATCGCGCCCTTCGGGGAAGCGAGGGCGCCCAATGGCATGGAGATGGCATCCGTCAATCTGCGCTGCATTCCGGCGCTCGATCTGTCTGCCCTGACGGTGAATGCGTTCGACGGTCTGTCGCGCTAGGGCGACAGTTTAGGGCGTAATGTCAATGGGTGTGTGATTGGGGACACGCGCCCAGATATCGCGCATCTCCTGGTCGGTCACGGCAATACACCCATCCGTCCAATCCCACAGCCGGTGCATGTTCTGGAGAAAGCCCCAACCATTGGGAAGCCCGTGGATCATGATATCGCCGCCGGGAGCAAAGCCTTTCGCTTCGGCATTCTGCCGATCGGCCGGATTTGGATAGGAGATGTGCAGACTGAGATGCGCCATGGACCTGGGATTTCGCCAGTCGATTTCATAACGCCCTTCCGGAGTTTTTTCGTCGCCCTCCCGTTGCTTCGGCCCTCCATCGGCAGCGCTGCCGAGAGAAATCCGATACGTCGAGACGGGAGTGTCGCCTTTGAAAAGGACCATGCGGCGTTCGGATTTATAGACCCGAATGAGGTCAGCCTGTTGCGCCAGCGGCGCGTCCGGAGGCGGCGAGCCTGAGCCGATCCTCGCCATTACCTTCGTGTAGCCGAGAACGCTGACGGCGGCGGCTGCTAGGACGGTTGCTAGAATGATCAGCTTATTTCTCAACGCGATCCTCGCCCCACCACCGGATTATGGCTTTTGAAGAATTAGAGATTCGCCATAATCGTGCGCGATTTGCTTTTGCAACTCATGTTGGCGATTTGCGAAGAATCTGTGGCGTGCGGTTGGAATGATCCGCAGCTATTCTCGTGTTTATCCGAAAGCCCTTGTCTTTCCCTGGTGACATACTAAATAAGCGTAGCAATCGCTGGCGCGGTTCAAAGCCTGTGGATAAGGCTTTTTCCGGGTTTTCGGTGGCTTTTTTTCTGGAAAAGCTTGACGAGAACAAATTTTGTGGGAATCACCGTTCAACTTGAGCGGTGAACTGGGTCAAGGCGGATCGCACAACCATGGCCGGAAATCCAATAGCAATGAAATTTTGCTGTCCGATGCCGGCAATCGTGGTTAATCAGGCTTTAAATGTCATCCCGTTAGGTGGGTATAGGTGATTCGAGGCCGCCGCGCACGTGCCAGGCCACGACAGGGCCATTCACCGCAGCGAGTATGAATAGCGTCAGGAAGGCGACGATATAAATGGCAACGAAGGTCAAAGAGAACGAAGAAGCGGAAGTCGAACGCGACGGCGCAAGCGACGGCCCTCTTCTCGATCTTTCCGATGACGCGGTCAAGAAGATGATCAAAGCCGCCAAGAAGCGCGGCTATGTGACGATGGACGAGCTGAACGCCGTCCTGCCTTCCGAAGAAGTGACGTCCGAACAGATCGAAGACACGATGTCGATGCTGTCAGATATGGGCATCAACGTCATCGAAGACGAAGAAGCCGAGGAAGCCGGCGCTTCCGGTAGCGATGACGACGACAGCTCTGATAGTGAGGACGGTGAGGGCGGCGAACTCGCACCTTCCAGCGGTACCGCACTTGCGACTGCCAAGAAGAAAGAGCCGACCGACCGTACCGACGACCCGGTGCGCATGTATCTGCGCGAAATGGGTTCCGTCGAGCTTCTGTCGCGCGAAGGCGAAATCGCCATCGCAAAGCGCATCGAGGCCGGCCGCGAAACGATGATCGCAGGCCTCTGTGAGAGCCCGCTGACCTTCCAGGCGCTGATCATCTGGCGCGACGAACTGAACGAAGGCACCACGCTCCTGCGCGAGATCATCGATCTCGAAACGACCTATTCCGGTCCGGAAGCCAAGGCTGCCCCGCAGTTCCAGAGCCCCGAGAAGATCGAGGCCGACCGCAAGGCTGCCGAGGAAAAGGAAAAGACGCGCCGCGCCCGCTCCGGTGACGACGACATTACCGATGTCGGCGGCGAAGGCATGCCTCCGGAAGAGGAGGAAGAGGACGAGGACGAATCCAACCTCTCGCTCGCCGCGATGGAAGCCGAGCTTCGCCCGCAGGTCATGGAAACGCTCGACATTATTGCCGAGACCTACAAGAAGCTGCGTAAGCTGCAGGACCAGCAGGTCGAGCAGCGCCTTGCTGCCACCGGCACGCTGTCTTCCGCCCAGGAGCGCCGCTACAAGGAGCTCAAGGACGAACTGATCAAGGCCGTGAAGTCGCTGTCGCTCAACCAGAACCGCATCGATGCGCTGGTCGAGCAGCTCTATGACATCAACAAGCGCCTCGTGCAGAATGAAGGCCGCCTGCTGCGTCTGGCCGAATCCTACGGCGTCAAGCGCGACTCGTTCCTGGAGCAGTATCAGGGCGCGGAGCTCGATCCGAACTGGATGAAGTCGATCGGCAATCTGGCCGCCCGCGGCTGGAAGGAATTCGCAAAGAGCGAGAACACGACGATCCGCGACATCCGCCAGGAGATCCAGAATCTCGCAACGGAAACCGGTATTTCGATCTCGGAATTCCGCCGCATCGTGCACATGGTGCAGAAGGGCGAGCGCGAAGCGCGCATCGCCAAGAAGGAAATGGTCGAAGCGAACCTTCGCCTCGTCATTTCCATTGCCAAGAAGTACACGAACCGCGGTCTGCAGTTCCTCGACCTCATTCAGGAAGGCAATATCGGCCTGATGAAGGCGGTCGACAAGTTCGAATACCGCCGCGGCTACAAGTTCTCGACCTATGCGACATGGTGGATCCGTCAGGCGATCACCCGCTCGATCGCCGACCAGGCCCGCACGATCCGTATTCCGGTGCACATGATCGAAACGATCAACAAGATCGTGCGTACCTCGCGCCAGATGCTGCATGAAATCGGCCGTGAGCCGACGCCGGAAGAACTGGCCGAAAAGCTCGCCATGCCGCTCGAAAAGGTCCGCAAGGTCCTGAAGATCGCCAAGGAACCGATCTCGCTCGAAACTCCTGTGGGTGACGAAGAAGATTCGCATCTCGGCGATTTTATCGAGGACAAGAACGCGCTGCTGCCGATCGACGCCGCCATCCAGGCGAACCTGCGCGAGACGACAACCCGTGTTCTGGCATCGCTGACGCCGCGCGAAGAGCGCGTTCTGCGCATGCGCTTCGGCATCGGCATGAACACCGACCACACGCTCGAAGAAGTCGGCCAGCAGTTCTCGGTTACCCGCGAACGTATCCGCCAGATCGAGGCGAAGGCGCTGCGCAAGCTCAAGCATCCGAGCCGCTCCAGAAAGCTGCGAAGCTTCCTGGACAGCTAAGATTACGCAAGCTGCGCTCGTTCCTCGACAGCTGAGCTTTCACGTCTTCCAGACGATCGATACCAGAACCCGGCCAGCTTTGTTGGCCGGGTTTTTCTCTGCCTGCGCTCCTGAGCGGATTAGCCCGTCGGGGAACACCTAGCCCGATTGATGGCTCTCGCGCCGCTTGTCCCTATGTGGTGACAGGCCTATAATTTCGGCAGCGGGGGAAGAGAGCGGTCGCGGCGTGCGAGCTGTATCATGCGCCGCGTGACCGTGGCCTCCGTTGGGAGGTGCAGCATGACCACCTACATTCTGCTGATAAACTGGACCGATCAGGGCATCCGGAACGTGAAAGATTCTGCCAAGCGACTGGATGCGGCAAGGAACATGCTCGGCGGCATGGGCGGTTCCTTCGACAAGTTTTATCTCACCATGGGCGAATACGACATGGTGGCCGTCTGCGAGGCGCCTGATGATCGCGTGATGGCGCGCTTCACGCTGTCTCTCGCCACAGGCGGAAACGTCCGCACGAAAACCATGAAGGCATTTTCGGAAGTGAACTACCGCGACATCATCGCGTCGCTCTCGTAGGTCAGAATGGCCAATAGCTGGTGATGAGCCGGATGCGGCGTTGCGGTTGTCCCGCGGCGCTGGCAGTGTCGCTGCGCCTTGAACCCAGAGCATGGACTTGCCTTGCCGATGGAACATGCCGGCCAGTTGCAGAGAGGAAGAATCGATTCGGCCTGGCCGGTATCGCTCGTACTGCATCTGGTCATCGGCTTGCTCCTGCTTGCTTTCCTGCCTGATGTGCAGCCCATCAGGCCTGCGCCGGAAGACAGCATCAACGTTGAAGTTGTGACACCGCCTGCGATCGCCGCTCCAACTCCGCCGCCTGCCGTCCAGTCGCTGCCGGACAAGAGCGAAGAGAAGGCAAATTCTGCCGCGGGAGAGGATGCCCCGCCGGCACCCGAGACGGCATCGAGGGAGATGCCTCCTCCATTGCCGACATCGCCGAAGCCGGTGACGTCGGGTCCGCCGGAGCTGACGCAGGCAAAAGAGCTCTTTTCGGGAAAGACGCTGGCCAGCCCACGCAGTCGCGAGGCGCGCCAGTTGCTCGGCACATTGTCCGGCGGGGAGCGCAATCTGCAGCTCTGCAATCTCGAAGCGCTGGAGCAGATCAGCCGTTCGCGTCCGGGCTCTGCCCCTGACCTCGTTGCGCCCTATGCCATGAAAGCGGAGAAGGTGAGGGGTAACAGCGTCGAGGTGGGTGGCGGGGCTTTTCGCAGCAAGCGCAACTGGTTCAACGTCCGGTTCCATTGCGAGGTCGATCCAGCGGGGCAGGCGGTTGTCGCCTTTGCCTTTGCCATAGGTGACGCCATTCCGAGGAGCGAGTGGCAGGAACACAATCTGGTCGCCGATGATGGCGAGGCCGATCAGTGAGCCAGGAGCGATAGGCGCTGTGCGCAAACTTCACGAGGTTTTTTCGATTTGTGGCTTGATGCTGCCAGTTTTAAAGGCCACATCGCTGCTGTGACAGAAGAAGACGTCGAACCGGCAGATACGGACCACGAGAAGGAACACCAGGAGCCTCGCGTTCGCTGGGGCGTCATCGCGTCGGTGCTCGTGCATGTTCCTGTGGTCGCGCTCCTTATTTTTGGTTTGCCGAAGATTCAGCCGAAGCCTGCCGAGGACGAGAGCGTGAAGGTGGAACTCGTTCCGCCGCCAGAGGAGAAAAAACCGGAGGAGAAGAAGCCGAAGGAAAAGCCGAAAGAGGAAGAGAAGCCGAAGGAACAGGCGAAGGCCAAGCAGCCACCACCTCCACCGCCACCGCCGCAATCACCTCCGCCTGCCGCAGAGACGGCAGAAAAAACGAAGCAGACGCCTATGCCGCCTATGCGTGTTGTCACGGAATTTGGCGATAAGAATAGTGGTCCAAAAAAAACGTTGGCAGGCAATTCGTCTGAAGGCGAAGCAAAGCCGGCAACGACGCCCCCAAAGCGCGATGTTGAGCCGCAGCAAATGCCCACAGAGGCCGCCGCGGAGAAACCAAAAAATGAGACGCCTCCATCGAGGCCTGTTCCAGATGATGTGAAGCTTCCGGAAGTTGCGGCGGCTGATGCTTCTCCGGAGCCAAACGGGCCGCCAGCAGACGTGTCGGGTGAAGCCAAGACCAGTATCGAGCAAACCAAGCCGCCGGCGCAGAAAACTCCTGAAAAGCCAAAAGAGGCGGTGAAGAACAATGATCTGGCGAATGCCAAGACGCTATTTTCGTCCACTGAGGACGGAAGCTCCCTTGCGCAGTCCGCAGTCGACGGTCTCCCACGTAGCAAAAGGGTGGCCGTTCTTTGCGCCAGTGAGCTTCGCGCCCAACTCGCTTACGGTTCTCCGAGTTATCAGCCCTACGCACTACCCCAGTACGGGTTGCGAGCAGGAACCCTGCTGAATATCGACGATGCGGCCTTTGGTACGGCCAAGGGTTGGTACCATGTTCGTTTCCGTTGTGAGGTGGATGCGGATGCCACGAAGGTGGTTTCGTTTGCCCACGAAGTGGGCGGCTTGATCCCCGTTAACCAGTATGGAAAATATGATATTCGCGAATAGTCGGCGGCACCTTTGGCCGCGCCCATTCCGCAACAAGCCACGCGCAAGGAACCATCTCTATCGTTTTCCCATGGCCGTGATGATTATGGTGGATAAGGGGACAATGATATGTCGAACGAGATTGAGCACTTCTTCGAGCGTCAGGAAGAAGCCGTCAGCCTCATGTTTCTGGAAAACAAGGCAGACGAGCTGACCGATATTCTGGTCGCCGCCCTGGAAGAAGCTTTCGAAATTCTTCTGGAAAGCGCGCCGGCCGAAACCTTCCACTAAAGCGCCCACACCGGCTTTCAGACAGAGTTTCTTCCCATAACAGGATCGTCATGGTCGTTCCGCTTCAGGAGGATGGCAGGCTTCCGGTTTCGCTCCGAAGCCATCTTGGCGGCTATGAATGGCGGCGGGACGCGCTCGGCCGTTCCTCGGCTTGCGTTTTCCGATTGGAAGGCGAGAGGCGTCCAGGGCTTTACCTGAAGGTCGAGGAGGCGGGGCCGTTTTGCGAGCTTGCCGATGAGGCCGAGAGGCTCGTCTGGCTTCGCAGCCAGGGCCTCGATTGCCCCGAGCTCATCGCCCATGAGAGCGATGGCGAACGTAGTTTTCTCCTGATGACGGCACTGCCGGGCGCCGATCTCGTCACTGCCGCGACGTTGTTGCCGGAAGAGCGCATCGAGATCCTCGCCTCTGCACTCAGCACTCTCCATAACGTCGATATCAGCGCCTGTCCGTTCAATCATCGGCTGGAAAAGCGCCTCGCCGCCGCTGAAGCGCGCATGCGCGCCGGTGTCGTTGACGAGACGGATTTCGACGAGGGGCGGCTCGGCAAAAGCGCCTTCTTCCTCTTCAGCGAATTGCAGCGGCTGCGACCGGAAAGCGAAAATCTCGTTATTGCGCATGGCGACGCCTGCCTGCCGAACTTCATGGTCGCAGACGGGCGGTTTGCCGGTTATATCGATTGCTGCCGCCTTGGTGTCGCCGACCGCTATCAGGATATCGCGCTTGCCTGCCACAGCATCGCCGATAACTTCGGTGAGGAATTCGTGCGGCTGTTTCTCAATGCTTACGGCCTGTCGATCATCGATCCCGTGAAGATGGACTATTATCAGCTCCTGGATGAGTTCTTTTAGAACTCTTTGTTTTGAGGCAAAACCGCTGCGCACTTTTGCTGGAGTTGCTTCAGCGCTTGCCCGGCTTGCTACCGGCTGGCAAAGTCGGGTGCGAAGGAGATTGCCATGGCCACCAGCCAGTTCAGGATGCTGCGCTCGTCCGTGCCCGGCGTTGAAGCAGTGGTGGCGACATCAGGCCATCGTTTCGCGCGCCATACGCATGAGCAGTTCGGCATTGGCCTCATCTTTTCCGGTGCGCAGAAATCGCTGAGCGGACGCGGCATGGTCGAGGCGGAGGCCGGCGATCTCATCACCGTCAATCCGAATGAGGTTCATGACGGGACGCCGATCGGCGAGGCGCGCTCATGGAGCATTCTCTATTTTGATCCTGCCGTAATGGACGGCATCGCGCGCGAGGTTGCACAAGGCGGGATCAGCCGCTCGGAAATTCCGCGCCCCGTCATTCACGACAGGTTGCTCGCCGAACGGTTTCGCGCGCTGTTTTCCGCTGTTGCTGGCAACGAGGAACGGATGCGCTGCGAGGAGCTGCTTCTGTCGGTCATTGCCGATGCCCTGCGGGAAACGGCGATGCGGGAGGAGCCGGCGACGGCACTGCATTCCATTGTTCATGCCCGCAGCATGATCGATGACGATCCGGCGGCCGAGATTTCACTTTCCGATCTGGCAGGGGAGAGCGGCCTCAGCCGGTTTCAGGTGCTGCGCGCCTTTGCGCGGGCGACGGGTTTTACGCCGCATGCCTATCTCGTTCAGGCTCGCGTGCATCTTGCCCGGCGGCTGATCGCCGGTGGTGCGTCGCTGGCGGAGGCCGCAGCCGAAAGCGGCTTTGCCGACCAGAGCCATATGACACGCGCCTTCGTTTCCCGCTATGGCCTGACGCCCGGCGCTTATGCGCGGGGCCATTCCTGATCTCCTGCAATTTCGTTCAAGACCCAGCGCTGCCCAACCTGTTTGTTTGCTCCATCTCGAAGGGAGCCGCAGATGAGCAGGGAATTTCAGGGTTATATCTATCTCACGCTGGCGATGGTGACGGTTGGCAGCACTGTCATCGCCAGCAAGGTCATTGCCTCGGGCCTGCCGCCTTTTACGGCGACGGCGCTACGCTTTGCCGTGGCCTTTCCCTTCTTCCTTTTCCTCATGCGCTGGACGGGATCGCGGCTGCCGCGTCTCTCCGGGCGGGACTGGCTGATCCTCCTCACACAGGCGGGGGCCGGGAGCGTCGGCTACACGACCTTGCTGATCTCAGGCCTGTCGCTGACATCGGCGGCCAATGCCGGCGTCATCATCGGCACGCTACCTGTCGTCTCCGCGGCGATCTCCATCTTCCTGCTTGGCGAGAGGCCGCATCGTTTCCTGCTGCTGGCGATCGGGCTTGCGGCTGCAGGTGTCTTTTCCATCGCCTTTTCGCCAGCGGCCGGTCATGGCGCTCTTGTCGGTGATATCATGATTTTCGGGGCCGTCATCTGCGAAGGGCTGTTCATTTTGTTGAACAAGCGGCTTGGTACGGCCATTCCGCCGCTGACGCAGTCAGCGTTGATGACGGCAATTGGTTTCGTGGTCGCAGCAGTACCGGCTCTGTTCGAGCATCATGATATCGGCATCGGCGTGCAGTCCGCCGTCGTTGCGGTGATCTACTACGCGCTGGTGCCGACGGTCGGCGGCTTCGTGCTCTGGTATGCGGGAGCGGAGCGCGTCAGTGGCGCGGAGGCCTCTCTCTTTACAGCCGTCGCGCCGGTATCGGCAGTCATCTTCGCTTTCCTTGTTCTGGGGGAGGCGATCGGCCTCAACCAGATCTTTGGCATCGCCTGCGTGCTCGCAGCCGTTATCGGGCTTGGCCTTGCCAGCTTGCGGCGAACGGCCAAGGTTTAAGCGCGGCGGAAGACGTTGCGGTATTCCCGAGGCGTCATTCCGGTCTGCGCCCGGAACTGCCTGTTGAAATTGGCAAGCGAACTATAGCCAACAGCATCGGCGATATGGCCGACGGGCTGGACAGTGGCCGAAAGGCGGGCGCAAGCATCACCGATGCGCATGCGGATCAGATAGTCGGAGACGGTGGTGCCGGTGTGGCGGCGGAAGAGCCGGTGCAGGCCGGAGACGCTGAGTGCGGCTATATCGGCGAGCTCTTCCAGCGCGATCGTGCGGGCATAGTGCAGATGCAGGTGGGTGAGTACCCGATCAATGCGTTCACGGCTCTCCTGCAATTCCCGGCTTTGGCCGGGTGCGCTGGCCAGCGCAGATGCCTGCCGGTCGCCGGCGATGGAGCCGAGAATGTCGAAGAGCGAGAGCAGCCGTTCGGCAGGCGGCTTTGCGAAGATCGCCTCGATATCGTTGCGGACGGCTTCGGCTGCCTCCTTCGAGAAGTGCAGGCCGCGATCTGCTCGGGCAAGCATTGCTTCGACCGGGCGAAGCTCCACGGCTCCCGATGTCATCTTCTGTATCCAGTCCGGATGGAACCAGAGCACGAGGGCAATATGCGGGTTTGCCTCGTCGTATTTCGCCCGCGATACCCAGGTGTGCGGCAGGTTGGGGCCGACCAGCACGAGGTCGCCATCGCCATATTCGCCGGTATGATCGCCGATGAAACGCTGGCCGATGGAATTCAGCGTTAGCGTCAGCTCGAACTCGGGATGATGGTGCCACTGGAACGGGATCGCGTCATCCAGCCGCCGGTTCAGCATGCTCCAGGAGCTGTCGGCATGCCGCGGCAATATCTCTAAATAAGGCCTCATCGGGCGCCTTTCAGACTGTTAACGCCAGAATAGTATCATAATTTGCCAAGCTGGCACAACATGGCTGGCGCCCGTGCACTACACTCTCCTTATTGCCTGAAACCACAGGGATGGATCAAACGATGGGAGGATCTCATGCAACTGGCAGCGAAACGCGACGCTCATCCGACGGCCTCGTCGGTCACCACCCAGCTCAAGGACATCAAGAAGAGACTGCCGCTACGCGTGCTCTCGGAGGCGGACTGGCAGCACTGGACGACGAAGGGCTATGTGATCGTTCGCCAGGCCGTTCCTGCAGCCAATGTCGAGCGGCTTGCGGAGGTGCTCTGGCGTTTTGACGAGAAGGATCCGAACGATTCTTCCACCTGGTATGCGCCGCAGCGCCGCGAGCACAAGATGAAAGAGCTCAACAATACCGGCATGCTGGAGATCTACAATCACCAGGCGATGTGGGATAACCGCATGGAAAAGCGCGTCTATGATGTCTTCGTGGATATCTGGGACCGCGAGGACCTGTGGGTGACGATCGACCGCGCCAATCTCAACCCGCCGAAGAAGGTCAAGGGCAATCCGAACGGCTTCATTCATTGGGATGTCGATACGTCCATCCGCCCGCTGCCGATCGGCGTGCAGGCCGTGCTGAGCCTCAAGAAGCAGGACGGTGACGTCGGCGGCTTCCAGTGCGTGCCCTATCTCTTCGAGCATTTCGACGAATGGGTGAAGACGCAGCCTGAGGATCGTGATCCAATGCATCCCGACATGAACGGCCTTTCGACTGTCAATATCGACATGGAGCCGGGCGATCTGATGATCTTCAACTCTCTGCTCGCCCATGGCGTTCGCCCGAACCATGCGGAGAACCGCGTGCGCATGGCACAATATATCTCCATGCACCCGGCCGAATACGACAATGCCGAAGAGCGCGAGGAGCGTATCCGCCTATGGCGGGAGCTCGACCATCCGAAGCGCGATGCCTTCCCCGGCGATCCGCGCGAATGGGAAAAGCACAATGCCAAGACCGCCGAGCTGACGCCGCTCGGCCGCAAGCTGCTCGGCATCGACCGCTGGTAAGCGGATAGTAGATCACAAGCCGCGGAGGTGAACGCCTCCGCGGCTCTTTCATCATCATCGGCGATATGATTGCGCGGTCTGGCACGAAGCCGCCGATGCTGTCCCTCATCCACATCTGCGGGCTTATGAAATCCACCGAGAACGAGAAGGCAGTTGCTGACCCCTTGGGATGGTCGTTTGCGTACCCTATCTCTTTCGGAGAGATATCAATCCGGAGATGACATCCATGTCAGGCAAGCCGATCAAGATTCCCGGGCCGGACCATCCGATCACCGTCGAACACAATCCCTCCCGTATCGTCGTCAAGCTGGGTGGCCGCGTGATTGCCGATACGCATGATGCGCTGACGCTTCGCGAGGCTTCCTATCCGCCGGTGCAGTATATTCCACGCAAGGATGTGGACATGTCGCTGCTGGAGCGCACCGACCACGAGAGCCATTGCCCCTATAAGGGGGACGCCTCCTACTACAGCATTCCTGTTGGCGGTGAGCGTTCGAAGAATGCGATCTGGACGTATGAGACGCCCAATCCCGCCGTTGCCAACATCAAGGGCTATATGGCCTTTTACCCTGATAGGGTCGATTCCATCGAAGAGCTGTCGTCGCCCGAAGCAGGGCAGTTCTAAGGGATAACTTGACTTCCACTTATGATCTACGCACCGGGTTCAAAATGACGCCGGATGCGTAAGCGTATTAGGTTAATATGAATCCCTCTCAGGTTGCAGTATCTTTGCCGCGCGCGAGGATACTGCAGACCGGGGGCTTCATGAAACTGGATCAGGTGGAGCTTCGCTCCGAAGTATTGGATATCCGGATCGTAGAGAGCATCGGCGATGGTTCTTTCAATCTTGAATTCGATATTTCTCGCAGTGACGGATACGTTCTGATCCTTCTGGAAATACTGGCGGGAAGGGGCGATTTCCTCGTTCAGGGTTTCAATGAGGAAAATAGTGCCGCCACATCACTTCGGAGCCGACAAAGGGTCTACATATTGAGACCTGTCGACGCTGCCCGCAGGATCGCTGTCGGCATGTTTGCAGCCGTCAACAGCAAGGTCCGGGCGACGATCGCCTGTTTCAAGCGGAAGATCGTCAATACATCTGAGGAATTGTCCTGTCCTCTATGCCGGGCGCTTTCCAAAGTGCTCGTTGCTTCCGCACTTGCCTGGATGGGCATTCCGTCTCCGGACATTCTGGATAGGGTCGAGATTTCCACCGCTCCCTCTGTCGAGCAGATGAGGAAGCTTCTCAGTGGCACGGCGACCATAGGCAGTTCGCAGAACGAGCTACTCGCGCTTGTCGATCCGGGTTTACGTACGGCAATCCTTGATGTCATGGAAGAGACCATGTGGTTGCTCGATATGCGTGACCAACTCCATACTGCCGCGTGCCAGATGGTCGGCTGCTGTCCTCCCCCACATTGATGCGGCAATTGCGCGCCGGGGCTTATTCCGGTTGACATAAATAATTTTCAAGCAGAACACCGTTCCGTTCTTATAAGATTCCTATATGTGCCTGTGGCTTGGCCGCAGGCCGGTGACTGAACAATGGACATACCAGTGAAAGAGCGGGATAGCGTTCTGCGCCATCCCGGCTATCTGAACTTCGCCGCCTCCCGCGTCTTCTCCTCGCTTTCCTTCCAGGCCGTGGGTATCGCCATGGGGTGGATGATCTATGATCAGACACACAGCGCCTTCGCGCTCGCCCTCGTCGGTTTCTGCCAGTTCCTGCCGATGGCCGTGCTGACCTTTGTCGTCGGTCACGTCGCCGACCGGTTCGATCGCCGCCGGATCGGGCTCGTCTGCCAGCTGATCGAGGCGATCACTGCACTGGTGCTGGCGGTCGCGACCTGGCAGCAATGGCTTTCGCCGGTAGGAATTCTGGTCGCGGTCACCATCATGGGCGCCGTCGTCGCGTTCGAGCGGCCCACCATGGCGGCTCTCCTGCCCAATATTGTGCCGGCCTCGATGCTGCAGAGAGCTGTTGCCACTTCGACCTCGCTGATGCAGACGGCGCTGATCATTGGCCCGTCGCTCGGCGGTCTTCTCTATGGCGTCAGCCCCATTGCGCCTTTCGCGGTCGCAGCTGTGCTTTTTGCCGTGGCGAGCTTCAATGTGATTTCGATCCGCATGGAGTGGACGCCGTCGAAACGAGAGCCGGTGACACTTACCTCCGTCTTCGCCGGCGTTTCCTTCATCCGCAGCCGGCCGGTGATGCTCGGCACGATTTCGCTCGATCTCTTCGCAGTGCTGCTTGGCGGCGCGACAGCGCTGCTGCCGATGTTTGCGCGCGATATCCTGCATGCCGGCCCGTGGGGTCTTGGCCTGCTGCGCGCGGCGCCCGCAATCGGTGCGCTTGCCATGTCCATCGTGCTGGCCCGCCGGCCCCTCACATCGGATGTCGGCCGGAAGATGATGGCGGCGGTCGCGGTCTTCGGTGTCGCCACCATCGTGTTCTCGCTCTCGACCAACATCGCGCTTTCCGTCGTCGCACTGCTCGTCATCGGTGCCTCCGATACGGTCAGCGTCGTTGTGCGAAGCTCTCTCGTGCAGCTTCTGACACCGGATGAGATGCGCGGCCGCGTCAATGCCGTGAATTCGCTCTTCATCGGCACCTCGAACCAGCTTGGCGAATTCGAATCCGGCATGCTTGCGGGCGTGGTCGGCCCGGTCATGGCCGGCATTGTCGGCGGGTTCGGTACGATCGTCGTCGTGCTCTTGTGGACGCGGCTTTTCCCCGACCTTCTGAAGGTGAAGACCCTTCAGGGCTAGGCCTTATCTCCTTGCCGCATAGGCCGCGGGCGTTAATTGACGCGGCAATGTCGGATGCCGCCGGCGTCGAACGTCCTTCGGACGTTAACACGAGAGGAGAAATGCAATGTCCTATGTTGATGGTTTCATCGTCGCCGTCCCCCGCGAGAATGTCGATGCCTACAAGGAGTTCTCCGCCTATGCCGGATCGATCTGGAAGGAATATGGCGCGCTCGAATATGTCGAATGCCTCGGCAACGACGTGCCCTATGGCGAACTGACCTCGTTTCCACGCGCCGTGATGGCCAAGGATGACGAGGTGGTGGTCTTTTCCTGGATCCTCTACAAATCCAAACAGCAGCGCGACGAGATCAATGCCAAGGTCATGGCCGATCCGCGCCTTTCCAGCGACAAGTGGAAGATGCCATTTGACGGCAAGCGCATGATCTATGGCGGCTTCGAGGAGTTGCTGCGGCTCTAACACCGGACCTGTGCCATTGACTTCGAGGGCAAGGCGCGCCACCTCGCGAGAGACAATCTGCGACGGAGACTGCCTTGCCCCAGACGATGCTTTCGCTTTCCACCCGTGGTCAGGGCCTCTACGAATTCACCGATCAAGCCCAAGCTTTCGTGCGACAGTCCGGCACGGAGGAGGGGTTGCTGACGGTTTTCGTGCGCCATACCTCCTGTTCGTTGCTTATCCAGGAAAATGCCGATTCCGACGTGAAGACGGACCTCAACAGCTTTTTCCGCCGCCTCGTGCCGCCGACATCCGACCCATCAATGCGTTGGGTCGTTCATACGACAGAGGGACCGGATGATATGCCGGCCCACATCAAGGCGGCTCTGACTCAGGTTTCGGTCGGCATCCCCGTCGGCAACAGCCGATTGGTCCTTGGCACCTGGCAAGGCATTTATCTCTTCGAGCACCGTGACCGGCCGCACCGGCGCGAAGTGGTGTTGCATCTGAGTCCGTGAGGTCATTAACCCTTGTGAATGCCAACTGAATGGGCGATTCGAGCGGCATTCAGCTTCATGCGTTTAGTCTCCAGACAATCCCAAAAGGGAGATCGAGGAAACACCACGAGGAGACAACACCAATGTCGCATTTCCTTGCCAAGGCTTCGCTTGCCGCACTGCTCGCCCTGAGTTCCCTCCCGTTTGCCGGCTCCGCTGCTTTCGCCGCGCCCCAGACGGATTTCGTCGTCAAGGCGCAGTATCACCGCCCGCCGGTTCGCGGCTGCTCGCCGATGGAGGCCATCCGCAAGGCCCGCTATTCCGGCCTGCGCGACGTGCGTATTTCCAACATTACGCCGCGCCGGGTCGTCGTTGCCGGCCGTGATCGCCGTGGCTGGGACCGCATGACCTTCGCCAATGTGCGCGGTTGCCCGCTCATGTATCGCTAATTCGTTCGGCCGGAGTCAGGAAAACTTGAGCTCCGGCCGTTTTGCCTTGACCGCGACACCGTCACCCGTTTTCTCTCGGAACTGTATGTAAGTGATTCCGAAACAGGCTCCGGCAGTTGCCCGCGCGGCTATCAACCACGAGGATCTTTTTATGATGCAGTTTCTGGCGAAGGCGGGGCTTGCCGCCCTTCTTTCCGCTGCTGCGCTGGCCGGCACCGTTGCGCCGGCGGCAGCACAGGTGAATATTATTATCGGCGAACCGGACCGTGGTCCGCCCCCGCCGGACTGGCGCCGCCCGCCGCCACCGCCGCCGGGTTACGGCCGTCCGCCTCTGCCTCCGCCGGGCTACGGGCGTCCACCGCGTGGCGGTTGCGATCCGCGCATGGCGGAAAACATCGCTGAGGATTACGGTCTGCGCCGCACACGCGTCGTCGATATCACGCCGCGCCGTGTCATCGTGCAGGGCTGGAGCCGCCGCGGCCCCGACCAGATGACCTTCGGCAACGTTCGCGGTTGCCCGCTCATGCGCCGCTGATACCAGGCGCACGATCGTCCATCGCATAAAAAACCGCCCTTGCAGACAGCAAGGGCGGTTTTCTTTTGAACGGCTTTCCCGTCGGGGCAGGGCGCCGAAGCGCCCTGTTGAGGGTCACTGCTCGATTGCGAAAGTCACGCTGACAGTGACATTGTAGCTGTTCTCGCCGCCCTGGACCGGAACGGCGGCGGCATCGGAGGCTTCCTTCATCATCGCGGCGCGGTAGACCGGCTGCGGCATCGGGCGCACGACATTCTCGCTGATCTCGATGATGCGACCGACTTTCACGCCGGCGGCTTCGCTCAGTGTCTTCGCCTTCTTGATCGCGTTGGCGACAGCGTTCTTGCGGGCTGCCTCCAAGGCTGCTTCGGGCTTGTCGTTGGTGAACTGGATATCGCCGCCCTGATTGATGCCGAGAGTGACGGACTGGTCGATGATCTCGCCCAGTTTGGACAGGTCGCGGACGCGAACGGTGACCGAATTGCTGGTCTGGTAGCCGATCAATTGCGGTGGCTGCGGCTGGTTATCAACCGGCTGCGGGTAATTGTACTGCGGCTGGATCGAGAAGCCCGAGGTCTGCAGATCGCGATCGGCAATGCCGCTCTTTTTGAGCGCGGCCAGCACCTCGTTCATCGCCTTGTTGTTTTCGTCGAGCGCTTCGCGGGCTGTCTTTGCCTGTTTGACCACTGCGAGATTGACGACGGCCATATCGGGAGCCAATGCCGATTCGCCTTCTCCTGATACGTTGATGACCGCTTCGCGCGGCCGATTCTCCTGCGCCAGAAGCGGCGCGGATGCCGCGAGCGGCAGGCTCAGAAAGGCTGTCAGAAGGGCAGTCTTGGTGTAGTTCGGCGCCATGTTTGTTCCTCGGCTGTTTGCGTCCCTGCGAGCTTTGTGTCTGTGGATTGTGAAGCTATTGCGGCAGGAATCGATATGAGAATTGCTTTATCATGATGATTGCTTTCGACTAAAGGGTGTAGGGGGCAATCAACGCATGGTAGGTAATCTGGACGTGGATGTTGCCCGCAGTTAAGCCCCGACTTATAAAGAGCCGCATTTCTGTCTCATGCTGAAGTTTCGCTTTTATGAAAATCGGTGCCTATGTCATCAACCTGAACCGCTCCATTGCTCGATGGGAAGGGCTTTCGCGGAAGGCCAATTCGCTGGCGCTCGACGTCAGCAATGATGCAGCGATCATCATGGAAGATGACGTGGAACCGCAGCCCGATCTGATGGAACGTGTAGAGGCTGCGCTTGCCGCGGTTCCGAAAGCGGAACTGGTCAAGTTGCTCAACCACCAGTCCAAAGGCATCCTGCAGAAGGCGACGACGAAATTCGGCGATGCCACCGGCCGCTGCATCCACGGGCCGCAGGGAGGACGATGACCGTCATGGTCTATCCCTTCGATGTGGCATTAGAACGCGGGTGGTCGACCGAGGTTAATACCTTTACGGTCGAGAACAATCTGATAGAGCTAGGGCCGAACAGCCACGAAACGGCGATTGCAACGAAGCTCGACTACAGACGGCAGAAATTCAAGGGAATACGCCGCTCGGTCACGCATCTGCTTCGCGCCGCCGATTATGCTAGAAGGGTGCAATATTCTCTATGGTAGCGAGCGAAGAGCCGATTGCCACGCCCCCCCGCCTCAAGCCCGTCCTCGTCATCCTATGGCTGCTGCTGATTTCGGCTCCCATTCTGGAAAGCGATAGCTATCGCTATGCGGCCCTGTTGCTGATCGGGACGACCTTTATCTGGTGCAAGCCGAATTTTAGTCTGCTGAAGCGAGACTGGCTGGCCAATGCCTGCCTTGTCTGGGGCGCCTACGCGCTGCTGCGCTTCCTCTTCGGCCTGATCGTCGACGGTGAAAAGGGCGCGTCCGACTGGCTCTACGCCTTTCCGCTGTTTTTCCCGGCTGTTGGCATCGCGCTTTATTCCAGCCGGAAACATGTCGAAACGGTCTTTGCGATCTATTTCCCGATCGCACTTGCCGCCCTGCTGATCTCCACCGACTACCGGCTGATTCTTGCAGGCGATGACCGTATTTCGCCGCTCTTCCATAACAACCTGATCCATGGCGCAATCGGCTGCGGCTTCCTGATGATCGGCGCCTTCTACTGGCTGTTGCACGCCTGGGAGACCGGCAAGCTTGCGCGCCGTTCCGGCAGCTGGATTATTGCCGTCGCGACACTCATCATCGCGCTCTGCCTTTTCAATATTTATGGCTCCAAGGCGAAAGGCGTCTGGCTGAGCCTCGTCCTCGTCGGGCCGCTCATGCTGGCCTCGCTGCTGCTTTACGCAAATAGACGCCGGGCCGCCTTGGTAGGGGCTGTTATCGTCGCTCTCATCGCAGCAGCGCTTTTTGTCGGCGGCGATGATATCTGGAGGTTTGCCGGTCCGACCTATGAGGCCACCGCACGGATCGAGACCGAAATCTCTGCGCATGGCACATGGAATGCTGTCGCTGCTGCGATCGCGTCAAAAGATACGCCGGAGTCGATGAGCGAGCGGCTGCAGCTCTGGGCGAATGCTTCGGAAGTGATTGCGCAGGCGCCTCTCTTTGGTGCCGGCAACCACTGGCTGACGCTCTGGAACTCGACCACCTATGCCAGCGTGCCCTATACGCTGCTCCATAACGGCTATTTCGAAATGCTTGTCCGTCACGGGCTGTTCGGCATTATCGTTTTCGCCATATTGGCAACGGCCATGTACAGCCGCGTTTTAGCTGCGTGGAGAGCTAAGCTGATCAGCCTCAGCGCGCTACTCGCCTATAGCATGGTGACGCTATTCTTCCTTGGAACGATCCTGTCCAACTCCAACAACCGGCTGGCAATCGGCGAATCGTTCTTCTTCGTGTTCTCCGCCGTCGCGTTTGCCTGCGGGATCATGTTGAAGAAGGGAGAGATCAGGCAGAATACCGGCATGGTATCTCGGGATCAGAAGGTTGCCTGAGAGGGTGATGGAACCCAGCCCAAAAGGGGTTGCCGAGCGCTCCTAGGCTGGAGCGCCCGCGTTGTCAGATACCGAAATCGTCCAGAAACGAAGGATGGATCGCGGTCTTCCTTGCCTCGCGCGCATCACGATAGCGCTGCTGGGCAGAATCGAAGCTGTTAACGATCCGTCGTATAAGGCCGCTTTTGCGGCGTTTGAAAATCAAGTGCATAGCAAGCTCGCTTTTTCTTATTTTTGTTAGCCGGCAGCATATAATTTGCGCAACGTGGCGCGGCAATGGGCATTTTGGCATGCCACCTATGCAGAATATGACAGTGATATGACATGGAAGGGATCGCGGTCAGCCTAAGGCATCCGAGATCCGGTCAATGGCCGCGATGGTATCGGCCATAGCGGTGCTGTAAGATGCCGCGCTGTCGTCCTTTCGGGGGAAGAGACTGACATGGAGCGCCGCCTTGCAGCCGTCCTGATCGCCGATGTCGTGGGCTATGGCCGTTTAAGCCAGGTCGATGAGGAGGGGACGCGTCTGCGTTTCCAGGCAGACATGAGGGAGGTTGTCGAGCCCCTGATAGCCGAGCATAGCGGGCGGCTGGTCAAAACCATGGGCGACGGGCTGCTGGTCGAATTTCACAGTGTGGTCGAAGCCATGCGCTGCGCGGTGGACGTGCAGAAGCTGAAGGCGAAGCACAATGCGGAGATTCCGGCCGATTTTCGCCTGGATTTCCGCATCGGCATCAATCTGGGTGACATCATCGTCGAGGGGAACGACATTCACGGTGATGGCGTCAATCTCGCCGACCGTATGCAGGTGCTCGCCGAGCCCGGCGGGATCGCGATCTCCGGGCCAGCCTACGACCAGGTGAAATCGAAGCTCGATGTCGGTTTCGTTTCGCTTGGCGAGCAAAGGGTCAAAAGCATCCCCGAGCCCGTGCGCGTCTACCGCGTCGTGTTCGATCCGGCGGCAGCCAAAAAGTTCAGCAATCTGCGAGAATATCTCGGCCGCCGGCGAATCGCGGCAATGGCTGGTGTTGCCATCCTGCTCATTCTGGCAGGAGCGGCGCTGTGGTGGCAACCATGGGCGCTGCTCGAAAACCCATCGTTGACCCAGCGCTTTGCCTATCCTTTGCCGGACAAGCCCTCCGTTGCCGTGTTGCCATTCATCAATGTCAGCGGCGACGTCGAGCACGATCATCTTGCCGAAGGCCTGACCGATGATCTGATTACGGAACTGTCGAAAGTCTCCGGGCTCTTTGTCATCGCGCGCCATTCCGTCTTCGCCGTGCGCGACAATAGCGGCAAGATACAGGATGTGGCGGCCGAGCTCGGCGTTCATTATGTCCTTGAAGGCACGCTGCAGCGCGCGGGCTCGCGATTGCGCATCAATGTCAAACTGATCGACGCGCTGACCGGGCTTTCAATCTGGGCCGAACGCTACGACCGCGAATATGCCGACCTTTTCGCAGTCCAGGATGATGTCATCAGCAAGATCATCGCAGCACTTGCCATCAGACTCAGCGAGGGCGAGCGCACGCAACTGGCGCAGATCCCCACGGAGAATCTCGAGGCCTACGACTATTATATGCGCGCCGAGCAGGCGGGTCTCACCTATGGGGATGTGGCGACCTATCGTGAGGCGCTGTCCTATTATCAGAAGGCGATCGACCTCGATCCGAATTTTGCCGATGCGCATGCGGGTATCGCGCGCATCGCCGTCGATGTCTGGCGCAACGACTACAATATCCTCTGGTCGGCCGCTGTTGCCCGCAAGATCGCCTATGACGCGGCAGGGCAGGCATTGAAGATCGATCCGAACAATGCGCGGGCGCATACGGTCCTTGCCCTCCTGCAATTGGTCGACGGTCGCCAGACGGAGGCGCTGATATCGGCGAACCGTGCCGTGCAGGCGCAGCCGAGCGATGCTGAAGCCAATGGCAATCTGGCCCTCGTGCTCGCTCATATCGGCAATCATGACCAGGCGACTACCGAAATTGAAAAGGCGCTGCGCTTCGATCCTTCGCCGTCGCCCGGCTTTCAATTGCTTGCGGGTATCGTCTTCTACATCGTTGGTGATGACGACCGGGCGATCTCGCTGATGGAGGCGGCCCGCGACGCGCTTCCCAATGCGGAGGCTGCGCGCGAATTCCTGACTGCAGCCTATATCGAGGACGGCGATAAGAAACGCAGCCTGCAGGAGAAGACGAAGCTGCTAGCGCTCTTTCCCGAAAGCAATCTGACCTATTACAGCTATCTCTACGACTACTGGCGCAAGGAGGATCTGAACCTGCATTTGAGCAGGCTGCAGAAAGCGGGAATTCCGGAATGGCCCTTTGGATTTCAGGGCGCGCAGGCCGATCAGGTCACCGGCGAGCAGTTGCGCGATCTCATCAGCGACAAGACCTGGACCGGTAAACATCGCAACGGCACGCAATTCGTCCAGTTCTTCGACAAAGCCGGCAATACCGCCTATCGCAGCGCCAACACGAATATTACCGGCACAGTCGAGATCAGGGGAGACTGGCTCTGCGAGAAATTCGCGGGCTATTTTCTCGATAGAATGGTCTGCGGCAACGTCTATCGCAATCGCACCCCCGAGGAGCCCGGCGCGACATATGTACATGTCACGCCACAGGCGCTGAAATTCTTTTCGATCGAGGGCTGACTGGTGATTGATCAGCTACTGGGCAGAGGGATGCTGCCAGTCTTTCTGTGCCTTCTCCGATATCAGGATGTTCTGCACTTCCGACCAGTGCTTCTGGGAGTCGACCACCTTTGTCGGGTTCTTCACTAGTCCGTCGGCGGCACCCGGATCATAGCTGATATAGAGCTTGCCTTCGATGATCCGCCAGGCATTCGGATCGATATTGGTGGTGACCGTCCCGAAGGACACGCCATCGGCGCAGTAGCCGCCATATTGCGGGGCATATTTGCCGGGATCCTTGACGAACATGTCACGATGCTCGGCGCTGGCGAAATACCAGGTCGCGCCCAGCCAGTGATGGGAATATTGCGGCGACCCTTCCACGGCTTTATCATCCGTGAAATAGGCGACCGGGTCATAGCCCTTGATCGCCACATCCCCGAAATAGCCCGTATTGATGAAGTCTTCCGCTGTGGCCTCGTTTGCCAGCAGCAGGACGGCAAGGCCACCTATAGCTGCAGCCTTCACAAATCCATTCCAGTGAGACATTTCAATGCTCCCGTTTTCAGGCGCGCACGTTCATTTTCGCTTCGTGCATTCGTCATAGAGCCACTGACCCGTGAGGTCCGCTCCCTGACAGGCGGCGCCCGCTTTCAACAATAGAGTGACGGCGTCCCAGTGCGATCGCCATCCGGCCTGGGTCACCGGCGTGTAGCCATTTCTTTCCTTCGGCTCGATATCGGCCTTCTGCGCGAGCAGGAAAGCGATGACATCCGCATGGCCTTCCTCGGCTGCCGCATGCAGCGGCGTCATGCTGTAGAAATTCTTGTGATCGTTGACGGAGGCACCCTTGGCCACCAGCAGCTCCACGATATCGAGGTGACCGCCATAGGCTGCCGCATGCAGGGCCGTCAGCCCGCCCTTATTGCGGATTTCAATGTCGCAGCCGCGATCAAGAAGAAGGGTGACGACATCGGCCTTGCCGGAGAGGGCCGCAATCAGCAGCGCCGGTTCGCCCGTATCATCCAGTTCAGCGAGGTTTGCTCCCTGATCGGCAAGCTGTTTGACGCGCTCGACATTGCCTTCGCGCGCGGCATCGTGCAGTGGGCCCGCGGACGCTGCGGAAATCCCAAGGCCGAAACAGATGAAGCTGATCCAAAAGACATTCATCGCGCACCCCCGTCTTGCCATTACTGGCTTACAAGCGCGAAAGCGTAATTAAGCTATCATGAATATGAGGGGGCGGCAATGAATGGCGACGGTATCCTACCAGTTCGACCAAAGCCGTTAGTCCTTCTGTCCCAGAAACGTTCGTTTACTTGAGACAATGAGTCTGAATTTTATGGGCGGCAAATGGTCATCTTTCCCGTCACGTTTGCCACGCACGGAAAGGCTTGGATTTCAGAAAGGTTACCGACTTCGTAGATCCCCCGACTCACTGGACTTTTGGATCGATGTCGCTTTGAATTGCGCACCTTGAATTGCTCCAACCACAGCGTGAATCATGTATGATTTTTCCAAGATCAATGCCTTTGACGAAGGGCAGCGGGCTTCTTTTGAGGAATTTTTATGTCAATTGGCGCGCCGCGAACAGTTTCCCGAAGGCTCCCGCTTTCGGCGGGTTGAAGGTGCGGGTGGTGATGGCGGTGTGGAAGCGTATTGGACTCAACCAAACGGTAAAAAAGTCGGATACCAAGCGAAATATTTTCTTCGCGCCGGGGATGTTGATTGGGTTCAAATAGAGAAGTCAGTTTCTCAAGCAATCAGGACGCACCCTGACCTGGAAAAATATATTGTTGGTTTGCCTTGTGATCTCACGGATAAAACCGGCACCAAGAGGAAAGGAAAGTCTGGGTGGGAGCACTGGGAAGGACATAAGGAGAAATGGAGAAAGGCTGCCGCTGCTCAAGGCATACCTGACCTCCAATTCGAAATGTGGTCAAAGAGCGAATTACTTCTGCGACTTTTAGCAAGCGGAACGGAAGGGCTTCGAGAATTCTTTTTCGGTGATATCCCGCTGTCCCTGGCATGGTTTCGTCAAAAGCTTGATGAGTCAATTATTTCGCTCGATGAGCGGTATCATCCAGAAGACCATGTGAACGTAAGAATACAAAATCTCTTTTCAACAATCACGAGAAGTGAAGACATTCGAGCGAAACTCTATGTCGCTGTTGGAGCAATCAGGAAGTCTTGGCTCAAAGAAGACAGAATTAAATCACTATCAGCTCAACCGAATAGTGATCTTATTACGGTAATACGGACTGCGTACACAAACCTGCTCGCAATCGAGCTAGATTTTTGTTCGCCCCCCGATCAGGATTGGGATTCAGACGATTGGATCAAGCGAATAGAGGCGCTGGAAACTTCCGCGAATAAGTTGCAGGAATGGTATTGGGCTCATTCCCGGACGTTGGCCGATAAGGCTCCGGAGAGAGACGATCTCCGCAGATGTATTGACGAAATCGAAAAACTCCACTCGGCCGCAGCTGAGCTTGGAGACCTCGTCCGATCTGAATATATGACGGCAGAATGTCGACGAGTCGCGTTTGTCCGGGGCAATGCGGGTGCCGGGAAAAGTCACCTTCTAGCTCAATGTGCAGCCGACGCGCTGAAAAAAGGCCAACCTGCGCTTCTATTACTTGGGCAGCGCTTAAATGATGCCGACTTGTGGACACAAATCAGCAATCAACTCGGGCTTCCTGGCAGAACTTCAGATCAGCTACTTGGTGCACTCGATGCTGCGGGCAAAGCAAACGGTTCCCGCTCCTTGCTATTGATCGACGCGATAAACGAGGGCGTCGGCAGCCGATTTTGGCGAAGCAACATTGCAGCATTTATTCATAAAATACGCAGCTACAAGACTGTGTGCTGTGTAATCGCGTGCCGAACTGAATATTTCGACGCTGCGGTCCCGGAGGGCGCGGTAGGTCAGCTTCCAATCTTTGATATTCGTGGCTTTGAATCTCCAGAAGAGCAACTGGAAGCCGCTCGTGTTTATCTGGACAAGCGTGGGATTGCGCGGCCGAGCACTCCTTGGTTGGCTCCAGAATTCGTAAATCCGCTCTTTTTGCGCTCCGTCTGCGTTTCCCTAGAATGGGATTGCAAATCAGAATTCCCCCCGGGGCTCACGGGAACAAAAAAAATCCTAAAATATTACCTCGAAAGTATGGGCAAAAACATCCAAGCTAATGAGAGTTCCGCAATCCCCCTTGCGTCGAAGCTTGGTAGAACGGCGCAGCAAATTGCCGCCCAAATGCTGTCTGAACAAAGAGATTTTCTAGATTTGGATGCATGCCGCAGTTTAATAGCCTTTGAGTTCGGAGGGACCCAACCAAAGTCAGAGACGGAATGGTTGTCCCTATTTCTGCGCTATGGCTTGCTTCGTAAAGACCCTAATCCCCTTTCTGAAGGCGATATATTTGCCGATGCGGATGTAGTGAGGTTTAGTTTTCAGCGCTTCCAAGATTTTTTGATGGCCGAGAAAGCCGTAGAAAAGGTCGTAGATATCTCTGAGGCGTTCGAGCCTAACGGACCTCTTGGCTTCTGCGTCCACGAGTCAAAGGACTATATTGCTTGGGAATGGCGCGGGTTGGTTGATGCACTCTCCATTGTATTGCCGGAGAAATTTGAAAAAGAGTTAGTCGACTGTCTTCCTGGCGGCTTTGACAAGTGGTGGCAGGATTGGAGCGTAACCGAAGCATTCACCGAAAGCGTCAAATGGAGAGACAGGTCTGCGTTTTYCGACCGTAGCGTGGAATTACTCAACGCGCTCAGTGACTGCGACCAGAACCCATTGGACGTGCTTATTCAAGTTGCTGTTTCGGCAGATCATCCATGGAACGCTGAAATGTTGCATCGGAATCTCGAAAAACGGAAACTGCCGCACCGTGATGCCACCTGGACTCTCTGGCTCAATAGTCAAACGGGAGACGCGGACTCCGGCGTCGGCTTGTTGATCGAATGGTGCCTCGGCGGGCAGGCTCCGCACACGAACCGTCAAAACCAGTTCCTTGCAGCTCTTACCTTGTGTTGGCTTTTTACGGCATCGAACAGGCCAATACGCGATAAAGCTACAAAGGCGCTCTCCAATCTATTCTCGGTGAATAAGGATATCTTCGTGACTCTCTTGGAGCGCTTCGCGAAGACAGACGATCTCTATATTCTTGAGAGATTGCTTGCTGCAGCCTTCGGTGAATGTTGCAGACACCCCGAAAAAGAGAAGTTGCGAGAATACGCCGATGCAATTTACAAAAATATATTTGAAGGCGGCAGCCCGCCCTACGGCATCCTGCTCCGGGATTACGCTCAGGGCTTAATTGAGTTGGCGGCGTCCCATTCTGCGTTGCCGGATTCGGTGGATTTGATTTCCTGCCAACCGCCATTCAAATCGCCAAAACCAAGACTGACAATAACCGAGAAACAACTTGATGAGCTAGCAGAAAAGGCAGGCGATAAGAAAATCAAGTCTTCCACTACATCTTCAATGTCTGATTTTGCCCAATACGAGATCGACTCAAGAACTCGCCGTTTCTTAAAAATCCCCTTGAAAAGTGTAGTTTCGCTATCCGCGCGACAGAGGCTACATAGTTTTGAAAGGGAGGTCGTTGGAAGTGATCCGAAAAGGATAGTTGCTTTCGAGCGGTTGGAGCGTAACGCCAATCCTTACTGGTATGGCATCAAAATAGTGAGCTTTGGTGGCGAGCCCACACCACCTAGTGAGGAGGACGTCTCGCGGTGGCAGGCCGACGTCGCCTCTGCGGAACGTGAACTTTTACAACTATTGTCGGCGGATGAAATAGAGCGTTTTGCGATAGATGCGGCGCCAGGCCTTTACAGGGTTGAGGGAGATAAGGCCGATGTCGCAAAGTTTAGCCAAGCAGCTCTCAAAAGATGGGTCGGGAAACGAGCTTACGACTATGGTTGGACAGAAAAACGCTTCCCAACCGATAGTAGCGGGAGAGGAATGTATTCCCGCGATCGCCCTGTGATTGAGCGGATTGGGAAAAAATACCAATGGCTAGCCCTGGATGAGCTTCTGAGCAGGCTCTCAGATAACTATTGGATGGAAGGAGAATTTGAGAACCTTCCACAGAGATATCAGCAATCTATCGATATCGGATTCGAGCGGGACATTGATCCCACTATCCTTGAGCGTAATGACATGGTTGAGCCGGTGTCAATCGTCACTAACTCGTGGGCCACTGCCCCGATCATAGAGCTTTCAACTGTTGACGAATGGCAGTTGTCCCGTTGGCCATTTGAGCGGGACCCAGCGACTGCTCTAAAGCAGATGCCATTCCGAACGGATGGAGCTGGAAAACGATGGTTGGTAGCTTACGAACATCAATCCGTTACTGACAAGTATTCGGTCGAACAGAAGGCGGAGCATGGCCTCCGAATGCAGGAGTTTCGGTTCCTAGCAACAGCGAAGGTAAAATCTACCGACGCGAGAGTTATCGCTGAGACTTTTATGGAAAAAAATGAAATTGATCTTCATCATTGGCCCGCGCCGGAAATAACAGATGCCGCTTTTCTATACGAGTCTCCATGGCGCTCGTCCTGGCCGCAGGACAAATGGCGCTATGACAGCTGGCGTTTGCCTGCCGGAACTCCATATGCTTCTCTGATAGCTAGTTATCAGTGGGAGCGGCATCTGGATGCTTCCCTACCTGAAGGTTTCAGCAACTATCTGCCAATGCCTTGGCTTGCGCGAGAGTTACAGCTTAGTCCAGATTTAACGAGTTCTGGTAGCTGGCGAGATTGTAACGGAGAGATCGTATTTCGACAGTTTAGGGGCGATGACGGCGGGACCGTTGTATTGCTGTCGGAAGATCACCTTTCGGAGGTCCTTGGGAGTAGTTTCACATTTCTTATGGTTATGATTGCTGAAAGAAACGTTTGGCCCGGGGGGCATAATAATAACGCTGCATGGCGACGTTCCGAGGGTGTATGCTGGAAAGATGGAAGAGGATTAAATCAATTAATTTGGAAACGTGATACCGGGAATGGATCGTCGACATTGCAAGTGAAACGCTCAGAATAAAAACGCTCAAACTAAATGCGCCTGTCACGCTTGAGACCGAGGTTGCTCCGCACTTGACTACCAGTGCGGGATTTATCCCGGAAAAAAACAAAACAAAAGGCTAGAAATAAATGGTGGGCCCGGAGGGACTCGAACCCCCAACCAAGCGGTTATGAGCCGCCGGCTCTAACCATTGAGCTACAGGCCCGGCACCCATGGTGYGGTCAGCCGGGGCAATGGCTCCCGCGGCTTTTGTCCGCTTAACGCAAATCCGGTACAGTCACAAGCCATGAGCGCAAGCATCTGTGGATGATGCATATTTCCGGTTTGCCCTCTGGAACCTTCACACGCGGGCTACATTTACTCCTGTCAGACTAGATCTGAAGAGGGCAATCGTAGAATGGTGGCTTCCCAGGGTGCCGTGGTGCTCATCGTCGAAGATGAGCCGCTGATCAGGTTCAATATTCTGGATGTGCTCGAAGAGGTGGGGCACGTGGCGCTCGAGGCTGGGAGCGCGGATGAGGCAATGGTGCTTCTGAAGACCCGCAACGATGTCGATGTCCTCTTCACCGACGTCAACATGGCCGGTTCCATGGACGGCATACAGCTCGCCAAGCGGGTGAGGGCGATGCGGCCGAATATCGGCATCATCATCACCTCGGGCCTGGTGCGGCTCGATCCCTTGTCGCTGCCGGCCAACACGGCTTTCCTGCCGAAACCCTATCAGCACGAGGCCTTGATCTCGGCGATCGCTTCCATGACGCGGTAGCTCAGGCCAGAGCGATCAATCTGGGCTCGCCATCGACGGCGGCGGGAGGGGCGCCCGTTGCCCCAGTCGCGGCTTCGGTTTCTTCGATCTGCTTGCGAGCCTGTTCATTGGCCTTTGTGGTTTCGCCACGCAGTTCGGCTTCGGCATCGCTCCAATGACGCAAATCTTCGCCATCCAGCCTGCCTTGCACTTCCCAGATTGCGTAGGCGCGCTCGCGCACGCGGTCCTCATTCCGGTCCGTCATGGCTATCTCCCTTGGTTTTTCGATCATCGTAAAACCGGCCGGGAGCCGAATGTTTCGGTGAGGCGCCTGAGATCGGGAGGCGCAGCCGAGCCTGAAGGGGAGGTCTGCTTCAAGCCCGGCCGCTGGCCCCCGGGGGAGCCGTTAGAGCATTTCCATTTTTCTTCGAGTCACGGAAATGCTCTACCTCTTTGTTTTCACGCAATTCCGGACGCAAAACCGCTGCGCACTTTTGCTGGAATTGCTTAGTTGTAGCTGCTCTTCAGCAGGTCGTTTTCCTGATGCGCCTTCTTCTCATAGATCGTGAAGAGGGCCATCGAGAGGAGATAGGAGAGGAAGGGGTCTCCCATCTGCGTGGCGATATCGCGGGATGCGAGGATATGTCGTTCCAACGCACCGATATCTTTTTGTACGGTGGTTTCACTCAAGCGGTTCATGCTGCCATCTCCAGGAATTGCGTCACGACGGAGCGCGTCGGGACGTAGCGGGTGTAGAGGGGGGTATCGATGCCGAGGGATGCACGCATCCTGTCCAGCACGCGTTCGGAAACTTCGAAGGCGCCGCAGCAGACCGGATATTTGCCGTAGCCGTCGGCGCGGCCGAGTTCATCGACCTCGGCGCCGGCGCGCTTGTAGACGCGTTTCAGGTGGGGTTCGTAGTTGGAGATCATGGTGTGGATGCCGTGATCGAGGGCGCATTCGCAGAGCGCCAGCAGCAGCATGGAGAAGGCGCGGCCGGCATCGACATCGGGGAAATCGTCGGCGATTGCTTCCTCGTCGATGCACATGCGAGTGCCTTCCCAGATGCCGGGGGCGACGAGATTGGCTGCCTGCGGGAAGGTTGCGCGGAAGACGTCGTAGAGGAGGGTCGGTCCGGTCGTCGGCATCAAGCGCATGCCGCCATAAAGGCGGGTGCGGGTTTCGTCGCACCAGACGAGATAGGCCGGGCAGAGCGAGTCATAGCTGTCGCGCTCGAAGGGGCCGATTACCGGAACGTTCCAGCCAAGGGTGTCCGCAAAGACTTTCTTGCGCAGGCGGAACATCTGGTCGAGTATGAAAGCGTATTTCTGATACTCATGTGCCTGAATGATAACGAACATTTTTCCCTCCAGCGTGTTGGGTTCGTGAGGGCAGAATGGTTCAGGACGGCGGGATCGGAAATTCCCTCATATGGGTGCCTACAGATGAGCCCCCGCATATGGGGGGGTAGGCTCGAGCCGCGTCTGGTCAGCTCAAAGCATTCTGCGGAGCAGGCTCTCGCCAGGGCATAAACTGATGGAGAAGGGCATACCTTCCGGTACGTCCGACGTTTAGCCAGCAGAAGGCTCCAATCTGGTCAGGAAGTTCTAGGGGTTGATGATGCGCAGCTGTACGGCCCGCGAGGCGGCAGCGGAAATGGTGGCGCAGCCGAGCTTGAAGCGGGCGGTTTTCAGGTAATCGCGGGTCGTATGCTCGGAAATGCCGAGGATGACGGCGATGTCCTTATAGTCCTTGCCGAGTGCCGTCCAATGTAGACATTCGATTTCGCGCGGGGAAAGCGCCGGCACCGGGTCATTCTCACCGTGAAGCTCATAGATGGCCTTCCGATGAATGACATGGGCGATCTCGATCCACTCATTGCGATAGAGCTTGACCATGGCGGTCCAATCATCGAGCGGAATGCGGGCATTGATCGAAAGCAGCGCGCGGCGCTGCGCCTTGTCGGCAACGGGGATCGAATAGCCGTTGCCGCCGATCCCGTGCTTCTGGGCGTCGACGAGCATCGCATAGGCTTCCGGTGTCGGCTCCACTTCGCTCCAGTCGAAGGGCAGCTGGCGCTCGAAGCCCTGTTTGACGATCGGATCGACCTTCACATAGCTGTTGAGCAGATAGCGCGACACCCAGGCATCCGGATAGGTGGTGCRCACAAAAGGGGCATCGATCTTTGCCGCAATGGTCTGGGCGAGGTGATAGGTGACATAGTCAACGGCATACTCCGCCTGGAAAATGCGGATGGAAGCATCGACATTGATCGCAGCCTTGATCTGTTCGAAAACGGTTTCGAACTTTTGGGAATAACTATTTTCCGTCATCGTGCCGCCTGTCTCAAACCGTTCAATCCTACCGCGAGGAATGTCAAAAATACAAGGCATCCCCACATATGCGGGGAATGACTTTTCCAGATCCGTCTGTTAGCGCCTTTTTCGGGGAGGCTCCAGATGGATAGCAAGAGAACATTCGATATCGCCGAGTGCCATCAGGCARCCAAAGGGCTGAGATCGAGCTGGCAGGACATGGCTGGCTCCGAGGCGCTGATCCGCGCGCTCGTCGCCGAACGCAACGGCGATACGTTGCTTGCCTTGTTCTGGACAGAGGTTCACCGGACGCTCTGCGAAGAGAAATAATCGCTCCTTTATCGTTACATCAGTCACGCATTTCTTTCATGCAGACGGGATCGACGAGTGCGTGCCGGACAGGTCGCCGCGCCATTTTGACGCCGCGCAACTGCCAGAAAAGCGGCCCGCCCGGATATGGCCGTGTTGAAATCTCCCAGCGGATTCTCGCAGGGTAAGGGATTCGCTCGCCTGATCGGAACGTGGGACATGGACGGTGATTTCGATCATGGAGGCCATTGGCAAGAGGTCCGGGCTATGTCGTGTAAGGCAGCAAGATGACAGGTGTATCGCGAGTGCAACGCCTTGGTCAGTCAGGTTAATGGCGTATGAACACGTTTTCACATTTTGTAGCCACTTAATTTGCGTTGCCTGCTGGAAGCAAGATGGGCAAAGTCCGGCTCGATGAAATATCCAGCATATTCGGGGCTACTCAAGCAAATATGCTTGACGGATCGTTACCACAAAGCGCAAAGGTCTTTGTGGAAACGATTACACAAAATGCCATTGTGCCATATTGGGAGGGCATCGGGATTGCGTGTCGAACGCAAAATCATTTGCGTTGCGTCTCATGAGAGCTGCTTGACGACGGCAGGACTGATCTAGCGGAATGCAGATGACGGAAAAGCGCGTTCACCTGGTCTTCAAGACCCATCTCGATATCGGTTTCACCGACCATGCCGAGAAGGTCCGCCGTCAATATCACGAGCGCTTCATTCCGCAGGCGATCGAGACCGGTGCGCATTTCTATGCCGAAAACCCTGAAGAGCCGAAGTTCATCTGGACGACAGGCGCCTGGCTGATCTGGGATCATCTGAATTCGCGCTCGCCTGCCGAGGTCGCAGCACTGGAGCAGGCGATCGAACGCGGGCTCATCTGCTGGCATGGGCTGCCTTTCACCACGCATACGGAGCTCATGTCGCCAGACCTGTTCCGCGCGGGTCTTTCCTATTCGCAGGAGCTCGACCGCCGTTTCGGCAAGCAGACGATAGCGGCGAAGATGACCGACGTTCCCGGCCACACACTCGGTATGGTGCCGTTGCTTGCCGAGGCCGGCATCCGCTTCCTGCATCTCGGCGTCAACACGGCTTCACCGCCGCCCGACGTGCCTGACATCTTCCGCTGGCGCGCGCCTGATGGTGCCGAAGTCGTCGTCATGTATCAGCGCTCGTACGGCGAGACCTATTTCCCCGAAGGTTTCGACGACGGGCTGAGCTTTGCGCATACGCAGGACAATATCGGCCCGCAGAGCGTGCCGCAGACGGCGGAAGCCTATCGCGATATGCGCCGCCTGGAACCTGACGCGGTCATCCGCGCGGCGACGCTGGAGGATTATGGCGCGATCCTCTGGGAAAAGCGCGAGCGTTTCCCGGTGCTGGAGCTGGAGTTGGGCGATAGCTGGGTCCATGGCAGCGCCACCGATCCCTTGAAGACGGCGAAATTTCTAGCCCTGCAGCGGCTCTATGACCGCTTTGCGGGCGAGGGGCTCAATGCGCGCAGGCTCGCCTTCGGCCGCGGGCTCGCCATGGTGGCGGAGCATACGTGCGGGGTGGACATCAAATCCTATCTGCGCGACGACAAGGCTTGGGCAAAAGCCGATTTCAACGCCGCGCGCAAAACGGATTACCGTTTCGCCTATACCGAGGCGTCATGGGACGAGCAGCGCGGCTATATCGATCAGGCCGTCGCCGAACTCGATGCTGACGATCAGCAGCAGGCGCAGGTGGTGCTCGCAGAGCTCTTCGCGCCGGCGCTCGTCGGCAGGACGAGCCGGGAGACCCGCCTGAGTGCCGGCGGTTGGTCGATTGAGCTTGATGAGGTGACGGGCGATGTCATGGCGCTTACATCGCCGCAAGGGCGTCGGA